>NZ_CP022336.1:1545000-2189908 GCF_002218195.1 Sphingorhabdus sp. SMR4y | reverse complement strand
GACGGCCTCTTCCTCCTCGCCGATGGCCAGATCGGACACGACGCAATGGGCGCCCTCATCGGCAAAACGCTGCAATATGCCCTGCCCGAGCCCTTTCTGTTTGCCGGAGCCGGTAACGACAACGGTTTTTCCTGCATAGCGGCCGGACATCAGAGATCCTCGGTCAGAATGAATTGCGGATTGTCGGCAAATTCCTGGAACGGCGCGGCCATCGCCTGGAATTCCTCGGTCGAGATATCGGCGACGAAACCGTCCATCTCCTTGATGTCGAGTATTTCGATATATTGATAGGGTGAAGCCTCGTCCGAGCCGAACAGGCCGGTGGCCTTGTGAACCGTGAAACCCTCGACCGAACCGAGCTTGTTCACGCCCGGAATATCGGCGGTCTTTGCCCAGTTTTCATAGTCGGCTGCACTGACGCCCGGCTTCAGGTTGAAAATGACCACGATTCGCATGTTTCTTTCCTTCATTGTCGATAAAATGGGGAGGGTTGACGATAAGCGGACAAGCTCTTGTCCAATTTTGCAGCAAGCTGCAGCAGGCCCGCTTCATTGCCCGCCGCGCCGACCAGTTGCACCGCTACCGGCAGCCCGTCGCTATTCCAGCCGGCCGGAATAGTGATTGCCGGCAGACCGGCTATATTGGCCAGACAGGTGAAATCCGCCTGATTGGCGGGGGCCTGGTCGCCATGGCTGAATGCCGCCTGCGGCGCGGTGGGCAAAAGGATTGCGCCATATTGCCCGACGATTTCATGCAACGCCTCGCTCACCTCGGCCAGGATTTTGCGGTCTTCGGCCAGGTCGGATGCGCTGCGCTTCGGACCGAAAGTCAGAAGAAATTTGAGATTGTCGGAAACACCATCCGGATTGGTCTCGATCAATCCGCCGAGCGCTTCGGACAAGGCGAGCGAGGTCAATATGAACCCGGCATAGCGGACGCGGGTGAGCGGATAAGGCAATGCAAATTCGTCTGTCGCGCCCAGAAAACTGCTCGCCCTTGCCAGATTTTCCAACACGGCCGGTTCACAGTCGACACCGCCAAGATTTTCCAACAATACAATATTATCAATGGCTTGCGGGACTTGAATGTCCAGCAGAATCCGTGAACATGCTTCCAAATCTTCCAATGACCGCGCCATTGGACCGATGCAGTCAAGTGTCGCTTCGGCAATCTCCAGTCCCTGCTGGCTGATCGCGCCGCGGGTCGGCTTGAGACCGTAAATGCCGCAATAGGCCGCCGGAATTCGGACGGATCCCATCGTGTCGGTACCCAGCGCCAGATCGCACAGCCCGGCTGCAACCGCCGCCGCGCTGCCGCCCGACGAGCCGCCGGGCGAAAAGCCGATCCGGTGCGGATTTTGCGTCGCGCCGAAAAAAGGATTGTCGGTCTTTGCGCCCAGCGCAGCCTCTTCCATGTTCAGCGTGCCGATGATCGCTGCGCCTGCCGCTCGCAGCCTGGCCACCGCATCGGCATCGTTGGCCGCGATGCGGTCCCGATAGCCGCCGATGCCGCCGGTCCATGGCAGACCCTTGACCGCGATATTGGCCTTGATCCCGATGGTCATGCCATCCAGCGGCCCGGACCCGAATATCGCGCTTTCGTCGAAATCGACAAATGCGTTCAATCTCGCATTGGCTGCCTCAAGATCATTCCACCGGATCATCAGTCAGTTCACAGCCCCCGCTCGTCGATCAGCCGGATCGGCTTTTGCCGCACGTCGATCTGGCTCGCCGCCGCGGTTCCGCCGACGCCGACGAGCTCGATGGCCACATCGATGCCGATACCCTTGCGCAGAAGTTCGGAAAGCTGCGACGGGTCGGACCCGCCGCGGCTTTCGAGCACCACTTTCATCTCGTCCCGGCCCTTTTCATCGCGGGTCACATAGCAGACATATTCGCCGGTGAGATCGTCGCGATTCTCGATGATCGAACCGACCGCATGGGGGAAAATGTTGATCCCGCGCAGCTTCACCATATTGTCGCTGCGCCCCTTGAACCCGGATATCCGCTTGAACACCATGCCGGTCGAATTTGTGTCGGTGCGTTCCTCGGTAACATCATGCGTGTTGAAACGGATGCAGGGCGCAATGTCGTCCTTGAACAGGCAGGTGACGACCATGTCGCCGGTCTCGCCCGGTGTGACCGGCGTGCCGTCGTCAATGTCGAGCAGTTCCAGATATTGGGCGTCCTCCCAGACATAAAGACCGTCGCGGTCCGGACCTTCGCCGGCGATGCTGCCGGTGTCGCCGACACCATACCAGTCATAGGCCTTTGCTCCATGCCAGGCGGCTTCGGTCGAGGCCCGGTCCTCGGTGCCGAGATGGCCGATGATCATTTTCAGATTGATCCGGTCGAACAGCTTTTCCGCTTCTGCCACATCTGCCAGTTTGCGCACATAATCGACAAAGCCGACCATGCAGGTGACGCCGAAATCCGCCATCAGATTGACCTGGTTGATCGACCGCGTCTCGATGCCGGTTCCGGCGCTCAGGAACAGGGAATTGGTGAAATGGGTCACCGCTTCGCGGATATAATGGCCGCCGTTGATCATGCCGTGGCCGTAGACCGACTGGACCACATCATCCCGACCCAGCCCCATCCAGCGATACATGCGCCCGACCAGAAGATTGGTCACCTCCCGACCCTTGGGGCCGAACATCAGCGGCTGCGGGCGTCCGGTCGTTCCGCTGGTTGTATGGAATATAACGGGATCGTCACCGCGCCCGTCAAAGTCGCCATAGGGCGGATGGTCGTTGACCGAGGCCATCAGGTCGGACTTGTCATAGACGGGCAGCTTCGTGATGTCGGCCAGGCCCTGAATATCGCCCGGCTCGATGCCCTGCGCGCCCCACAGGCGCTGGTAAAAGGGAATTTCCCAACCGCGACGCATCAGTTTCCGGAATTGCCTGTCCTGGATCGCATACAGTTCGTCGCGGGACATGCTTGTGTAGCGGCTGACAAAATCATCGCCGACCGGATATTGGTCGAGCATCTGCTTGGCGTCGAAAGCTTCAAAATAGGTCGGAAAGGTCATCGGGGCTCCGTCACATAGGCTAGAGGATCGTCAAAGATTCGGGGGTCGCAGCCGGCGCTGGCCAGGCGTTGGGCCAGTTCGCGCTTGGTTCGGGTTTGCGCTTCGGACATGGGTGATGCGGGGCTGCCCAGATTGTCGGTAATCGTGCGCACGATCTCGCTGCCATCGTTCAGTCGGATGGTCAGGCTTTGCGGTGCCAGTGCGTTGTGATCGGGATTGTCATCAATCCGCACGATCACTTTTTCACCCAGCTTCACCAGATCCGGGTTGGCAAATTCTGCCGGTGTGAAGCAGCCGGGATCGATGATCCGGTCGCGCAGCATCAGCGGTACCAGAAATGGCAGGCAGAGCCGCGCATAGCTGGGGGTCATATCGCTCTTATAGGGGCGCCCGACCAGGCGATGGATCAACGGTGGTGCCGCGACGTCGACGGCCCGAACCCGGGATGCATCCAACGCGCCATCGCGCAGCAACGCATCCAGCGCTCCCAATATGCCATGGCTGGCCCGACCGGAAGGAAAGGGCTTTACGCTGACATTTTCGATCAGCCAGCTTTTGCCGATAGTGTCGGTATAGCGCGCCAGATCACCGGGCTCGAACAGTGCGAAATAACCGAACGGGCCTTCCAGTGCATCATGCGGTCCGTCCATTCCGGCCTGCGCCAGATCGACTGCCGTGATCGCCGCCCGCGAAGCGTTGGCAATCTGCAAAGGCAAGGCGACCGAAGCCTCGACATGGGCCTGCATCGTTCCGGCCGCCTGAGAATATGCGAGTCCGAGAATGTCCGGCAACCGTTCGGCTGCCACCTTTTCCAGCCGCGCGACGGCCAGCGCCGCGCCGATCACTCCGGCGGTAGCAGGCCGGAAGAATTGCATCGCTCCGGTAGCGGCAATGCCGAGGCCGCTGGCAATGTCGACACCTACTGCAAGGGCGGTCAGAAAATCACCCCGGTCACAGCCGTCCAGTCGGTCCGCCGATGCGATCAAGGCGGCGGTCACCACCGACAGAGCATGGACCACCGCAGGTTCATGCACCGCGTCCCATTCGAGGCAGTGGATGGCAAAGCCGTTGAACCAGGCGGCGGAAGGCGCGGGCAGACGGTCGCTTGATCCCAGCAGCCGCGATTCCCCGACGGACCCCCAACCGATGACGGCGCCGAGCATGGCGCGTGCTTCATCGGAAGCAGCACCGGCCGCGCCGCCGGCCAATGTATCGCTCAGAAAATGGAGCGCTGCTGCTCTCGCGGAGTCCGGCAAGCCATGGTCGGCTGCCGCAAAGGCGATGATTTTCCCGGTCGCGCTCATGACAGCCAGTCCGTCAGCATCTGGTTTATTGCTCCTGCGTCCTTACCGTTGAGCGCCAGATCAACCGCGCGGTCCGCTTCCGCTTCGGGTAATCCTCCCCAGGCGATCAGCGCGCGCGCCTTTTCGACTATGCCGTCTTTTGACAGCGGCCGTTCCGGATCGCCCCGCGTATCGACCAGCTCGACCGTCTCGCCGGCGCAATGAATCCGCGCGCCATAATGTTCGGGATAGCGGCTGGTGATAACCGATGCTTCGGACACGGTGACCCGGCCCCGGGCATCGGCCAGCGCGGCTATGGCTTCCGGTTCGAAATCGGCGAGCTGCGGCACATCTCTTGTGGCGACGATGGCCACCGCATGCTGGATCGAGAATTTGGCGTCATGGACCGTCTGCGGATCCGGCCGATCGCAAAAGGCGACTGCATCGGCATAGGTCTCGACCAGAATATCTCCCTCCAGTGCACCGAGTTTCGTCTTGAGCGCCAGCGCCGCATCAATTGCCGGATGGACATGGCGACAGGCACCCCAGGGCTTGAAGCTGACCTCGTGAATTCGCCACTGGTCCGGGAAGGTCATCGGCTTGGGATTTTTGCAGGTGGCGGCGTAGAGACCTTGTGGTCCTTCCAATATGAAGCGCGGCCCCTTTATGCCCTTGAACGCGAAAACAGAAGCATCCAGACCCGTCTTGATGGCCCGGGCGATATGCCACTGTTTCGCGTCGCTATCTTCGTGTCGCATTTGCCAAAGTCCGGAACTCGAGGTTCCCGCCAGACCGAACGCGGAGACGAGCTTTTGCAAATTGTCTTCGGCCTGCTTCTGATCATGGTCATCGTCCGGGAATGGCCAAAAGGCTGCCGTTGCCCCGAAAACGCCAGCCGTCGCGGTGTTGTGGTAAAAACCGTAATGTGCGTCGTCGAAAGTTTCCCCAACCGTAATAACAGCTTCGTATCCGATTATCGCGGCGTCGAGCATATGGTCGAAATCATCTGCGTCATCGTGCAGAATGCATGGCCAGATCACTGGTCCAGGGTGCAAGATGGATGCACGATGGACGTCATCCATCTCCATGACATTCCCGAGCCAAGACGCGGTGGCGAGAGCATATGTTTCTATCCCTTGCGAGATGACACACTCGGCAACCTCACTCCGCCGCGCACCTGCAACGCAGCCCAGCCAGTCAAGCAAATGCAGTCGCGCCCGTTTTCTTGTGGCTTCATCCACCGGCCGCATCAAATGGGTTGCGAGTTTCTCGGTCAGGCTCTCTTGCGTCATCTCGCGACCCGTCTTAAGATAAGTTCATGTCCGGACAAAAACCTGAAATTCCAGCGAAAAAGAAACCGCGCTATCTGGAACTGGCTGACCAGCTGCGCGAAGAAGTCCTGCGCGGCGATTATCCCGATCCGGGCGACTTCCCCACGGAATCGGTGCTGTGCAAGAAATTTGACGTCAGCAGGTTCACCGTCCGCGAAGCTTTGCGCAAGCTCATGTCCGAAGGCCTGATTTCCCGCAAGCGGGGATCGGGTACCATTGTCCAGCCCGCGACTGCACGGGCGGGTGCGCTGCATCAGCCGCTCAGCAATGTCGGCGAGATCATGCAATATGCGCGCGATACGACCATCAGTTTTGAACGTCTGCCGGCGCAGGAAATTCCGGTCAAGATCGCCGAGCAGATCGGGATTGCCCCGAAACGCAAATGGTTTGTCTATCACGGCAACAGGCTCAAGCCCGGACGAAAGCGCCCGATTGCAGTAACCGTTGCGTGGATCAATCCTGATCTGGCCGATGCGGTTGATCGGATTGACCCCGATGGCGCCACGCTCTTTGGCCAGATCGAAGAATATGCCCAGATCACGGTTAACCGAGTGACCCAGGATATTCAGGCGATTGCGGCGACGAAAAAATTTGCCGCCGATCTGGGGATTGAAGAAGGTGATCCGATCCTGCGCATCCTGCGCTGCTTTTTTGACGAGAACGGCCGGCTGTTTGAAATCTCGGCCAGTTACCACCCCGGCGAACGCTTTGCCTATGCCATGCATATCGAGGTGGACTGAAGCCTTCATTTGCGCAATTCCGGTGCGTCGGAAGCCTGCCATGGCTCTTCCGATTTGAAGCGGAAGGACGGGCCGATCTGGTGCCAGCCGTCGGCTTCGACCAGCAGCCCCTTGTCCTTTACGAAATCCTGATCCAGCGCTTCGCGGAAATCGAGCACGGGTGAGAATGCGACGTCCTTGTCGGCAAACCACTCCACCCACTGATCGCGGCTTCTGGTCGCGAATGTCTCCCGGAGGAAGTCGGTCAGCGGTCTTTGCGCCTCGCCGGCCTCCATTTCCGCGAGCGGCAGCAGATCAGGCCGGTCGAGGGCGGTGAGCAGCACTTTCGCAAATTTGATTTCACGGGCGCCGAGCACGACATGCTTGTCATCGATCGTCTTGTAGACATTGTAGAAAGCAGCCCCGCCGAGAGAGCGTTGCGTCTGTGACCTTGGTGCGTTTCCGCCCTGTATCGCGCTGCCCGCAATATGGGCGCACCATGGCAACATCGAATCATACATGGCAATATCGACATAATCGCCGCGGCCGCTTTGCTCCCGGCCGATCAAGGCCATCAGCACTGCGGACAATCCGTTCAGACCCGCTGCCATATCTGCCGACGGCACGCCCGGTACGACCGGCATGCCGTCTGGTCCGTCATTGACCGAAAGGAAACCCGACAATGCCTGCACCGCCAGATCATGGGCCGGATGATGCGCCATCTCGCCTTCCTGACCAAAGGCGGAAATCGAGCAATAGACGATTCGGGGATTTTTTGCGGCAACCGCATCATAATCGAAACCCAGCCGCTTCATCACGCCGGGCCGAAAGCCCTCGATCATCACATCGGCCTCGGCCAGCAAGGCCCATAGTCGCTCGCGGCCTTCCTCCGACTTGAGATCCAGTGCCAGCGCCTGCTTGCCGCGATTGAGATTGCGGAACCAGACCGATTGGCCGGCCTCGACCGGTTCCATCTCTCTTGCCGGGTCGCCGGTCGGTGGCTCGACCTTGATCACTTGCGCGCCGTGATCTGCCATCATCATCGACAGCATCGGTCCCGGCAGGAACAGCGAGAGATCAACAACTTTTATGCCGGATAATTTCCCCATCGGATCAGATCACCCCGCCGGCGCGAAGCTCTGCAATGGCGTCCGCATCATATCCGATCTCGCCCAATATGCTGTCATTGTCAGCTCCCAGAAGAGGCCCCGCCCTGTTGGGCAGCCGCTCGCCGTTCAGCTTGATCGGACTGGACAGAACATCCATCTCCGGTCTGTCCGGATGGCTGACCGTGTCCCGCATGCCGATCGTTTCAAGCCAGGGATTGTCCAGAGCCTGATCGAGTTCATACACCGGCGAGACCGGCATCTCTCCTTGCAGCAGTTCCATCCAGTGCGCGATCGGCCGGGTCGAGAAAATCCCGTCCAGCAACGCCGAAAGCTCGGTCCGGTTGGTCAGGCGATTGGCCGGCGTATCAAAACGCGGGTCGGTGATCAGGGCCTGCTGGCCGATACGTTCACACAATATCGTCCAGAATTTTGGCAATTGTGCCATTATGAACATCCAGCCGTCGGCGGCCTTGAACATCTGGCTCGGTGTCGCCGAGGGGTGGGCCCCGCGGGGCACGCGGCTGGTGACATCACCTTCGTTCATATACCAGAGCGCCGGATAGCTGGTCTGGTGGACCGCGGCGGAAAGCAGGTCGACATCGACATCGCAGCCTTCGCCCGACCGCTGGGCATCGAGCAGGGCGGCGAGCAGGCCGACCGCCATTTGCGTGCCGGACATGAAATCGACCATCGACAGGCCAAAGCGGACCGGCGGGCCGTCGGGTTCTCCGGTCAGCGCACAGAATCCGGCCTCTGCCTGCATCAGATAATCATAGCCCGGCCATTTTGCCCGCTCGTTATCACGGCCATAAGCCGAAACATGGGCGCATACGATGGCCGGATTGACCGTTTTTAGCGATTCATAGTCGAGACCGATTTTCGCCGGTACATCGCCGCGCAAATTATTGGCCATGACATGCGAATTCCGAACCAGCTTGTGCAGGATCGCTATGCCTTCGTCGCTACGGAGATCCAGGGTCAAGGAACGTTTGTTGAGATTGAAACTCTGGAAATAGAGACTTTCCTGCTCGCGCAACCAATGCGGTCCGACGTGCCGCGCCGTGTCGCCGCCCTTGGGCGGTTCGATCTTGATGACGTCGGCTCCGAGCTGGGCGAGAAACATCGTGCCATAGGGACCGGCGCCATATTGTTCGGCCGAGAGGACACGAAATCCCTTGAGAGGTTGTTTTGCGCTCATGATTGAATTTCATTCCGGCATCCGCCGGACGCTCCTGAAGATTGCTGATACAAGCGAGAATGTCTCCGGCGGTGTGATCCCATCAAGCCGGATTCCTTGCTACCCATTGTTTCGAGATAATCATCCGCTGCATTTCGTTGGTTCCCTCGCCGATACACATCAGGATAGAATCGCGATAATAGCGTTCAATGTCATATTCTTTCGAATAGCCATAGCCGCCATGGATGCGAAGGCCCTCTTCGGAATTTCGAACGGCGGCTTCGGAGGCGAAATATTTCGCCATGCCAGCTTCCATGTCGCACCGTTCACCACGATCATAGGTTTTCGCAGCATCCAGCGTCAGCAGCCGTGCGGCGCGGGCCCGGGTAACCATCTCTCCGAGTTTCAACTGGATCGCCTGGTGTTCGCAAATCGGCTTGCCCATGGTTTCGCGCAGCTGGGCATATTCGGTGGCCAGCCGTAGTGCCCCCTCTGCCAGTCCGACGCCGCGTGCCGCCACGTTGATCCGACCGAGTTCGAGACCGCCAGTGGCCTGGAAAAAACCCTGGCCTTCCACACCACCAATCAGGTTCTCCGCAGGGATGCGGTAATTGTCGAACATCAATTCGGCACTGTCGATGGCTTTATAACCCAGCTTGTCGAATTTTTTGCCGACGGTGAAACCTTCGCCCTTCGGCGCGATCATAAGGCTCATGCCCTTGTAGCGCGGATCGGCCTTGGGATCGGTTTTGACGAGCAAGGCAAAGCATTCGCCGTTGATGCCGTTGGATATCCAGGTCTTGGTGCCGTTGATCACATAATCGTCGCCATCGCGAGTCGCGACCGTCCGGATCGCCTGCAAGTCAGTCCCGGCATTGGGCTCGGTCAAGGCCAGGCCGCCGCGAATCTCTCCGCTGGCAAATTTCGGCAGCCATTTCGTCTTCTGCTCTTCGGTGCCGAAGCGTTCGACGGCCGCAGACATGATCAGATGAGAGTTCACGATGCCGGTGATTGCCATCCAGTAGGATGAGACATAGGCGATGATCTTCGCATAGGTGGTGGCCGGCAGGCCGAGTCCGCCATATTCCTCGCCGATAGTGGCGCCGAAAAGGCCCATTTCGGCCATTTGCGCCACCAGTTTCTCGGGCCAGATATCGCCATGGTCATGTTCCATCACCACTGGCTTGACTTCACCCTCGACCCATTTTTCGATCGCGTCCATGAAGGCGCGTTCGTCATCGGGGTCTATCGTTCTGATCTGATTCATGTTTGCGACATCTGCCATAATCGTCTTTCCTTCTTGCGTTCTCTAGTCGTCCGCGCCGCCAAAGCCGCGTTTCCAGATCAGCATGGTACGTTCGAATGTGCACACGATCTTGCCGTCCTGATTCTTGCCGATCGTCTTGACCGT
Organism: Sphingorhabdus sp. SMR4y; assembly: GCF_002218195.1. GTDB lineage: Bacteria > Pseudomonadota > Alphaproteobacteria > Sphingomonadales > Sphingomonadaceae > Parasphingorhabdus. The sequence continues at coordinate 2,179,845 of NZ_CP022336.1, read as the reverse complement.
CACAATTCCCTGCTCAGGCCGTGAGGAGGACTCGCGCTTGTCGAGAACTTCGCTTTCTGCGTAGAGCGTATCGCCCGGAAACAGCGGATGGCTGAGCCGGATCTTGTCCCAGCCGAGATTGGCAACCGCTTTCTGGCTGGTGTCCGAGACGCTCATGCCGACCATGAGTGCAACGGTCAGCGGCGAGCAGACCAGTGGCTTCTTGAACTCGGTATTCTTGGCGAATTCGTAATCGAAATGGGCCGGATGCGTGTTCATTGTCAGCAAGGTGAAATGCACATTGTCGGTGTCGGTAATCGTCCGGCCGGGGCGATGTTCATAAATATGACCGACTTCAAAATCCTCGAAATAACGACCAAATGTCTCCCGGAAACGGCCGGGACTGACTTCAATAACTCCATCACGCATATCTATATTCCTTCGTCTGCTTCTGAATTGAATTAGGCGGATTCAACGATTCGCCGATATCGTTGCATGACCGGTGCTTCCAGCATCCGGCCGTTGTGGCTGATTGCCTTGCCGCCGGCCTTTTCGTAGGCGGCAAGAGCTTCCGAGGCCTCGGCGATCTCTGCATCGCTGGGTCGCATGGCGGTCTGGATTGCCGCGAGCTGTTTGGGATGTATGGCGGCTTTCGCGTGGAATCCCATGGCTTTTGCCCGCGCGCATTCCTCGGCTAGGCCATCTTCGTTCGACATGTCGATATAGGGCACATCGATCGCCGCAATCTGTGCTGACGCGCAGCACATGATAAACGCGCCCCGCGCGGCAAGCAGCGGTTCCCATTCGAGCCGGGTTCCCAGTTCGGCAGAAAAATCGCCGCCTCCGAACATCATCGCCGTCACACCCTTGCTGGCGGCGATGGCGTCGCCGGCGCGCAGGCCCTTGACCGTCTCGATCAGGGGAATCAGGCCGTCGACCTTGTCGCCGACTATGCTGTGGGCAATTTCTATTTCGCCTGCGCTCTCTACCATCGGAACGAAAACCAGCGAGGGGCTATGATCTGCATTCCGCAACGCTAGAAGATCCGCCAGGCCATCGGCGGTGTTCAATCCGTTAATCCGGACAGCGGTTTTTTCGCGCTCGAGAGTGGCCAGGGCGGTCAGCACGGATTGGCGCGCGGTGTCTTTTTCGTCCGCAGGGACCGAATCTTCCAGATCGATGCAAATCAGATCGGCTCCGCTGGCTGCTGCTTTGGCATAACGTTCGGGCCGGTTTGCCGGGACAAAGAGAAAGTTGGTGAAGGTGGTCATGTCATCCAATGCTCAAAAATACGATATTGTCCCTTCCCAATTTGTCCGGACAAATATAAAGTCAACCGGAAAGTGAAATTATTTCACCCTTTTCACTTCGGGAGAGCTATTCATGAATTCTGTTTTTAAACTCGCTACGGCCTTGGCGGTTGCTGCCGCCACTGCTTCTGTAACCCCTGCTTTTTCGCGCACTTTGGATCCAGATACACCAGAAGATGCGCTTGAAATCATGAAGCGTACACAGTGCGGCGAAGCCGATGGGGTGCCAGCGGTCTACCATTGGTCGGGCAAGGTCTATTCCCGGGTTGCCGGCGAACCGGATCGTCATCTGTTCAATGGCGAAGGCATGAATATACGCCAATGCGTCCGCGTCGAAGATCCGAAGCGCGGTGTCGGTTATCGCCAGGTCAGTCGCGAGGTGATGTTCTACCTCGATCCGGAAACCAACGAGGTCCTCCGCACCTGGGAAAATCCGTGGAGTGGTGAAACGGTCAATGTCATGCAGATCGCCAATGACCCCGTAAACGGCCGCCCCAGCTATCCTTATTCCGCCGATGGCAAGCCTTTTACTCTGCCGACCATGCAGCGGCAGGGCAAATGGCTGTTCCTGCCGATGGAGGTTCCGCTCTTCTATCATAATGTGCTGGCGGGCGATTATCAGGATTATGTAGGCAACAAATATCATGCGATGGAAATTTTCGACTTTGCCATGCTGGCCGACGAAATGCTCGACACCAAAAATCCGACCGCTTATCCGACGATCAGCTGGGTGCGTATTTCCGACTGGATGCCGTGGATGAAAATGCGTGGACGACAGGGCCAGATGGTGTTCAACGCAATGGGGGCAAAGCTCAAAAGCTACGATGATTTGCCGAAGGTGATCAAGGACGAGATCGCCTTGAATCATCCTGAATATACAGCGCCCCCTCCCGGCGATGACCCGCGGCCGAACGAAACGACCTGGACCGTGTTCAAGAAGATGATCGACGCGGAACGGGCTGCAAAGGCCGGCGACGAGTAGGCCTTGAATAAATATCATCCTCTGAAAGGCCGGTTGGGAAACCGGCCTTTCTCTTTTGTTCGGGGCGTTTTCTGCTGGGGTCAAAATGGCTTGATGTTGCCAAGAAAGGCCGTCGCTACCAGTAGCAGATACACGATCCACACCCATATCCGGGTACGGTCCATCGTGTGGAGCAACGGGATTTCGGTTTCGTCGGATGACCCTTCAGCGATCAATTTAGCCAGCTGCGGGCCGACTGGTTTGAAGGCCACGTCGATCATGATTGCCGCGGCAAAGATCAGGCCGAACATCAGCGCCTTGGTCGCCAGCCAGACCGGCGCAAGCGGGGCGCCCTGGATCAGGGAAAGCAGCCCGAGTCCGATATAGAAAGCGGTCAGGCCAATGGTCAGCGGCTTCTCGATTTTGCGATCGCGGGCGGCGCGTTCGGTCTGGTCGTGTCGGTGTGCGTCCCATACCAGCCAGAGCCAGAAGCCGCCCACTGCCCAAGCCGCGACCAGCGCCCAGACCGGCAGGTCCCACCAGCCACCGGCATCGACCATGGTCAATGTCAACGGCACCATCAGCGCCCAGGCGGTGCGCGGCACCATGTCGAGATTGACGAGCAGCTGCAGCAATATCAGCCGTTGCGGCAGGTCATATTTGTGACGCTTACGAAAATGCTGGCCGAGCATGAATACGCCAACATCCGCACCCAACCACAGCACAAACAAGATAATGTGCACAAAAACAAGCAGTTGGTAAAAACTCACGGCCATGAAATCCATAATATTATTCCCCTATGCGCTCTTTTTGCCACAGATCATGGCGTAAATGAAAGCTGAACGAATCAATTTCTTGCCAAACTGTATACACTATGTAGATTTGTCCGGACAAATGGGAACGCTCCGGGAGAATGACATTATGAAAAATTTACTGCTTGCCTCAGTCGCGCTGGCAACTTTGGGAACGGCTGTTCCCGCGCATGCGCAATCTGCCAATGAAGAGGAAGCCGCTGACCAGGGCGGGCTCGGTATCATCGTGGTAACCGCGCAGCGCCGTGAGGAAAGTGTGCAGAACATTCCGATTTCGGTCAGTGCTTTCGACGAGGAAGAATTGCTCCGCCGAGGGGTGTCCAATGCGCTGGAAATGGCACAATTTGTTCCCAATCTGGTCGGGTTGAACAACACCGGTCTGGGTTCGGCAAATTCCTACTATCTCCGGGGGGTCGGCAATAGCGAAACGATTCCGACCTTTGATCCGCCGATCGGCACCTATGTCGACGATATCTACATCAGCCGCCAGAATGCCAATAACCTGTCGCTGTTCGACGTCCAGCGTCTGGAAGTTTTGCGCGGTCCGCAGGGCACGCTGTTTGGCCGCAACACCACCGGCGGTGCGGTCAATGTCTTTCTCAAGGAACCCGGCAATGAATTCGCCGGTTTCGTCGAGGCGGGCTATGGCAGCTACGAAAAATATATGGCGAGGGCCTCGCTCGATATTCCGCTGGCGGACAGCTTTGCAGTCAAGGTCTCCGGATATTACCAGCAGGACGAGGGCTATGCGCAGAATACGACAACCGGTGAACGGGTGAATGAAAGTGACGGTTGGGGCGTCCGTCTCGGCTTTCGCGGCGAGCTGTCCGACACCGCGCGCTGGACCGGTTCCTATATGCACATCAATACCGAGGGTGCGAACATCCTGAACTTCGATTGCGACCCGGCCGATCCGTCCAATTGTGACGGGCGCTTCGTCACCACCGGTTATACCGAGGACGGCAATTTTGGCGGCCTTTTTACCGGCAAGAAAAATGATTTCGGCCTCGGCAACAAGACCGACATGGATTTCATTTCGTCCAATCTGGAAATCGGCAGCGGCGAGGATCTTACAGTCAATATCATCACCGGCTATGTCTATACGGCGCAGGATTATGCGCTCGATTTTGCTGATGGCCGGGGGCTGCCGAGCCTGACCAATCCGGTTCCGGGCGTGCTCGGCTATACGCTGGGTGGTTTCACCATTGCCAATGAAGGCGAATTCTCGCAGTTCACGCAGGAAATCAAGCTGAACGCCTCGCTCGGCGACGGGCTGCTCGATCTGGTCGGTGGTCTCTATTATTTCGAGGAGGATAATTACAGCGATTTTGGCGATCTCTTTTCGATCAGCTTGCCATTTGCTCCGCCACCAGACGGTTTCCCCCTGATCCTGGCGGACCGCACGCTGCGCAATTCGACCAAAGCCTATGCCGGATATTTGCAGGGCGATCTCAATGTTACCGACCAGATCAAGCTGACCGCCGGTATCCGCTATACCGATGAAACCAAGAAGTTCAGCATCAGCGACAATCGGGCAAGCTGCAACGACGGCACACTCGAAGCGACCTGTATCGACGATCTGAACCTGGTCGCGGCCAACGGGGTGGCGATTCCGCAAAGTCAGACGACAAAGATCTGGACTCCGCGATTCGCTGCCAATTTTCAGCCGAACGATGATCTGCTGCTCTTCATCTCGGCTACTCGCGGGTTCAAATCAGGTGGCTGGAACGCACGCGGCACCGCGCCGAGTGAGCTGCTGCCCTTTGGACCGGAAACCGCCTGGAATTACGAAGCGGGCTTCAAGACGGAATTGTTTGATAACCGCCTGCGGGTGAATCTGACGGCTTATTATCTGGACGTTGGCAATCTGCAAACGCCAGCCGCCTTTACCAGAAACAACGGGTCAATCGCTTTCATCACCCGAAATTTTGCCGATTATGAAAACAAGGGCATCGAACTGGAACTCAACGCGGTGCCGGTCGAAGGCCTGAATCTGTTCGCGTCATTTGGCTATCAGGACGACAAATACAAGATTGATGCCGATGCGCCGTTGCTCGATGCTTACGGTGTCTCGTCAGTCGCGAGCCAGCAGGCAAGTTGTCTTGCGCAACTCGCAGCCGGGCTGGTGCCCGGCGGGGGTGCTGCCGAGGCGTCAAATTGCGGTGTGGGTATCGTCGCACCGGACGGCAGTCTGGCGGAGCCCGTGCGTACGCCGAAATTCAACCTGGCGATCGGCGGCAGCTATCAGGCAGAGCTTGGCGGCGGCTTGTCGCTCATTCCTTCCGTCAATGCGAGCTGGCGCGACAAGAGCGAAGTCGGCACCAGCCAGTTCAGCCTGTACAGCGGATCAATTACCAGCTCGACCGGTACGGTGTTCCCGTCCAATCCGTTCGGCGGCGATTTTATTACCGGTTCGTTCAGCGACAGCCGCTGGATCGTCAATGGCAATATTACCCTGCGCAGCGACACAGGCTGGGCCTTGTCGGCCGAATGTTCCAATTGTCTGGACGAGGAAGCGGTCGAGTCGTCTCTCGCCAATTACAGCTATCTGAACCCGCCCCGCACCTTCCTGATCAAGGGACGGTTCGAGTTCTGATATTCCGACAGTCAGATCGATCGACAGAAAAGAGGCGGGCCGTTTCGGTTCGCCTTTTTTATTCTGGTATAATAGACTGGCGCGGTTATAGTTGTCCGGACAAATTGCTGGCAGTGAGGACATATGGAAGCAAGCACAGAACAACGCGGTGAATTTGCACTCGGCTGGAAGGTGCTGTTCGCGAGTGTGCTTGGGGTGGCGTGCGGTGCTTCGCCGCTGCCGTTCAATGTCATCGGCTTTACGGTCGAGCCACTGATTGTGGAATATGGTTGGACCCGCACCCAGATATTGATGCCGATCACCATATTCGGGATCATTGCATCACTGCTAGCACCCTTTTTCGGTTCTCTGGCGGATAAATATGGTGTCCGAAAAGTGGCGCTCTATTCATTGGCTGCGTTTGGCATCTCCTTTGCCATGATTTCACTGACTCCTACCGCGCAAGTGACATCGACGCTTTATATATATTATGCTCTGTGGGTGCTGGTCGGGCTGGTCGGCATCGGTTCGACGCCGGTCAGCTGGAGCCGGGCTATCAATCTCTGGTTCTACAAACATCGTGGCCTTGCTCTGGGCATATTGCTGATGGGAACGAGTCTTGCTGCAATCACGGTTCCCAAGCTGGCGGTCTGGGCGATCGAAAATTACGGCTGGCGGTCGATGTTTGCCATTGTCGCCATTTTGCCATTGGCCGTGGCCCTGCCACTTGGATATTTCCTGTTTCGCGAACCCCGAGCCGATGAGCGGCCCAAGGCGATTGCCGGAGCGAGCGGTAATCTCACCGGCGTCACGCTGCGCGAAGCCGTGAAAGATTATCGCTTCTGGTTGATCTGGATCTCCATCGCCATTGTCGCCTTTTCCTTTGGCGGGGCATTTATCAATCTGCCTACCATGCTTTCTGATCGCGGGCTCGACGCGCAAACGGCGGCATCGGTGATGGGTGTTCTGGGGATCGGTATTTTTACCGGCAGAATTATCACCGGAATGCTGCTTGATCGCTTCTGGGCCGGTTTCGTTGCCTTCCCCTTGCTCTGCCTTCCGGCCATCTCCTGCTATATATTGCTGGGTCAGGATATTGCCTTTCCGATGGCGGCCCTGGCCGGCTTCCTGCTTGGCTTTGCTGCGGGCGCCGAGAGCGATCTTATCGCCTATCTCACCGGCCGTTATTTCGGCATGGCCCATTATGGCAAAATCTACGGCATGCTTTACATGCCGTTCGGCTTTTTCTCGGCTCTTTCGCCGATTGTATATGCCAATGTCAGGGATACGAGCGGCAGCTATGACCCGATATTGTCCGTCGCTCTTTTTGCCTTTTTCATTGGCGGTGCGCTTCTGATGCTGCTGGGACGATATCCGGACAGCCTGCCGGAAGCCGAAGCAGCAACCACGGAAAAATTAGTAAGGAAAGCAATCTGATGGCGACAAAAGCAAACATGTCCGCAACGGACCATATTGCCAAAACCGGTGTAACCGTGCTGACCGAGAGCGCCATTCTCGATTTCTACGCGCATGACATCTATGAGCGTGGTGCGGACTTGCTGGCGGTTGTCCGGCCGCAAAACAAGCAGGAACTGGCGGCGGCTGTTGCGGCTGCCACGGAACAGAATATTGCCGTCATTCCGCGCGGTGGCGGGATGAGCTATACGGGCGGCTATACCTCTCGCCAGCCGGACGCCGTGTTGTTCGATCTGGCCGGGATGGACCGGATTCTCGAGATCAATGAAATCGATATGACCGTCACCGTCGAGGCCGGATGCACCTGGGCGAATCTCTTTGAAGCCCTGCAAGCCAAGGGTCTTCGTACGCCTTTCTGGGGAACATTATCCGGCCTGAAAGCGAGCATTGGTGGAGGCATGAGCCAGAATGGTGTGTTCTGGGGTTCGGGTCGCTATGGCACGGCAGTACAGAGCTGTCTCGCAATGGAGGTGGTTCTGGCGGACGGCACGATTCTCGACACCGGCGCCGGTTTTACCCGTCCCTATGGACCGGATCTGACCGGACTTTTTCTGGCCGATACCGGCGCGCTGGGAATGAAGGCGACAATCACCCTGCGCCTGATCCCGGAAGCGCAGGCACATGGCTATGCCAGTTTCAGCTTCGAAAGCTACCAGGACACGCTTGCCGCGCTCGGCGCGATTGAGCGGTCCGGGGTTTCGACCGAATGTTTCGGTTTTGACCCGGGGCTCAATGCCATCCGGATGAAACGGGACAGCCTCACCAGCGACGCCAAAGCCCTGGGCAAGATGATGAAGAAACAGGGCTCGGTGTGGGGCGCTATCAAGGAAGGAGCGAAGGTCGTGGCGGCCGGTCGCGATTTCATGGATGAAGCCAAATATTCGCTGCACATATTGACCGAGGCGCGGCTGCAGGCGGCGGCCGATGACGACCTCGCGCGCGCGCGAAAAATGGCGCTGGCTCATGGCGGGGCTGAGACCGAGAACACCATTCCCAAGATCATTCGGGCAAATCCGTTCGGGCCGCTGAATTCGATGCTCGGTCCCGAAGGGCAGAGATGGGCGCCGATCCACGGGTTGTTGCCGCATTCGAAGGCGGTCGCCTGCTTTGACGCGATCAAGGCTTTGTTCGCTTCGCATGCCGAGGAGATGGACAGGCTGGGCATATTTACCGGCACGCTGGTATCAGCTGTCAGCGGTTCGGGGGCAATTATCGAACCCTGCCTCTATTGGCCCGATGCTTCCAATCCCCTGCATCGTGATACGGTCGAGGATGCGCATCTGGCGAAACTGCCGACGCTGGAAGCCAATGCCGAAGCCTGGCAATTTGCCCAGCGAATGAAACAGGCGCTTGTCGACCTGTTCTACGAACAGGGCGCGATCCATTTGCAGATCGGTCGGACCTATCGCTATCGCGACAGCCTCGATCCGGCGGCAGATGCGCTGCTCGTGGATCTCAAGAAATCGCTGGACCCCAGAGGTTTGATGAACCCGGGTTCGCTGGGTCTCTAAAGGCCGATGGAGATAGATCGCAGACAGATGATGGCCGCCGCGATCTGCGCGTCCACGCCCACCAGTCTTCTTGCGGGTATACGGAAAAATGAAGATGAGAACAGCATGACGGACAAAATATTATATTCGGCGGTCGCCATGCAGCTGGCGGCGCGATCGGTGGAAAACACGCCCGACAAGGCCGCGGCCCGGGCGCAAATGCTGGCCATGATCGGCGAACTGGAGAGCAAGATCCGTTCCGCCACGATATTCATCCAGCAATATGCAGGTAACCCGGTAAAATTGGCGGTCTTGCCGGAATATCTGCTGACCAGCTATCCGGGACGCATCTCCATTCCGGATTTTGCGGACAAGGCGGCACTCGAGGTAGACGGACCGGAATATGAAGCCCTGGGGGCCATGGCGCAGCGGCTGAATATGTTCATCGCCGGCAACGCCTACGAGGTCGACAGGAATTTCCCCGGTCTCTATTTTCAGGCCTGTTTCATCATTGCCCCCTCCGGCGATGTTGTGCTGCGCTATAGGCGGCTGAATTCGATGTTTGCGCCGACGCCGCATGATGTCTGGTCGAAATATCTGGATATCTATGGGCTGGACGGCGTGTTTCCGGTTGCCCGTACCGAGATCGGCAGTCTGGCCGCCATTGCATCGGAAGAGATTCTCTATCCGGAAATTGCGCGCGCCCATGCGCTGCGCGGCGCAGAAATTTTCGTGCACAGCAGTTCGGAAATCGGGTCGCCGCTCGACACGCCCAAGGATATCGGCAAGCGCGCAAGAGCGCAGGAGAATATGGCCTATGTGGTTTCAGCCAACACCGCAGGAATAGAGAATAGCACGCTTCCTCTGGCATCCGCCGACGGCAATAGCATGGTCGTCGATTACAAGGGCAGGGTACTCGCCGAATCGAACAGCGGAGAAACATTTACCGCCTTTGCCGACATTGATCTGCAGGGGCTGCGCGCTGCCCGGCGAAAACCGGCGATGACCAATTTTCTCGCACGGCAGAGACTCGACCTTTTCGCCGCGACCTATGGAGCAATACGGATACACAGCGCAGACGGGCTGATAAAAGATGGTGAAACCCGAATTCCCGACCGCGATTATTTTATGCGCGCACAGGAAGAAGTGATTGAACGTATGATCAAGGAAGACCTGATATGAGCAGTGACAACAAGCTCGATGTAGCACCCCCTTATACCGCCGTTGCCCGGCATGGCGTATCGCCGGTGCCATCGCATGACGAAGTAGCGCGTTTCGATTTTCTGGCCAATTTCAACAAATTTCTGTCGGGGGCGCTCGGGCCGGGCAACAAGCTCGCCTATGATTCCCGCGTTCTGCCAAAATTCAAGAAGGAGCAGGGCCGAGAACCGAAAGACCGGTTCGAAATCCGGCATGCGATGAATGCCGATCCCTTCCACCAGTTCTGGTCGGCGCTGAAACGCAATTCGATGGAGATGCGCCAGCAGAATGGCCGGGCGATCGTGTTGCGGCAGATCGAAGAGCTCAACGCGAAGGCGCGGCAGTATAATGAAGGCCGCGATACCCTGGAACTGGATCCCGAAATCACAATTCCCCGCTATCAAAGCGCTGTCGATATCCACTGTATGCCTGGCAGCTATCATGGTGAGGAATATCCGGGTGATATCTCAACCGGGGCAAATTATGATAGCGGGCTTTTCGCCACCACGGCTGGCGGCCTGGGAGCGCTCTCCGACGGTGGCGGACAAGCGCTGGTCGAATGGATCAAGAAAACCCGGCCGGGCTGGCAACCGCGCCGTGTGCTCGATATTGGCTGTACTATCGGCCACAATATAGTTCCGCTCGCGCTCGCTTTTCCGGAATGCGAAATCATCGCGATTGATACAGCAGCCCCGGTTTTGCGCTATGCGCATGCCCGGGCGCAATCGCTGGGTGCTACCAATATCAGGTTCGTTCAGGCCAATGCCGAAGATCTGTCGCGCTGGGAGGACGGCAGTTTCGACTGGGTGCAGACGACGATGTTCCTGCACGAAACCAGCGGCAAGGCGTTGCCGAAGATACTCTCCGAAGGCTATCGCGTGCTCGCCGACGACGGTTTGATGCTGCATCTCGAACAGCCGGAATATCATGATGGCATGCCGCTGTTCGAACAGTTTCTGCGCGACTGGGATGCATTCAACAACAATGAGCCCTTCTGGTCCTCGATGCACGCGCTCGACATGAAGGAAGAAATGGTCGCTGCCGGCTTTGACCGGGGCGAATTATTTGAAACCGGTGTTCGTGCTGTGGTTGACCGGGAAATTTTCCCAGAAGCGCCGACCGGTGAAGACGAGGATCATGGGCGAGCAGCCTATTGGCATGCTTATGGTGCCTGGAAAAATTCCAACGTAGTACAGGAGGCCGCAGAATGAGCGACGCAGCATTTGACTGGATGGCGGCGGCCAATAAAAAGGCCAAAGGCAAGCGTCCCGAATATTTCGACACACCCCAGGACGAGAGAATGCTTTCGATCCTCATGGCAGTGGTTGGCGAAGTGTCTGTTCTGCGCGAGCGGATGGATACCGTCGAACGGCTGCTCGATGCAAAGGGTACGATTTCACGGGATGACATTGAAAGCTATGTCCCGGACAAGGATGCCGCCTACGAGCGTGGTGTGATGATCCGCGAATATATCTACAGGGTGATGCGCGGTCCGCACCAGATGGTCGAGGAGCTGAAACAGGCAGAACCGCCGGTCGAAGAAGTGAGCCGCGAACTCAAGGAAATTTGATCCGCGGGTCTGTCGTCTGCGGGCGGCGGCCCTAGAAGGGCTTCACCGCCCCCAGGAAGCAGACGCCTGCTATCGTGATCCAGTAGATATAGGCAGCAAAGCGTGCCTGGGCGATTTCCCGCTCGAGCGCCGCTTCCTGCACGGGATCCGGTCCCGCCGCTAGGATCCGGAACCGTTCCGTCCAGCGCCGCATGACCAGTCGCAGGAAAAGGCCAATGCACAATGCAAAGGCATAGAGAGCGATTTTGGCGGGATACCAGTGGCTGCCTTCACCGGATTCGATCGGACCGTTGCCCTGGAAGGCCAGATAGGACAGGATGAACAGGGCGATGATCAGGGGATAGCGCAGCTTTTCCTCGAGCATGGTGACGGTGATGCCGACATTGGTTTCCCGTTTGATGAAGGCGGTCCAGGTCATGGCCAGCCAGATTGCGAAAAACAGCCACATCCACCAGATTCCACTGCCTTCGAGAAACGGCACAAAACCGTATAGCTTGCCCATGTGCAACCCGAGCGGCAGCAATAATACGATTCCCGTGCGCGCCAATATGTCGATGCGATAGGCGGTTTCCATATGCCGCTTGCGCTCTTCGAGCGACAGATTGCGATTGGTGACATTATAGCTGGTCTGAAACACGCCCCATTCGCCGCCGAGCCAGTAAACCATGGCCAGGATATGGATCCAGCGCAAAATGCTCAGTTCATTTACGATCAGAAATTCCATGGGCTGCTTTCCGTTATTGCTGCGAAGGGTTAAAACTTGTCCGGACAAATTACTCTTGGCATTCCGATAATCGGCTGGCATGACAAAAACAAGGAGAAATTGTTATGAAACATCGCATCATTGAGGGGCGTCTGGAATATACATCGCGCAAACCCGGCATGGAGGGGCAGAACCGGGGCTTCGAAACATTCATGTTCACGCGGCACGGCGACGGCAAGGTGACCCTGCGTGCCCATTGCGAAATCGAGGAACCGGAGCCGACGGTGATGCGCGACGTCATTTATTCGCTGGATGAGAACAGCCAGCCGATGGATTTGCATGTCCGGCTCACAGTTGGCGATGCTTTCATGGGATCAGGCTGGATGCGCTTTGACGGAACCGATGTAGAGATGGAAAGCTTTGGCCCTTCTATCGGACGCCTATCGCAGCGGGTGAAGGCGGAGCTGCCGCTGACCGGTTTCGGCACCCATCCGATTGTGTCCGACGGCTATATGCTGTCGACCGTGGACTGGGGCACGGAGGACAAGAAATTGCTGAATTTCTACCTGCCTTCCCCCGACCACCGTGGCGCCACGCCACCACAAATCGCACAGGTGAAAATCGGCGCTCTATATATCGGCAAGGAAGAGGTGACGGTTCCTGCCGGGACTTTTACCTGCAAGCATCTGCAATTTATCGACGACGCGAGTATCGTTCCCGGTACCGGCGGGATGGCCGGCGAGCATCCGCCTTATGATGTATGGATCACCGACGACGAAGACGGCATTTTTGTTCAGGGCGGGGTCGGTGGATATATGATGACCTGGTACGAACTGGTCGAACTGAAGCGCTAGCGGCGAGGGGCTGGCCTTGAACATATTAATCATCGGGGCCGGGCTGGGCGGACTGACGGCGGCGATTGCACTGCGCAAGCGCGGGATGGATGTCGAGGTCCACGAAGCGGCCGGCAGGCTTGAGGAAACGGGAGCGGGGTTGACTCTTGGTCTCGGAGCCCAGCATGTTTTTCGCGCGCTTGGCTTGCAGGGTGCGGTGGCCGCGAAAGCCTGTCCGGCCGGCGTGCTTCCGTTCCTGCATTACCGGAACGCCCGTCTGCTGATGGGGGATTTTGACCCGGGCGACGGGCGGGCTGATGACGGAGAGGCCGATATTGTCCGCCACATCTATCGCGCTGATTTGCAGCAGGTGTTGATTGACGCTCTGGAAAGTCTCGGCGGTCGGATCTTTACCGGCCACAAGCTGGTCGAATTTACAGACGAGGGCAATCAGGTCTTAGCGAAATTTGCCAATGGCGATACGGCTGCAGGGGACTTGCTGGTGGGGGCAGACGGGGTCCGGTCGGCGGTGCGCGCGATGCTTCGGCCCGGGGACGAACCGCGGTTCACCGAACATATTGCCTATCGTTTTCTGGTGCCGATGGAGCAGGCCAGCCCATATATGGATCTGGGACGCAGCGCCATTTTCATCGGTCCGCAGCGAACCTTCAACCGTTATACCATGTGCAACGGGGAAGTCGTAAATTGCGCCGGAATAGTGGAAACAAGAGAGCCCGTGCCGGAAGGCTGGTCGATCGGTGCCACGCAAAGTGAACTGGCACAGGCATTTGCAGGCTGGCATGACGATGTCGTGGGGCTGATTGGCCATGCGTCGAACATCATCAAATGGGGTCTTTATGACCGCAAGCCGCTCGCCAGCTGGTCGCGCGGCCGAGCGGTATTACTGGGCGATGCAGCACATGCCATGCTGCCCTTTCTGGGTATGGGGGCAGCCATGGCTATCGAGGACGGCTTCATTCTGGCCAAGGCCCTGACTCAGGAACCCGATACCGACCAGGCGCTGGCTCGCTATGAAGCCGCACGGCAACCCCGTACCGAACAGGTCCATGCCGCGTCCCTCGTTCAGGGACAAGTGACGCAGGCGATAAATCCGGACCAGTTCAAGCCGGCATCGGCGCCGATGAACAATATGGCCATGATGGCGTTCAATCCGGTCGCTGCGCCGCTCTAGGACACCGGCATTTCATCCGGGCGGATAAGGATTTTCCCAAAATGGGATCCGCTTTCCAGATACCGGTAAGCCGCCGGAGCGTCGGCAAATGAAAATTGCTTGTCGACGGGATTGCTGATGCCATGTTCGGCGACAACAGCAATGGCGTCGGCCGTCATGGCACGGCTTCCCGACGCAATGCCCTTGATCGTTATATTCTTGCCGATGATTGCGCCCTGGCTGGCACTGGCTGTTGCCTGCGGTGAGCCCGATAGCGCGCCCAAAGTGCCAATCCGTCCGTTGACCGCTGTTGCCGCCACTGTTTCGCCAAGTGCCGGAAAACCAAGCGTGTCAACGACGACATCTGCGCCGCGACCGCCGGTTTTTTCCAGCAGCGCCGAGGCCCAATCTGGTCGATCACGATAATTGACGACATAGTCCGCGCCCATCTCTTGCGCGCGCGCCAGCTTATCGTCGCTGGACGAGCTGATGGCAAAGTCCGCACCCAGGGCTTTCGCCAACTGCAGGGCAAAGATAGAAACGCCGCCGGTCCCTTGCGCCAGTACCAGCTCGCCGGGCTTGACGGCGCCGAACGCGACCATGGCATGCCATACGGTACCGGCGACAACCGACAGCGAGGCGGCGGTCTGGTCGTCGACTGCATCGGGCAGGACGATAGCGGCACTGGCAGGTAGCGTGATTTTTTCAGCCAGCCAGCCATCGGCGGTGACGCCGAGATCGGTTCCGAATATTCCGAAATTATAGGGGCCATCGAGCCAGTTAAGAAAATGCGGCGCCGTGACCCGGTCGCCAACCGCAAAGCCGGCCACGCCTTCGCCAATGGCTTCGACCACTCCGACGCCGTCGGACAGGGGAATGCGGCCTTCGGGAAGATTCTCGCCGTAATTGCCGCTCAGGACCATCAGGTCACGGAAATTGAGACCGCTCGCGGTCACCTTGACCAGCAGTTCGCCAGCCCCGGCTGTTGGTTGATCACGCTCCGTCATGCGCAGACCGTCAATGCCGGTGCGTGCACCGATTTCCCAAACTTTCATCTATCAAGCTCCTTCGCGTAGCGGTGCAAAAATACGGTCTATGAATATTTTCATCTTGGCTTCCCGGTCCTCCGGATTTGCCTCGCGACCTTCCAGTGTCATGAGACGTTCTTCCTGAACCCACATTTCCTGTGCCATGTTCATGATGACCGCGACAAAGCGGTCCATGCCAGGATCGTCGAAAAATTTCGGTTTGCCATCGGGACCATAGATTTCCTTTGGCGTGTCATCGGGTTTGAATGCCGCTTCTGTCATTGTCATTTCCAGGCTCCGAAACCGAACCACATAATGCCTTCGGCAAGCCTTCCCGTCGTCTCGCTGTCCACCGCATTGGCGGCTTCATTTGCGATGGCATCGGTGACCGCATCGGCTCCGTAGACGCCGATGCTGGGAACGACGAACTGGAAATAATTGTCCGGATCGAAGCCCCCTTTCTCACAGAGCTGTTTCGGGTCCTCATCACGGAAGCCCTTGTAAAAAGGTTCGTTGTTATACCAACTGTCCCAGTCGAGATAGAATCCGTCAAAGGCATTCATCTGGCCGTTCGGCGGTAATTCCATGTGCAGCAGCAGGCCACCGGGTTTGAGCACCCGATAGGCTTCCTTGAAAGCGGCGGCCCGTGCCTTCCGCGAAAGCTCGTGCAGGAACATGGACGAGAAAACCAGATCGAAGCTCTCGTCGTCATAGTCCAGCGCCTCGGCAGACATCTGCTTGAAATGGATTTCCTGCCCCTGCATCTTGGCGCGCGCCGAAGCATAGCGAAGTCCGCCAGCCGCCGCATCAATGGCCTCGACATGGGCTGCAGGATAGGTCTGTTTCCACGGCAGGGTATTGTGACCGATGGTGCAGCCGGTATCCAGGATGCGTTCGGGTGTGAAGGTGGGGAATTTGCCGGAAACATAAGCCGCCATCGACTGGCCGATATCGTCCAGATTGGCACCCATCAGGCCCATGGAAAAGACGGCTAGCCCCTGGTCATAGACGGCGCCCGCTTCCAGGGATTCCCCGCCCCTTGTATAGCTCCCCGGCATAAGGTGCACTTCGATCCCGTCCACGTTGCGGGGGATATCAAGATCGGGATTGAGCGTTACCGAGCCAGCAGCGTTCTCGACTTTTGCGGCCTCGGCCTCCATGCGCTCGATATCGCGTTCAACGACCGATCCGGCTGCGTTCCAGACCATTTTTTGCGCTTGCACCCGCATCGCAGAATAGATGTTGAAGGCAGCATCGCCACGCAGGGCCTTATGGGCCTCGTTGCTGGTTTCCGGAGCGCGGCCGGCCTCGCGCGCAAATGCCGGCGCAGCCCGTTTGTCATAGGCGGTTCTCAAATCCCCTGCGAGATCATTGAGAATGAACGACCGGATACCGGATACAAAGCGCCCTCGCGCTGCCTCGTCGGGTTTCAGTTCCGGTTTCATCGGATGCTGCAGTTCAACGCCCATTGGTCTTGCTCCTATGTTATTCGTTTTTCGTCACATAAAGTCCGTCGATAGGGTGTGTCGTCGCGGAACCATTGCCAGGTCCGTGCTCTTGAATGTCCGTCACCGGAGATTTCGATCATTTCGGTATAGCGTTCGCCTGGTGCATCTTTCCGATCAAGTCGCAATAATATCAGGCCATCGCTCTCCCAGCCATAGCCGGCAAAGCGGTCGGTTTCCCAATAGATCCGGCCTCTCTTGTATATCCCGCCGAATTTGAAAGACTCGGTACGGCCATCCGCCCAGATCAGGTCATTATGCTGAATATAGGCATATTTGCCGCTGTCGGGAAATTCGCAGCGGGTAAGCGTGCGATGTTGGTCGAGCACGTTCCCTTCACTGTCCTGATGGCGATAGATACCATCCCAGCGGCCTTCATGCGCCAGCATATTCGGCATATTCTCCGCCATCAAGGCCCGCCACCCGGTCATGGGCGATCAGCACCGGCAAAATTCTCTTCGGCAAAATCCTGAATGCGCGCCGGACTGGCGGTTTGGCGAATAAGCGCCTGCTTGCGGAAAAACCGGGTGAGCCCGCTCTCGCCCATGCGGGACGGCCCCATGCCCGACATTTTGAAGCTCGAATTTTCCGCGTCCCAGACCATGGCGGTCATCGAGCCGTCATTGATGGAAATTGCGCCAGCTTCCAGCTGCCTGCCGACGGCTTCCGCTTCCTCTGCGTTACCAGCCAGAACTGCTGCGGAGAGGCCGTAGATACTGTCATTGGCCTGCGCGATGGCATCTTCTACCGCGTCAAAGGGGATGACCGGCAGCACGGGTCCGAAGCTTTCGTCGCGAATGATCGCCATATCCGCTCTAACATCAGCGATCACCGTGGGACGCAAATAGGTACCACCGCCCAATATTTCGACGGTCCCTCCAGCCAGAACGCGCGCACCTTTTTCGCGGGCCTCGGCTATCTGCTCGGCTATTTTCTCACCTTGTGGCGCAAAGATGAACGGCCCGATCTCGCCCTGATGAATATCAGGATAATTGAGCCGTACCCGCTCTGCCTCGTCGACCAGAGTTTCCAGGAACTTGTCGTAGATCGGACGCGCGACATAGAGCCGCTCAATCGACTGGCACGCTTGGCCGGTAGCAAGAATGCTGGCCCTGAGCGCCGTTTTTGCAGCTTCGACCGGATCGGCACTAGCCAATATGATCATAGGGTCCTTGCCGCCCAGCTCCAGATTGGCAGGAATGAACGCCTCTGCTGCAGCGATGGCAACCTTGCGGCCGGTCGCTACTGACCCGGTGAAGCAGACATAGTCGACATTGGCGACCAGCGCCTGTCCGGTAGCGGCGTCGCCGACGACAATCTCCAGCACGTGCGCCAGTTCCGGGACCTCGGCGATACTCGCCCGCAGCGGTTCGACAAATCGCGGTGTTATCTCGGAAGGCTTGATCAACGCGGCGCAGCCGGCGAATAATGCCGGGATCGCATCTATGGTGCTGAGGGTCATCGGAAAATTCCACGGGGCAATCGCGCCGAACAGTGGAAAGGGCACCAGGCGGGTAGTGTTGACGACGGTCGGATTGGCTGACGGTATATCCGTGGGCGAGTGGCGGGCGATGATCTCTGGCGCTATTTCGGCCCAGCGCCGGATTGTGCCCGGTACGCCGCCCACCTCGATGGCGGCGATGCCCGCTCTTCCGGTGTCGATGGTCAGTTGCTGGATGATAGCGCCGGCGTGTTTTTCAATAGCGTCGGCCCAGCGCAGAAGGATCGCACTGCGCTGGGAAACGGGCATGGCGGCCCATGCTGGCTGATGGCGCCGCAGCCGGTGCGCGGCAGCAGCCACACCCGCTCCATCCACGGGCGTGAACTCGTAGTCCGTTTCACCGGTACGAGGGTTGCGGACCTTCATTGCTGCCTGCGCCAATTATCGACAATGGACTCGCCGGTGGCAAAGCCGATGTCCGCGCGGGCGGCAAAACCGGCGATCAGCTTTTCGAATGCGGCGATGCGATAGGGCAGGCCCATGATATAGGGTGTCAGATGCATCGGCATCATCCGCCCGCCGAATTTGTCGGCTTCGCCGATCAGCCAGTCGGCGGCGTTGGTCATCTGTTCCGCGTAGCTGTCAACGGACTGCTGCTGGACGTTGATAATCTGGCGATCCGACAGTTCATGGTTGAGCGGCAGATTGGTGAGCGTGCCCGCCTGCGTCTGAAACGCATAGGGCAGTTCGTCGTTTGCCCAGTCGCACATATAGCTGACACCTGCATCGGCCAGCAATTTCGCCGTGCTGAAGCTCTGCGATCTGGCAATCGAGAGCCAGCCGTGCGGCCGCGTGCCGGTAGCTTTTTCCAGCATGTCCAGGGCCGTCGTGATCAGCGCCTTTTCGTCGGCCTCGGCCATTCCGCTGGCAATAGTACCGTTCATGTCGGTGCTATGCGCGATAATTTCGTGCCCGCCTGCCAGAATGTCAGCGATCAACTCGGGATAGCGTTCGGCGATCATGCCGTTGGTCGCGACTGAAATTTTCGCACCGACTTTCTCAAACGCACCAAGCAATCGGTAAATGCCTATTCGGGTGCCATATT
Source organism: Sphingorhabdus sp. SMR4y (assembly GCF_002218195.1). Classification (GTDB taxonomy): domain Bacteria; phylum Pseudomonadota; class Alphaproteobacteria; order Sphingomonadales; family Sphingomonadaceae; genus Parasphingorhabdus. The sequence goes on along the minus strand of NZ_CP022336.1, from coordinate 2,160,686 downwards.
CCCGGGCCGTATAGTGCCGATAATCGGGATAAGCGGTTTGCATATGTCCGGGCGCGCGAAACGGATCATCGCCCGGGATCATCGGGAAATATTCGAGGCTGACAACCGGCCAGATCAGCAGCTTCTTCGCATCTGGCCATTGCAGTGGCGGGCGCTCGAAGAAGTTCGAATAGGGATAATAATCATGGTCCATCCCGCGGCCACGTTTGGGATATTCGAGATAGCTCGGGTCGAGGCTCATGCTGTTTGCTCCCGGAAACGGTCGACGATGTCGCCGGCTTTCGTGACCCACGCCCGGCCATCGCCGGCAATATGTTCGAGTACCGCCTCAAATGCGCCGATGCGATGAGGCTGTCCGATCAGATAGCTGTGCAGGGGAATGCACATGACCGTCCCGGACATTTCGCCCTCTTCGGCCAGCCGGTCATATTGCCGGATCAAAGTGTCGGCATATTCGCGCGGTGACATATTGTAGATGAAAAAGCCATAATGATCGTTGACCTCGAGGCTATAGGGAATGGCGGTCAGCTTTCCCGATTTGACCTTAACATCGGTCGGCTGGTCATCATGATAGAGATCGCAAGTATAATCGAGGCCATATTCGGCGATCAGATCAAGCGTGCGGGGTGTGTGGGTGAGGGCCGGTGCCAGCCAGCCGCGGATCCGCTGACCCGTGGCGCGTTCCACGGTTTCGATGCTGTCTTCTATGATCGCGCGTTCCTGTGCCTCATCCATCCCGTAGCTGTACCGCGTGTTATAGATGCCGTGGCTGAAAAACTCCCAGCCGCGCTGGCTGGCATCTTCGACGACTTCGGGGATATGATCGCATAGCGCGACCGACAGGCTTACCGATCCGGGAAAACCGTGCTTGGTCATCATCTCGGCCATGCGCCAGTGCGAGACGCGGTTGGCATGATCCCGATGGGAATAGCCGACCACATCGGGATGCGGCTTTGCCCAGCTTTTGCGATGCGGATTGACCGCCGGATCAAGCTCGTAAAACTCCAGATTGGGAGCCACCCAGACAGCGCAGGTCTTGCCATCGGGCCATTCTATCTTTGGCCGGTTTCGGTAAGGAAGATAATCATAGAGGCCAGGGTCGGCTTTTTGCATCTCGCCCATCATCGTGCTTCCAGCCAGTCGATCACCGTCTGCACCGGTTCGACATCGGCATATTTGATCTGCAAATCCGTCAGATTGGCAAAATGGTAGCTTTCGTGCTTGTCGGCGCTGGTTTCGATCGGGACTATCGTGCGATAGCCATGGCTGAGCGCGTCGACCGCAGTCGCCCGGACGCAACCAGAGGTGGAGCCGCCGGTGACCACAACCGTATCGACCTTGTGCCAGACCAGATAGCTCGCCAGCTGGGTTTCAAAAAAGGCGCTCGGCATCCGCTTGGTATATTGCAGATCATTGGCGCCGACTTCGCAGCGCGGATCAAGCTTGTGTCGCTCGCTGCCATATTTGATATTCTGAAGCGAATCTTCGGTATCCGTACGCGTGCCCCAGACACCGGCATCACCTGCGTCATCCTTGTAGGCGACCTGGCTCCAGACCACCGGCATATCCTTTTCCCGGGCCAGGCTGGAAATCTGGTTGATATAGTCAATCTGTCTGGGATCGGTCTCATAGGCGGTCTTGAACATGTCGGTACGCGTATAGGCTTGCTGTACATCGACGTTGACGATCGCCAGCTTCTCGCCAAAGCCAAATTTTTTGCGGGCAGGATTACCAATCAGCTGGTCAAAGATTTCTCTCGCTGTGCGGCCATCTTCCACCATTTTGGTACCAATAAGCGTCATAAGTTTTGTACTCCGGATTCGATTAAAGCATCTTAATCACAAGAAAAAGCTTGTCGAGACATATTTGTCCGGACAAATTAGGGTCTATGATTACACGCCATTTTATCGACGTCGAGTCCAACGGCAATAAACGCCGCGTCCATTATCGCTTGTCGGGTAGTGGGCCGGTTTTGCTGATGGTGCACCAGAGCCCGCGCAGTTCGAAGGAATATGAGCCGCTGATGCGCAAATGGGGGCAATATTTTACCTGTATCGCCCCCGATACGCCGGGCTTCGGGCAGTCGGACCCATTGCCGGGGGCGCCGGAAATAAATGAATATGCCGACGCGCTGATCGAATTTCTCGACGCGCTGGGCGTCAGAAAATGCGCGGCTTATGGTTTTCATAGCGGCGGGATCATTCTGGTTACGGCGGTCAAGCGCCACGCGAATCATTTCACGGCGTTGGCGATCGGCGGCTATGCCATCTGGACGCCGGAAGAGATGCAGCTGTTTAGCGAACAATATCTCCCCGAATTTCATCCGTCGAAATATGGGGAGCATCTGGCCTGGTTGTGGAACCGGATATTGGAACAGAGCTGGTTCTTTCCCTGGTTTGCAACAGACGACAAGCATCGGCTGTCGGTGGCTCATGCCGATCCGCAAAGGGTGGATGCTGTGGTTCGGGAAATGCTGGATGCCGGCAATGCCTATCAGGCCGGTTATGGTGCCGTGCTGCGCGCGCCGCGGGATATACCGGGGGTGGATGCGGATGTGCCGCCTTGCCTGATCAGCGCCTATGACGGGGACCCGCTTCAGGAACATATCGACAGGCTCGGCGAGATGCCGCCGTCATGGACTGCGCGCAAGGTGGCCACCCCGGATGATCACCAGCGACTCAGTCTGGAGCATCTGCAACAGACAACCACGCCGGAGACCAGTCATTTGAACGAGGTGGCGGACGAAGGTTTCGTTTCTGTCCAATCGGACGGATTTGCAGGTCTGGTTCACTGGCGGGGAAACAGATCTGCGGCGACATTGGTTCTGCATGCACCAGGCAGGTCAGCGCCTGTTCACCCCGGAGATGATGCTTTGTACATCGATCTGGCCGGGCACGGCCTGTCGGACGACTGGCAGGGGCAGGCCCCCACAGACTGGGACAGCTGGGCGAATTTCATCGCCGCCTGCGCAACGCGTTTGGGCACCGACACTGTCCGGTACGAGGCCCTGCCAGCCGGCGACCCTGATCTGCTCTATCCCGATCTTTCGGCGGACCGCTTCGGCACCTATTTGACGAAGGCATGGCAGATTGTCCGGGCGGCGCAAATGTTTGAGCCATGGTATGAAGCGACAGCAGCCCATGCCGTATCATTTGATCCCGACCAGCTGACACCCAAGATATTGGCCGAGCGCCATCTCGAACTGCTCAATGCCCGGGCAGCCAGAGAATATCATATTGCATCACAGAAGAAACAGACGAGTTGAAGAAGGGAAATATGATGGGAATTCGCGAAAATATGCCACTGCTGGCGCGTCACGAGGGCGTTTGGGATGGAACCTATACCTATTTCAATGCGCAGAACGAAAAGATTGACGAACATGCATCGCGCTTGCTGTGCCGTTTCCCCGATGATGATCGCAAGGCACCCTATCATCAGACCAACCACTATACATGGGCGGATGGAAAGACCGAAATCCGGGAGTTCCCCGCAGAATATCGGGACAACAGGATCTGGTGGAACAACGATCTTATTGTCGGCTGGGCTGCTGAAGTTCCGCTCGATGAATATAACCGCACAGTGATGCTTTACTGGCAACGCACTGGCGATCCTTCGCTTTATCTATACGAGCAAATCCAGATCAGTGATGACGGGCAGAACCGTTGCCGGACCTGGCACTGGATCCGGGATGGTAAGCTGGAAACGCGTACCGCGATACAGGAGGTTTTTGTGACGAAAGACTGGCGCGCGGTTGACAAGGAAATGGGGAATAGCATCTGACACATCCACGGACTCTTTTTGACAAATTATGGCACAGCCACGTGGTGGCTGATCTGCCGGGTGGCGGCGTGCTCATAGCTATCGACCGGGTGTTCCTGCACGAGCGGACAGGAGCCGCGGCACTGAATTCGCTGGCTGACGCAGGCCGCAAGGTCGCAGATCCGTCGCGGGTTTTTGCGGTTACGGATCATATTGTCGACACGCGGCCGGGCCGCAGCGACCAGACGCTGATGCCCGGTGGCCAGGCCTTCATAACCGAGACTCGGGCCGCCGCCAGGGCAGCGGGTATTACGCTGTTCGATGTCAATGACCCCGACCAGGGGATCGTCCATGTGATATCACCGGAACTCGGTATCGTCCTGCCCGGTACCACAGTCATCGCGCCCGACAGCCACACCTGTACGCAAGGGGCTTTTGGCGCGCTGGCCTGGGGGATCGGATCTTCGGAAGCAGAGCATGCGATGGCAACCGGTACCCTGCGCCTGTCCAAGCCGAAGAGTATGCGCGTCACATTCAATGGCAGGCTATCCCCCGGTACTACCCCGAAAGACATGATCCTGACGCTGCTGGCGCGATATGGTGCGGCTGGCGGCAAGGGCCATGCGGTAGAATTTGCCGGAGAAGCAGTGTCGGCTCTGGACATGGAGGGGCGGATGACATTGTGCAACATGGCGACAGAGTTTTCCGCCATGTCCGGTTTCATCGCGCCGGATGACAGGACCTTCGAATATTTGAATGGTCGCCGCTATGCGCCGGCTGGTGCCGAATGGCAGCAGGCTGTGGAAAACTGGCGTGAACTGGCAAGCGACGGCGGGGCCGTTTTTGATCAGGAAATAGAGATTGATGCCGGCACGATTACACCTATGGTAAGCTGGGGCACCAATCCGGGCCAGACTTGCGGCATTGATGATAGCGTCCCGGACGACGCTCCGTCAGCGCCGCTGGACTATATCGGCCTGACGCCGGACCAGCCGATTGAGGGTGTACCCATCGACGCCGCATTCATCGGCAGTTGCACGAACAGCCGGCTGTCCGATTTGCGCCGGGCTTCGGCTCTGCTCAGGGGACGGAAGGTGGCCGCCGGGATCAAGGCAATTTGCGTGCCCGGCTCGTCCCGCGTCAAGCGCGAAGCCGAGGCCGAGGGGATCGACGAAATTTTCAGAAACGCCGGATTTGAATGGCGCGAGAGCGGCTGTTCTATGTGTTTCTACGCGGGGGGCGAAAGTTTTGCCGCCGGTTCACGGGTAATCTCGACGACCAACCGTAATTTTGAAAGTCGGCAGGGACCAAATGTCCGGACCCATATCGCCAGTCCGGAAACGGTGGTTGCCAGCGCGATCGCCGGTGTGATTGCCGATCCCCGCGATTTGTTGGAAAGCGAAGCAGTCTGATGGCGGAACCCTTTGATACTCTGACTTCGTTGCCGATGCCACTGATCCGCGACAACATCGATACGGACCAGATCATCCCGTCCCGTGAGATGAAGAGCACCGGCAAGACGGGACTGAGCGATGGCCTGTTTGCCGGCTGGCGTTACAAGGAGATTGGCGGACGGGAGGCCAATCCTGCATTCGTGATGAATGATCCGGTCTACGCCGACAGCAAGATCATTCTCGGCGGTGCCAATTTCGGTTCCGGATCCAGCCGGGAACATGCGGTGTGGGCGCTAGCGGAATATGGCTTTCGCGCGGTGATTGCCCAAAGCTTCGCGCCGATTTTCGCTGGCAATTGCGTGCGCAACGGTATCCTGCCAGCGGTTCTCGATGCCGCTGCGATAGCGACGATCGAACAGTCCCGTGCACCGGTTACCATCAACCTGCAGGATCAGAATATCGTGAGCGCGAGCGGTCATAGCTGGGATTTCCCGATCGACGGGGAAGCGAAGGCGATGCTGCTGGACGGACTGGACGCCATCGACCTCAGCCTGAAAATGGCCGATGATATTGCCCGCTGGCAGCAATCCGATCGCGCCGCGCGCCCGTGGATTTATTTAGGAGCAAGTACATGACAAAATCCGTGACGATCAGCGAAGTCGGGCCGCGCGACGGTCTGCAAAGCGTCGATCGTGTGATGGCAACCGAAGCGAAAAAGGCTTGGATAAAGGCCGAAGCCGAGGCGGGCGTGAGCGAGATTGAGGTCGGCAGCTTCGTGCCGCCCGCCCTGTTGCCGCAGATGGCTGACACGGCAGAGATCGTCGCTTTTGCCAAGACCATTCCCGGTCTCGAGGTGGTCGCGCTCATTCCCAATGTGAAGGGCGCCGAACGGGCCATCGCCTGCGGTGTCGACAAGATGTCGATTCCCTTTTCCATGTCGGAAACCCATTCGATCAACAATGTTCGCAAGGATCATCCCGCAATGCTGGCCGAGATCCGGGCCATCGCCGATCTGGTCGCCCAGCAGCCTGCGGGCCAGCGGCCCTATTTTGAGGTCGGCCTCTCGACCGCTTTCGGTTGTACGCTGGAGGGGCCTGTGCCGGATGACCAGATTGCCCGCCTGGCCGAAGCCGCGATGGAAGCCGGGGTTGCGGAATGCGGGCTTTCCGACACCACCGGCTATGCCAATCCCGCGCAGGTGACGCGGCTGGTGCGCAGGGTGAAAGCGGCAATCGGGGCGGACAAGCTCAATACGCTGCACCTTCACAACACGCGAGGACTGGGTCTTGCAAATGTCATGGCGGGCCTTGCGGAAGGCATCACCACCTTTGACAGTTCGCTGGGTGGTCTCGGCGGATGTCCCTTCGCGCCCGGCGCTTCGGGCAATATCGTGACCGAAGATCTTGTTTTCATGCTGGAAGCGATGGGCATCGATACCGGAATCGATCTGGAGAAGCTTCTGAAGGTCCGCGATATCGTGGCCGAGGCGCTCCCCGGCGAACCCCTGTACGGCTTCACCCCTGACGCCGGACTCCCCCTTGGATTTCAGAAAGCAGCAGCATGACCCAGACTACGCCCCTTGCAGGACTCAAGGTAATCGAATTTACCCATATGGTCATGGGCCCGGCGGTCGGTGCGATTCTCGCCTCACTGGGGGCGGAAGTGATCCGGGTGGAACCAATCGGCGGTGATCGTACGCGCAACCTGGTCGGCTCGGGATCGGGCTATTTCCCGATGTATAACCGGCACAAGCAGAGCATTTCTCTCAACCTCAAGGATCCGGAAGGGCTGGCTATTGCCCGAAAGCTGGCTGCCGATGCCGATATCCTGATCGAGAATTACCGCCCCGGCGCGATGGACCGTCTGGGTCTTGGCTATGAGGCGCTGGCGGAAAATAACGAGCGGCTGATCTATTGCTCGGAAAAAGGATTTCTGCCTGGTCCCTATGAAAATCGTACGGCGCTGGACGAAGTCGCGCAGATGATGGGGGGACTGGCTTATATGACCGGCCCTCCCGGCCAACCCCTGCGTGCTGGTTCGAGCGTTATTGATGTGACGGGCGGGATGTTCGGTGTCATTGCCATTCTCGCGGCCGTCGAACAGCGGCATCGCACCGGCAAGGGACAGAAGGTCCAGAGTTCGCTGTTCGAAACGACTGTCTATCTGATCGGCCAGCATATGGCGCAGAAAGCGGTTACCGGCAAAGCCGCCGATCCAATGCCCGCCCGGATTTCTGCATGGGCCATTTACGACGTTTTCCAGACCAAGGACGATCCGATTTTCATCGGGGTCGTCACCGATGCACTGTGGGAGAAATTCTGCAAATTATTCGCGCTGGACGACCTCTGGGCCGACGAAGACATTCGTGAAAACAACAATCGCGTGGCGGCGCGCGACCGGATCATGCCGCGGATTCGCGAACTGATAGCGACTTACAGGCGGGATGATCTGATTGCCTTGCTCGACGGTACGGGATTGCCCTTTGCTCCGATCGCACGGCCGGAGGACATGTTCGATGACCCGCATCTGACAGCCAGTGACGGGCTCGAAGAGGTGACTTTGGCTGACGGCACACAAACCAGACTGCCGGCCTTGCCGATCGAAATGAACGGAGCACGTTTGTCGGCTCCGGCTACGCTGAAGGCCGAAGGGGCCGATACCGCCTCGATATTGGAGGAACTCGGCTTTACCGCAGAACAGATCAGCGCGCTGCAGGCCGACGGCATCGCTCAATAGCCGACAAGCCGCCGGGATGAGCGGTATCGGCTCGTACTTGTCGCTCGTCCGGACCATGAATATTTCCATGTCGGTTTCCCGGTTCTATAGCCTTGTCCGGTGAAGATGGAATCCGGACGATATCGACAGTCGTTATGGCCCGATCAGACTCTGTTATGGCGGACACACAGCGGCTGCAATCGTCCCGCGATTGTTCGGGAAGGAAAGGGACAAATATGCTGATCGGATGTTTTGCCGCTATTTCGGCAGCCGTTGCCGTGGCAGCCGGTGCCTTCGGGGCTCATGCTGCACCGGGACCACAGGAAGCCGAGTGGTTGAGAACCGGCGGGTTTTACCAATTGCTTCATGCCATTGCTGCACTGGCGCTCATGGGCTCCGCGAAAGGCCCGGCAATCGTGCTGCTCGCTGGCTCTGTCCTGTTCGCCCTCACGTTATACGCCATGGCATTGGGCGCACCTCAGTGGCTCGGCGCAATAACCCCGATCGGCGGAACCTTGCTGATCGGGGGCTGGCTATGGGCCGGCTGGATATATTTTCGCGGCTAGAATTCTACCGGGCTGAAAATAGCGCAGGTCAGGACAACGCGCTGAAGGAACCTCGCTTTTAATCCTGCAGATCCAGATGATGCCGCTGGCGAGGCTGGCGCATGAAGCGACGATTTCCGGCTCATCCGTTTTCAGCCGCGCATTTGCCGGAACGCCGCCGGTTTAGCCGATGCGCTTGGCTTCAAGTAGCTTATCATACTAGGTTTTGCGGCGCCTCCAGCCCGATGCAATGCCGAGCAACAGGATCACCAATGATCCCGCTCCTGCCCATAAAATCCAGGTCGAGAGGCCCATCGCGAAAGCCAGATTGTCAACCCTTCCGGTTTTCCAGAAAACCCATTCGCTTGCGAGACGGGTGGCGAGCAGATCGCTTCCGGTTTCCAGGATGACAATCCCGTCGCCGGTGGCAGGGTCGAGCCGCGCAGCCGTGTTGATCGCCGGTTCGTTATTCCCGTCGTGACCGATGATGAAGTCTCCCGCATTATTCGGTGCATAGAGCATTGTTCCCAAGCCCCAGATATCGGCGCCCATCTGGGACGCGTGCGGCTGGCGCATCAACCGCATGCTGGCTTCAGACAGGACGCGTTGCCCTGACCCCGGCCCCTGTGCTGCCAGGAAAAGAGCCATGTCCCGGCTGCTGGTAAAAAGGGAAGTGGCGGCCAATGAACTGTAATATTTCAGCGGTTCGACATTCCCCTCGAGATCAAAATTTTCTGCGAGCCCCAGTCCGGCGGCTTTCTTGTGGTCAAAACCGCTTTGCGACATGTTCAGCGGCTCGAATACCCGTTCAGCCATATAATCGGTAAATGGCTGGCCCGAAACTTCCTCGATCAGCAGTTGTAGAAGCGTGTAGCCGCCGCCGGAATAATTCCAGCCTGAACCGGGTTCGATGCCGACCTTAACGATGCCGCTTTTCCCCGGTGAAGCGTCCAGCGCTCGGTCAAGCGAGCTTTCGAGAGATTGCACCGCGCTGTCGGAATCGAAACCGGCATAGCCAAGACCGTCGTCCAACCCTGCTGTATGGCTGAGCAGCCGCCGGGTGGTCACACCATCATTATCGAATGGGCCGGTGGGCAGTTGCCAGCGAGTGAGATAACGCGATACCGGTTCATCCAGGTCTATGACACCATCCTCGACAAGAGTCATGACGCCCCATGCGGCGAGCCACTTGCTCAACGAAGCGACCTGAAACACCGAATTTTCGTCAACCGGCTTACCCGTGGAAGAATGATAGCTTGCAGCAACCTCGCCGCCTTCGACCAAAAGCATGCTCAGATTGCCGCGATGGTTTCGCTCAACAATATCGGCGGCTGCCGCCACAAAAGATTGCGCTGAGGCATCAGTGGCGATTGGACGTTTGAGCCATCCCTCGCTGCCGATGACAAAGATCGAGCCGGACCAGATGACGATAGCCGATAATGTTAAGGCTGCGATGCCGATCATTTTTTTCATGACGTTCTCCATTCATTTGCAGGCATTGCTGCGTTCGCCTTTTTCTGGCAAGGATTTCTAGTGTTTTCAGGTCGATGGCGGGCGGTTCTGCCCATAATTTGTCTTGCAGCGCTATCTTCATCATCTTTCCGCAAAAGACCATGGATCAGGCTCCCGGTCCGCAATCAATACATTGCAGTGGAGGATTGGGGCCAAATCCAAGAGCATGGTTCAGATTTCTGAAGGCTGTGCGCACGCCCTCTTCCAGTACGGGATGGTAAAACGGCATTTGCAGGATTTGCTCCACGGTCATGTTGGCCTGAATGGACCAGGCCAGAAGATGCGCGATATGTTCAGCTGAAGGGCCGATCATTTCGGCTCCGAGAAACCGTGCGCTGCCGTGTTCGGCATAAAGCCTGAGGATGCCCTTGTTGAGACCCATCACCCGGGCACGGCCCTGGTCCTCAAATGAAACTTCTCCGGTCGCGAAGTGGCATCCCGGTCTAGCCAAGAGCGAGGCATGGCTGGCCCCGACCATAGCAATTTGCGGATCGGAGAAAACGATGCCGATCGGGGTGCGGCGAGATCGTCTGTATGAATGCGGAAAGCGCGCTGCATTCTCTCCGGCCAAGCGGCCCTCATCTGCCGCTTCGTGCAGCAGCGGCAGGTCAAGCGCAGCATCGCCGGCAATGAATATATGGGTGTCGCCAACGCGGCCGGACAAGGGGTCATATTGAGGCACGCCCGTCGTTCCGAGCGGCAGGCCGGTATTCTCGAGACCGATTTTATCAATATTGGGCCTGCGACCGGTGGCTGCGACCAGATAGTCGAAGCCGGCTTCCTGATCCGCCGCTTCGCCCCAGCGCACCGCGACAGTATCCCTTTTGCGCGAAATCCGGGTGTCAGCGTTCCAGATGGCCGGAAACTCGCCAGAAAAAATGTCGGTCGCATATTGGCGCACCACTGGATCGGTTAGTGGCCCGGCCTGACCGCCCCTTCCGAAAAGACGCACGCGCACTCCCAGCCGGTGCAGGGCCTGCCCCAATTCCAGCCCGATGACACCAGCCCCGAATACCGCGACCGAACCGGGCAGATCGGTCCAGTCAAATATATCATCATTGACGATCAGCCTTTCGCCGGCGGCGAATAATGCTTGGGGAATGGCGGGCCGCGAACCGGTGGCGATGACTATCGTGCGGGCAGAAATCTTGCGTCCGCTGCTCAACCGAAGCGTGTGATCGTCTTCGAAGCGGGCATATTCCCTTATTATCTCGCCCTTGTCGAATCCATGGACAGCCTCTGTGACAAAACCGACAAAGCGGTCACGCTCGCCACGTACCCGTTTCATCACGGCTATGCCGTCGATCGCCGGATCGTCATATCGGACCCCGAACATGGGAGTCCTGGACCCCGCATGCGCTGCCTCGGCTGCTGCGATCAGGAGTTTGGAAGGCATGCAGCCCACGCGCGCGCATGTTGTGCCTAGTGGCCCGCCATCGATCAGTGCAACGCGATCGCTATATTGCGAAGCTTCACGATAGGCCGCCATTCCGGCTGTGCCAGCGCCGATGATGGCGACATCGAAATCGAATTCACCGGCGCCAGATATCGGCCTGTAGCTGTTGGTGATTACCGTTTGATTGGTCATGGAAAAAGATCCTGATGATTTTAGAGAGAGCGAGACGGGGTAAGTGAAAACCCACCCACTCGGCTTTGCCGATCATTGCGCCAGGAGCATGCTGTGGCCGCGCCTATCTGCCTCGCGTGTCGCAGGTGCATTTTCTTCAGGTAGAGCGATCATGCTGCCGACTTCCTGCGGTCTGGGTTCAGGGGGAGCGTCGTGACCAGTGTTTCGACCAAGGGATCGAGCGCTGCAAAGGCTGCTTTATGCGAGGCTTCAAAGCGTTCGTCGCCAAACTCCTGATACTCGATCCCGACCTGATGAATGGTCTCCACGCCAAGATAGCGCGATGCCGTGCGGACATGCGGAGTCAGGCTGTTGCGCCCTTCATTGGGCCCTCCAGCAGCGAAGCCGAATTCCCCCCATGAAGTGAGCAGGATGAGGGTCTTGCCAGCCAATATCGGCTCAAGCGGGGCATCGCCGCGAGTGAGATCGAAGGTAAAAGTCTTGTCGATTCTTACAACCTGGTCGAACCACGCTTTGAGCGCGGCGGGCATGCCGTAGTTGTACATCGGCGTTGCCATGACGATGATGTCGGCACCGGCCACTTCGGCAATCAGTTCGTCTGATAGCGCAAGAAGCTGTTGCTGATCGGTCGACCGATCCTTTGCAAAAGCCGCTGCAATCCAGTCTTCACTGATGATTGGAGGCGGATTGGCGCCGACGTCGCGCAGGACAATCTCATCCTGCGGACGCCGCTCACGCCAGCTTTGCGTGAAGCTGTCGGCCAGTTCCCGGGTAAGCGAACGCGTGATCCGCGCGCTGGCATCAATGCGTAATAGTCTAGTCATTTTTCAGGTCTCCTGCAGTGGCGGCAAACTCTGGTCAGCGGGTAATCTCGCGGTCGAAGTGGACGCGGTTAGCCTTCCCGAGGGATATCGGCTGTGTGCGTGACAGAATGGACCAGATTTGCCTTGTATCAGCCCATGTCGACGAGGTCGGTCGTCCAGGCGTTTGGTTCGAATGCAGCGTCCAGTTCGGTGGCCGCGATATGGTTGGTATAGTTCGACATGACCTTGAGGGCCGTGCCGAGAACAACTTCCAGAATATTCTGCCGGGTGTAGCCCGCGCCAAGAAATGCCTCGATATCTGAAGTTTCGGGCCAGCCGCGCGTTTTGTTGATCACGGCGGCGAAAGTACGAAGCGCCTCGAGCTTGGGATCATTGATCGGCGTATCGGTGCGCAGGGCCTCGATTATATCCTGCGGGACACCGGCGCCTTGCGAGATCGAAGTGTGGGCAGCCATGCAATAATGACAGGCGTTCAACCGGTTATTCGTCATCAGAATGATTTGGCGCTCGGCCTCTGACAGATCGGTTTTGTCGAAAATGCCTGCCAGCGTCATATAGCCTTCGAGCAGGGCCGGGGCCTCGGCCATCGTTCCGAGCAGGTTGGGAATAAAGCCGTATGCGCTTGTGGCGGCATTCAGCAAGGGCTGTGCGTCTTCGGGTGCGGTTTCGAAGTCGTGGGTGGTGAAAGATGTCATTGCAATCGGTCCTTTGAATGGGGTCGTGCCTGACGAGAGACACGAACGGGAGAGGGTGTTTTTCCGGCATGGACGGCTGGCCTTGCGGAATAGCCAGCCGTCCTGCGGGGATCAGAGATCTTCGACTTTGCTGTGCTTGATGGTCGGCCATTTCTCTTTGGCGGTGCGCAGCGTGTTTTCCTTGTCAGCGAGGTAGCTCTGGAAAACAGCGGCGTTGACGAAGAGATAGAGCTTGCCTTCCACGATGTCCGCATACTGCGGATCGCCATCGAGTTTCTTGCCGAGGGCAACCGCATAGGCACAGAAACCACCATATTGCGGCAGATAACGCTCTGGATCGGATTGGAACCGTTCCGCCGTCAGTCCGGACGCGAAATAATAGGTCACGCCATCGTGAACGACCGCATGGCTTGCTTCGCCAGGCGCAACAGCGTTCATCGTGCTGAGTACAACCGTGTCGACGCCATGGACGCCCAATCCGGCGCCATCCAGAGTATAGCCGTTGGTGACATTATATTCGTCAGTCGCATGAGCGGGTGCCGAAAAGCCTGCGGAAAGCGCGATGGCGAGGGCAAGGCTGGTTGGCAAAATACGCATAATTTATCTCCTTTGAGTTTTCAAAAAGGGGGACGGTGACCGATGAAGCCGGGATCGGGGGGCAATGGGCATTCCCGGTCACCGTCCGTTCGGCTGGAGCAGGGGGAGAGGGGTCAGTGGCTCCAGCCAAAGATCAAGAGGGTTGGGCTATTTGCTGCGATAGGCAGCCCTGATCGCCTTGACGGTGTTGTCGGTGTTGTCGACAGCACTGGCAATCATGCGGAAGTTCACGAGCGAAGCATCGTAGCCGTTATAATGTTCGGTGATGGCACCGGCGGTGGCATCGGTGACAACCATGACTTCAAAGCCTGCCTCGATCAGCGACCGCATGTGCGATTCCGTGCAGAGGTTCGAGGACATGCCACCCAGAATGACTTTGGAAATTCCTGCCTTGCGCAGCTGCAGAGCCAGATCGTTGCTGTCAGGGCCATACACCTTGTGCGGGCTGGTCACGACTGTCCGGCCATTATTTATGTAAGGCTTGTACTGGTCGAGCCAGTCGGCACCTGACCCTTCAAAGGCTTCGAGGGTGAGGGCATGCGGGCGGTCGAACATGCCAATGGAATGCATCAGCGTTTCAAGCGTGCCTTCGAACTGCCAGCGATGGTCGTGCTTGAAATAATAGTGGGGAGAGACGAACACCGGCATGCCGGTTTGATCAGCAACCTTGAACAGCGCTCCCAGATTTTCAACGGTGCGGTTCCGGGTGATGCTTTCACCAACAACGCCCCAGGTCACACCGTTGGGCGACAGAAAGTCGTTTTGCGGGTCAGTGATGACGATCGCGGTTGTCGCAGGATCAATCTCGAATCCCGGCATCGGCAATCCGTCGTTGACCGGAGGCTGGGTTGCGGTTGCGGCGCGGGATTCTTCCTGTGCGGCCGCGCCGCCGCTAGCCATGCCAATTGTTGCGATAGACGCTAGCAAGGCAATGGCCAGCTTGCGCGAAGGCTTGGGGGGGTGGTTCATCATTCATTCCTCAGCAAGTGTTTCAACCTGCCAACTCGCCTGGGGCATATATCCGGACCTACAGGTCAAATATTGCTGTTCGCCGGACCTGGCCTTGGAGTTGACGATGACTGGATTACGCCGACCGAGCGCGGTATTTCTTGACCGTGGCTGCCAAAAATTTGATCTGGCATGCCAAATTCGGAGAAATGCGTTATACGAAGCATTGAATCGGCAACGACGGGGTAGGCAGAACGCACGGTGGTAGAAGTTTCGAGCCTTTTTGCCCGCAAGGCGATTGCTCAGGCGGAGCAGGCGGTCGCCAATCGTGCGTTGGCGCGCGTCGGGATAGCGCGAGAAGTGCTCGCCGATCCCGCGAACCACATACCTGTGCAACAGCACCACCTGCTGTTTGAAACATTGGCCCGGGAAGAACGCCCGCAAATCAGCTTTCACATGCGGACGTCGGCTTCGATGCGCTGTGAGGAGTTCGGCCCGCTCGGGCTGACGATCAAATCCGCGCCAACGCTGCGACGATCGTTCGAGCGGCTTGACCGCTATGCCAGACTCTACAATCCCTATTCCGTCTTCGCCTTGGCGGACAAAGGTTCGGAATGCTGGTGGATGAACCGTAAGCCTGTCCCGGATAATGACGGCGCCAAGCTTTCGAACGAAGCAGCGCTGGGAACCTTTGTTTCGCTTTGGCGCGATGCGAATGGCGACGAATTCAACCCCAAGCGTGTCCAGTTCACTCACCTGCCGGTGGGCGATGTGCTGCCGCTTGAAGAGCATTTCAAATGTCCGGTGACCCACGGCGCTGAAGTCGACGCGATTATCATGCATCAACAGGACGTTGATCGACCAAACCGCGTCGGAGACCAGCATATCTGGAAATTTCTCCGCGAGCATATGGAGGAAATCCTTCGCACTACCGAACCGGATCGGATTGATCGCGAGGTGGTTATCCAGATTGCCAACAGCCTGAGCGATGGGGTGCCGCGCCTCGAGGATGTGGCATGCCATTTGGGCATGGGGAGCCGTACCTTGCAGCGCCGCTTGTCGGATCTGGGGCACAGCTATCAATCCCTGGTCGATGAGGCACGACGGGAGGTGGCTCTCAAGCTCGTCGGCGAAACCAGCCATTCGCTGGTGGAGGTTGCCTTTCTGACCGGCTTTTCGGAACAAAGCTCCTTCACCCGTGCCTTCAAGCGATGGTCGGGAAAAACGCCGCGGACCTATCGCGGTGAAGGGCCGCGAGTGGCGGCTGTCCAATATTAAAGGTTCAAGGTCTTTCGTCATTGGTCGGGAACGGCGCCTGCTGTCTCTCGTGCGCGAGAGTGCCTGCAGATATCGGCAGGCCGCTAAAGCCCAAGCTCGGACAGCCCCGGATGATCGTCAGGACGCCGCCCGAGGGGCCAGCGGAAAAGACGTTCAGCTTCTGTGATAGGCCGTTCATTGATGCTGGCATGGCGGTTTTGCATCAGACCGTCTTCGGCAAATTCCCAATTCTCGTTGCCATAAGCGCGAAACCAGTTTCCGCTGTCATCATGATATTCGTAAGCATAGCGAACCGCGATGCGATTGCCGCTATAGGCCCAAAGTTCCTTGATTAACCGGTATTCGAGCTCTTTCGTCCACTTCCGCTCCAGAAATTTCCTGGCTTCTTCGCGGCCGCGGGGAAATTCGGCGCGATTCCGCCATCTGGTATTTTCAGTATAGGCCTGAGCAACCCTGGCTGGATCGCGACTGTTCCAGCCATCTTCGGCCAGTCTCACTTTCTCGCGAGCGGACGTTTCGTCAAACGGGGGCAATGGGGGACGTGACATGGTTCAATCCTTTATCTGGTGGGGGGAGCGAGGAGGCTGAATGCAATCCTCAGAGCGGAATTCTACTGGCGCGACCGCCTCTGCCGCGCTTGCTTGCGCATCGGCGGAGCCGGCACCCGATGGAAACTGGAAAATTAGCAGCAGCATCAGGAGATAGAGACCTGCGATTTTGTGAAAGGCGGCGGAATCGCGTTGCTTGTGGCTGACGCCATCCGGGGCAAAATGATCCATGGCCAACTCCTCAGCGGCAGGCATGGCGATCAGGCTGAAAGTCATGGCTTGATCTCCCGCGGCGTACTTCCGCCAGCCCGTGCAGCGTCGGAAAGCGGGGTTTCGCCTTTGGGGTGAGTAGCGCAGCCCGCGTCAAGCTCGGCCGCCACCTCTGCCCAAGAGCCCGTCCTCAGGGCTTTTGGCGAGAAGGAATTCTCGCGCATCGTCCACCGCAAGTTCGAGGCCCCCCGGCGCAGGACCATCCCGCTCGGGCGGAACGTCCAGATTCTTTCTGCGCCCCTGAAAGATGCGATTTCCGGAGAATCAGTGATGATCCGCGCGGTCCCGGTGATTTGCAGGATGTCGCCTGTTTCAAAATCGACGAACAGCAAGCCGGCGCGCGGATTGACGAGGAAATTGCCAAGCGTGTTGAAATGGAAATTGCCGGAAAAATCCGGGATCGTCAGTTGGCCATCTTCGTCGATTCTGACAAATCCGGCTTTGCCGCCTCTGTGCGAAGCGTCGATCTGCCTGATGTCACCGCGGTCCACATAGGATGCGACGAAAAAGGTGTCGGCGGTCGCGATGATGGCACGGGCCTCATCGGTCAGTTCGCCGGATTCCGTGACTGACGCCGACATGGCCTGACCCGTATCGCGCGAAAAGCTGTAATCGCGCAGCTGGATATATTGCGGGCAGTTGCCAAAGGCCTGGCCGACCGTAACTTCCAGGGAACCGTCTCCGGCGTTCCTGATGTCTCCGTTCATCCGATTGCGGCGGCGGGTGTGCAGTTCGATGCCGAGCATACCGATGGCCTCGCCGGTCTGTGCGCCGGCGGAAGCGGGATCGGCAGCATCAAGCGTTCCGCGGATGACCAGAGACCGGGCTGACGGGGAACTGATGAAGCCCGGAGCGCCGGTCAGCATTGTGGGCCATATATCGCCGGATGGATCGACCATCGCCACAATGATGAATGGCAGTCGCGCATAAAAGTCGCGGTGCTGATCGGGCATGAAATCCCGCACTATTTTTGCGCCGATATGTTCCATCCGTTCAGCCATGCCGACCGAGCGCTGCAGTGCGATTTCGCCTGCGTGGAAGAGTCCGTCTGCGGGTTCGCCGGTCAAACTGTTCATGGCCAAGGTCCTGTTGCAAGAGGGGCGGGGCAGCGGTGTTGCGGGAGGGAGAGCAATGTGCACCGCCGCCTCGCCAGTGGTGTCAGGCCGCAGCGGCGAGCCCGACCGGGGTTCGGGGCAAGGGGACGAAGCCGGGCAACGCTTCGATGCGGGAAAGCCAGGCGTTGACTTCGGGATAGCCCGAGAGATCGACATTCCCCTCCGGCGCGCGCGCGATATAACTGTAAAGCGCAACGTCGGCGACCGATGGTTTTTGCCTGCCGGCGATCCAGTCGCGGCCTGCCAGCTCTGCCTCGATAACGGTTAGAACATCGTGCGCGCGGCCAATTACCTCGTCCGGGCTGAAGGTTGCGCCGAACACGGTTATCAAGCGCGCGGCGGCGGGTCCGAAAGCAATTTGTCCTGCGGCAACCGACAGCCAGCGCTGGACCGCTGCAGCTTCGGCTGCGCTGTCAGGCAGCCAGTCTGTGCGGCCAAATTTCTTCGCGGCATAGACCAGAATTGCGTTGGAATCGGCGATGACCGTGTCACCGTCGACCAGAACGGGAACCTGGCCAAAACGGTTCAGTTTCAGATAGTCGGGTTGCTTATGCTCGCCTGCGCCCAGATCGACGTCGATGACTTCAACCTCTGCACCGATGAGGGAAAGGAACAGACGCGCCCGATGGGCATGGCCGGAAAGCGGGAAATGATAGAGTTGCATGGGATCGCTCCTGATTGAATGACGCCGATATGCTCGGCAGCTCTTATGTGGAGCAATCCAGTTCACGTAAGAACCGGGATTGTTATGAATTCAGTATTTCAAAAATTGAAATAATAGCGCTTGTTTCTCACTGCTGTCCCGCTAATCTTTACTTATCCAGTGCTGACGGAGGAAGAAAATGGACCGGATCCAAGCCATGCGCATATTGGTGCGCATCGCCGATAGCGGTAGTTTCGCGGAGACCGCCCGCCAGCTCAATATGAGCCCGCCTGCGGTGAGTCGCGCCGTTGCGGGACTCGAGGGTCTGATCGGTGCCCGTCTGCTCACGCGCACCACGCGATCGGTCAAGCTGACCGAGATTGGCGCGCGCTATGTCGAGGACTGCCGGCAGATCCTCGCCGCGGTTGAAGAGGCGGAGGCCGCTGCATCGGGATCCTTTGCAAAGCCCACCGGCAGTTTGACGATCACCGCTTCGGTGATGTTCGGACAGATATATATTCTCCCGATCGTCACCGAGTTTCTCGACCTCTATCCTGAGGTGACAGGACGTCTCGTGTTTCTGGATCGCGTGACCAACCTGATTGACGAAGGTCTGGACGTCGCTGTCCGGATCGGCCATCTTCCAGACTCCAGCTATAGCGCGATCAAGGTCGGATCCGTCCGGCGTGTAGTCTGCGGTGCGCCGGAATATTTCGACCGCGAGGGGGTCCCTGCACGACCTGCCAGTCTGGCGACGCACCGGATCATAGCGGCAACCAGCGCCTGGACCTCGCTGGACTGGAGATTTGGTCGGGAAGAAAAAGAGACTGTTCGGGTCTCGCCGGGTCTGTTCTGCAATTCCAATCCCGCGGCAATCGAGGCGGCACGATCCGGTTGGGGGCTAACCAGGATTCTGTCCTATCAGGTCGGGCCGGATCTGGTTTCGGGTCAGCTTCAGACGGTCCTCGAGGAATATGAGGAAGAGCCTTTGCCGGTGCATATCGTCCATCCGGAAGGCAGGAACGCGTCTGCCAAAGTAAGGACATTTGTCGATTTTGCGGCTGAAAGGCTTCGCGCCAACCGCTTCATCAATTGATCCAATATTTCATTTAGTGGAATAATATCTTTCACCGAAGGCCAATTATCACGAAAGCCGGATGGCCTTAACTGCATTTCCGACCCCGCTTCAGGGGCAAGATATGGAGTTAGAAATGAAATCGAAAATAATCGTAACGACCCTCGCAGGCATTGCAGGCTTCATCGCAGCGCCGGCGCAGGCCAATAATTTTGATGGCCCCTATATTGGTGTTCAGGCGGGCTGGAACAGAGCTGAAGTGGCCGATCGCACCATCGGTGCTCAGCCTGTCGATGCCGAAGTGTCGCGTGATGCCGTCGTGCTCGGTGGCTATGCCGGATTTAATTACAAGGTCAGTGACCGCTTCGTGATCGGTGCCGAGGCTGGCTTCAGCGGTGCTTTTGATGATGAGGTCCGCGGCCAGACATCCGGCGATTCGGTCACTATCGATCCGCGCTACAGCTTCGATCTGACGGCGCGTGCCGGTTACCTCGTGGATGACAAGACGCTCGTCTATGTCCGGGGCGGCTATGCCAATGCCCGGGTTCGCACGACACGGGTTTCTGATGATGCGACGTCGCGTGTATCCGACAATCTGGACGGTTGGCTTGTCGGCGGAGGCATCGAACGCATGCTGACCGACAAAATCAGCGCGCGTCTCGAATATCGCTACACCGACTTCGGCAACAATGGTGGTCAGTATGACCAGCATCAGGCCCTGGTCGGCATCAGTTACAACTTTTGATCCGCTTGATGGTGCCGCCGTCCTGAAAAGGCTGCGGCACCAATACGGTCATGGAATTCATCATGAGATGGACTTATTCGAAATTTGTCGAGCCTGAGCTCAAGCTATCCGTTTTCAAAGTGCAGCCGATCGTGATTGCAGCCTTGGGCAGTAGTCCGCTGACCGCGGCGCTCTTGAACCTGACTGTCGTGGCATTGATCACGACGGCCAGGCAATATCTGCCCGAATTTCTGTGCTTGCGTCGCGTGCATCCCTGCAATGGCTGAGCCGGAATACGAGCGGATATTGAGCCAGCTCAAACTGGCCTTGTTGAGCGACTGCGCCTGCAAGGATGTCCTTTCCGATGCTGAGAAAGAGGCACGCGATGCCGGCCTCTCCGGCGCTGATATCGACGCCGCGCTGGGCGAGCGCAGCTTCGACGTGCGAACCGCGGCAATTCTCGACCTCGGCTGTGCGATCAGAAATGATGACTCGGCCGCTCTAGATTCAGCCATGCGAAGGGCGCTAGCCCTCGGGCTGACCGCAGAAGAACTCGATTTCTTTACCGGCTTTGTTTTGGAATTTCGCGGCCTGACACGGCTATGATCGCCCGCCACCCCCTGTTGCCGATCGCCTGATCGTCCGGTTCAGCGATGGTATTTTTCAACTATGGAGATCTTCGATGAAGGATCACAAGAACAGTAAAACCAGAGCAATATTTATCGCGGGCTGGCAAGGCCATTGTCCACGTTGTCGCCAAGGGCGCATGTTCCGGACCTGGCTGAAAATCCAGGACAGCTGCGAAACCTGCGGCCTGGATTACCGTTTCGCGACCCCCGACGATGGCCCGGCATTTTTCTCCCTTTGCTTTGTCGCGTTTCCGCTGTTGTTTTTTGTGGTCTGGCTCCAGGTCGTTTTTGAATTACCGGTGCCTCTGGTATTTGCCATTGCGGTGCCATTGATGGCGATTGGCTGTTTGTTGCCATTGCGTCCGATCAAGGGGTGGCTCGTGGCTTCGCAATATCTCAACCAGTCCGTCGAAGCCGGAACGGAAAAGCTCTGGTCGGACATGCACGCGAGAGAGAATGCGGAAAAGCGCGACGAGGCAGATTCCTGATGGTCGCCGGAAGCGGTCGTGTCGAACAGCCAAAATGGCCCTCTGAGACGATGGGCCATATTGGCATCGTTCTACGACCGACAAAGGGGCTCTGGTCGCAAAGGTGATCGATGACCTGCAGGTAAGCTACAGATAAATCGGCATTAATTATGCCAGATCGGGGCAGGTGCAGAGACGGTCGAAAAGGGGAAACTCGGTGGTGCCGCTTAGAGGATTCGAACCTCTGGCCCCCGCATTACGAATGCGATGCTCTACCAACTGAGCTAAAGCGGCATCGATGAAACGGATGAGGGTCGGCCTCAAGCAATTTCCATTGATCGCGCGCCATTACCAGCAGACTATTGCCGTGACAAGAGCGCGCAGTCGTTATTTCGCACAGTCGCTGCCAATGCAGGCCCCGTTGCCGTCTGGGGGTCCAGAGCGTCTTACCGGAAAATTTACCATATATTTACCATGGTGGTGCAGACCAGTGTGGAATTGATGCAATCGCGATGGGGCAGCATGGAAAACCTACGGAATCATAACGAACTCGGCGATCCGGATTTGCTTTCGGTACCCGATTACACGGTCTTCGAAGATGATGACGCCGCGGTGGAGGCCCCGCCGGCGATCAGTCAGGACGAACGGCGCATGCATGTGCGCGCGTATAATTTCTGGGCCAGCCTGCTTGGCGAGCGGCATTTCCCCGATGTCGAGGATCTGTCGCCCGAATCGAACGAGGATTTCGGTCCGAACAGCGTATTGCTCGATTTTACCAACGGCATTGAAAATCCCTCGATCCAGTTTCTTGGCCGCGCGCTTCGTGAAGAGTGCGCCATCGATGCATCGATCACCGCGGTTGCCGATGTGCCGGCGCGGTCTCTGCTGTCGAGAATTACCGATCATTATCTGCAGATAATCGCCAATCAGGCTCCAATCGGTTTCGAAGCCGAATTCGTCAATCATCAGGGCATCACGATCATGTATCGCGGTATCCTGCTGCCTTTTTCGACCGACGATGACACGATAGATTTCATCTACGGCGTCATCAACTGGAAGGAAGTGGCCGCCGAGACCGTCCAGCAGCAAATCGAAGGGCAGGTGACCGAGGCAATGCTCTCGGCTCCGGCGCGGACCATTGCGGGCCCCGTCTGGGAAGACGGGCCGAATGCCAGCGGCATGGATGACCGGGAACCGATCAGCCCGCTTGACCTTACGCCAGACTTTGCAATCACCCCGCAGGAGAGCGACGGAGAATCGGCAGACCAGCCGGCAGAGGATGCAAGCCTGGCCGATTGGCTCGCCGCTGCCAGGAATAGTGCCGACCATGCAGCGCATAAGGAACAGCGCAGCCGTGCGGCGCTCTATGCCGCAATCAGCCGGGCCTATGATTTCTATCTGATGACCGAAATGTTCCCCGACGACTATGCGATGCTGCTCGAAGACAGCGGTCTTGTGGTTCAGGAACGCGCGCCGATGACGCCGATTGTCAAGCTTGTCTTCGGCACCGGCTATGACAAGACGCGACTGACCGAATATGCCGCAGTGCTCAAATATGCAAAGCGCAACGCGATTGCCAAGGGAGCGCTGGGCGAACTTCTGGGACAGCATGAAGGTGGCCTGAAAGCGATTGTCCATGCCGAGCGCGCCGCAGGGCGGACCTCGGGTCTGCTCAACAAGTTGCGGACGGCCGGAGAAGATCTGCTGGTGAAATTGCGCGCGGCTCCGTCCCAGCGGCTGCAGGACATTGATCCCGGTGATTCCGAATTTGTCGTGCTCGTCGCCCGCAAGGGAACGGACGGCGAATTGTCGATCGTCGGACCGGTACGCGGCAATGACAGGCTGACCAGCCAGGCATTGAAACATACCGAGATCTGATCTCGCCAGACCCGGTAACAATGCGGTCGCCGCCGGATTATAGTTGCATATGTAACAGAAATATCACGGTTGAAAACATTCTCTTCTCGCCACCGAAAAGGATCGGCTAACCTCTTGAGCGTGCCGCAGATTGGGCGCATAGCATGGCCATGCTGACGGGCCTTTGACCCGTCTCGATCCACTTGGGGGAAAAATGGCGGCCAATCGCGAACGGAAATCCAAGCCAGCGCAATCCAAAGTTGACAGTCTCGAAAAGATGCTGGTGGCCGCCTTTCGCGAAAGTGCGTTGCCAGGCGAAAATATCGGTTTTGACGAAAAAGCGTGCGAGGAGGCCGCGCGCTTCACATTGCAATCCGCCCAGGAACGCCGCGATGGCGAAGCGAACCTGTCATTGGAAAGCGTCAGCGGACAACAGGATAACAGGCATTTGCGCCTGGCGATTGTAAACGACGACATGCCGTTTCTGGTCGACTCGGTCTGTGCGACCATTGCCGGTTTCGGCCTGACCATCGAGCGGCTGATCCACCCGGTGCTTGCCGTGAGGCGCGATGCCGAAGGCAGGCTGATCGAGTTTGTTGATCAGGCTACCCCCGGTGAGAAACGTGAGTCTGTCATCTATATCGAGCTCGAGAGAACCGATGCCCGTATTCGTCGGGAACTGGTCAAGGCGCTGCGCGCGAATCTCAAGGATGTCGCCGCCGCTGTCACCGACTGGCTGAAATTGCAGATCGTGCTAGGCGAAAATGCCGACGCCCTGCCCGAAGGCGAGGGCGCGACGTTGCTCCGCTGGTTCCTGGATCGCAATCTGACTTTGCTCGGCCATGAAATGGTTGACACCAAGGGTGGCCGCACGCAGCAGCTCGGTCTGGCCCGCATGCGCCCGCAGCCGATATTGTCCAAGGAAAGCAGGCGGCGCGCTTTTGAATGGTTTGAAAATGGCGGCAAGGCTCCGCTGATTATCAAGTCGAACCAGCTGTCCACTGTCCATCGCCACGTGCTGATGGACCTGATCATCGTGCCAGTCAGGGAAAAGAACCGGATTACGGCGCTGTCGATCATCTCCGGGATGTGGACCAGCGCGGCACTGGCCGCTGCACCCGAAAATATTCCGGTATTGCGCACGCAGCTCACCCGGCTGTTCGACAAGTTCGGATTTTCGGTGTCGGGCCATGCCGGAAAAAGCCTGACCCATTCGCTGACATCTTTGCCGCATGATCTACTGATCACGTTCACTCAGGATGATCTGGAAAAACTGGCCCTGATCTCGATGTCGCTGATCGACCGGCCACGGCCGAAATTGCACAGCGTGATTTCACCACTCGCCCGCCATTTATTCGCCTTTGTCTGGCTCCCGCGGGAACAGCTTTCGACCGAGCGTCGGCAAAATGTGGAAAATATGCTGACCAAGGCGACCGGGGCCAAGATATTGAGCTGGTCCAATACGCTTGAAGAGGGCGGAGTCTCCTCCTTGCGCTACACGCTCGACATGGGCACCGACGGCAGAATCCCGGACCCCGATCTGCTCGATCAGGAACTCGAGAACATGGTCCGGGGCTGGAAACCGGAAGTCGAGCGCAATTTGCGGGAAGCCGGCCAGGAAAATCGCGCGGCAATCCTTGCCCAGCGTTATGCCGATTGTTTCCCGGGCACCTATCAGTCGACCTATGGTGCGCTGGAAGCCGCTAAGGATATCATGCGCCTGTTCAAGCTGGAGCGTGGGGGGCAGCGTTCTACCCGGCTTTACCGGCTGGCCAGCGACGCCGATAATCTGCTGCGGCTTAAAATATACCATCTTGGCGGGGCGCTGCCCCTCTCCGATGCAGTGCCGACGCTGGAGAATTTCGGATTTACCGTTCTCGAATCGGTTCCGACTCCGCTCGACGACGGGCGTCTGGGCTTCATCCATGATTTCCTGCTCGAACTGCGCTCGGAGGAGCGTTGCGATCGCCTGATCGCCCGCTCCGATGAAATAGAGGCCGCGATCACCAATGTGCTGGACGGGGAGTCCGAAAATGACGCCTTCAACCAGCTGATCACGACCGCCGGAATCGATGCGCGATCGACGGTGTGGATGCGGGCCTGGTTCCGCTATTTGCGGCAGACCGGGCTGAGCTATGGTCTGATCACGGTCGTCGAGGCGCTGGCCGAGGCGGCGGACGTGACGGCCGCGATGATCAGGATTTTCCGCGCCCTGCATGATCCGGATTTTGACGGCGATCGGGTGAAAGCCATGCAGCTTGCAACGCGTGACATGGATGCGGCCCTGATCAGTGTTCACGCCATTGATGATGACCGCATCCTGCGGCTGTTCCGGGCGGTCATTGAATCGATATTGCGCACCAATGCCTTCGCTTATCAGTCCGGCGAAGCGCTGGCCTTCAAGATCGAAAGTGCCAAGATTCCCGAACTGCCGGCGCCGGTGCCCTGGCGGGAGATATTTGTCTATAGTCCGCGGGTTGAAGGCATCCATTTGCGAGCGGGTCCGGTGGCCCGTGGCGGCCTGCGCTGGTCCGACCGGCGGGACGATTTCCGCACCGAAATACTCGGATTGATGAAAGCCCAGCGGGTCAAGAATGCCGTCATTGTACCGACCGGCGCAAAAGGCGGCTTTTTTGCCAAGCAACTGCCCTCGGGCGATGACCGCGATGCATTTCTTGCCGAAGGTGTGGAAGCCTATAAAATTTTCATCTCTGCCCTGTTGTCGGTGACCGACAATATCGTCGAGGGCAAGGTGGTGCCCCCGGCGCGAGTGCAGCGGCTTGACGAGGATGATCCATATTTTGTTGTGGCGGCAGACAAGGGTACGGCCAGTTTTTCCGATATTGCCAACCAGATCGCAATCGATCGCGGTTTCTGGCTCGGTGACGCATTCGCCAGTGGCGGCAGCAATGGTTATGACCACAAGGCTATGGGCATCACCGCACGCGGCGCATGGGTGTCGGTGCAGCGACATTTCGCAGAATCGGGTATCGATATCCAGAGTGAGCCGGTCCGGGTGGTCGGGGTCGGTGACATGTCGGGTGATGTGTTCGGTAACGGCATGCTGCTTTCCAAAAGCCTCAAGATCGTGGCTGCCTTTGACCATAGGCATATATTCATCGACCCGGATCCCGATCCGGCAAAAAGCTGGGCCGAACGGAAAAGACTGTTCGACTTGCCGCGATCCAGCTGGGAAGATTATGACAAGGATCTGATATCGAAAGGCGGCGGGGTCTTTTCACGCAGTTCGAAAACGATAAAAATTTCCGAGCAGGCGGCAAAAATGCTGGGGCTGGGCGACGACATCGAAACGACGCCGGGCCGCCTGATGACCGCGATTTTGGCATGCAATGCCGACCTGCTTTGGTTCGGCGGGATCGGCACCTATGTAAAAGCCGCGTCCGAGAATCACATCGAGGTCGGCGATCCGGCAAATGACAAGATCCGGCTGAATGCCGAACAACTGCGGGTGAAGGTGATCGGCGAGGGCGCCAATCTGGGTATCACGCAGGCTGCACGGATCGCGTTTGCTGCGCGTGGCGGCCGGATCAACACCGACTTTATCGACAATAGCGCCGGGGTGGACTGCTCCGATAACGAGGTCAACATCAAGATTGCCCTCAATGCGGAACTGGCCAGCGGCAAGCTCAAGCCGGATGCCCGGAATCTGTTGCTCAAATCCATGACTGACGATGTCGGTGCGCTGGTTCTGGAAGATAATCGGCTGCAGGCGCTCGGCCTGTCCATTGCCGAAATGGGCGGCGCGAAATCTCTACCCTCTTATGTGCGTCTGATCGACCAGTTCGAGGAACATGGCCAATTGAACCGCGCGGTTGAGGGACTGGCGAGCAACGAAGACCTGATTCGTCGCGGCCAGGAAAGCCGCGGCCTGTACCGGCCGGAACTGGCTGTGCTGATATCCACCGCGAAGCTCGCGTTGCAGGATGCCATCGAAAATAGCGACCTCGGCGATGATCCCGGGCTGGACAGCGAATTGCTGCAGGCTTTTCCACCGGCAATGCAGGAGGGGCATCGGGCGGCCATTCTCAACCATCAGTTGCGGCGCGAGATCATCGCGACGAAACTGGCCAACCGCATGATCAACCGGCTCGGTCTGATCGATCCGTTCGAACTGGCCGAGGAAGAAGGTTGTGCTCTGGGAGAAGTAGCGCGTGCATTCGTCATGGCAGAGCGGCTGTTCGATGCCGACCGTCTCTGGCACGCACTCGAGACGGCCGAGATTGCGGAAGATATCCGGATCACGCTGTTCGACCGGCTCGCCTATGTCCTGCGCTCGCACATGGCCGATCTGATGCGCATCGGCGTGTCGGATGACCGTATCGACGATACCGTCAACATGCTGGCGCCTGGCGTGACATTGCTCAACGAGAATGTAGAAAATCTGATAACTGCGGAAGGTCGCTTGCAGGCGTCGCGTCAGGTGAAGCTGCTGGTCGAGGCGGGGGCCACTCCGGAAATCGCCGGCAAGATCGCCAATATTTACAAGAATGACGGCGCCGCCGGTATCGCTTATCTGGCCCATAGCCGGGATATTGATGCGCTGGACGTCGCTGCGGCCTTTACCGGGCTCGGCAGCCAGCTTGGTCTGGACTGGGCGCAGATGACCGCGACCCGGATCAATCCGTCCGATCCCTGGGACCGTTTGCTGGTCGCCGGTCTGGCCCGTGATTTCCAGCAGATGCGGCTCGATTTTCTGCGCCGCACTCGCGGCAAGGACATGCAACAGTTCGTCGACAGCTGGGCGGAACGAAATATTGCCCGGGTGGCCCAGTTCCGCAAGATCATGGATCGGGCACAGCAGACACCGAAGCCGTCTATTGCCATGCTAGCCCAGATTGCAGGACAGGCGCGGCTGCTGCTTTCGCGCTAGATCCAGTAGCCTAGCGTGTGAAGAGAAAGGCCGACCAGCCCACCGACCAGCGTGCCGTTCACCCGGATGAACTGGAGATCCCTGCCGACAGCATTTTCGACCCGGTCGGTTATGGTTTGCGTATCCCAGCCGCGGATGGTCTCTGACACCAGCTTGACGATATTGTCGCCATAGCTGTCGACAACACCGATGACCGCACGCCGGCCGAAACGATTGATCTGCCGGTTGAGCTGCCGGTCCTGCTGCAAGCTGTTGCCCAGCTGGATCAGCGCATCGCCGAACTGACCGGCCATGGCTGCATCGGGATCGCGGGCCGCCCGCAGCAGCGCTTCCCGGCCTTGCTCCCAAATGCCATCGAGCCATGAGGCGATCGCCGGATTCTCGATCATTTCCAGCTTCCATTCATTGACCTTCTGGCGGAGCTCCGGATCATGTTGCAGTTCACGGGCCAGCTGCTCAAGGCTTTCCTCGGTTTTCGCGCGGACCGGGTGCTGGGGATCTGCCGCCATGTCGGCCAGGAGCTTATACAGACCGTCGAGCACCTCGTTGGCGACCCGGTCATCAAGGCCGGTCCAGCGCATGACGGCATTGGCGCGATCGGTAACGATACTGCGGATCACGGCCTCGTTGGTGTCCAGCGTCCGATAGGCCCAGCGGATCGACGAATCGATCAGCGGCCCATGACGGTTTTCCGCCATGACTGATGCCAGGATCTGGCCCATGGGCGTTGCTATGTCGAGCCCGACGGCCTGCTTCTTGACAGCACCCTTGAACATCGTGCCGAGGCGGTCCTTGTCGAGCGAGGCAATCGCATCGCCCAGCAGTCGCGAAGCCCCGAACTTCAGTCGGCCCTCTTCGCCGCTCGGCGATTGCAGAAAGCGGCCGATGCCGCTGGCAAGATCGACATCGCGCATGCGCTGGGCGACCAGACGGGAAATGAGGAAATTGTCCTTCAGGAAATTGGCCAGCGTGTCGCCGATGCGGTCCTTGTTGCGCGGGATGATCGCGGTGTGCGGTATCGGAAGGCCCATGGGATGGCGGAACAGGGCCGTGACGGCAAACCAGTCGGCCAGTCCGCCAACCATCGCCGCCTCGGCAAACGCGCGAACGAACCCCAGTGTGGGATGCACTGCCTCATAGCTTTTGGCAGAGAAATAGATGATCGCCATCACCACCAGCATGCCGGTGGCAATAATTTTCATATCCCGGCCCGCATTGCTGCCTGTGGTTGCGGGGCCGGTTCCGTCGCCGCTGCTTCTGTGTGACGATATCGGCTTCACTCGGCGGGCTGGACCTCTGCCCCGGGCCGGTCATGGCGATCATCACCGGTCTTGTAGGTCAGCATCTTGTTGCGTAGCCAGGGACCAGCGCGGCGTTCGAACCCGTCTGCCAGGCTGAAGCCGGCAGGCACGATAACCAGTGTCAGCAGGGTCGACACGATCAGGCCGCCGATCACGACCACGCCCATCGGTGCACGCCAGGCGCCATCGCCGGACAGGGAGAGGGCGGTAGGCACCATACCTGCCGTCATGGCCACGGTGGTCATCACGATCGGCTGGGCCCGCTTGTGTCCGGCATCCATGATCGCCTCGAACTTGGGAACGCCTTTCTGCATTTCCTCGATCGCGAAGTCGATGAGCAGGATCGAATTCTTACTGACAATACCCAGCAGCATGAGCACACCGATCAGGACCGGCATCGACAGCGACAGGCCCCAGAGCCAGACCAGGAATATGCCGCCGAGAGGAGCCAGTGCCAGCGAACCCATGTTGACCAGCGGCGACATGACCCTTTTGTAAAGCAGGACCAGCGTTGCAAAGACCAGCAGAATACCGGAAATCAGGGCGATCATGAAATTCACGGCCAGTTCTGCTTGCCATTCGTCTTCACCGAAGGCTTCGTTGGAGACCCCGGTCGGCAGATTTTTCATGATCGGAAGATCGAAGATTTGCTCCATTGCTTCACCCTTGATGACGTCCGGCGCCAGATCGGCCCCGACAAAGGTTCGGCGGTTCTGGTTGTAACGCTGGATCGAAGTCGGTCCGGAGCCGAAACTCACCTTGGCTACGCGGCTGAGCGGCACGGTGCCGCCGCTGGCAATCGGGATCGGCAGGTTTTCAATCGTGGTCAGATCGTTTCGCGATTCGAGCGGCAGCATGACGCGGATGGGAATCTGGCGATCCGAAAGGGAGAATTTCGCGGCGTTCTGATCAATTTCGCCGAGCGTAGCGATACGGATCGTCTGACTGAGCGCAGCGGTGGTGACGCCAAGCTGCGATGCAAGATCGAGATAAGGCGTGATGATGATTTCCGGCCGGCTCAGATCGGCTGCGATCCTGGGCGCCCGGATGAGGTTGATATCCTTCATCTGCTCGACCAGTTGTGCGGCAGTGGCGTCAAGCAACTCCGGATCCGATCCGGTTAGCATGATCGAGATATCACGACCGGTTCCACCGCCGCCGCTTTGCGACTGGAAAGAAATACGCGCATCAGGAATTTTCTGAAGCTCCGGCAACATGCTCCGCTCGAATTCAATCGAGGTTTTGGCCCGCTCTTTCTTGAGCGACACGAACACCGAGGCATTGGTCTCGCGAACCCGGGTCAGCGCGCGGTCCACTTCCGGTTGCGCGTACATCAGGTCGGACACCCGGTCGGCGATTTTCTCGGTCTGCTCCAGGGTGGTGCCGGGCACGACCTCGATCTCGACACGGCTCGAATCCTGATCTGTGACCGGCTGGAATTCCTGCGGAGTGATGGCGAACAAAATCACAGTCAGCACGAAGGCGATGACTCCGACGCCCATCATCCACATGCGGTGGTCGTTCGCTCTCGCCCGGAACCGACCGGAGCGATAGGCATACCATTGGCTGAAACGTCCCCCGAAAATACCGGACAGCATTTTAAACAGCGCGGCGGCGAGCTTGGCCACGAAGAAACCTGCTACGAGGCCTGCTGCAAGACTTAATAAAGCCCGCAGAAGGTCGCTGGGTATCAAAGTCTCCAGCAGGCCGTTCAACGCAAAGCCGACCCCGAATGCTGCTGCCAAAAATGCCGCCACGATCAGGGCGAACATCACGAAGCCCCACAGATATTGCCACCAGGCTGCTTTCGCGGGGACAAGTGACTCCCGGATGCGATCAGCTTCGCTGCGGTCAAGAACCCATTGCAGCAGCCGCATATAGCGATCCATCCAGACGCCTTCGCCATGTTCTGCATGGCCCTTGGCCTTTAGGAAATAGGCAGCAATCATTGGCGTGATCATACGCGCGACCGCCAGACTCATAAGGACCGATACAACCACGGTAATGCCGAAATTCTTGAAAAACTGACCAGATATTCCAGGCATCAAGCCGACCGGCAGGAACACGGCGACGATACAAAAGGAGGTAGCGACCACGGCCAGGCCGATTTCGTCGGCAGCGTCGATCGATGCCTGATAGGCGGTTTTGCCCATGCGCATATGGCGCACGATATTCTCGATCTCCACAATCGCATCATCAACGAGCACGCCCGCCACCAGGCCGAGCGCGAGCAGCGAAAGAAAGTTAAGATTGAACCCCAGCAAATCCATGAACCAGAAGGTCGGGATTGCTGACAGGGGAATGGCGATGGCCGAAATAACCGTGGCACGCCAGTCCCGCAGGAAGATGAAGACCACGACAACCGCCAATATAGCGCCCTCGATCATGGCCAGCATGGAACTTTTATATTGCGACTTTGTATAGTCGACGCTTGTGCCGAGCAGGATGAATTCGATGCCCGGATTTTCGGCTTCGATCTTGTCCATGATTTCAATGGCGGCATCATAGACGGTAACGTCGGAAGCGCCGCGTGCCCGGTCCATCGAGAAGTTGACGACTTCGACGCCCTTCACCTTGCTGATCGAGGTCCGCTCACCGAAGGAATCGGTAACTTCCGCCACATCGGCCAATTTTATAACCTGGCCATTGGGCAGGGCTATCTGTGTTTGCGACAGTTCATAGGCATCGTCGGCATTGCCCAGAACACGCACTGACTGGCGGGTGCCACCCACTTCTGCGCGGCCACCGGCAGCATTGATGTTCACTTGGCGCAGCACGCTGTTAATCTGATTGGCGGTCACGCCTAGTGCCTGCATCCGGTCAGGTTTCAAAATGACGCGGATTTCCCTGTCTACGCCGCCAAAGCGGTTGACCTCGGCCATGCCGTTGACGGTCAGCAGCCGCTTGGCGACCGTGTCGTCGACAAACCAGCTAAGCTGTTCAACGGTCATGTCATCGGCCTTGACAGCAAAAAAGCCTATCGGTCCACCGGCGACGTCGACCTTCGATATCTGCGGTTCCAATATACCGTCGGGCAGGGATCCGCGCACCTGGTCGACCGCGTTTTTCACTTCATTGACGCTGTCGTTTACATCCGCGCCGATTTCAAATTCGACAAAAGTACTGCTGCTGCCTTCGCTGGCGGTCGAACTGATGTTCTTGACCCCGCTGATCGAACGAACCGCCGCTTCCACTCTCTGGGTAATCTGGTTTTCGATTTCGGTCGGTGCAGCACCGGGCTGCGAAATTCTGACCGAGACAGCCGGA
This sequence comes from Sphingorhabdus sp. SMR4y, assembly GCF_002218195.1. Classification (GTDB taxonomy): domain Bacteria; phylum Pseudomonadota; class Alphaproteobacteria; order Sphingomonadales; family Sphingomonadaceae; genus Parasphingorhabdus. Next base: position 2,128,044 of record NZ_CP022336.1, on the reverse strand, counting down.
AATTCAACGTCCGGATTGTTCACCACATCCATGCGGTTGAAACTCAGCAGGCCGGCAAAGAGCAATGCGACAAATAGCACCATCGGCACCACAGGATTGCGGGTGCTCCAAGCGGAAATATTGCGAAGATTCATCGGTCGGGCCTCAAATTCGCGAACAGTTCAAGAGCCGTCAGCATTTTTCTGAACAGTCGTCCGGACGGTTTCGCCGGGATTCAGGAAGCCGCCCGCACGGAGTACGACTTTTTCTGTCCCGGTCAGGCCGGACGTGACCGAAATACCGGCACTTGATACCGAACCGACAACGACGTCGCGGCGTACCGCCTTGTTGTCGGCGTCGATGACATAGACAAAGCTTCCCTGGCTATCATTTTGCAATGCGGATTCCGGTATCACCGAAGCCTCGGATGTGCCGCTCTGAATACGCGCGCTGGCAAAGCCGCCGGGACGCAAGGCGCTGTCATAGCCCAGTGCGATGCGGGCAACGCCCTGACGGGATTGTGGATCAATGGTCGGCGAAATTTGCCAGATTTGTCCGGTGAGAATCTTGTCGGTCCCGACCGGAGTGACCTGAGTTGTTGTGCCGACCGAAACATTGGCCAAGTCGCTTTCACCGAGCAGTGCCTGCAGTTCCATCTCGCCATTTTGCGCCATCCGGAACAGCGTTCCGCTGCCCTGTGTGACGGTCTGGCCCGGCTCCACATTGCGCTCCAGAACCAGGCCGGCCTTGGGCGCGACGATGTTCAGCCGGCCATTGCGTGCACGGACCTCATTGAACTGGGCCTGTGCCACGCGCAGACGTGCGGCGGCGGAATCGCGGGTTGCGGTCAGCCGGTCGATATCCGCCTTGGAAATAAAGCCCCGGTCGACCAGTTGTTCTGCACGATCGAGATTGGCCTGCGCCAGATTGAGATCGGCGCGCGATACACCCACTGATGCTTCCAGACTCGCGGCCTGCTGGGACTGGACCGACTGGTCAATGCTCGCCATGATCTGGCCCTGCTTGACCCAGTCGCCGGCGTCGACGTAGACATTGGTTACACGGCCGCCTTCACCGACTACGCTAACCTGAATTTCGCGGCGTGCCGCCAGCGTGCCCGTGGCATTGATAGTGCGTACAACCTGTTGCTTGCCGGGGGTCATGACCGTGACCATTGGCGCCTGGCTCGCGCCATCTTCCTCGACCGCACCGCCGACAAAATAATTATAGCCGATATAGGCCAGCAATAGCGCGACGATCACGGCGACCGTGATGATCAGCCGCTTGCGATTGGTGTTGCGCGCCTCGGCATCATCAAAAGTTGCGATATTCTCGCTGGGGATGGTCGATTCATAATTCATTTTTTTACTCTTCAGTCGGACTCTTATCGCATTTCCAGATGGCAATACACAAAAGAATCGCTGATTTTCGGGTCTGTCCGGAATTTCACTTGCTGTGTTACATTAATATAGCACCTGCAGCAAGCCGGAACAGCTTTCGGTCCGTCCTTCAAGCCCTGGTTCGATCAACGACCAATATCATTACACGAAAGGGCCGATTCCTGTGAGAACCGGCCCTGTAAAATTCACAATATCCGGCTGACGGACGGGTTAGCGTACCCGTCCACGCTGAATGAGGTTGAGAATCAGCAACAGTACGACCGCGCCGACAAAAGCGGTGAACAGGCCAATGATCGAAAACTCCTGAATGCTGCCACCGAAGCCAAAATAGCCGCCGACAAAATTGCCGATTACCGATCCGATGATACCGACAACGATATTCCAGAAGACGCCCATGGACGCATCACGGCCCATGACCATACTGGCCAGCCAGCCCGCAATACCGCCTACTATCAATGCAATAATCCAACCCATATGTTCCTCCTGATTATACACGAGCATAAATTGCTTATGCTCGCGAATACAAAAACATAGACGATTATTGTCTCGACTTGAAGGAATAAAAAAGGACCACCGGAACATGCCCGGTGGTCCTATTCAATATATATTGTCTGGAATATTATTGCGCTGAATATGTGGTCAATATTTCTGCTGGCGCTCGTAGAGGTCGCGATAGTGCTGGATACGCGTGACGCGCAATCCGGGCATGCCGGACCGGTCAACTGCCCGTTGCCAGGACGCAAATTCTTCCAGCGACAGATCATAGCGGTCGCAAACTTCATCAACAGTCAGCAAGCCACCGTTCACGGCCGCGACGACTTCTGCCTTGCGGCGGACGACCCAGCGAGTCGTGCCGGGTTTCGGCAAATCGTCAATGGTGAGCGGTTCGCCAAGGGGGCCGACAACTTGCGCTGGTTTTATTTTTTGGTTTTCGATCATACTACCCTCAAATTTTGCCTTGCGGCATTTAACCCCGTTCCCGTTGCGTCTGGCCTTCGTAGCGGGAGAGTTTTTCGATTACCTGAACTGCCAAGGTAAACGTCACGTTTATATTCTTTACTACTCTTGCATTTTTTCCATATCCTATTGTGCCAGATCAGGCCGAAAACTCCCGGTCCTGAACAATGTTATTTCCCTGTAATCGGTTCTGGAGGAATGTGTCCGTCCGGCAAAAAATGCCATCCGGTCATCCAGAAAAGATACGGGGCGTGAAGAACTTGAATTCCCCTGGTTACGTTTGGCCGCCACAAACTTCCTGGCCGTCTGGCTGGATGTTTGTCTGGCAATGGCCTTGGCGAGAAAGGTCTGATGATCTGCACGCTGAGCGCCCACATCCCGCCTGTCATCCAGTGCCGGCCATTCGGAGCCTTTATGGGGGAAGTTCATTTCCATAGACGCCGGTCTAGCAGCGAAGATATAAACTAGTGTAAAAGGGATGTTTACGGGCCCTTAGGAGAGGTTAAGCAATCCTTCCTTGCATCGTGCCAATTCGTACCAAAATGGATCAGGCGGGCGGCCGGAAAGGGATTTGTTCGCTGTGCTGGCGCAAGCGGCGGGAATTCTCTAAGGGGTGCAATTGTGATGATGGACAAGATAGACGGAAATTTTCAACTCGGTGATGACCTGGCGGGCAAACGCATTGTCGTGGCCATGTCGGGCGGTGTCGATTCAAGCGTCGTGGCAGCTCTCGCAGCACGGACCGGCGCGGAAACCATTGGCATCACCTTGCAGCTCTATGATCATGGCGAAGCGGTCGGGCGAGTCGGCAGCTGTTGCGCCGGACAGGATATTCGCGACGCTCGGGCCGTCGCCGACCGGCTTGGCATCGCCCATTATGTTTTTGACCATGCAAGCCGGTTCAAGGATTCGGTCATGGATGTCTTTGCGGACGAATATATGTCCGGCCGGACACCCATCCCGTGTGTACAGTGCAATATGGGTGTGAAATTCACCGATCTGCTGCAATTGTCACGCGAGCTGGGCGCCGACTGTCTGGCCACCGGCCATTATGTTCGGCGCGTGGCTGGTCCGGATGGCGCAGAATTGCACCGTGCTCTCGACCCGGCGCGCGACCAGAGCTATTTTCTGTTTGCAACCACTCAGGACCAGCTCGATTATCTCCGCTTTCCGCTTGGTGACATGCCCAAGACGCAGGTGCGCGAAATTGCCGAAGACATGGGGCTGGCCGTGGCTTTCAAGCCCGACAGCCAGGATATATGTTTCGTGCCCAACGGCGACTATGCAAGCGTGGTGCGGAAATTACGTCCCGATGCCGATGACGATGGCGAAATTGTCCATATGGATGGCACGGTGATGGGGCGGCACAAGGGCCTCATTCACTATACCGTTGGGCAGCGCAAAGGGCTGGAAATCGGCGGTCAGGCCGAACCGCTCTATGTTATCCGGCTGGAGCCGGAGGACAAGCGCGTCATTGTCGGACCAAAAGCCGCTCTGGCGGTGGCCTCGGCATCGTTGCGTGACATTAACTGGATCGGCGGCGATTATGCAGGGCCGGTCGAAGTGAAAGTCCGCTCGATGTCCAAGCCAACGCTTGCCCGGCTTGAAGGAAATGAACTGCAATTCCACAATCCGGAATTTGGTGTGGCTCCCGGTCAGGCGGCGGTGTTCTATCACAAGGACCGCGTACTGGGCGGCGGCTGGATCGTCAGCACTGCTGCGGTCGAGCAACAATGGCTGGCAGGTGTCGAAGTCTAGCTATTCGGCCTCGACTTGTTCGTCGGTCAGGATCACGCAGCCCCAGCCCTCCCGGAATTCGGCGGTTGCCGATTCCATCATTAGGGCAGAAGCGGTCACTCTCTTGCGTTCGTCATTTATCGACAGGTTGATTACCTCCATGCCGGGCTCGAAATCCTTGCGGCAATCCTCGATATCGCGTCCTCCGACATAGTGGCACGAACAGGCGACCCGTGCGCCATAGGCAGTGCCGACATCCAGCTGCCCCCTGATGCTGTTATAATTATAGGCAAATAGCGCAACCAGAACGATGAGGAATAGCGCGACGGCATATAGAGCCATAGGCCACTTGCTCGACGAGTGTGGTGATCTGTCTTTTCCGGTTGCCATGGCGGCTTCTATTGGTGCAACGACGGCTCATGCACAAGATTAAACTCGCCTTCATCTCGACCCTCGTGCTGGCTTTGGCTGCGTGCGGATCGAGTGGTGATACCATTAGCGCACCCCAAAAAAGCCCGGAAGAACTGGCTTATATAGCGGATAACAGTCCTGTCGCCAAAGCGCGGCTGGATGCGGCAATTGCGCCGCTGTTCGAGGATCCGGCGATGGCCGAAACGCGGGCCTTTCTGGTAATGCATCAGGGCAAAATCATCGCCGAACGCTATGGTGAAGGCTATGACGAAGATACCCGGTTCATCAGTTGGTCAATGGCCAAAAGCCTCACGGGAGCCCTGATCGGTTTCCTGGTAGCCGACGGGCGTCTGGTGCTCGACGATCCCGCACCTGTGCCCGCGTGGCAACGCCCGGGTGATCCGCGGGGCGATATAACGCTGCGGCATCTTCTTCACATGTCATCCGGCCTTGATCACACCGAAACACCGGAGGAAGGCGGGAAAACCGTTTTCGAGGCCGACACCAACCGAATGCTGTTTCTGGACGGCGCGCAGGATGCCGCCGCCTATGCGGAAGCCCGCCCGATGGAGGCACGACCGGGCGAGAAATTCGAATATAGCACCGCTACCAGCATCATTCTGTCCGATATCATCGCCCGCACCCTCACCAAAAGTCCGGATCCGGAAGTGCGTCGTCATGACACGCTGCGTTTCATTCGCGGGCGCTTGCTCGAACCCTTGGGAATGGATGGCACCTATCCGGAATTCGGCCCGAACGGGACATTTCTCGGCGGCAGTTTCATTCATGCCACTGCCCGTGACTATGCAAAATTCGGTGAGTTTCTGCGCAACAATGGTGCTCGGAAAGGCGCCCAGCATCTGCCCGTCAGCTGGGTAAAATTCATGAAGACGTCGTCGGAAAATGACCCCGCCTATGGCGGCCACCTCTGGCTTAACAAGAGGCGTCCCGAGGGGCGCAATCAGGTGCTGTTCCCCGATAACGGTCCGGATACGATTTTCGCCGCGCTCGGGCATCTCGGTCAACAGATCGTCGTGTCGCCCGAGCAGCAGCTGACAGTGGTTCGGCTTGGCAAGACGCAGGATGATGTGCTGGCGCCGATGAGCGCACAAATAGGCCGGATTATGGCGCTGTTTCCCATTCGCAGCTAGCGCCGGTCTCGGTCAGCAAGCTAAAGGTGAAAACGGCCTTCTACCACAGTTACACATCTGCCACCCAGCCACGCACGGTCGCCGTCCAGACGGCATTTGACATAGCCGCCGCGCTGGCTGGCCTGATAGGCGGTAAAGCTGTCGCGTCCCAGTCGATTGGCCCAGAAAGGTGTCAGAACGGCATGGGCTGAACCGGTCACGCTGTCTTCGTCCACCCCGCCTCCCGGAACAAAAACCCGGCTCAGGACGTCGCTGTCCTTGCCCGGCGCCGTGCAGATAAATTGCGCATTGCCGAGGGCGGCGAGCGCTTTCATGTCCGGTTTCAGAGCGATCACCTCGTCGGCATTCGCATAGCGAAGAACATGATAGCGTCCTTCGTGAAACTGGGTTTCAACGGGATCACCGCCGATCAGCGTGACAATTTCCGGCATGGGCTTGGATGCGGGGGGATAGGCGGGGAGGTCCAGCGCATAGCCTTCGCCGTCCCGCACGACGGTCAGGATGCCGGCGCGCCGCGTCCGGAACGTTACCTGCTGGCGATCGGGCTGCTGCGACAGGATGATATGGCCGCTGGCGAGCGTGGCATGACCGCAAAGCGCGATTTCCACCGTCGGCGTGAACCAGCGCAGTTCATAATCCGCTTCGCCGCTCTCATCGGGCAGGTAAAAGGCTGTTTCGGCGAAATTATTCTCCTCGCCAAGGGCTTGCAGAACTGCATCATCCAGCCAGCTTTCGAGTGGCATGACCGCTGCCTGGTTACCGGTGAAGGGTCGGTCGGCAAAAGCATCGACATGATAATAAGGCAGGTTGGTCATGGGTAAAGCAATCCTTCCGTCCAGTCGTCACCGTCGCGGACAAAAGTCCGTCGTTCGTGCAGCCGGTGAGCCCGGTCCTGCCAGAACTCAAATCGCACCGGTGTCAGGCAATAGCCCGACCAGTGGGGTGGCCGCGGCACATCGCCGCCTTCAAAACGTTTCGTCATTTCCGCAAAGCGGGCTTCAAAGGTTGCGCGGTCCGAAAGCGGGCGAGACTGGTCCGAAGCCCAGGCCCCGAGTTGCGAGTCCCGGCTGCGCGTTGCGAAATAGGCATTTGCGAGATCATCGGCCACTGTTGAGATATGCCCTTCGATCCGGATTTGCCGCCGTAGGCTTTTCCAGTGGAACAGGATCGCGCCCTTGGGGTTCTCCGCAATGTCGCCGGCCTTGCGGCTCTGCTGGTTGGTGTAGAAGACAAAGCCATCGGGACCATGACCCTTGAGCAGGACCATTCGCGCCGATGGCTGGCCCTCGGCGTCGGTGGTCGCGATGGTCATCGCGTTGCTATCATTGAGCTCGGTGGTACGCGCTTCGGCATACCAGCTCTCGAACAGGGAAAAGGGATCGGTCATGGGGTGGCTTGTAACAGCCTGCCGCCAACCGGCAAACAAACAATATTTTGTCCCGCGACAAGTCACGGGTTTCTGCTATTGGCAAAAGAAAAGGGGGGTGTGATGGACTGGGATCTGATTTTTACCGTGACCAATATCTACGCGTTGGCCATGTGGGTCATTCTTCTGCTGGCTCCGCGAACGGGGACAGTGATGACCGGTCTGTTCTATGGTGGCGTGGCTTTGCTCGCTGCAAGCTATGCGGCGCTGATGGTTCTGTTGATCGGAGGTATCGTCGACAGCGGCACCGGAGCAGCGATGGACTTTTCCAGTCTGGCCGGGGTCCAGCAAACCCTTTCCAGCCCCGGCGGTGCCACCATCGGCTGGATCCACTATCTGTCCTTTGACTTGTTCGTCGGGATTTGGGTGGCGCGCAATGCGGACAAATACGGGTTTGCACGCTGGCTTCAGATACCTATCTTGCTGTTCGTACTGATGCTGGGGCCTTTGGGGCTGATATTGTATCTGCTTTTGCGTTTCACGCGTCACAGCAAGGTTGCAGATGCCGTCATACCTGAATAAGACACTGGTGTTGAAATCGAGTAGAAAATCCCAATCTCTGCGGGGTAAGGATTTGAAAAAGGGTTAGTAATGGTAGATCCCTATCAAGCATTGGGTGTCGGAAAAGGCGCGAGCGAAAAGGAAATCAAAAGTGCCTATCGCAAGCTCGCGAAGGAATTGCACCCGGACCGGAACAAGGATAATCCCAAGGCGACGGAGCGTTTTTCCGATGTCACCAAAGCCTATGACCTGTTGCTCGACAAGGACAAGCGTGCGCAATTTGATCGCGGAGAGATTGATGCGGAAGGCAATCCGACCGCTCCTTTCGGGTTCGGCGGTGGCGGATACCAACGGGGACCGGGAGGCCAACAGCATGATTTCGGCAATGCCGGTGCCGACTTTGGTGATATTTTCGAAGGATTATTCGGTGGCGGGGGCAGCTCGCCCTTTGGCGGACGCCAGCGCAGCGCGCCTCCCCCGAAAGGGGCCAATGTTTCCTACCGGCTGAAGGTCGAATTTATTGCCGCCGCGACGCTGCAGAAACAGCGGATCACGCTGGAAGACGGAAAGACCATCGATCTCAGTCTGCCGAAAGGTGTCGAGGAAGGCACCCAGATGCGGCTCAGCGGCAAGGGGCGCCAGGGGCCGGGCGGCAATGGCGACGCGATTGTCACCATTCATATCAATTCCCATCCCTTTTTTGAGCGTGATGGAGACAATATCAGGCTGCAGCTGCCGATCAGTCTGAAGGAAGCGGTTGAAGGCGCCAAGGTCAAGGTGCCCACCGTGGATGGTCCCGTGATGCTGTCGATTCCGGCCGGCTCGGATTCAGGAAAAACGCTGCGGCTGAAAAACAAGGGATTCCATGGGAAATCCGGTGTTCGCGGCAACCAGCTGGTGACCTTGATGATCACCCTGCCTGACAATGATGAGAAGCTGGCTGAATTTGTGAAAGACTGGGACCCCAAAGACAATCCGCGCGCCAGCATGGGTGTGTAGGCTTGAATCGCAATCCTCAGTCTGAACTTTCCCCCGAGGCCCGGCGCCAGGGAGCGGGAAAGTCCGGGTTGTCCGGCGATCGAGCCGCCGAAACGCTGGCTGAGGAAGCCCCTGTTCGACGCGCCCTTATCATTATCGAGCGCACCGCCGTGGGCGTCTATCATGACGGTTTCACTTTTGCCGGCAATTTCGCCTATATGTCGCTGCTCGCGGTATTCTCCTTCTTCATCGTCGCCGCTGCGGTTGTCGGCGGATTCGGACAGACCGCTATCGGTACCGATTTCGTCGAGGCTTTTCTGGTAACCGTGCCGCCGTCGGTTGCGGGAGCGCTGCACGATCCGATCAATGACGCGATGACCGCGCGAACCGGCCCCTTGCTGTGGTTGAGCGCTATCGTCGGACTGTGGACCACGACCAGCCTGATCGAGACGATCCGCGAAATTCTCCACCGTGCTTATGGTGTGCAGGCGCAACGTGCCTTCTGGGAATATCGTCTGACATCGATCGCTCTCATTCTCGTTTCCGTATTTTTCGCGATGCTGGCGCTTAGCGCGCAATTTGTGGTTGCCGGCATCAGTGAATTTCTGGGGACCTATTTCCCGGTCATCAAAGGCGGTGCGCTTTGGCTGTCGCTATCCAATGCCATTCCGTTTCTGGTGCTGTTTGCAACGCTCTATCTTCTGTTCCGGTTGCTGACTCCCCGGCAATATCGGCCGCGGCAATATCCGAAATGGCCGGGCGCTGTGTTTATCAGCGGCTGGTGGCTTATGATTACCGGCCTGCTGCCGGTTTTCCTCAAATATGCATCCAACTACCAACTCACCTACGGAAGCCTTGCCGGGGTAATCATTACATTGATTTTTTTCTATCTTGTCGGCCTCGGAATGGTAATTGGCGCAGAGATAAATGCTGCCCTGGCCGAACGACCCTCCAGAATCGGACAGGACGAATGATACGCTGGAAAATCATCCGGATAGCGTTTATCAGCGGCGATTATCGGAATTCAGGAGACCATGGCGATGAGTGATTTAATGAAAGGCAAGCGGGGCTTGATCATGGGGCTTGCCAATAACAAGTCTCTGGCCTGGGGTATTGCACAGCGTCTGGTGGCTGATGGCGCCGAACTGGCGATCAGCTATCAGGGCGACGTGATGGCCAAACGCGTCAAACCGCTGGCCGAAGAGCTGGGCTGCGATTTCCTGCTCGATTGTGATGTCAGCGACATGGACCAGCTCGACGCGACCTTCGCCGAAATCGAAAAGCGCTGGGGCAAGCTGGATTTTGTCGTTCATGCAATCGGTTTCACCAACAAGGAAGCGCTGCGCGGCAAATATTTCGATGTCACCCTGGATGATTTCCTGATGACCATGAATATCAGCGTGTACAGCTTCACGGCCGTCGCCAAGCGCGCCGTTCCGCTGATGAGTGCGGGTGGTTCCATGCTGACCCTGTCCTATTATGGTGCCGAGAAGGTTATTCCGCATTATAACGTCATGGGCGTCGCCAAATCCGCGCTGGAAACCTCGGTCAAATATCTTGCTAATGATGTTGGCCCCGATGGCATCCGGGTAAACGCCATTTCCGCCGGTCCGATCAAGACACTGGCCGCTTCCGGCATTGGCGATTTCCGCTATATTCTGAAATGGAACGAGCTTAATTCCCCGCTCCGGCGCAACGTGACGATCGATGATGTCGGCGCTTCGGCTTTGTATTTCCTGTCCGATCTTTCCGCTGGCGTGACCGGTGAAACGCATCATGTCGATGCGGGCTATCATACCGTCGGCATGAAGCAGGAAGACGCGCCGGATATTGCGCTGGATTGATGATGACCGATTTCCGGGCGCAGTGGAACGGAAACAGAATAAGCCTTTTAACGCGGAGAGCGACTTTTGAGTTTTAACACCTTCGGCCACGCCTTTCGCTTTTCCACCTGGGGAGAGAGCCACGGACCCGCGCTTGGCGCGGTTGTTGACGGCTGTCCGTCCGGCCTTGAACTGAGCGAGGCTGACGTGCAGCCGTTTCTCGACGCCCGGCGACCGGGCCAGTCGAAATATACGACCCAGCGGCAGGAACCGGACCAGGTCAAAATTCTCTCCGGTGTTTTTGAGGGCAAGACCACCGGTACACCGATTTCGCTGATGATCGAAAATGTCGATCAGCGGTCCAAGGACTATAGCGAAGTCGCCAAGGCCTATCGTCCCGGCCATGCCGATTATGCCTATGACCAGAAATATGGCTTTCGCGATTATCGCGGTGGCGGTCGTTCCAGCGCGCGCGAGACGGCATCACGGGTGGCGGCCGGAGCCGTTGCACGGCGGGTGATCCCGGAAGTGTCTATCCGTGCGTGGGTTGCCGAAATCGGTGGCGACGCGATTGATCCGGCGAATTTCGATGCTGATGAAATCGGCAACAACCCGTTTTTCTGCCCCGACCCGGTTGCAGCAAAACGCTGGGAATCCCTTGTTGATGGTGCGCGCAAGGACGGCAGCAGCCTAGGCGCCATCATAGCCTGCGAGGCGACCGGTGTTCCCGCCGGCTGGGGCGCGCCTATCTATGCCAAGCTGGACAGCGAGATTGCCGCGGCGATGATGACGATCAATGCGACCAAGGGCGTGGAAATTGGTGACGGATTCGCCGCAGCCCGCTTGCGCGGAGAGGACAATGCCGATGCCATGCGGCCGGGCAACAACGGGCCGCGCTTTGATTCCAATCACGCCGGCGGCACTGCCGGCGGCATATCAACCGGTCAGCCGATAGTCTGCCGTGTGGCGTTCAAGCCGACCAGTTCCATATTGACGCCCGTGCCGACTATCTCGCCCGAAGGGGAGGCGACCGAAATCTCGACCAAGGGGCGACATGACCCTTGCGTCGGCATCCGTGGTGTTCCCGTCGTCGAGGCGATGATGGCATTGGTTCTTGCCGATCAGAAAATGATGCACAGGGCGCAATGCGGATGACATATATTCCGGAACCAGCTGCCTTGCCCCTGGCATCTTCTGGCTCGCTGTACCTTGCAGACGGCTGGTCCTGATCCATGATTGATCTCATTCTTCACATCATCGACGAATATATCCAGGCCAACAAGGCCATCATTGGTCTTGTGATCCTCGGTTTCCTGTTCGCCGGTTTCATCATGGAACGCTTTCCCGCCGCCGTGGTGGCGGTGCTCGGCGCCTGCATGTTCCTGTTTCTCGGGATCATCGATTCCGACGGCCTGTTTTCGGTCTTTTCCAACACGGCGCCGATCACCATCGCGGCGATGTTCATTCTGTCCGGTGCCCTGCTGCGCACCGGAACAATCGACGCAATTGCCGGTTTCATCATCAAGCGCGCCAAGCGGCATCCCAAACTGGCCGTGGCGGAGATGTTTCTGGGTGCCTTCGTCGCTTCCGCCTTCATGAACAATACACCGGTGGTGATTGTTCTGATCCCCATCATATTGCGTCTTTCGCGGGCGACCGGGTTCTCGTCCAAGAAGCTGCTCATTCCGCTGAGTTTCATCTGTATATTGGGCGGCACCACCACATTGATCGGGACGTCGACCAACCTGATTGTCGATGCCGTTGCCCGGGACCAGGGGCTTGCCGGGTTCGGGATTTTTGAAATCACGCCTTATGGTCTGATTGCTGCCGTCGCCGGTACGGTGATGATGGTGCTGTTCAGCAGCTGGCTGTTGCCCGGTGGCGAAGTTCAGGGCCAGTTTGACAGCAGCGATGAAAGCGCATTCCTCACCGAACTGACGGTCCGCAACCGGGCGTCGGTGATCGACAAGAAACTGTCAGCCGTAACCGAATTGCGCCGGGCGGGTATCGAGGTCACGGCCGTCAAGCGCTTGAGCAGTTATATTCGCCATGACCTGGATTACCACGAGCTGCAGGCGGGCGACCGGATTGTCGTGCAACTGGATCTCGCGGAGCTGATTTCGCTGCGGCAATCGGAAGATTTCAAGGTCGGCATAGTGCATAAGGGGGACGCCGGTCCGCTGGGCGAGGAACTCGTCGAGGCCACGGTAGCGCCGAGCCATCCCAGCATCGGCAACCGGCTCTATGACATTCCGTTCCTGTCGCAGCTCAATGTCCGCATATTGGGCATGACCCGCTACCGTAATCTGCCGCGTTCCGATCTGACCAACGCGCGTATCCACGCCGCGGACCGGCTGCTGGTGACCGGGTCCAGCGAAGATATCCATCGCATGTACCAGAATCCCAATCTGTTCGGGGTCGGCCAGACCAAGATTCGCGCCTTTCGCAGGGACCGCGCCCCGATTGCCATCGGTGCCTTGGTGGCTGTTGTGGTCCTGGCCGCCTTCAACGTCATTTCCCTGGCTGTCGCCGCCATATTGGCGGTTGGTGCTATCCTGCTGGCGCGCTGCATTGACGCGGAGGAAGCCTGGGGTTCGATCGACGGCAATGTGCTGGTCTTGATATTCGGAATGCTTGCCGTGGGCCTCGGCTTGCAGCAGGCCGGCAGCGTTGACCTGATCGTCTCCGAGCTGACGCCTTATCTGCGGGAAGTGCCGCCCTGGGGGCTGGTATTCGCGATATATGTATTGTCTGTCATCATGACCGAGATCGTGACCAATAATGCAGTCGCCATCATCATTACGCCCATCGCGATTGCGCTGGGCAATGATCTGGGTGTCGATCCGCGACCGCTGGTGATCGCGGTCATGTTCGCCGCATCGGCCAGCTTTGCCACCCCGATCGGCTATCAGACCAATACGCTGGTCTACGCAGCGGGCAATTACCGCTTCACCGACTTCTTCAAGGCCGGCATCCCGCTGACCGTTGGCGTCGGCCTGTCAACCTGTCTGGCGATCAGCTTCTGGATGTAGTTCGACCCTAAAGGCTTGCCGCGCCCCGCACCGGTCGATAGGCAAGGGGGGATAAACGTTCAGGGGATAATTGCATGTTGGCATTCTGGTTCAAGATTCCGCTCTGGCAGCGTGTGATTGCGGCCCTGATTCTTGGTGTCATCACCGGCTTGGTATGGGGTCCGGAATCCGAAACCATCAAATGGATCGGCGACTTTTTCATCAAGGCAATCAAGATGCTGGTCGTGCCGCTGATTTTCTTCTCGCTGGTGGCCGGTGTTGCGGCTTTGGGCGATCTCAAGAAACTGGGCAGTGTCGGCGGGCGGGCGATGATCCTCTTCATCATCACCGGCCAGATTGCCGCATGGCTCGGCCTCGCCCTCGGCACTTTTTTTCAGCCCGGCAATGGCGTCGATACCAGCGCCATCGAGAAAGGCGAAACACCGGTCCCCAACGAAACGACCGCGATCGACATGATCCTGTCGATCGTCCCGGACAGTCCGGTGCAGGTGATGGCCGATGTCCGCGTGTTGCCGCTGATTGTCTTTGCCTTGCTCATCGGCATCGGCATCTTGATGGCCAAGGAAGACGGCAAGCCGCTGGCGAAAATTTTCGATAGCGGTGCCATTGTGATGCAGAAGGTCACGATGATCGTGATGGAACTGACGCCTTTTGGCGTGTTCGCGTTAATGGCCTGGGTCGCCGGTACTTTGGGCATGGATGCGTTGCTCTCGCTGGCGCAACTGGTCGGCCTCAATTATCTCGGCTGCCTGCTGATCATCGGGATTGTCTATTCGGGGATGATCAAGTTTGTCGCCAAACTGCCACCGATCGATTTCTTTCGCGGCATCGTTGACGCGATCGCGGTCAGCTATTCGACCGCCTCCTCCAACGCGACCCTGCCAGTGACGCTGCGCTGCGTCGAACGCAATCTGGGTGTCCGCAATTCGGTGGCCAGCTTCGTCGTCTCCCTTGGGGCGACAATCAACATGAACGGCACCGCCATGTACCTCGGTCTCGCGACCCTGTTCGGCGCGCAGATATTCGGTGTCGACCTGAGCTGGGGTGATTATTTCCTGATCTCGATTACCTCGACCCTCGGCGCGATCGGCGCGGCGGGCATCCCGGGTGCAGGCCTGATCATGATGGCGCTGGTCTTCGGCAGCGTCGGCGTGCCGCTCGAAACCATCGCCTTTGTCGCCGGCGTCGACCGGATCATGGACATGATGCGCACGACCACCAATGTCTCGGGCGATGCGGCGGTTGCGGTAACGGTGGCGTCGATGACCGGCGAGATTGACCGCGAGGAAATGATTTCGGCGGATGACGTTTAGGCTAAATCAGTAAGGCGGATCCTTTTTCGCACGCTGGGCCTTTGCCGCTTCGGCCCACCATTTAAGATCGTCCGCAAATTTCGGAAAGTTGCGGACCAGTCGCTCGCCGTCGGTGCCATTGGGTGCGCCTGTCTCGTCGAAAGCCTTGTGCACGCCGCCAAGGGCCAATGGCGTTGATGTGACGACCATTCCCATTTCTCCCAGGATAGCACGCCAGTGCATCATGGCACGGACACCGGCAAATGGGCCGGCAGAATAGCAGGCAATCGCTGCAGGGCGCCAGAACCACTCTTCCAGAAAATGGTCGGTGAGGTTTTTCAGGCCCGGCTGGACGCCCCAATTATACTCACCGGTGACAAAAACAAATCCATCAGCGTCCCGGATAACGGAGGCGACTTTTTCCATCGCTTCCGGCGCTTTCCCGTCAGGATATTCCTTGTACATGCGGTCGAGCATCGGAAGATCGATCTCCTGCGCATCGATCAGATCGACGCTGTCTCCGCTGTCGGTAAAGCTGCGGGCGAGATATTGCGCATAGGCGATGCCGTTGCGATCTTGCCGATATGAACCGTAAAAAACCGCAATGCGCATCTCGATATCCTTATGCTTTTAATCCGCAAACGGATCGGTGACCAATATCGTGTCTTCCCGCTCCGGTGAAGTGCTCACCAAAGCTACCGGGCACTGGATCAGTTCCTCGACCCGCTTGATATATTTGATCGCCTGTGCCGGCAGATCAGCCCAGCTGCGCGCGCCGGCGGTGGATTCGCTCCATCCTTCCATGGTCTCGTAGACCGGCTTCACAGCCGCCTGGTCCTGGTGATGGGGCGGCAGATAATCATAGGTCACGCCATCCAGCTCGTAGCCCACGCAGATTTTCAGTTCCTTGAAGCCGTCGAGCACATCGAGCTTGGTCAGCGCGATGCCATGGACGCCGGATACGGCCAGAGCCTGTCGCACCAATATGGCATCGAACCAGCCGCAGCGCCGCTGGCGACCGGTGTTGGTGCCAAATTCGTGGCCGCGTTCGCCGAGCCGCTGGCCGATTTCATCGTCCAGTTCGGTCGGGAAGGGGCCGGAGCCGACCCGGGTCGTGTAGGCCTTGGTGATGCCGAGGACATAGCCGGTCCCGGACGGACCGATGCCGGAGCCGCCGGCCGCCGTTCCCGAAATGGTATTGGAGCTGGTGACAAACGGATAGGTGCCGTGGTCGACGTCCAGCAGCACGCCCTGCGCGCCTTCAAACAGGATGCGCTTGCCGTCGCGCCGCGCCTCGTTGAGCCGTTTCCAGACCGGCTGGGCATATTGCAGGACGCTGTCCGCGATATCCTTCAGGTCCTTCAGCAGCCGTTCCCGGTCTACCGGAGGTTCGCCAAAGCCCGCCCGAAGCGCATCATGATGGGCGCACAGACGGTCGAGCTGCGGGCCGAGATCGTCGAGATGGGCGAGATCGCAAACGCGGATCGCGCGGCGGCCGACCTTGTCCTCATAGGCCGGACCAATGCCGCGGCGGGTGGTACCGATCTTGCCCTTGCCGCTGGCATCCTCGCGCATGGCGTCGAGATCGCGGTGGATCGGCAGGATCAGCGGGCAGGTTTCGGCGATGCCGAAATTGTCGGTGTTGATCGCCACACCCTGTCCGGTCAGTTTCTCGATCTCGTCGCGCAGATGCCAGGGGTCGAGCACGACGCCATTGCCGATAATCGAAAGCGCGCCACGCACGATGCCGGACGGGAGCAGCGAAAGCTTGTACACGGCGCCGTCGACGACGAGCGTATGGCCGGCATTATGGCCTCCCTGAAAGCGGACCACGACATCGGCGCGTTCGGAAAGCCAGTCGACAATCTTGCCCTTGCCTTCATCACCCCATTGTGCGCCGATTACCGTTACATTGGCCATTGAATCACTTTCTTATACTGGTTCCGGCTGATCGCCGTTTAGAATATGGGTACATCCAAGCGCGTCGGCCTGGTCCTTCTCCGACAGCGCGGCGACTGTGCGCCAGCCGGTCTGCCGCAAATGTGCCGCGACCTTTTTGTCATGGCCAATCGGCAGAAAAATCTGGTCGCTGGCCTTGGCGCCGAAGCCGGCATCGATTAGCGGATTGGGATAGAGCGAAAATCCGACCGCGACTTCGGTTGTGCCGTCCGGGCGGACAATTTCATAGCTGCCGCCGCGCCCCAGTGCGCCGATGAAACTGTCGGCATAGAGCGTGAAGCCGAACCAGTTCTGATATTCGAAACCGTGCCGTTCGGTCGGGTCGAGAGTGAGGCTGGCCTTGCCTTTGATGCTGGCGGCAATCTGGGAAATGCCATCGAGCCGCGAACCCAGCAGGCCGTCGCTGTCAAAGTCCCGCATTTTCGCCATCGCTTCATCGAACGGCCCGGTCGCCTCGATCAGCGGCAGATAGCCGGTTGCGCCGATGCTGTTGAGGCCGCCGGCATCCTTCATGTCCAGTTCGTTGCGGACTTCGGCGATCTGGGCTTCGTTGAGTGGCAATGGCCCTGAAGCCAGAATATCGATCAGGTCTGGGAGAGTGAAGTCGACGGTAATGCCGGAGACGCCCGCCCGTTCGAGCGCTTCGATTGCCACCGAGACTATTTCGCTGGCGGCAATAACGCTGTCACTGCCGATCAATTCCGCGCCAATTTGCAGCCGGCTGCGTTCCGGCTGCAATTGTCCCGAGCGCAATTTCAGGACCTGTCCCGAATAGCCGAGCCGGAGCGGGCGGGGGCGGTCGGCAAGACTGGTCGTGGCAATCCGGCCGATCTGCATTGTCATGTCGGGACGCAGTGCCAAAGTGCGCTGCGAAATCGGATCGACAAAGCGCATCAAATCGCTGCGCGAGGCGCCCTGCATCCGGTCGGTCAGACCGTCTTCATATTCGACCAGTGGAGGAGATACCCGCGCATAGCCGTGGCTGGCGAGCGTATCGAGTACATCGCGTTCCAGTCGCGATGCCGCCTCGGCATAAGGCGGCAGCGCGTCGTGAAATCCTTCGGGCAAGAGATTCGATGGTTTTCGCATGGCCCTGCTCCATAGCCCAAGCAAAGGCTCAGGCCATCTTTTTTCTTGGGTGCCGTCCTATTGAATCAAAAGCTCAGGGCCTTGACCGTCTTGACGCCTTCCAGCTGACAGACGGACCAGAGCACAGGCTCTTCAACCGGCGAATCGATGGACAGGAGCAACACCGCTTCGCCACCCGGCGCATCGCTGCGACGTCCCAGATGGAAGGTGCCGATATTGACGCCTGCCTCACCAAGAGTGGAGCCGACACGGCCGATAAAACCCGGTTCGTCGCGGTTGACGATATAGAGCATATCGCCTTCCATATCGGCCTCGACCTTGATGCCGAACATTTCGACCAGCCGCGGGCCGGAGGACCCGAACAGCGTGCCGGCAACCGATTTCTCGCCTTCGTCGGTGGTTACCGAAACACGGACCAGCGTGTGATAATCGCCTTCGCGTTCATGGCGGATTTCGCGGACATCGAGGCCGCGCTCTTTCGCCAGATAGGGCGCGTTGACCATGTTGACCGTGTCGCTATAGGCCCGCATCAGTCCGGCCAGCACCGCTGCCGTAATCGGCTTCTGATCGAGTTCGGCAGCAGCGCCTTCGACTTCAACCGCAACGCCCTTGATCTGATCGGCAACCAGTTGTCCAACCAGCGAGCCGAGCTGGGTGGCAAGCGCCATATAGGGTTTCAGCTTGGGCGCCTGTTCCGCCGAGAGGCTCGGCATATTGAGCGCATTTTCAACGCCGCCATTGACCAGATAATCGGCCATCTGCTCGGCGACCTGGATCGCGACATTCACCTGCGCTTCGCTGGTCGAGGCGCCAAGATGCGGCGTGCAGATCAGGTTGGGAGTGCCGAACAGGGCATTTTCCTTGGCCGGTTCCTGCGCATATACATCCAGCGCAGCGCCCGCGACATGGCCGGATTCAAGGGCCTCCTTCAAGGCCGCCTCGTCGATCAGTCCACCGCGCGCGCAGTTGATGATGCGGACGCCCGGCTTGGTCTTGGCCAGCGCTTCGGCAGACAGGATATTGCGCGTCTGGTCGGTGAGCGGCGTGTGCATGGTGATGAAGTCGGCGCGGGCGAGCAGATCGTCCAGCGAGACTTTTTCGACACCCATTTCCACGGCCCGCTCTTCGGTCAGGAACGGATCGTAGGCAACAACCTTCATCCGCAGGCCAATGGCGCGTTCGGCAACGATCGAACCGATATTGCCGGCGCCGATCAGGCCGAGCGTCTTGCTGGTCAGCTCGACGCCCATGAATTTGGATTTTTCCCATTTGCCAGCTTGCGTCGAGACATCGGCGGAGGGTAGCTGGCGCGCGAGCGCGAACATCAGTGCGATGGCATGTTCTGCCGTGGTGATGCTGTTGCCGAACGGAGTGTTCATGACCACAACGCCCTTGGCGGAGGCGGCTGGGATATCGACATTGTCGACGCCGATACCGGCCCGGCCAACCACTTTCAGATTGGTTGCCGCTTCCAGTATTTCAGGCGTGACCGTGGTGGAGGAACGGATTGCAAGACCGTCATATTCGCCGATAATCTTCATCAGCTCTTCCGGCGTCTGGCCGGTGATCTCGTCAACTTCGCAACCCCGCTCGCGGAAAATCTCGGCGGCTTTCGGGTCCATTTTGTCGGATATAAGTACTTTTGGCATGATATATGTTCCTTGTCGGAATGATCGCACCGGCGCGGGCCGGCTGAAAGACCAATGGCGTTATCGCAGGACATCGGTCAGGCCCCGGCTCTCGCCGGGGCGACACAAATTCAGGAAAGTTCGGCTTTCACCTGGGCATAAGCCCATTCGATCCACAGCAGCAGACGGCGAATGTCTTCCTGCTCGACCGTCGAACCGCACCAGATGCGCAGCGACGGCGGTGCATCGCGATAGCCGTTGAAGTCATAGGCAATGTCCATTTTCTCGAGCATTGCGGCGATCTTCTTGGGCACGGAGGCCTTGGCATCGTCGTCGAGGCCGTCATACCAGTCGCCCTGGAATACCATGCAAACGCCGGTATTGGTCCATTTGGCCGGATCGCTGACCATGTTGCGCATCCACGGCGTGGCTTCGATCCAGTCGTGAACGGTCTTCGCGTTGCGGTCGGCGCGGGCATGCAATTCGGGCAGGCCGCCGATCGACTTGGCCCATTCGAGCGAAGCGATATAGTCTTCGGTGGCGAGCAGGGACGGCGTGTTGATCGTCGCGCCTTCAAAGATCGCGGTGTTGAGCTTGTCGCCCTTTTTCACCCGGAAGATTTTCGGCAGCGGCCAGGATGGGCTGTAGCTTTCGATCCGTTCGACGGCGCGCGGGCTGAGGATCAGCATGCCGTGACCGGCTTCCGATCCCATGACCTTCTGCCAGCTGTAGGTGGTGGCGTCGAGCTTGGACCAGTCCATCGGCTGGGCAAAGACGGCGCTGGTCGCGTCGTTGATCGTGACGCCTTCGCGATCGTCGGCGATCCAGTCGGTGTTCGGAATTTTCGCGCCCGAGGTCGTACCGTTCCAGGTGAAAACAATATCGTCACCCTTGTCGATCGAGGTCAGGTCGGGAATTTCGCCATAATCGGCTTCGAGGACCGTCAGGTTCGCAGGCTTGAGCTGCTTGACAGCGTCCTGGATCCAGACATTGCCGAAGCTTTCCCATGCAGCAACGGTCACCGGGCGGGCGCCCAGCATATTCCACATCGCCAGTTCGACGGCGCCGGTATCGGAGGCCGGCACGATGCCGATCAGATAGTCGTCGGGGATGCCGAGCAGCTCGCGGCTGAGGTCGATCGCATATTTCAGGCGCGCCTTGCCGGTCGCGGATCGGTGCGAGCGGCCCATGGCGATGGTGTTGATCTTGTCGAGGGACCAGCCGGGGAACTTGGCGGTCGGGCCCGAAGAAAAATTCGGGCAGTCAGGACGCAATTCTGGCGTCGGTATAGTCGTATCAGTCATTGTAACGCTTCTCCTTACAGAGAGCTCGCGCGGCGTTGGGACCGCGTGGCCCGGCGCCGCTTTGTATGGTGCGGCGCAGCATGTCAAGCGCGATCTTTGTTGCGAATGATACCGTCTATTGCTTGCGGAAAAGTATCTCGCCGCGGCGGGAAACCAGCAGTTTTTCAAGCGATACAGGGTGGAAATAGGCTTCTACCCGGTCGCCTTCGGGGGTGGTGCCATAGACTTCGTAGCAGCCGCCGTCGATCTTCGATTTTTTGATCGTCCAGCCTTTCTTGACCAGATCGGCTTTCAGCTCGTCCTGCGTTTTCCAACCGGATTGCGGGCCCGCTTCGCAGCTCATCTTGCCGGTCGCAAGGGCAGGGGAGGACAGGCCGGCGGTGGCGATCAAGGCAGTCGCAGCAGCGGTGATTACAGAATATTTCATTGTCAGTGTCTCCAGATCAATTCGGTCTACAGCGATTCGCGCTGTGTCGGTTCATTATGTCTTCTGCCATATATGATAATGACTCTCAATAGCTCCAATAGCAGAAGCGGAATAAAATGTGCCAGTGCCCCGCCTACGCCATCGTGGATTAACAGCCAATGAGCAAGCGTCAGTAGTGCGGCGACATATACCATCCGTTGCAACGGCTTCCAATTCTGTTTCAGGCGTCGCATCGACAGGTTGTTGCTGGTCACTGCCAGCGGCACGAAAATGAGCAGGGCCGCCCAGCCGGTCCAGATGCCCGGCGCCCAGAACTCGGCCAAAATGGGCTCCAGAGCTTCCATGTCGATGATGTAGAATATCAGGTGGAGAATGCCATATCCAAAGGCAGCTAGCCCGAAGGAGCGGCGTCGCTTCATCATCCATCCGATCCACCGGCGATTGCCGAATATGACGGACAGCGGCGTGATGATCATGGCGACGATCATGAACCGCGCAGAGAATTCTCCCGTCGGATGGAGCATGTCCATTGCGATTATATTGCCCGCCAAATATCCGCGGACCATCAGAATGGCCGGTATCGACAACAATATCCAGAAGACCGGCAGGCTGTTCAGTTTGCGCAAAAATTTCATGTCCTGCTCTTGGATAGTGCGCGCCGGACGGTCCAGCGTAAAATTGTCGCAATTTGTCGCCAGCCCGGATCTCATCTCGTGGCAATAATCTATTAACCATGACGCTCAGGCTGTGATTAACCATCCTGTGCCATAGATATAAGCATGAAATTTACCTTGAATGTCAAATGCCGGGGGCAGAGCCTCGCAACCTTGGGCCTGGCGTCATTATTGCTAAGCGCCTGTGGCGCCATCCCCGCGGGCAGCGGAAGCGGTGGCGGAGCGCAGCGGCCACAGGCTTCAGCCGGCCTGGGTGCCTTCAATCCGACGGCCGCAGCGCGGCAGTGTTTCAGTGACCTTGGCAAGGCAAATGTCCGTTTCTCCCCCTTGCCCAATCGTCAGTTCAGTGGAGGATGCAGCCAGATCGACAGCATCAAATTGCTGGACGTGGGCGCGGATGTCACCAATCTGGGTCCGGTAAAATGCGAGCTGGCCGGAAAATTCGCTGCCTGGACCGAATATGCGGTGAAACGGGCGGCGCGCAAATATCTGGGCAGTGACCTCAAGCGCATCGAGACGATGGGCAGCTATAGCTGCCGCAATATCGCCGGCTCGGGTAAATTGTCGCAACATGCGCATGCCAATGCCATCGACGTTTCCGCTTTCGTGCTGACCGACGGCCGGCGGATCACGGTAGAGAATAACTGGAAAAGCGGACGCCAGGAAATGCAGTTCCTGGCCGCCATTCACAACAGCGCCTGCAAACGTTTTGGTACCGTTCTCGGCCCCAATTACAACGCGGCCCATCGCGATCATTTCCATTTCGACATGAGCGGCAACGGATATTGTCGCTAGCGTTACAAGGTCACTGGCCAGTCACCTTTCTATGCTTTAGGGCGAGGCTATGACCAACAAAGATCTCCACGACCGCCGTTTTTACCGTGCCAAGCAAGAGGCCGAATTCGCCGAAAAAGCGGATTTCGGAACCCCGCAAACCCGTGATCCGGCCTATCGGCTGGCCTTTCAGGACACCGACTTCCTGCTCCGGGAGGAATTGCGGCCGGTCCGGTTTCAGCTCGAACTGCTAAAGCCGGAAATGCTGCTCGACGAAGCGGGCATCGGATCCACTCTGGTGATGTACGGGTCGGCACGCATCCCCGAACCGGAAAAGGCGGATGCACTGATTGAAGCGGCGCCCGACGAGGATTCCCGAAAAATAGCCGAGCGGTTGAAAGAAAAAGCCAGATATTATGACGAAGCCCGGAATCTGGCACGGCTGGCCAGTGCCTGTGGCATTTCGGAGAACGGAAAGCGTGATTTCGTAGTCTGCTCCGGCGGCGGGCCTTCGATCATGGAAGCGGCCAATCGCGGCGCAGCCGATGCCGGCAAGGAGTCCATCGGGTTGAATATTGTGCTGCCCCATGAACAGGCGCCCAATGAATATGTCACCCCGTCGCTGAGCTTCCAGTTCCAC
This sequence comes from Sphingorhabdus sp. SMR4y, assembly GCF_002218195.1. Classification (GTDB taxonomy): domain Bacteria; phylum Pseudomonadota; class Alphaproteobacteria; order Sphingomonadales; family Sphingomonadaceae; genus Parasphingorhabdus. The sequence goes on along the minus strand of NZ_CP022336.1, from coordinate 2,104,862 downwards.
TATTTCGCGCTGCGCAAGATGCACTTCCTGCTGCGCGCCCGGGCCGTTGCGGTGTTCCCGGGCGGCTTTGGCACGCTGGACGAGTTTATGGAGCTGGTCACATTGGTCCAGACCGGAAAGATGGAAAAGCTGCCGATCCTGCTGTTCGGCAAGACCTTCTGGAACCGGGTAATCAACTTCGATGCACTGGCCGACGAGGGCACCATCAGCCGCAAGGATCTGGAATTGTTCCAGTTCGTGGAAACCGCAGATGAAGCCTGGGATATTATCCAGGAATTTTACGGGCTGGATTGCAACTAGGCAGTCCGGCGCTATCCGGGTTCGCGCTTATTCTTCAGCCGCTGCTGCGTCCGCTTCCACGGCTTCTTCGGCCTCGGCATCAACGCCAGCTTCCGCTTCCGCTTCGTCCGCAGCCGGTTCTTCGACAGCCGGAGGGGGTGGCAACGGGATGTTCGATCCCTGTGCATTCAGATAGACCATCAGATTGGCGCGGTCTTCAGCCTTGCCGAGACCGGCAAAGGTCATTTTCGTGCCATTGGCATATTTGCGCGGCGAGGTCAGCCAGGCATCCATGGCGGTCCAGTCCCAGTTGCCCGGAATGCTTTTCAGCGCATCGCTATAGGCGAAGCCGGCAACATGGGCGTGTGGCTTGCCCATCGTATCCCAAAGGTTCGGACCGATGCCGTTGGCACCGCCCTGGTTAATCGTGTGGCATGCAGCGCATTTGGCGAAAACCTTTTCACCGGCAGCGGCATCGGCCGTCTGCAATAGGGTTTCGATTGCCGGACCGGTATCCGCACCACCGGAGGTTTCGACGCCTTCAATGACAAAGCCCATGACTTCGGGGCGCTCGTTCTTGCCGGCGTGGAAATATTTTCCGCTGAGAATGGAAAAGCCGAGGGCCGCGATGCCGCCAGCCAGTACCCAGCCTGCGATGGTGTTGTTGTTGCTCATATTGTCTCTCAAACCCCTGAGTGAGCGGCGGCCATGGGCCTGCCAAATTTGTGCTGTCTGTAAAGAGAGCTACGGACCAACGCAAGGCCTCAATTGCCGTAATTTGTGCGATAGTCCATGCGAAATGCGCAGCCCCCTGACCGGCGGGCCACTTCCCTCTTGCCCCGCTGCATTCGGTTCGACTATCGCAACAGCGTATAAAGAGGGACGAGATGGACAGTTTTCCAAAAAACGCATTGGGCATGGTCAGGAAAATGACCGAAAAAGGCGCAGAAAAGCCGGCGCAAGCGATCGCCTTTCAGGGCGCGCCCGGTGCCAATTCGCACCTCGCCGCGCTTGATTATGCTCCCGACGGCTTGCCGGTTCCCTGCTTTGCCTTCGAAGATGCCATTGATGCGGTAAAGCATGGCACGGCCGGCAGCGCGATCATTCCGATCGAAAATTCGCTCAACGGACGGGTTGCCGATATCCACTTTCTGCTGCCCGAATCGGGGCTGCATATCGTCGACGAATATTTCATGCAGATCAGTCATTGCCTGATGGCCCGGTCGGCCGATGCCGAGATCCGCACCGCGATGAGCCATCCGCAGGCGCTCGGTCAGTGCCGTCACTATCTGCGCAAGCGCGGCATCATCCCTGTGGCCTATGCCGACACGGCCGCTGCCGCCGCTTTTGTGGCCCAGCAGGATGATCCCCATGCCGCGGCCATCGCGCCCAGGCTCGCCGCGCAGATTTACGGCCTGCAGCCGATCGCCGATGCGATCGAGGATGCGCCGCATAATATCACCCGATTCGTCGTGCTCGCTCCCGAAGCGGCCATGCCTGAACCCAATGGTCCGGTGATGACGACTTTCATATTCGAGGTCAAAAATATCCCTGCGGCACTGTACAAGGCGCTCGGCAGTTTCGCGACCAATGGCGTCAATATGACAAAGCTGGAAAGCTACCAGAAAGGCAGCAGCTTTGCTGCCACCGAGTTTTTCGCCGATATCGAAGGCGCTCCCGGTGATCCGGCAATCGACCGGGCGCTGGCCGAATTGGGATATCACTGCAACAACGTGCGGATTCTTGGCACCTATCGGCAGGCGCGACCACGGACGGTTGTGGGCTAGCTTGCCCTGTACCGGCCGCTAGCTTGCGGCGGCTCAAGCGTTCGATGATTCGACATCATTGCCGAAAAACATGATCATGAGTCCAAGCATTGCCAGCAGAATGAAGCCCGCACCCTTGAGCTGCTGGCCATCGATCAGGAAGGCCCGGCGCGCTGCGATCAGGGATTGCAGCGTGTAATAGAGCGCAAAGGCGCGGCTGGCATAAGCGATGATCTGGAACACATTGGCGCTCCAGGTCAGCAGCAATCCGATGGCAACCAATATCGCATAGCCGGTGCGCGCCTTGACATGGCCCCGTGTCAGTTCCTCTACCAGCCCGCCCGAACCGCTGGTATCGGCGATTGCGGCGCTGAATTGCGCGGCCAACGCAGCGGCCACCAGCAACAACGGCAGGACCGGTGCGATTATTCCCATCATGTCAATGATCGCAGTTTCGGTGAGAGCGAATTGTTCGCGTTCAAAACTATAGGCGAACAGGCTGATATAGATCATGTAGATAATGGTGCTGACAATCTGCGCCAGCCGCATCGATTTGATCCGTGTCGCATGGTCATAATTGCGGCCGAGGTAGCGGGAGGTTTCAAAGCCCTGCACGGTGATGAGCAGACCAAAAGCAAGCGTGATCGCCGGCCAGCCGGAAAGCAACGGGACATGATCAAAGAGCGAGGCGCTGCTGGCTTTTTGGTAGAAATACCAGCTCAGGCCGACCAGCAGGCCCACGATAATCGCCAGCTTTAGCGTTACGGCGCCATATTCCATCTTTTCCAGCGCGTTGAAACCGCGGGTCCAGCCGACGATCAGGATCAATATATAGACGGCGGAGGTGAGTAGCTTGGCATTTGCGCCATTATCAAATGCGGTCAGGCTGACTCCGAATGCACCGAACAGGTTGAGATAATAGGCAACCGAAATGATGAAGGCGAACACCAGCGCCCAGGAGGCGGCCAGTTCCAGGCGGTCTGTCCACTGGTCTTGCTGCGGATGTCTGGCATTGCGCTGCAAGATGTTGAACCGGATGGCGCCGCCAAACAGATAGGCGCCGAGACAAAGGCCCGCCATGATCAGCGGTGCCATATAGCCATAGTCGGATACAAGGATGGGCGCGAGGACCAGAAATCCGCTGCCGATGATCGAGGCCAGCGGTGTCACGGTCGCGCGCCAGAGGGTTGATTTCGACAGGCGCGGAGAGAATAGCAGCAGCCCGGTTGTGATGGCGGCAAAGAGGATCAGGATATTCAGCAGCACGATAATGTCCGAAGGTCCCGGATGGAGACGCCGCTGAATAGACTTTTCTCCGATATTTTGTCGATGGCTATTCTTACGGACAGACCGAAACGCTCTTCGGGAAGGGTGGCTATTTACCCGCCAGTTTCTTCGCTTCGGCCAGATGGGTCCGGCCGATGCGGATTTCGGTACCGCATTTCAGACAGGCCATCCACACGCCGCCGCCGTCATGGCGCAGGCCGGCGATCCAGTCGCGCCGGACCAGATGTGAGCGGTGCAGGCGGATAAATTCTTCCGGGTTGAGACGCTCTTCCAGACCGGTGATAGTCTGGTGCAGCAGATAGCTGGCACTGCCGACGTGCAGGCGCATATAATCGCGCTCGGCCTCGACCCGGTCGATTTCGGACGCGACAATCCGGCGCAGCTCGGATTTGTAGGGGACCCAGAATTCCTCGGCCCAGGGAGAGTCGTCCGCTTCACCGTTTCGCGGTTCGGCTGTCCGCTCCCGTACCCGGGAAATGGCCAGTTGCAGGCGCGCATTCTCGACCGGTTTCAGCACATAGTCGATTGCCGCCACGTCAAAGGCCTCGACCGCGAAGCGATCAAAAGCCGTGACAAAAATGATTGCCGGCGCATCCGGCTTGCCGGACAGGGCGCGTGCGACGTCCAGCCCGTCCTTGCCGGGCATCGCGATATCGAGCAGCAGCAAGTCCGGCTTCAGCTGCTCGGTGAGGCGCAGTGCTGCTTCCCCGTCGCTGGCGGTGCCGATCAGGTTGATATCCGGCTGGCGCGCACAAAGCAGCTGCAACCGTTCGATCGCCAGCGGTTCATCGTCGACAATCAGCGTGGTCAGCGGTCTGGTTTCGGTTTCTTCGATCATGGGTTGTCCAGCATCAACGGTAGAGTGAGCTGCGCAATATAGCCGCCTTCTGCCGGACGTACAGTCTGCAAACCGGCCTGCCGGCCAAAGCGCGTTTCCAGCCGGTCGCGGACATTGGCCAGGCCAATACCGCTGCTGACGCCATCATCCTGCAGGTCGACCGGTCGGGGATCCCCGTCATCGGCTACTGTCAGGATCAGATTGTCGCCATCGGACCGGGCGCTGATCGCAATGGTTACCGGGCGCTTGCTGTGGGCAACACTGTGCTTGATCGCATTCTCGACCAGCGGCTGCAGAATCAGGCCGGGCACCAGAACGCCAAGCAGATCATCCGGGATATTCACCTTGGTCCGGAGCCGTTCGGGGAAACGCACGGCTTCGATATCGAGATAAAGATTCTGCAGATGCACCTCTTCCGACAGGGGCACATCCTCCAGCGGATCGCCCGACAGGCTGGTGCGATAGAATTTGGACAGGTTGAGGATCATCTCCTCGGCTTCTTCCGGCTGGCTGCGCATGACCAGCGTGCTCAGGCTGTTGAGCGTGTTGAACAGGAAATGGGGATTGACCTGATAGCGCAGCGAACGCAGCTCGGCGTCCTGTGCCGCTTGGGCGAAGCGGGCGGCCTTGCGTTCGACCTGCCGGACCCGGCCGGCATAGCTCAGGGTCAGGTATAGCGAGGTCCAGCTGACGATGAAGAAAAAGCGCGAGGTCGCATCTTCGAAGATTGCTTTGAACGCCAGATTCTCCTGCGACATATATTTGCGCATTTCCTCGACATGCGCCTCGTCCCACAGATTTTCGGGATAATAGACATTGAAGACATAGTGATTGAACGAGGCAATGATGATCGCGCAGGGAATGGCGGCGGCAAAGGCGGTGATGATCCGCGTCGACAGGGCTCTGTCCTCGAACTGCCGCAGAAACAGGTAGAGCAGATAGGTTGTGCCGATACCGAAAATCGTGACGACAGTCCGCCGCATGACCATTTCGCCTTGTGCCGGCCAGTCACCGATGGACGCCCGTAATGTCAGGACGATCATGTAGAAAAACCAGAATCCCAGGATCGACAGGATGGCTACCTGATGCCCGACCGACGGCTTGTGGTTTCCCAGTTCAAATTTTCTCATATGCGTTCAATTCATGGTTTCGGGTCAGCTTAGGCCAATATGGTATCAATTGTCTCTAGCGGAATCGTGACCGGTCGAACCATGGTTGCGGTTGGTCGAAACTTTATAAGGCAGCCGCGCAATTTTCCCACTCAGGATGGTCAATAGAGGATTAATCGGTCCCGGTTTAACCAATTGCTAACCATGTTTTGGTCAAATGTCCTGGTGGCAAGAGCCCACGAGGAGTTGTGAAGACATGACCAAGGAAACACGATCTGTCCCCGGTGCGATGACGCTGGCCGAGATAAAAGAATTTGCGAGCTTCAGTTCCGCGACCCAGCGCTACATCCGCCGGTCGCTGGATGTCGGTCTCGAACGTTCCGATGCTGTGGAGACCTGGTCGCGCGACAAGGTTGAAGAAGCGGGCATTCAGGTGCAGATTTCCCTCTACCGGCGGATTCGCGACATTCGTAAAGCCATTCCCGAAGGGTGCGCGGTTGACAGTATCGAGACGTTTATGCCCGCCCTGATTTCACTCGCGGCCTATGATCTGGGGCAGGGCCGTATTCACAGCTTCCCCGCCTTCCGTTTTCTTTATGAGCGCCTGCTTGGTCCGGATTCGCGTCCATGGCTGCCCGGTGCTTTTTGTGCGGCCGCTGCCTTGCCGCATCTGCACCCCAAAACCCGTAAAAATCTGCTGCAATCGATCAGCGAAGCCGCCGCAACCGCGCCGGGCTGGTCCAACCGCGAACCCAGTTTCTTTCCGGAATGGGTCGAAAAAGTGGACAGCAGCAGAGCCGCCCATTGAGCACGGCTCTCTAGGCCTGGACCCTATACGGTCGCCGGCCTTCCCGTCATCGCCGACTCATATTCGCTCTCGGCGCGCCGAATCAGATGCCGGTCATCCTCGTTCCATGGATGAAATCCGGGCAGAAAGAACTTGATCCACGGGATGATGATTGCCCGGGCGATGCCCGGCTCGACGAGCAGGAATTTCAGCAGCTTGAGCTTCACCCGCCATCCGGTCAGGCCGTCCTGCGCCAGCAGGTCGAGCGTGTCGTTCCACCGATTGCCCCAGAAATTTCGGGTGATCACCAGCATCATCAGTGCTTTCACTTTCCAGCGTTGCCAGCGGCTCCAGTCCCGGGTTGCGTAGAGCCATGTGTCATAGGCGACGCCCTTGTGTTCAATCTCTTCCAGCGCATGCCAGCGCCACAGATCAGCGGTTTCCTCGTCGGAATCTTTCCAGTGTCGCGGATTGGCGAGAAATTGCTGGGCCATGATCGCGGTAAAATGTTCGAGGATCATCGTCGCCGCCAGATTGGTGATCATGGGCCGGCCTTTGGTCATGCCGAGCGATTCGGTAATCCGTTGTTCGATCCGGCTTGTGTCGTAGCCATTTTCCTCGACCCGGCGGTTCAGCGCCAGATGCTCGCGGCTGTGGATCACTTCCTGCTGGACGAAGGCGCGGATTTCTTTCTGCAATTTCTGCGGCGTGTGATCCCGGAATTCCTTCACGCTTTCGATGAAAAAAGCCTCTCCGCGTGGAAAGGTAAGTGACAGGCAATTGTAGAAAGCGGTCGCAACCGGGTCGCCATTTTGCCAATATTTTGCAGGATCATAGCCCTCTTCCCGACCAAAACGGCGGTCGCGCGGCGTGATTTCGTGTCCCTTCGGCGTCGGGGTGTGGATGGTCTCCGGCTCCGGGCGGACGGTGCGAGGCATATTCATCGGATGTTTCCATTTTGCGAAATGCAGCCTATAGCTAACACCGATGATAATAAGGTTACTTACATAAATGTCAATAGCTAAGAGACGCCTCTCTCCGGAAGAAAGTCGCGGCATGGCGCTGGCCGCGGCCCGCGATCTGTTGATCGAATCAGGACCGCAGTCGGTTACATTGAAGGCAGTCGCCGGCCGGATCGGGCGGACCCATGCCAATCTTCTGCACCATTTCGGCTCCGCATCGGGTCTGCAGAAGGCCTTGGCGGTCTATCTGTCCGATGAAGTATGCGGCATGATCGCGCAGGCGATTATCAAGTCTCGTTCCGGCGAGGGCTGCGCGCGCGATATTGTCGATCTGACGTTTGATGCCTTTGACAAACAGGGGGCCGGGGCGCTCTGGTCCTGGATGATGCTGACCGGCAATGAAGATGCACTCGACCCGATCGTCGAGGCGATCCACAAATTGGTCGATGACGTTGGGGATGACGGTCACCAGGACCGCGAGATGCACGAAGACACGCTGACGCTCGTTCTCATGGCTTTGGGCGATGCCTTGATTGGAGAGCGTTTGTCTCGATCGCTGGGACTGGCGCGCAATACCGCCCGTGACATGGCCGAAAGGCAATTGGAAGACGGTCTGGACCGGATGGAGAGCGGACAGCAGGTCTAGTTCCGGAACCCCCGGTCAATCCTTGGCGAACAGTTGATCGTCGCTGGCAAAGGCCTTGAACTCCAGCGCATTGCCGCTCGGGTCCTGAAAAAACATCGTCGCCTGTTCGCCGACCTGGCCTTCAAACCGGATTGTCGGCGGGATGACAAAGCGGATCGCGGCTGCGGATAGCCGGTCGGCAAGCGCCTGCCATTCGGCCCTCGTCAGCACGACGCCGAAATGCGGCACCGGAACCTGTTCGCCATCGACCGGATTGATCACCGGCAGGGCCGCGTAATTCTCGTCAAGATGGGTGACAACCTGATGTCCGTAAAGATTGAAATCGATCCAGCGTGAATCGCTGCGGCCTTCTTCACAACCCATCAGGTCACCATAGAAAGCGCGGGCTGCGTCTAGATCGTGGACCGGAAAGGCCAGATGGAAAGGCCGCAGGGGCGGCGCGGATTCAATGCTCATATTTTCTCTGCTTGTCTTCCGGCGCGGCGAGGGTGAAGCAATGTTCGAAATCCAGATTGGAACCCTGACCCCTTGCTTCCCGCTGCCGCGCTTCTGCCAGCAGCGCTTCGCGGCTCTGAGTCAATAGTATGTCGCTTTCCGGACCGCTCAGCCCCTCGGCGCGCATCTGATCGCGCGCGCGGCTGTCGAGTACTGCTGCCAGTGTTTTCAGATCCTGTGCGGTCTTGGACAGGCCTTCACGGTCATGGACTTCTTCATAGGCCAGTTGCAACATGCCGGCGCATTGCGTCAGGTCCGGTTTCGGCCTGGGCGGCACTGCAGCGTCGAGCAGGGGCAGGCAGATTGCCATTTCTCCGCTCACCGCCTGGTCCGGATCGGCGGCCTCTTGCGCGACAGCCTGCCGCTCTGCCACCGCTGCTATCATTGCGTCGCGCACCTGCTCCCTGTTTCTGCCGCTTTCCTCCATGATCTGTTCGCCGACCAGCCCGGCATAGGTCGCACCGCGTTCACTGAGCAGAGGATAGTCGAACGCGCCGGCTACGCCCCGTTCCTGTTCTGAGGCGACAATCGCCAGTACGGCAACGCAGGAGAGGGCCTGCTGCTGGTTCACGTTGAGCGGTTCCGGCTGGCTGGCCACGGGCTGGGCCAGCGCGAGCGTCAGGAGGCTGAAGATTTTCATGGCCGGACGTTAGCAAGCAAATGGCTGTTCCGGCAATTAGCAATTGAATGGTGATCGCGAACACGGCAAAAGCTGCCGGTGTCCAAACTCCATGAAATGATCGCCCGCCATCCTTACGCTATCGCGCTTGTCGCGGGCGGGATCAGCGCAACCGGTTTCGCGCCCCTCAACCTGTGGCCGCTGACCATATTGATGCTGGCCCTGTGGATGGCACTGGTCATCCAGGCGGGCAGCCGCAAGGCCGCTTTTTTCTCCGGCTGGCTGTTTGGCGTCGGACATTTCATCATCGGCCTGAACTGGATCGCCAAGGCCTTCACTTTCCAGGCCGCAATGCCCGAGTGGCTGGGCTATATCGCCGTCGTCTTGCTATCGCTGTATCTGGCGGTCTACCCGGCGCTGGCGGCGCTTGGCGGTTGGTGGATCGGCAAGGCCCGACCGCTGTTGCTGGTCATCGCGCTGGCCGGAGCCTGGATCATCACCGAATGGTGGCGCAGTTGGGTCTTCAGCGGCTTCATCTGGAACCCGCTCGGGTCGGTTACATTGCCGCTGGGTCAGATGGCCGGTCTTGGCATGTTTATCGGAACCTATGGCCTGTCCGCGATTCTGATCGCTGGTGCCGGCGGTCTGTGGCTGGTCTGCCGGAAACAATGGTGGTCTGCGCTGCCGCTGGTCCTGATCTTCGCCGGACTTGCGTTATGGCCGCATCCACCGGCGTCGCCGGTGTCTCCTGACCAGCCGCGGATCACCGTGGTCCAGCCCAATATTGGTCAGCAGGACAAGTGGAAGGCGGGGTATGAAGATCAGAATCTGGCGAAGCTGGCGGAACTGACGCTTCGCGCAGACGATGATCCACGGATCATTTTCTGGCCGGAAGCGGCAATCCCGGATTATCTCGAGACCGGTTATCCGGCCCGCTATTATTACGGCCGTCCGCCGGAATTTGTTCGTCAGCAACTCGGCATGCTGATGAAACCCGGCGACATGCTGGTGCTCGGCGCGCTCAAGCTGGAATTCGACGAAGCGGAAGGACGCGCTGTCGGTGCCCGCAACAGCGTCTTTGCGATGAATGCCGAACATGAGCTGATCGGGCGCTACGACAAGTCCCATCTCGTGCCTTATGGTGAATATCTGCCGATGCGGCCGGTTTTGTCTGCGCTTGGCCTGTCACGGCTGGCGCCCGGTGATTTTGATTTCTGGCCGGGCCCGGGTGCCCGTTCGCTCGATCTCGGCGGATTTGGCAAGGCGGGGCTGCAGGTTTGCTACGAAATCATCTTCTCCGGACAGGTTGTCGATCGCGACAATCGGCCGGATTTTATTTTCAATCCCTCGAATGATGCGTGGTTCGGCAGTTGGGGGCCACCGCAGCATCTGGCGCAGGCGCGCTTGCGGGCAATCGAAGAGGGACTGCCGGTAATTCGATCGACGCCGACCGGGATATCGGCGGTGATTGACGCCAACGGGACGGTCAGATTCCATGTCCCGATGGGCGAGGCGGGCCGGATTGACAGCCGTCTGCCGGAGGCCAAGGCCTCAACGCTCTTCGCGCGTTACGGCAATTGGCTGTCGCTGGGTCTGGCGCTGATATTGCTGCTATCTGCCATTGCTATCCGTCTGCGCGCTCGTTAAAGTAGATATAAACTTTTCCTTATGTCTCTTGCGGCCGGTCTCGTTGCGGCCCAAAATCAGGATTTTGCCATGCGTTCAGAATTTATATTCACATCCGAATCGGTCTCCGAAGGTCATCCCGACAAGGTGTCGGACCAGATTTCCGATGCTATCGTCGACCTGTTCCTGGCCAAGGATCCGGAAGCGCGGGTTGCGTGCGAAACCCTGACCACGACCGACCGGGTGATTCTGGCCGGCGAAGTGCGGGGCAAGGGCATGATCGATACGGACGGCAACTGGGCGCCGGGCGCGCAGGAGGAAATCCAGGCCGCGGTGCGCGACACCGTCAAGAAAATCGGTTATGAGCAGGAGGGGTTCCACTGGCAGAACCTGACCTTTGAAAATTATCTGCACCCGCAATCGGCGCATATTGCCCAGGGCGTCGACGAAAGCGGCAACAAGGACGAGGGTGCGGGCGACCAGGGCATCATGTTCGGCTATGCCAGCGACGAAACACCGGACCTGATGCCGGCGACGCTGCAATACTCACACGAGATATTGAAACAGATGGCGGCTGACCGCCACAGCGGCAGAGCGCCGTTTCTGGAACCCGACAGCAAGAGCCAGGTCACTCTGCGCTACGTCAATGAAGTGCCGGTCGAGGCCATTGCTCTGGTGGTCTCCACCCAGCACGCGCCCGGCTATTTCAAGGGCAGCGACAATCCGGCACTCTACGAAGAATTATACGATTATGTGATGGGCGTGTTCCGCAAGGTGCTTCCCGAGGGCTTCATTACCGACAAGACGGTGATCCACGTCAATCCGACCGGCCGCTTTGAAATTGGCGGGCCGGATGGTGACGCAGGCCTGACCGGGCGGAAGATCATCGTCGACACCTATGGCGGCGCGAGCCCGCATGGCGGCGGCGCCTTTTCCGGCAAGGACCCGACCAAGGTCGACCGGTCGGCAGCCTATATCACCCGCTATCTGGCCAAGAATATCGTTGCGGCCGGGCTGGCAAAACGTTGCGCGATCCAGCTGTCCTACGCGATCGGTGTGGCCGAACCGCTGTCGATCAATGTCGATCTGCACGGCACCGGCACGGTGAGCGAAGAGAAGCTGGAAGAAGTTCTGCCGCAACTGGTACGCCTGACGCCGAAAGGCATCCGGACCCATCTCGGTCTCAACAAGCCGATCTATTCACCGACGGCGGCTTATGGTCACTTTGGCCGCAAGGCGAACGGCGACTTCTTCAGCTGGGAGAAGACCGATCTGGTGGATGCGCTGAAAGCAGCCATCTAGGTCGACAACCCGGCTTTTCGCGCGCCCGGTTATCGTCTATCTCTATCGTTATGCAGAGGGAGAGAAAGATCATGCGTGGACCGGGAAAATTCTATGGCAGGGCGATATTGTCCGTCTGCATGGCAGCCATGTTCTCAGTGGCTCCCGCGCAGGCGCAGCCCGAACAGAGGACGATCGAAGCAACTGCCGGAGAATATTGGCATCACCAGCATAGCGGCATGGCGATGCCGGCCCGGCTCGGCGGGTTCGACAGGCAATATATTCGCGATCTCACCGAAAATGAGCTGGATGTTTATGCGCAATATCACGGGGATGACAAGCAGACCCGGCTGACACTTTTTGTCTATCGGGCTGCTGTGAACAATGTGCCGCTTTGGTTCGATGCAGCGCAGCAATCTTTGCGCAACAATATCAAGATGTTGCCGGGCGCCAGCGAATATCTCGCAGCGGCTTTCACGCCGCCGGGGCAATCCGAAGCGAGCGGCCTGATGGCGGTTTATGCAGTACCCGGCGGTGCATTCAAAAGCACCGGCGTTGCCATGCTGCCGCTCAATGGCTGGCTGGTGAAGATCCGTTTTTCTTCTGCCGAACTGTCGGCGAAGGAGATGGCGGCCGCTCTGAAGCCGACCTTGCGCGACATCCGCTGGCCGGACAATATCAACTCCGGCCCAGCCGCTGCCGCGATCTTGCCATGCGAAAATGGATTGCGGCTGACGGACAAGGTCAAACGGATCCAGCCGTCGAAAACGGACGCGATGACAGATGCGATCAGCGGAAGTTTCATGGGTTTGCTCGCCGCAAAAAAGGCAGAACAGGGGCAGGACAATAGCGTGACCTACTGCCGGGATCCGCAAGATTTCGGCCCCTTCTCGATCTACCGGGCCGAGGGATCGGAAAATGGCTACCTGATGCCGCTGGGTGATGCCGGACGCGCGGCCTCTGTTCACACAAACCAGCTTGGCGGTCTGATCGACGGCAGCAAGGGCGAACGATATACGCCGGTCCTGATGCAGCTGGATCAGAATATTATCTTTCCCGATCTGGACCAATTGCCGACGCCCGGCATTCTACGGGCCGCAACAGGAGACGACGCCGCGACGTCGTCTGTCTCGACATGGCCGCCATCAACCGGATCGACGATATCGATCCACGTTCCAAGTGATGAGGATCAATGACAAAATCGAAAGAGGGTGACCCCACCACTATCCGCCAGCTCTACGGTCGCCGGCAGGGGCACGCCTTGCGCGACCAGCAGGTCGAGCTGGTCGAGAAGCTGCTGCCGCAGATCGCAGTGCCGACCGAGGGACCGGTGACCGCCGCGTCGCTGTTCGGCGGTGATCGGCCCATGCATTTTGAAATCGGTTTCGGCGCGGGCGAGCATCTGGCATCGCGCGCCGACATGCTGCCGGATCACGGATTCATTGGCTGTGAGCCCTATCTCAACGGCGTGGTCGGCGCGCTGCAGCATGTTCGTGACAGCCATCTTGCCAATGTCCGCCTGCATATGGGCAATGCGCTCGATGTGCTCGAGCGGATTCCCGACAGCAGCCTGAGCTTTGTCTATCTGTTGCATCCCGACCCCTGGCCGAAAGCGCGCCATGCCAAACGGCGCTTCATGAACCACGGGCCGGTCGATTTGATCGCGGCAAAGCTGAAACCCGGCGGCGAATTCCGTTTCGGCACCGATCATCCGGTCTATCTGGAATGGGCCTGCATGATCATGAGCCAGCGCGATGAATTTGACTGGTTGTGCGAAAGCCCGAAGGACTGGATGATCCGTCCAGGCGGCTGGCCTGAGACGCGCTATGAAGCCAAGGCGCGCCGGCAGGGTCATGATGTCTGGTATTTCCGGTACCGGCGAAAATAAACCGTCAAAAATCAATAGCGTTCATGATCCGGATCGGCTGATTTCCGCCGATTTCGGCCGCTATAATGGATTCTTAACCATAGCCGTTAAGCGTGTTGCTATGCCGAAACTTAACCTTCCTTGTCTAACTGCTGCTTAACCAAAATCGGTTAGCGCCGAGAAGAATCGAACTGGGAGGTTCACGAAAGTTATGGGCATTGCTCCAACCATCGCTGATACAGCATCCGAATTGTCTGCGCAGAACAAAAGCGCGACACCCGCCGATCTTCACATTCAACCGCGTAATCTGAATTTCGCGCGTGCCGAAATCGATCGGCGTCGCTGGGTTGGCGGAGATCCCTTCGCATCCGCATTTTTCAATGCGCTGTCCGTGACCTTTCCGGAAGGTGAGCTGTTTTTCATCGATTCGCTCAAGAAATTCATCAAGCGGGTTCCACCCAAGCTGCGTGGCGAGATCCGCGCCTTCATCCAGCAGGAAGCGATCCATAGCCGGGAGCACCATTGCTTCAACGAACATTTGAAGGATTGTGATTTCGACATCACGCTGCTCGAGCAGGACATCGACCGCGTGGTACAGACGATTCGCGGCATGTCGGAATATGACCAACTCGTGGCAACCATGTGTATCGAACATATCACCGCAATTTTGGCCGCCGAAGTGATCGGCAATCCGGCCCATCTGGAGAATGCCGACGAGGATCAGCGCAATCTCTGGCTATGGCATGCTTCGGAGGAAATCGAACATAAGGGTGTGGCCTATGATACCTGGCTACATGTGACGAAGGACTGGAATCCGCTAAAATGCTGGTTTGTCCGCAGCAGCTTCATGGCCCGGATTTCCCTGGGCTTCGCGAAAAACCGCACCAGAGGCATTCTGGAACTGCTTCGTCAGGATGGCATCTCGGGGCCGCGCGCCTGGTTCGGGCTCGCGCATCATCTGCTGTTCGGCAAGGCACCGTTCCGCAGAACATTGCGGCCGTTGCTGGCCTTTTTCAAACCGGGTTTCCACCCGTGGGACATTGATGATCGTCCGCTCATAAAACTCGCCGAGAGTGAATATGAAGCGGCTATCATGGATGATGTGGCGAGTGCAGCGCCTCCCGAGGACCTCGACAGCATTGACCAGTTGCAGAAAGTCGCCTGAGGCCGCTGCTAGGCAGCGATGTCTCGCATGATATCATCCGCCATGTCATCTTCCGAAAGCGACAGGGTGAACTGAATGGCATCGGCTGCCAGCCCTCTGCCCTTTGAATAGCGCGGAACGGAACGGCCCGTCGGTCTGAAGCCCAGTTTTCTCAGCACCTTTCCCGAAGCGGGATTGTCGGTAAAATGCTCGGCTCTGATCTCTTGGTGACCAAGGCTGCGGGCGATATCAAGAACCGCCTGGCCAGCCTCGGTCGCGTAACCGCGGCCCCAGTGGTCTCGGGCAATCCAGTAGCCCAGTTCGAGATGTCCGTCGTCCTGGTCGCCGAATCCGATGCAGCCCAGCAGCACTGGTGCCTGACCATTGCGGCTGAAGATCAGGAAATTGGGATGGATGGCGGGCCGGTGCGTTGCCAGAAACTGTGCAGCATCGTCGCGGCTGTACGGCCAGGGCGCGCGCGCCAGATTGCGGATAACCGCCTCGTCATTGATCGCAGCATACAGGCTGTCCCCATCTTCGGGCCAGCCGGGCCTTAAAAGCAATCTTGGTGTTACGGCAAACATCGGGACTCTCCATCATCATATTCGCAACGCCCCCGACTTGAATGATGAGTCCGCTAGAGCGGCGCCGTTACAAGATCGTGACGCAATGACAGGGAGACATAAAAAAAGGGAGAGGATGACCCTCTCCCTGAAATTGCCGGTTCTGTGGAACCTGCCGGGTCATCCCTCTGGTGGATAACCCTTTGTTGATTATCCGGTTATTCTGCGGCTTCTGCCATGGCGTCGACGGACACATATTTGCGACCGAGCTTGCCCTTGTGGAATTCCACCTTGCCGTCAATGAGCGCAAACAATGTGTGGTCCTTGCCCATGCCGACATTGCGACCCGCGTGGGTCTTCGTTCCGCGCTGGCGGATGATGATGTTACCGGCGACAACAGCTTCGCTGCCGAATTTTTTTACGCCCAGGCGACGGCCTTCTGAATCGCGCCCGTTGCGGGATGAACCACCTGCTTTTTTATGTGCCATGGTTTAGTCCTCTTTCTTCGCAGCCGGCTTTTTGGCGGCTGGCTTCTTTGCTGGAGCCTTCTTGGCCGCAGCTGGTTTGGTTTCGGTCTTTGCAGCAGCCTTTTTCGCTGGTGCTTTCTTGGCCGGAGCAGCCTTTGCTTCCGCGGCAGGCTTGTCTTCAGCCGGAGCAGCTTCCTTTTTGGCAGCGGCTTTCTTCGGTGCTTTTTCAGAACCGATCGCGCTGATTTTCAGCACGGTATGCTGCTGGCGATGGCCGTTTTTGCGGCGGTAATTATGCCGGCGGCGCTTCTTGAAGATGATGACCTTCTCGCCTTTTTCCTGGGCGACGATCTCGGCGGCAACGGTCAGACCCTTGACGTCCTTGATGTCGTCACCGTCACCGGCAAGCAGAACGTCGTCGAGTGTTACCGAATCACCAGCTTCACCAGCTAATTTTTCGACTGCGATAATATCTCCTGCGGCAACCCGATATTGTTTGCCGCCGGTGCGCACAATTGCGAACATGGCTATTTTCCGTTTCAAATTTATGGTTCCAGCGCACAAGGCCGTTAACGCGAGTCTCTCGGCTCACGCTGGAAAGAGTGGGCAGCTAACCGATGGGACTGGCACTGTCAACCGGCTTAAGGCGATTTTGGCTATTCAATGTGACCCGGCAATGCTCCATTTCGTGCCTGGAGATTCGCCGTTGCAGAGCGGATAAGCCTCTCGTAAAGACAGGGCAATGAAAAAACTCCCTGCTCTGGTGACGATTATCACCCTCATGCTGTCCGGGTGCGCGATGCAGGACGGCGATTTTCCTTCGCTGCTGGAGCGTCCCTATGAGAATGCCCCGGTGACGGGCGAAGCGCCTGCTCCGGCTACCGCCATTTCCGCGCTGCCAGCGGATATGCAGGCCAGGCTGGGTGCCGCAGTGGCCAGCAGCAGGGCAGCGGACATAAAATATCGGGTCAGGCTTCCGGCGGTCAAGAAACTGGTGAATGCGGCCCGCGGCGCCGCGCAATCGAGCGAGGCCTGGGTGGTCGCGCATATGGAACTGGCCGCGCTGGAAATAGAACGCAGTCCGTCGGTCGAGGCGCTGGCCGATATCGATGCGCTATACCGGGAGCAGCTCGAACAGCAAGCGGCAGCAGACGAATCGGGTGGTACCGCGATCATCGGTGCGCAACGCGACCTTGTGTTGGCGCAAGTAAACCGGCAGCAGGCCGAGATAGAGGCGATGAAGGACCTTCTGCGTTAGACCAGATCGTCGATCGCCGCCTTGTGCGCCTTGGCATTTTCCACATAGTGAGCAACGCCCATGCGCATTCCGGCAATGGCCGGCTCGGACAGGTCGCGCATATATTTGGCGGGTGACCCGGCCCACAGCTGCCCGGACGGGATTCGCTTGTTCGGGGTCAGTGTCGCGCCAGCGGCGAGCATTGCGTCGCCCTCGATCACACAGCCATCCATGACCGTCGTGCTGAGGCCGACAAAAGCACGGTCTTCCAGAGTCGCACCATGCAGCATCACCATATGACCGACCAGAACATCGTCGCCGATGATCGTCGGGTTGCCATTGGGCGTGGCGGGCGTCGCGCTGTCGCAATGGATGGTGGTGCCGTCCTGGATATTGCTGCGCGCACCGATCCGGATGAAATTCACGTCGGCGCGAATCACGCAATTATACCAGACGCTCGATTCGGGACCGATTTCGACATCGCCGATAATCTTGCAGCCCGGAGCAATGAAGGCGCTGGGGTGGATTTTCGGGCTCTTGCCGTTGAATGGCAGGATCAAGGGTCGGGTCATATTCGCGCGCTCCATTCTTTAGCGGTGATTTTGTAGACGATGGTCGGATTCAGTTCCGGGCCATAATTGGGATCGTGAAAATCCAGCTCCGGACAATGGACCATGCCCAACCGTTTCATCAAGCCCCAGCTCGGCTCGTTGCCAGCAACGGTCAGGGCGACCACATAGGGGGCGTTCCAGCGAGTGAAGGCCGCGTCCAGGCAAGCCGTTGCGGCTTCCTTTGCATAGCCTTTGCCCCATGCATCCTCGCGCAGACGCCAGCCGATTTCGTGCGCGGCGGTCAGTTTGGGTTGCGGCGCATTGACGCGTTTCAGACCGCAAAAGCCTAAAATTGCCCCGTCGGACTTGCGCTCGACGATCCAGAAAGTGTGCCCGAAATTGCGATCATAGCCTGCGATGCGCTCCATGGCCGCATCAAATTTCTCGCGATTCTGCACCCCGCCGAGCCAGCGCATCACATTGCGGGTGTTGAGATGCTCCATGAACGGTTCGATATCACTCGCGCGCCATTTGCGGAGGATCAGCCGGTCGGTTTCCAGAACGAGATCACCGGCCTTTTCAGCCATTCAGCAAACGCGCCGCATCGGCGGCGAAATAGGTAAGGATTCCGGAGCATCCCGCCCGCTTGAACGCGACCAGTTTCTCCATCATCAGCGCGTCGTGATCGCCGACGCCGGCTTCGGCACCGACCTTGATCAGCGCATATTCTCCCGACACCTGATAGGCGAAGACGGGTACGTTAAATTCCGACTTGGCGCGATAGATGATGTCGAGATAGGCGAGGCCCGGCTTGACCATGACGCTATCGGCGCCCTCGGCAATATCAAAGGCAATTTCGCGAATCGCCTCGTCGCTGTTGGCCGGATCCATCTGATAGGTTTTCTTGTCGCCTTTCAGCAGCCCTCCCGAACCCACGGCATCGCGGAACGGGCCGTAAAAGGCGCTCGCATATTTGGCCGAATAGGCCATGATCTGGACATTGTGGTGATGCGCCAGTTCCAGCACATTGCGGATTGCGCCGACACGGCCGTCCATCATGTCGGACGGTGCGATAATATCGGCTCCGGCATTGGCCTGATTGAGTGCCTGCTTGGTCAGCACGTCGAGCGTGCGGTCATTTTCGACATAGCCCTTGTCGTCGAGTAGCCCGTCCTGGCCATGGCTGGTATAGGGATCGAGCGCGACATCGGTGAGAATGCCGATGTCGTCGCCCAGCGCGTCTTTCACCGCTCTGCTGGCCCGGCACATCAGATTGTCGGGGTTGAGCGCTTCCCTGCCGTCGTCGCTACGCTTGTCCGCTGGTGTGTTGGGAAACAGGGCGAGGCAGGGAATGCCGAGGTCGCGGGCTTCTTTCGCCCGTTCAATAATACCGTCGACCGACCAGCGTGACACGCCGGGCAGGGCGGCGACCGGCTCTTCCACGCCGGAGCCTTCGGTGATGAACAGCGGCCAGATCAGATCGGATGGCGAGAGATGCGTCTCGCGGACCATGTCCCTGCTCCAGCCATAGGTACGGGTGCGGCGCAATCGGCTGTGCGGGAAAGAGGCTTTCTGTGACATGGCAAGAGGCTTAGACCAGCCGGAAGCGGCGCTCAACTCTTCTGTGAAAGTTCCGGCGACGAAAGGCCGGCCTAGCTCTTGAGCGGTTTGATCAGCCGGCTGATCTCGCGTTCGGGCTCGCTTTGAACCGAAGCGCTTTTCATCGGGGTGAGGGCTGCGCCCGGCGCTACTTTCTGCAATTCCTGCAGCGTGCCCTTGAAACGGCGCAATTCCCTGCCACCCAGTTGCGCCCGTTCGACGAATTTGACCGACCGCGGGTTGATCGCCCGGCCGCCGCGATACAGTTCATAGTGAAGGTGCGGGCCGGTCGAAAGGCCGGTCGAGCCGATATAGCCGATGATCTGGCCCTTGCGCACGCGCCGTCCGTTGCTCACCGCAATCCGGCTCATATGCGCATAGCCCGACGCCAGACCACCGCCATGTTGCAGTTTGACATAATTGCCGAAGCCGCCCTTGCGACCGGAATATATCACTGTTCCATCGGTGACCGCATAAATCGGTGCACCATAGCCGCCGCCGAAGTCCAGCCCGCTATGCATGCGCTTGTAGCGCAGGATCGGATGGCGGCGCATACCGTAATTGGAGGTGATCCGCCCGTTGGTCGGTCGCGCCAGTTCGCCGCTTGACTGGCCGACGCCCGACGCCTCGAACCAGTTGGTCCGGCCGCCGCTCTCCCATTTCAGCAATTGCGCCTTCGGCTTGCCACCGCGTTCGAGGCCGGCATAGACCAGATCACCCACTTCCACTTCGCCGGTTTCGGCACGACGGTAGGAAAGGATGATATCAAATTCGTCGGTCGCGCGTATGTCGCGCGAAACCGATAATTTGGAGCCGATGACCTGAAGATATTTCTGCACCGCATCGGCCGGTGCGCCCGCGGCGCGTGCCGAGCGATAGAGGCTCGAACCGACGGTGCCCTTGATCCGCAGCGGCGTATCATCGACCAGGATCGGTTTGCGGTTGAGCTTCAGCCGGTTGCCGTCACGCACTATTTCGAGATTGAGGTCAAAGCGGGCGCGAAACGCCAGCTGGTCGAGCGGCCGTGCCTGGTTTTTTGCCGGGCGACGTCCAAGTATCACATCAATTCTGGTGCCCGGCTTGATGTCGCCGAGCGGAACCGCTCTGCCGATCAGATCATTAGCCTGCGTGGCATCAGTGCTGGCGACCCCCGCGCGCTGCAGGACGCGGCGGAGGCTGTCGCCGCGGCCGAGCGTCGCGACCAGTTCGATCGAAGGCCGCTCGGGACTTTCCGCTAGCGGCCGGACGGCGTCGGTTGCCGCCATCCTGATGCCGGTGTCGGAGCCATAGGCCAGAGGCGCAATCATTTGCGAGCGGGCCTGATCGGCGCGATAGCCGCTCAGCGGATCGGGGCGATGTCCTGCAATCGGACCAAAATCGGGAAGGGCACTGATCGCAAAGCCGCAGAGCGCTGTCAGCGTTATCAGGCCACGGAACCAGGTCGGGCTGCCAATGTCCATGCCCAGATCGGGCACCCAGTCCAGCTCGGAGAGATATTCGCGCCATTGGGCAAATTTTTCACTGGCAGGCTTCGGTTCGGCTGACGATGCGGCAAGGGGATGTGCTGCAACGGCAGCAGCCCCCTGAACTTGCATGTTGATATCGTCGATACTCTTGAACAAACCAACCCCTTGGTGACGCAAATTCATGACTTTGCATCCTATATATGAGAAACCACTGTGCAGGAACTTGGTTAAAGTCAAATTAAGCCGGCCTACAGGCCGTTTACATGCGGTGAATCGTGTAAAATCAAGGTTATCCGGTCGGTGCCCGCGCTTTTTGTGCCAAGCCTCTTGCAACTGTGGGCCTGATCGGCTGTGGTGTCGTCAATGTCCCCGTTCTCACAGTCGTCTCTTGTCGCCGTTCTCGGCCCGACCAATACCGGCAAAACCCATCTTGCCATCGAACGCATGTGTGCCCATTCGAGCGGGATGATCGGCTTCCCGCTGCGCTTGCTGGCGCGCGAGGTCTATGACCGGGTCGTCGCGCTCAAGGGGGCCAATCGGGTTGCGCTGGTCACCGGCGAGGAAAAGATCATCCCGAAAGATGCGCAATGGTTTCTGTGCACGGCGGAAGCGATGCCGATGAACCGGGAATTTGCCTTTGTTGCGATCGACGAGGCACAAATCGGCATCGATCCCGAACGCGGCCATATTTTTACCGACCGGATGCTGCACGCGCGGGGTCGCGAGGAGACCATGATCTTGGGATCGGAAAGTCTGCGGCCGCTGATCGAGGCCTTGCTGCCAGATGCCGAAATTGTCACCCGGCCGCGGTTTTCCACTCTCAGCTATGCCGGGCCTCGCAAATTGTCCCGGCTGCCCCGGCGATCGGCGATCGTCGCCTTTTCGCTGGAAGATGTCTATGCAATCGCCGAAATGCTGCGGCGCCAGCACGGAGGGGCGGCGATCGTGATGGGCAGCCTGTCGCCCCAGACTCGCAATGCCCAGGTCAAAATGTATCAGGACGGCGAGGTCGATTATCTCGTGGCCACCGACGCAATCGGGATGGGGCTCAATCTCGATGTGACCCATGTGGCTTTTGCCGCGCTGAAGAAATTTGACGGACGCCGGCGCCGGCGGCTCACCCTGGCCGAAATCGGGCAGATCGCCGGGCGCGCCGGTCGTCACCAGAAAGACGGCAGCTTCGGCGTGCTGACCGGTCTCGCCAGTTCGGACGAACTGCAGCCCGAAGATATCGAGAATCTTGAGTCGCATCATTTCCCGAGGCTGGAATGGCTCTATTGGCGCAATGCGGAGCCGGATTTCGGTTCACTCGACCGTCTGGTCCGGTCGCTCGAAGAGGTCCCCCAGGGCCGGCGGCTGCACGCGGCACCCGAAGCGGTCGATCTCGCGGTTTTGAAGCGGCTGGCGCAGGATCAGGCAGTGGCCGATCTCGCGCGATCACCCGACAAGATCCGGTTGCTCTGGGAGGCGGCTTCGATACCGGATTTCAGAAAGGTCGGCGCCGATCACCAGGCTCGCTTTGTCGCCTCTCTCTGGCCGCATCTTGCCAGCGGGTCCGGCCGTATTCCCCACGCGAGCATGGCGCAGGAAATTGCGCGGCTGGAAAATGTCCAGGGCGATATCGCTACATTGGGCGCGCGGATCGCGGCCGCGCGCAGCTGGAGTTATATCGCGCAGAAATCCCGCTGGGTGGAACAGCCCGAAGCGATGGTTGACCGCACCCGCGCGCTGGAATCCCGGCTGAGCGACGCGATGCACAGCCAGTTGACCCAGCGTTTTGTCGACAAGCGGACACGGGTGTTGATGCGCGGTCTGCTGAAAGATATGTTGCATCAGGATGTCGTTGTCGATGACGAAGGCAAGGTCCTGGTCGAGGGACAGGAAATAGGAACACTCAAGGGCTTTCAATTTGTCGTGCCATCCGATAGCCGGAGAGAAGATCGAAAAATGCTGCTGGCTGCGGCAGAAAGATATTTGGGACGGATTATGACGGACAATGCAGACGCTCTTGCCAAGGCCCCGGACTCCGTCCTGAAGCTGGTGCCCGATGCCGCCGGACAGCCGGCGATTCTCTGGGGCGACAGCCGGCTGGCGGTTCTGGCCAAGGGCAAGACCCTGCTTCAGCCCGAGATCAGGTTCGAACGCTCGATCAAGGACATGACGCCCGAAGACAGCCAGAAGGTCATGGACCGGGTCAAGGTCTGGGTCGATGCGATGAAGGCAAAGCATTTGCAGGGGCTGGTATCCATCGACGCGCTCGCAAACGAGCAGGAAACACCGGCAGCGGTGCGTGCGCTGTTCGCGCAGATTGTCGACGCAGGGGGAATCCTCTCGCGCCGGGAAATCGACCAGGCCGTGCGCGCGCTGGACAATGACATGCGCGGCCATGCGCGCCGCGCCGGTCTTGTCTTCGGAGCGCTCGATATTTTCCATCACGCGCTGATGAAGCCCGGCGCCGTGCTCTGGCGGACGGCCCTGTTTGCGGCCTATGACGAAGAGCCGATGATCGAACAGGCACCGGACAATGCCGTGCATCTGAAGCAGGGAACATTTGCTTCTGCCGGTCACGCCGCGCGCCTCGGCTTTCGCAAGATTGCCGATGAATATGTCCGCGTCGACATGGTCGAACGACTGGTCAAGCAGGCTCATGAAGCGCGAAAGCAGGACGCGGTATTTGCTGTGGACTCGGCTCTGGCAACGTCTCTCGGGCTCTCCCAAGCCTGCCATGAAGCACTGCTCGGTCTGGCAGGGTTTGTTAAGACCAATGACAAGCCGACACCGGTCGAAACGCCTGTCGCCGCCGACACTGCATCAGATGTAGCGGATGCTGCAGAAGCCGGGACAGAAGCGGAGAAGCCCGTCGTGAGCGAAGCTCTGCAAGGCGAGGCTGAAGTGACGGAGGTCAAAACAGAGGAAAAAAGCACCGCCGCCGCGCCCGAGCCACAAGAGCAGGCAGCCGTTGTGCAATATTGGCGATGGAAAGGCATGGCTCGCAAGAAGAACCAGAACCCGTCCAGACCCCGTGAAAAGCATCAGAAAAAGAACAGGGGTGCACCGGCCAAGCGCAAACCGGAGCCGGTTCTTGCCACCGCCGGCGGTGCCTTCGCCGAGTTGGCGGCGCTCCGGGACAGCATGAAAAAATAGGATGCTGGCTTGAGCGGCAGGGCAGCGGAACGCACGTCCCCGGCACAGCCAGTGCTGCGGATCGACAAGCTGCTCTGGTATCTGCGCTTTGCCCATAACCGGGTGATGGCTCGGAAGCTGGCGGAAAAGGGGCATGTCCGGCTGAATGGGCGGCGCATCGAACGGGGTCATGTCAGGGTCCGGCAAGGCGACATTCTGACTGTTCCGCAGGGCCATGACGTACACGTGGTTAGGATCATCGTGCTGCCTGAGCGCCGCAGCAGCGCTTTGCAGGCGCAATCCTGTTACGAGATATTGCAGACTGGTAATTGAAATAGCGGTCAAACCAACTGTTGACGTGTCAGAAATTGCGCAATAGCTAGGATTAAATCTGCCGTCCTGAAATCGTGGGCCGGCATTGGGGAGTTTAAGATCAGATGACTTACGTTGTTACCGAAGACTGTATCAAATGCAAATATATGGACTGTGTGGAAGTGTGTCCGGTGGACTGCTTTTACGAAGGCGACAATATGCTGGTCATCAACCCGAGCGAGTGCATCGACTGCGGCGTTTGCGAGCCCGAATGTCCGGCCGAGGCGATTCTGCCCGATACCGAAGACGGGTTGGAAAAATGGCTTGAGATCAACACGAAATTTTCCGAAGAATGGCCGAATATCACGGTCAGCCGCGAACCGCCGGCCGATGCCGACGAATATAAGGGCATGGAAGGCAAGTTCGAGGCCTTCTTCTCGGAAAAACCCGGCGCGGGCGATTAAGGCCTGATCTCGCCGAGGCCAGCGCCCTTCGATATTGTTGCGTTGCGACGAAGCGGATCCAACAGCCGAATGCCGGAAATGGGCATTTTTGGCGATGATTAGTTGTGCAATGCAACGATAAATTGCTTTTTTGTGACGAATCTGTTAAAAGACGTGCGTAATCGGCTGAACACCCGAGGGAGTGGGTGGTGTTTGGCCGTTAAATATATGTACGAAAGGGTTATTTCGTAATTACGAAATTGGAACGCGACCAGCGTTCTTCTCCAACCAATCAAGAAAGGCTTTTTATGGCTGCGAATGTGCTGTCCTTTGATGTGGGCGATTATGTTGTTTACCCCAAACATGGTGTTGGACGGGTTATTGAACTGCAGAATGAAGAAATTGCAGGCATGCAACTCGAACTTTATGTTTTGCGCTTTGAAAAGGAACGGATGACCCTGCGGGTTCCGACCAACAAGGCAGAAGGCGTCGGCATGCGCAAATTGTCTTCCGACAAGACACTCAAGGAAGCCATGGAGACGCTGAAAGCCAAGCCCAAGGTCAAGCGGTCGATGTGGTCGCGCCGTGCGCAGGAATATGAAGCGAAGATCAATTCCGGCGATCTGGTATCAATTGCCGAGGTGACCCGCGATCTGTTCCGCGCCGATGACCAGCCGGAGCAAAGCTATTCCGAACGACAGATTTTTGAAGCGGCATCGAGCCGTCTGGCCCGCGAACTGGCCGCGATGGAAGAAACCGATGAACCGACCGCTCTGGCGAAAATTCTCGAAATTCTCAATATTGCGGCACCGCAATATTATGATGTGAAAGAAGATTGATCGCCGTACTTCCAACGTGGATCAAAATGCAAAAAAGGGCTGGCACAGAGATGTGGCAGCCCTTTTCTCATGCCTGGAAAGGCGTATTTTCCAGTTGATCTCTGCTTGATACAGGCGTATTACTAAATTAATACAGCAACGGAGGCTTGGATGAAGAAAATAGTGTTTTTGGCACCCCTATTGGCGCTTGCGGCGTGTGAAGGGTCGATTGTCGACGCCGTGGGTGATGCCGCATCCAGCGCCGGCAGCAGCTTTTCCGACGGTGCGGCCATCGGATCCGACGCCAGCAACCCGGGCGCATTTGCAGGGGTGACTCTGGCCGGACCTGATGACGTGGTATTTACCACTGCGGATGACTTCTCGATCCGGGCGGAAGGTGATTCCGATGCGGTTGAACAGCTGCGCTACAGCATTTCCGGAGACCAGATTAAAATCGGCCGGGATGGTGACGACAAATTCTGGGGCGATGCCGGCAAAGCCACGATCTATATCAGCGCGCCGTCTTTGAAGAGCGCCAAGCTTGCGGGGTCCGGGGATATGGAAGTGGATGCGATGACGGCGGATTCTGCCGAACTGAGCATCGCTGGCTCGGGCAATATCCGGGTGGCGAAGATCGATACCACGGCGCTGACTTCCAAAATCGCCGGTTCGGGCAATCTGGTCCTCGCGGGTACCGCTGGATCGATCGACGTGTCGATTGCCGGTTCCGGTGACATCAGCGGCAAGGATCTGAACGCCGAGCGTGCAAGCATTTCGGTTGCCGGCAGCGGCGATGTCGAGTTGTCCTCGGACGGATCGGTCGACGCCAAGGTCATGGGATCCGGCGATGTCCGTATCCACGGAAACGCGAAGTGCAAATCACGGGCGATGGGCTCCGGTGACATAAGCTGCGGTTGACCGCAGGCCCGACAGGATGAATTCGCTTGGCGATCCGCAGCGCCTGTGGCAGATTCGCCCGCGATGGCAAATTTATGGGAAAAATATGCGGTTCCGAGACTGATCCGCTGCGCCTGTTCGCAACCGGCGGTTATGAAGGACCGCAGCGAGATCGTGCCAAAAGCCGACGGTGACGTGCTGGAGCTTGGCTGTGGAGGCGGAATCAATCTGCAATTTTATGACCGGTCGAAGGTCAACAAGCTGACCGGCCTCGATCCATCCGCAGAATTGCTCGACTATACCCGTGATGAAGCGCGCCAACGCGGTTTCGACATGGAGATATGCGACGGCATCGGAGAAGCCATGCCCTTCGCCGATGCCAGTTTTGATACCGTGCTGACCACCTTCACTTTATGTTCGGTGCAGGATGGAAAACAGGTGCTGTCGGAAATGCGCCGTGTCTTGAAACCAGGCGGCAAAATCCTCTTCCTCGAACATGGCCGGGCCCCCGACGAGGGGCCGGAAAAATGGCAACGACGTATTGAACCGCTGTGGAAACATATCGCTGGTGGCTGCCATCTGCACCGGCCGGTGGCCAAGCTGATCGAAGCCAATGGATATAAACTCACCGGAAACGGCGGTCATTATGCGCCAAAAACCCCGCGCTGGCTGGGTTGGATGGAATTTGGCGAAGCGAGGCCGATATGAAATATATTACGATGGTGTTGATTGCGTTTGCGCTGTTGCTACCGTTTCCCGCTTCGGCGGCAGAACGAAAATTCTCGATTTTCGGATTTGAAGACATCCGGATCGGTCACGGCGTGAATGTGATGCTGGTCTCCGGCAAGGGGCCCTCGGCCCGGGCAGAGGGAGATACCCGCGAGATCCTGGACCGGGTATCATTGCAAAAAAACGGCAAGCAATTGATCGTTTCCGTGAAACCCAAATCACTGAGCGGCAATGATTATGACAGCGACGGACCAGTGACCCTCTATCTCAGCAGTTACGCGATCAGCAATATCTCGCATCTCGGCTCGGGTCAGGTGACGCTCGACAAATTGTCCGGCCGCACCCCGCGGGTGCGGCTTGGCGGCTTTGGTACTTTGCAGATTGATGAGGTGGATGCGGACCGGCTGGATCTGGCGATGACGGGTGGCGGTCAGGTGACCTTGGCCGGCAAGGTGCGCGACGCCCGGATCGAGCTGCAGGGAGCCAGCATGTTCGAAAGCCCCGAACTGACGGTTGAAAAGCTGACACTGATCCACCGCGGTCCGGCAAGCAGCCAGATGAAAGTGACACGGGAAGCGGTCATCACCAACAACGGCACCGGGCAAATCCAAATCGCCGGAAAACCCAATTGTACGGTGAGAACGGACGGGGCTGCCACGATCCTGTGCAACCCCGACCGATAGTTCAGTGTACTGTGCCGATCGACTGGTCGAGGGTCAGCAAAATACAAAGCCGTTCGACCTGCCGCCATTTGCAATAATGGAGATGATTGCCGACTGACCGGCTCTTGTCGGCGCGGTTGGCCGCTTCCAGTCCAGCTTCTTCGCCATAGCTGGAGATCAGCCGTTCGGCATCGCTGTAATGCGTGGAGTCAATGAACACGGGTAACTGCATTTATGGCTCCTTATTGGGGCGACGTCATTCGTCTTCCGCCTGCCACAAATCTCTACGGTCGATCGATGGAAATATCTTCAAAAGCTAGGGTTACCAGAGTGTTAAGCATAAGACGGGCGGGAAGCACTGGCCATTCGCTGCATTGTGGTTTAGGGCAGCGGCCATGAATCCAGAAACCCCGGAACATGCTTCCAAATCTTCCAGCAATGGCCCGAAAAACAGCAGCGGCGGCGGCGTGTTCATCGCGATTGGCGCGATTGCGGGAGCGTTTATCGGCGGCTTTATGGGGCAGCCATCGGCCGGTCTGTTGACCGGACTCGCGCTTGGAGTCCTGCTGGCGCTGCTGATCTGGTGGAAAGGCCGCTGAGCATCTCAGAGCGCGCTTGTCAGGACCATTGACGCCACCTATTATCAGCGCATGCTGAAACATATTAGAAATATCGCGATTCTGCTTGTCATTCTGGGGATCGGCGCTGGATATTATTTTACCCGCGGCGATACCGCGCGCCTGCCGCTCGAAGCCACCACAGGCGTCGAGCCCGATCTGACCCACGTACGCACGGAAAAATTTCCGACGATCAATATCGCCAAAGCCGCGCCCTGGGGGGAAGGCGAGGGACCGGTTGCGGCTGAAGGACTGGTCGTCGAACGATTTGCCGAGGGCCTGGACCATCCGCGAAGCATGTTTCGTCTGCCCAATGGGGATATTCTGGTCGCGGAGACCAACAGCCCGCCGCGAACCAACAAGGGGATTGAAGGCTGGATCATGCGCAATCTGATGAGCAAGGCGGGAGCGGGCACCGAATCGGCCAACCGTATCAGTCTGCTGCGCGACAGCGACAAGGATGGCAAAGTCGACAAGACCTTTGCCTTTCTGGAAAATCTAAATTCCCCGTTCGGCATGGCGCTGATCGAGGGCACATTATATGTTGCCAATACCGACGCGGTCTATGCCTATCCCTATGAAGATGGGGATACGAAAATCACTGCCGAGGGGCGCAAGGTTGCCAATCTCAACGCAAAGGCACCGAATAATCACTGGACCCGCGATCTGCTGGCCAGTCTGGACGGAAAATATCTTTATGTCTCGGTCGGATCGAACAGCAATATCGGCGAAAACGGGATGGACATCGAAAAACAGCGTGCTGCCATTCTGCAAGTCGAACTCGCAACCAACAAGAAGACCATATATGCCGACGGCATGCGCAATCCGGTAGGCATGGCCTATCTGCCCGGCACCGACAAATTCTATACAGTGGTGAACGAGCGAGACATGCTGGGCAGCGACATGGTGCCGGACTATCTCACCGAAGTGCGCTGGGGCGCGCATTACGGCTGGCCCTGGCATTTCTGGGGCGGGCATGTCGACCCGCGGGTCGATCCTAAAAATCTCGATCATCGGCAATATGAACGACGCCCGGACTATGCGCTGGGCGCGCATGTCGCGCCGCTTGGCCTCGCCTTTTCCCATGGGCAGGCACTGGGCAAACCCTTTGCGACCGGGGCGGTGGTCGCGCGGCACGGATCCTGGAACCGCCAGCCGTTGTCCGGCTATGATGTTGTCTATGTCAATTTCAATCAGCGTGGCGAGCCTGAAGGCAAGCCGCTCACTATATTGAGCGGTTTCGTTGACGAGGAGCAACAGGCCCGAGGTCGCCCCGCAATGGTTGCCTTTGACCAGACTGGTGCCTTGCTGGTCAGCGACGACGTCGGCGGGATCATCTGGCGGGTTTCGCGCGAGGGTGCTGCCAAAGCCGCAACCGCGACCGATCAATAAGCTAGGCCAGAAATTTTCCGGCGCGTCCGGCCAGCTCGATAATATATTGCCATGCTACCCGGCCGGAGCGGCTACCGCGCTGCTTTGCCCATAAAAGCGCATCTTCCCTATCAAATTCCAGCCCATGCGCCTCGGCATAACGGGCGATGATCGCGAGATAATCATCCTGCGAAGCGGCGTGGAAGCCCAGCCGCAAACCGAAACGGTCGGACAGCGCCAGCTGATCATCGACGGCGTCGCGGGGATTGACCGGGTCGTCCTGTTCGCTCATCTGCCGAGGGACAATATGGCGGCGATTGGAGGTAACATATAGCCGGACATTGGCCGGCCGCTGGCTGGCTCCGCCTTCCAGCATCGAACGCAATGTGCGCGGTTCGTTGCTGTCCTCGGAAAAGCCGATGTCATCGATGAAGAGCACGAAACGCCGCCTGGCAAATGCCAGCAGCTCAAACAGAGCCGGCAGCGTCTCCAGATGATCCGACGGTGCCTCGACCAGGGCAATATCTTCACCCTGCTTCTGCAGCGTCCGGATTACCGACTTGGCAAGCGCCGATTTGCCCATGCCACGCGAACCCCACAACAGTACATCATGCGCGGCATGGCCCTTTGCCAGACGCTTGCTATTGTCCAGCAGACGGGCCTTCTGTGTATCGATACCGGTCAGCAGATCGATATCGGTCGGATCGAAAGCTGCAATGGCTCTGGGGGCCGTCCCGTCCCAGATGAACGCATCGCCCGAGGAGAGATCGATCGGACTGGCGGCTGGTGGCGCCATCCGGTCGAGTGCATCGGCAATCCGTTCCAGCAGGTCCCTGGCGCCCAAGTCAGCCATGTTCAGCCAGCCAGCTCGGCGCTGCTCAGGCTATACAATATATCTGCGCCACCTTTGGCCGCCGCTTCCAAACCAAGCGCTTCGGGAACAATATGGTCGAGATAATAGCGGGTGGTAACCAGCTTGGCCTTGAGAAACACATCATTTCCACCGTCCAGTTCGGCCGAGGCAATCCGGTGCTGCTTCTTCATCAGCATGCCGCAGGTGGCGGTTGCCAGCATGGTCATGAAGGCATAGCTTCCGGCCAGCCGGTCATCGATGGAGGCGTCACCGCCCGCCATCCACTGCATGATATCGCCGCAGGCGTCAGCCAGCACCGACAGGCTCGCTTCCCCTTCGGCCTCGGCGCGAATTTCGGAAATCAGCGCAGCCATGGCCTCGCCGCCATCCAGACCCAGTTTCCGGCCGACCAGATCGGCGGCCTGAATGCCGTTGGTGCCTTCGTAAATCGGCGCGATGCGGGCATCGCGGAAATGCTGGCCAGCGCCGGTCTCCTCGATGAAACCCATGCCGCCGTGCACCTGTACACCGATCGAGGCGACTTCATTGCCGATATCCGTGCCATAGCCCTTGATCAGCGGAGTCAGGATTTCGGCGCGGGATTTGGCTCCCTCGATCCCCAGAGTGGCACGGTCGACGCTTGATGTTGCATAATAGAGAAGGGCGCGGGCCGCCTGCGTCAGGGCCTTGGACCGAAGCAGCATACGCCGGACGTCGGGATGTTCGATGATCGCCACCGGTTCCTTGTTGCCGCTACCGGCGCGGGCCGACTGGACCCGTTCCGCCGCATAATGACTGGCCTGCTGGGTCGCGCGCTCGGCGATCTGCACGCCCTGCGAGCCGACATTGATACGGGCATTGTTCATCATCGTGAACATCGCTTTCATGCCGCCAAATTCGCCACCGATCATCTCGCCGATACACTCGTCCTGCTCGCCATAGGCCATGACACAGGTAGGCGAGGCGTGAATGCCGATCTTGTGCTCGATCGAGACGCAAGTGACATCATTGGGCGCGCCGGGATTGCCGTCCGCATCCAGATGATATTTGGGCACGATGAACAGGGAAATGCCGCGCGTGCCTTCCGGCGCTCCCGGCGTGCGGGCTAGCACGAGATGGATAATATTGTCGGTCAGATCATGCTCGCCGAAGGTGATATAGATTTTCTGACCCTTGATCCGGTATTTGCCGGCATGTTCGCCCTCGGTAATCGGCTCTGCGGTCGAGCGCAGCGCGCCGACGTCGGACCCGGCCTGCGGCTCGGTCAGGTTCATTGTGCCGGTCCAGGCGCCGGAAATCAGATTGGGCAGATATCGGGCCTTCTGTTCGTCGGATCCGTGAACGTGGATCGCCTCGATCGCGCCAAAGCTGAGCATCGGGCACAGGGTGAACGCGAAATTGGCTGCGCCGCAAGTCTCGAGGATCAGTGCCGAAAGCGAGTAGGGCAGGCCCTGTCCGCCAAAATCTTCCGGTCCGTCGATCGACGCCCAGCCGCCTTCGACAAATTGTGCATAGGCGTCCTTGTAACCCTCGGGCATCGTTACGCTGCCATCGTTCCAGCGCGCGCCGACCGTGTCGCCGATCCGGTTGAGCGGGGCAAATTCGCCTGCCGCGAATTGGCCGATCCCCTCGACAATCGCCTCGACCATATCTTCGCTTGCACCGGCAAATTGGTCATGGGTCGCCAGTTCGCCGATATCGGCGATATGCTTGAGGACAAAATTCTGTTCGCGGCCAGGGGCTGTAAAAGTCATGAATTTGTTATCCGTTGTTGCCTGAATTTCCGCTGGGCTATAGCGCAGGGTCATGTCCGGCTCAAATGATCATATTGGCGGTGAAGCGCGCCGTTACGGCAAGGCGACGATTGGCGAAGCAGCGGCCCGCCTGCACGCGGGCGGACTGGTCGCAGTGCCCACTGAAACGGTTTATGGTCTGGCCGCCGATTCGACCAATGCTTCGGCCGTGGCGGAGATTTACCGGACCAAGGGCCGTCCGGATTTCAATCCCCTGATTGTGCACGTGCCGGACATGGTAGCGGCCCGGAGACTTGGACGATTGAATGACCTTGCGGCTTGTTTCGCCGAGGCGCTTTGGCCAGGGCCTCTGACACTCGTGGTTCCGAAGAGCGAAGATTGTCCGGTAGCGGCAGCCGTTACCGCCGGTTTGGACACGATCGCCCTGCGCTGTCCGGCGCATCCGGTGATGCGGGAATTGCTCGAAGTATCGGGTCTGTTTCTCGCTGCACCGTCGGCCAATCGCAGCGGCGGGATCAGCCCGACCACCGCGGATCACGTTGCGCGCAGTCTGGGGGAGAAAGCGCCGATGATATTGGATGGCGGTCCCTGTACACAGGGGATCGAATCGACAATAGTTGCGATTGCGGACGATCACTACCGGATTTTGCGACCCGGGCCGGTGACGGAAGCGCGACTGACAGAAATCGTCGGCAAACCACCGTCCGGCGAAACCAGCGGCAAAATCGAAGCCCCCGGGCAGATGTCTTCGCATTACGCGCCGTCAAAGCCGCTACGTCTCAACGCGCTATCGGCCATGACGGATGAATATCTTATCGGTTTTGGTCCCGTTTCCGGAGACCGGAATCTGTCGCCCGATGCTGACCTCGCAGAAGCCGCCAGCTATCTGTTCGCTGCACTTCACTATGCTGACGGGAGCGGCAAGCCCCGGATCGCCGTGGCACCAATTCCCGGCGAAGGTATCGGGATTGCGTTGAACGACCGGCTGATCCGCGCGGCGACCCCTGCATAAGAGACCGTGCCTATCTTGCCATGGAATACTGGTGCTGTTGCCGCCGTCTCACCTTGCCTGACTCCGTCACGTACAGCGGACCTTGGAATCGCGACTGGTGTCGCGATTGAGAATTTCCAGAGTTCTTCCTTCACCCTGATGAACAGTCTCGGGACGACGCATGTCCAACTGGCTTATACTCGGCAGACAACATCCTGATTGATCTTGCGAGAGGCACAGGAATGGCGAGCGGATGGCGGTTCTGAATACCAGGACTGACTCTTTAATAACACATTTGAAGGGCCGACTTTCCTAATCCGGCCCTTTTTGGCTCTATTTGACAATTTTCTATTGGTCCCTGCCCGATAGGGACTTAAGACAAATTGAGCAGGGGTGGTAGTGCGCGATATGACGCTTGGCAGAACGATAATATCGATTTTCAGCGGTCTGGTCCTCGCGACCGGATGCAGCGTGAGCGAACCAGAGGCAAAGCCCAGTTCAGCCGAACCGATTCCGGCAGCCGTGGCAATGGTTCAGTCGGCGAGCGATAGTGAAACCCTGAATGCTGCAGGCACTGTTCGTTTGCGCCGCGAAACGGCTTTGGGATTTACCACCGACGGTAAGGTTGCTTCCGTTCGCTATGAAGAAGGGGACCGGGTAGAGCGGGGTGCGATTCTGGCGGCTCTGGATGGCAGTATCGTTGCGGCGGATTTGAGCGCGGCGCGCGCCGAGCGCGATCGTGCAGAAGCAGAATATGATCGCGTCGAAAAACTGTTTAAAGACGGCTGGGTAACCAAGTCCCGGCTGGAACAGTCAGAAGCGGCAGCCCGCGCAGCCCGGGCGCGTGTCGAGTCTACGGAATTTGCCAGCCGCACTTCCTATATACGCGCGCCGAGCAGCGGGATTATTCTGTCGCGCAATATCGATGCGGGGCAAATTGTGTCGGCGGGTACGGCCGCAATGGTGCTGGGCGAAATCGACAAGGGATTTGTGCTACGGGTGCCGATGACCGATGCCGACGCCGCCCGTGTCAGCATCGGCATGCCGGCCAAGGTCTTGCTCTCTGCGGTGTCCGACAAGCCGCTGGATGCAGTGGTCAGCGAAAAAGACGGCCGGGCGGATGAGCGGACCGGGACGTTCGAAGTGAATTTTCTGCTCCCGACGAACGACCGCCTGCGCTCCGGGCAACTGGGTATGGTCGAAATATATGTGCCGCGCGACAGCCGAGCGACTTTTGCAATTCCCGCCAATGCGATATTTGGTGTGCGCACCGGCGAAGGTCTGGTGTTTGTTGTCGATGAAAAAGATCGGGTGAAGCAGAGAAATGTCCAGATCGGCAAATTGACCGACAAGAATCTGGAAATTCTCGGCGGATTGTCAGCAGGTGAGGTCATCGTAACCCGGGGCGTCGAGAAACTGAGGGACGGCGATTTGATAAAGCCTATCCGGCCGGCGCGATGATCATTCAATTGTTATACAGCGATTGCCGGATCTGAGATGCTTGCCCGTTTCGTGATTTCCCGATGGCAGCTCACTTCGGTCCTGTTTCTCCTGCTTGCATTGCTGGGGTTGAGCGCGCTCAGCGGAATTCCCAAGGCCGTCGATCCGCATTTCCCTATTCCTGCTGTCAATATCATCGCGATCCAGCCGGGGGCCGATGCGCAGGAAATGGAAGAGACCATTGCGAAGCCGATAGAAGATGTCGTTCAGGGACTTGACGATATTGCAAAGGTGCAATCGACGAGCACCGATGGTGGTACTGTCATTCGGGTGGAATTCAGCCAGTGGTCGGGCGATGTCGACGGATATTTCGACGACGTGGTGCGGGAAGTGTCCGCAATTCGCGATGACATGCCGGCCGCATTACAGAAACTGGAATTCCGCAAGATCCGCACGACCGAGGCCTCGGTCATGCAGGTGGCACTGGTCAGCGCAACTGCCTCGTGGCGGCGGATGGAAAAATATGCGGAAGACATGGCGGACGTATTCATGCGCAATCCCGGTGTACGGGAAGCCCGGATTTTCGGACTGCCCCAGCCTGAAGTCAGCGTCGAAGTCAAACCAGAGCGGCTTTCCGAGCTCCGGGTCCCGGCCAGCGCAATCGCTGACGCCATTCGTCAGGGTGGCGCTGACTTGCCCGGCGGCGCGGTCCAGAGCGGCGAACGCAGGCTGAACGTCGAAGCCGGCGGCGCGTTTCGCGAACTTGATACCATTCGGGGATTGCCGCTGCGGGCATCGAGCGGCTCGCTGCTGACTGTAGACGATGTTGCAGAGGTTAGATGGGGAGCAGAAGAGCAGCTTTACCGCACCCGGCACAATGGTCAGCGGGCGGTATTTCTCACGGTCACGCAAAAAGATGCGGTGGATGTCACGCGGCTGAAGAAGGATCTTGATGCCGTAATGGATCAGCAGCGGCTGGTTTTGCCTCCGGACATTGAACTGGCCATGCAGTTTGACCAGAGCCGCGACGTGAAAAGGCGATTGAATGAACTGACGCGTGACTTCACTATCGCTATTGCTTTGGTGATTTTTACGCTTTTGCCCCTTGGATTACGGTCCTCGGGCATTGTCATGATTTCCATCCCACTCTCTCTCGCCTCCGGACTGTTAGTGCTATATGCGATGGGATATAATCTCAGCCAGCTTTCAATAGCCGGTTTTATCGTGTCGCTCGGGTTGCTGGTCGATGACAGTATCGTTGTAACCGAAAATATCGCGCGCCATTTACGCATGGGTAAAACCAGAACCCAGGCGGCGATCGAAGCCTGTCTGGAAATCCGCGCAGCGGTGATCGGATCTACCGCCGTATTGGTCCTCGCCTTTGTGCCGTTACTGTTTTTGCCCAGCGGTGCTGGGGTCTACACCCGATCCTTTTTCATCGCGATTATCGCGACGGTGATTTCTTCTCTGGTCATCTCACTGTCCCTGATTCCCTTCCTCGCCAGCCGTATGTTGCGACGCGACGAGAATCCGGAAGGCAATCGGGCGTTGCGCTGGGTCAATGGCAAGATTCAGCGCTTCTACCGACCTCTCCTTCACATTGCGCTGGGCGCGCCGGTCAAGACAGTATTGATCGCCATGCTCCTGTGTCTCTCCGCCTTCGCGCTGGTGCCTAAGCTGGGTTTCTCGCTATTTCCTTTTGCCGACGCCCCCTATTTCCGGGTTTCGGTCGAAGCGGAACAAGGCAGCAGTCTTGATCGTACGGACCGGATCGTAGCGGAGGTGACCAGAATTCTGGAAAGCGAGCCGAGCATAAAGGTACGCGCAGAGAATATCGGCAACGGCAATCCCCAAGTGTATTATAATGTCGGACCACGAGCCGAGCGCATCAATTATGGGGAAGTATTGGCGGTTCTCGACGAATGGGATACTCGCGAAGGGCCGGAGATGATCGACCGGTTGCGGGCGCAGCTCGATCAGATTGCTGGCGCTCGGGTGAAGATTGAGCTCTTTCAAAATGGAACGCCGGTGGAAGCGCCGATTGTCATTCGGGTGTCCGGCCCGGAACTGGATATGCTCAAGCAATTGTCTGGCACGATTGCCGATGTCTTGCGCGAGACGCCGGGTGCCCGGGATATTGTCAATCCGGTAGAAACAGACAAGATCGACCTCGACATCGGCTTGAATGAACAGAAGGCGGCACTGCTGGATATTCCGTCCGGTGAGCCGCGGCGGGCTGTCAGGCTCGCAATCAGCGGCGAGCAGGCGGCCTATTTCCGGGATAAGGAAGGGGACAATTATCCGGTAACCGTTCGCTTCCCGTTTGAGGATAGTCTTCCGATATCCGTGTTGGACAAGATCTACGTTGCCACGCGCGCCGGCGATCCGGTTCCGTTGGCCCAGATCACGGATCCCAAGCTCACCAATGTGACCCCGCAAATCCAGCGTCATCAATTGCAAAGAACGGTCCTCGTCACGGCTCAGGTCGATTTCGGGGAAGTGCCCTCGACGGTCAACGACCGAGCGGTTGAAAAGTTACAGCAGATCGACTTCCCGGAAGGATATGAATGGTCGATCGGTGGCGAGGCCGAGGAAATTGGTGAGACCTTCGGTAATTTTGGCCCGTTGATCCTGACAGCTTTCATGCTGATTTTTGCCGTTCTGGTTGCCGAGTTCAGGCGGTTCCGGGAGACCATCGTCGTGGCGGGGGTCATCCCTCTGGGGACGTTTGGGGGTATTCTCGCCCTGTATTTCACGGGCAACTCGCTGAGCGTAATGGCGCTTATCGGCTTTATCGCGTTGATCGGAATTGAAATCAAAAACTCGATTTTGCTGGTCGATTTTACCAGCCAGTTGCGCGCGGAGGGCATGGAGTTGCGCGAAGCGATCGAGAAAGCCGGAGAGGTCCGGTTCCTGCCGGTATTGCTCACGTCGATCACGGCGATTGGCGGTTTGACACCGCTCGCGCTCTGGGGCGGGGCCCTCTATGCACCGCTGGCCGGGATCATCATCGGCGGGTTGGTCAGTTCGACCCTCTTGTCTCGCGTGGTAACACCCGCCATGTATCTTCTGGTCGCCAGACGCGATGAGGCGAGCCGGAATGCAAATGAAGGGGGCGATGCAGCCGCCCAGTAAAGGAGATACTATGGCAAAGCAGGAGGCCATTTTTGCCGGTGGCTGTTTTTGGTGCACCGAAGCGGTGTTCAACGATATTGCCGGAGTCACATCCGTTGAGAGCGGCTATATTGGCGGAGAAAAACCCGACCCGACCTACCGCGAGGTCTGTTCCGGCACGACGGGTCATGCAGAGGCGATCAAGATCGAATTCGACGATGATGTGGTCAGCTATGCCGATTTGCTCGATATTTTCTTCGCCACCCATGATCCGACGCAACTCAACCGGCAGGGCAATGATGTCGGAACCCAATACCGCTCGGCGATTTTCCCGCTCGACGAGGATCAGCGGGCTGCAGCCGAAGCCGGCATTAAGCGCGCGGCAGAAGGACGTGCAGAAGCGGTAGTGACCACCATCGAAGGGCCGGCACCATGGTATGTAGCGGAAGATTACCACCAGCAATATTGGGCTGACGAAGGACGCAGCAATCCGTATTGTGTCGCGACCATCCCTCCGAAACTACAAAAATTGCGGACCAGTTTTGCCAACAAGTTGAAGGACTAGAACAGAATTATGAAACCCATCAAAAAAGCCGTTTTCCCCGTCGCCGGTATGGGCACACGCTTTCTTCCAGCGACCAAGGTTATGCCGAAGGAACTGTTCCCGATCGTCGACCGGCCGTTGCTGCAATATGCTGTCGACGAGGCTCTGGAGGCGGGCATCGAGCAGATGATTTTCGTGAATGGCCGCGGCAAGGGGATGATCGAGGATCATTTCGACATGGCGTATGAACTGGAACGGACGATGGAGGACCGGTCGAAAGACCGTTCGGTTCTGGAGGGGACCCGGCTCACCCCCGGCGACTGTGTCTTTGTGCGGCAGCAGGAGCCGCTGGGTCTCGGCCACGCCATCTGGTGCGCGCGCGACATTATCGGTGACGAACCTTTCGCGATTTTCCTGCCGGACGAATTCATGGTCGGTTCGCCCGGATGCATGAAGCAGATGGTCGACGCCTATAACAAGCTTGGCGGCAATATCGTCTGTGCGCTCGAGATTCCGATCGAGAAAACGCCATCTTATGGTGTTATTGATCCCGGCTATCGCGACGGCCCCATCACCGAGGTCAAGGGGCTCGTCGAGAAGCCCGCGGCCGGCACGGCGCCGTCCAATCTCATCCTGCCTGGCCGCTATATCCTGCAACCGGAAGTGATGCGGATTCTGGAAACGCAGGCAGCGGGCGCAGGTGGTGAAATCCAGTTGACCGATGCAATGGC
The DNA here is from genome assembly GCF_002218195.1 of Sphingorhabdus sp. SMR4y. Classification (GTDB taxonomy): domain Bacteria; phylum Pseudomonadota; class Alphaproteobacteria; order Sphingomonadales; family Sphingomonadaceae; genus Parasphingorhabdus. The sequence goes on along the minus strand of NZ_CP022336.1, from coordinate 2,065,874 downwards.
ACAAATGATCGGCCAGCAGCCGTTCCACGGCATGACCTTTGACGGCAAGCGCTACGATTGCGGATCGAAACAGGGTTATGTCGAAGCCAATCTGGCAATGGCCTTGGCGCATCCGGATATGGGCAGCGACATAAGGGCGATGGCGGAGGCCATGCTGGCGGAGACCTGATCCTTGCGGCCGGCATGATGTCTATGCAGAATAATTGAGGAGTTTGTCATGCGCATATCACCCCTGTTGGCGGCGGCTCTCGTCCCTCTTCTGTTGTCCGGCTGCGTCAGCAAAATCGTGACCGCGCCGTTCCGGGCCGCCGGGACGGTCGTCGAGACGGCGGTGGATGCGACCACCCAGACCCAGTCCGAAAGGGAAGAGGATCTCGGGCGCAAGGCGCTGGCCGACCGCAAGAAGCAGCGCGATCTATGTCTCGATGAAGCCCGCGACAAGCAGGAGCGCCGCAACTGCAAGGATGCCTACAAGGACGACGATTGAGTCAGTCGGTTCCCGTCAGCAACGGTGGCGCATATTTCCCCTCGACGGGTTTCATCGCGGCCATTTTCGCGATTTCCTCCTCGAACAGCTGCACGCGTTTTTTCCAGCGATAATGGGTGGAGGCGGAGAATATACCTTTGCCATGTTCCTTGCCATAGCGCGTCCAGAATCGGATTGCGGCCTGCGGGTCATAGCCGGCGTTGGCCATCAGCCAGACCGATAGCCGGTCTGCCTCGATCTCGGTTTCCCTGATCCGTCCGGCGCTCTTGCCCAATTGCCCGAAAAAGCCGCGATTGACGTTCTGCGCGTCGAGCCTGTCGCGATGTTTGAGCAGATTATGCGCCAGTTCATGGGCGACGACTGCGGCAAATTCGTCGTCGCTCAGAAAATATTCGGCGAGCCGTGACGAGACGCTGACCAGTTTGCCATCGGCTGTAGCACTGCGGTCGGCACTGACCCGGACCTGGAACTGTCCGGGACAGGTCTGAACCGCTTCGACCGGAACAGTTTTGCTTATACCGCCTTCCGCAATCGTCAATTGCACAGTACCCGCGGCGAGCTGCTGCTGCAGGGTGCGGTTGATCGTGTCTATCCTTCGATAGGCTGGAGGCTGATCCTCCGACTCCGGTTCATCGGTCGCAATATCCTCAATTGCGATATTGTTGATTGCCAGCAGGCTATTGCCCGGTGATAATTTTGCCGCCTCGGCCGGGCTGTCCGGAGCCACCGCCGTAATTCCGATCGGAGCATCGAACCCAAGAGCGAAACGCGCGGTTTCCTGATCGGCATATTGGGCGACATCATTCAGCAGCAGACCGCTGCTAGCGGCTTTTGGATCACAGAAGGCTGCGTTGGCGGTGGTCAGGCGATAGCCGATAGCGTTCATGCGCTGGTCCAACAGTTGCAGGCCTTTTAGCGCTAAAATCGTGTCTGCATCGATCCCGTCACCAGATACCTTCTGTGCAGATAATGGCGCAGCAGCGCTGAGGACAAGGAGGGAGAGCCAGATTCGGATCATGATATGCATTTAACCCATTTTTCCTTGCGGCCAGTTGAATACATTTTGCAATGCACTGTCGGTGAGGTTCCACCAAGCCAATATCAACGCCGCACACAGCAATATTACCGCCGCGATCTTCTGAAAAACAGGCTGGGCCTGATCAGCATTGGCCAGATTGCGCGCCCTCGAAGCGAGCGCGGCATAAAAGGTCAGACCGGTGGTTTCCGTGAATATGGTCAGGGCGGCCAGGATTGCAAATTGCAGCATCAGATTTCCGCTCGGGTCGATGAACGGCGGGATGAACGCAGTGTAGAACAAGAGCGCCTTGGGATTGGACATGTGGACCGCCAGTCCATTGAACAATCCTCTTTGGAAGCTGGCTTTGCGGGCGGACTGGTTGGCGAGCTTGCGGTTTGCGCTCTTCAGCATCTGGAACCCCATCCATATCAAATAGCCGACACCGATCCAACGGAGCGCGGCATAGACGGACGGAACGGCGTTGATCAAAGCAATCAGCCCGAGGGCGGTTAGACCATACCAGATAAAATTGCCAATATTGACCCCGACAATCGGCCCAAGTGCGCCGCGCATGCCGCCCGCCGGACCGTGGGGCAGAGCATGGCTGACGGTGACCATGGTGGCCGGCCCCGGGGTAAAGCAAAACATCAGGTCAGCAACGACAAAAAGCAAGATGGTCTCGAGCGGCATTAATTTTCGGGCCTGTTTTCCTGATGAACTTTACACACTTTACACAGTTAAGAAAAAATCACCTTGGCGGTCTTTGTCGGCAAGCCAAGAGGCATCGGACATCTCCAATAACTGGCGGAAAAGCGTTTTGTATCAATAGGTAGGATCAGCATTTCATGGGTCATGGTGCAAGACTACTAAATCCCCAGGATGTAGGACAGCGAAACTGCAGACGGTGCAGTTCAGCGCAGATTGTCCTTCAGAAAATCAACCAGTGCGTCCACGCGAGCCGGTCGCAAGCGGGAAGGGGGCATGACGATATTGAGCGCGAGATCGCCCATATGATGATTGGGAAGAATGTTGACCAGATCCCCTGAGTCCAGTGCCGGCCGACAGAGGAAATCAGGCAGATATCCCACGCCCCGTCCCGCTATCAAGGCAGGCAACATTACATCGCCATTGTTGCTGCGGAACCGGCATGTTGGGCGTATATTGGTGATATGGCCATCCGGGCGGATGATCGGCCAATGCTCCGGACTCGGCGTATTCGAATAGATGAAGCAATCATGTTCGTTCAGGTCAGCTGGAATCTGCGGTTGGCCATTGCGCTCGATATAACTCGGGGCGGCAATAAAATAACCGTCCATTTTGCGGACCCTGACGGCTCGCAGGCTGCTGTCGGGGAGGGCGCCAATGCGAATGGCGCAATCAAAGCCTTCTTCGACCAGATCAACCCGCGCGTCGTTGAGCTGCAGATCGACAGTGATTTCCGGATAGGCGCACATGAAGTCGGCAATCACCGGCGCGAGATGCGAAAGGCCGTAGCTCAGCGGGGCGGCCAGGCGGACCTGTCCCTGCAGCAAATGGGTGGTATCGCGCGCGGCTTCCATCGCGGCTTCACCATCCATTGCTATTTGCCGGGCATGCGGGAGAAGGGCTTTGCCTGCTGAAGAGAGCGAAATCTTGCGCGACGTCCGGTGAAACAAAACGGTACCAAGTGACCCTTCAAGCCGGGATATTGCCTTCGAGATTGTCGGTTTCGACAGCGCCAGTTCCTGCGCAGTAGCGGTGAAGCTGCCCAGCCGCGCCACCGTCGCGAAGATCGCCCATGCTTCATAATCGGGTAATGCCATGGGAGAATATTATATAATTATCAGAAACAATCAAATTCAAAATTCGATATTTTGGAAACGGATATCTTGGCCTATCTCCCATCCAAGCAGAGCGGGAACGCAAGCCGCTCGAAAGGAGAAAGACGATGATAGAGAAACGAGAGTTCAAGGATCTGGCGTATGTCGACCACGATTGGTTGCAGGCCCGGCATCATTTTTCCTTCGGTAAATATTGGGACCCCGCCCGCATGGGCTTTGGCCCGATCCGGGTGTGGAATGATGACGAGATCCGACCGAAAACCGGTTTTCCGATGCACGGCCACAAGGATATGGAAATCATCACCTATGTCCGAGAAGGGGCCATTACCCACCGCGACAATCTCGGCAATGAAGGCCGTACCGAGGCGGGCGACATTCAGGTGATGAGCGCCGGCACTGGCGTGATGCACAGCGAATATAATCTGGAAGACGAGCAGACCCGCCTGTTCCAGATATGGATCGAACCGCGTGCTGCCGGTGGAGCGCCGCGCTGGGATGCGAAAGCTTTCCCCAAAGGCGATCGCGCCGGACAGCTGGAAATTCTGGCAAGCGGTTTCGAGCAGGATATCGATAGTGGTGCGCTGATGATCGGAGCGGATGCGCGTCTCTACGGTGCTACGCTTGGTGGCGGAACGACAATCGATCATCAGATCGCGGATGGTGCCCATGTCTATCTGGTCGGGTCCACCGGTCAGCTTCGGGTCAATGGCGAGCTGGTCGGTCCTCGCGATTCTCTGGCGATCCGGGATGTGCCGTCTCTACAGATCGAAGCCATCGATGAAGCCGAATTTGTCTTTGTCGAAGCGTGGGAGCCCCAAATTTAACTCCCCGCATCCGGAGGGACGCTCTGTATCCCCCTGACCCCCGAGCGTCCCTCTCATTTTTATTCAATCCATGCAAAAAGGTAGCAATATCATGACCCAGTCCAACAATATCCTTCGTGTCGATGCCAGTGCCCGCAAAGTCGGTTCTTCATCCCGCGCGTTAACCGATGCTGTGATCGCAAAGCTGGCTCCGGATTTTGTCGTCACTCGCGATCTTACCGACGCTCTTCCCTTTGTAACCGAGGACTGGGTAGGCGCGAATTTCACCGACGAAGCCGACCGGACGGAGGCGCAAAAGTCGATATTGGCCCTGTCGGATTCGCTGGTCGATGAAATTGTTGCGGCCGATACGCTGGTCATCGGCACGCCGATCTATAATTTCGCGGTACCGGCAGCGCTGAAGGCCTGGATCGACCTGATCGCCCGCGCCCGCAAGACATTCCAATATACTGCCAATGGCCCCGAAGGCCTGCTGACGAGCAAGAAAGCCTATGTGCTGATCGCATCGGGCGGCACCGAAGTGGGCAGCGAGATTGATTTTGCCTCCGGCTATCTGCGTCATGTCCTCGGCTTTGTCGGGATCACCGACGTGACGATTATCGCGGCGGACCAGCAGATGATGAAGGGCGAAGCTGCTCTCGATCAGGCGCTGGAAAAAGTGGCATCAGTCTGACGTCATCATCCCGCCGAGAGCCATGCAGTCCGCCAGCCGTCCCCTGGCGGACTTTTTGGTAGTTTTTCAAAGAGTCTTGGTAACCACCCCCACTTTGTGGCACGCTCTTTACGGGTCGCGCCAGATCAAATGGGGAAACCATGTATTTATTGAACAAAGCGGTGGCAATGGGCCTGACCGTTGCCGCGCTGGGACCGACATCACTGGCCTTTTCCGATGCAGCGCTTGCCCAGAGGCAGCAACAGGGTGTGAACGGATATAATGTCTCGGAGGTGCAGTTTAATGGCGGATTTTTCCGCAAAACCGGCAGGGGGCAATGGACAGAATATGGCGCGGACGGTCGTGCGAGATTCACATTCGACGAGACCGGTCGGGATGACTGGTCGGTCTATCTTGACGATCCGTCGCGCAATGTGCAGTTGCAAATAGATATCCACCGCAAATGGATCCGGCTGGGCGACAATGGCGGACCGAAGCGTGACTTCTACCGGATCGACAGCGCCTATCGCAATGATGCCCGGGTGCGGTCACCTTCTCCGGTAGCGCGAGCCGTGACCAATGGTCACAATGTCCAACAGGTGTTCTTTTCCGGCGGCAGCTTCAAGCAGACCGGGCCGGAGCGGTGGACCGAATATAATGACCGGGGACGGGCTACATTCCGCTTCATCGAAACCGGGCGTGACCAGTGGTCGGTCTATCTGGAGGACCGTTCACGCAACGTCCAATTGCAACTGGACCTGCATCGCAAATGGGTTGGCTATGGCCAAAACGGCGGTGCCAAGTCCGATCTGTACCGGATCACGTCTACATCTCGACAAAGAACGGTATTCCGGCCAACGCCCCGGCCTCGACCGCGCCCGGCGCCACCAGCGGTCAGTCGGACCCGCGATGTGAATGCAGGCCCGATCTGGAACCAGCAGGATGCAAGAACCAAATGCCCGGCGGTCGCTGCATCGCAAGGGGGCGAATGGACCGGGCAGTGGCGGACCACGATTCAGGGCAAGATGTCGGTCTGCGAGATACGCTACTAGCCCTTATACCACCGATGCGGAAACGAGATGAAAAAAGGCCCCGCTGGATCAGTCCAACGGGGCCTTTTTTTAAATCACTGCCTGACGAGGAAGACTATTCGTCGTCTTTGTCCTCGTTGGCCTGAGCAGCCTCGGTGTCTCCAGCTTCGATGCCGTCGCCCATGGTTTTCGCCATGTGCGAGTCACCGGTTGCGGCTTCATCACCTTGCGCCAGTTCGGCTTCGTGCTGTTCTTCGGCACTATCCGCAGCGATCAAGCTTTCCTCGACCGGTGTTTCACCGAACACATCTTCGGCTGTGGGCTCGGCCTCGGCAGCTGCAGCTGCAGCGGCGCTGGCTACTTCTTCCGCCTTCAGGTCGGCTGCCGCCTGCATCGCATCCAGCATTTTCTGCTGCTGCGCTCGCAGGGCCGCGTCACGGCTGGTGGCCGCAATGCGCGCACGGTTCATGCCAGCACCGGTACCGGCCGGGATCAGGCGACCAACGATCACATTTTCCTTGAGACCGATCAGCTGATCCTTCTTGCCTTCGACTGCCGCCTGGGTCAGCACCCGGGTGGTTTCCTGGAACGAGGCGGCAGAGATGAAGCTGCGTGTCTGCAGGCTGGCTTTGGTGATGCCGAGAAGAACCGGCTTACCTTCGGCAGGAACCTGCTTCTTGGTCAGCTTGGCGTTATACTCGAGCATTTCCTCCAGATCGACCTGTTCGCCCGGCAGCAGGGTGGTGTCACCACCATTGGTGATTTCAACTTTCTGCAGCATCTGACGAACGATCGTCTCGATATGCTTGTCGTTGATTTTCACGCCCTGCAGACGATAGACTTCCTGGATTTCCGAAACGAGATACTCGGCCAGAGCCTCGACCCCGAGGACTTCCAGAATGTCATGCGGATCCGGAGAACCGGAGACCAGATTGTCACCCTTCTTGACGAGATCGCCTTCCTGAACGTCGATGACCTTCGTCTTCGGCACCAGATATTCGACCGGTTCGCCTTCTTCCGGAACAATCGCGATCTTCCGTTTCGCTTTATAATCGCGAACGAATTCAATCCGTCCATCGATCTTCGCGATGATCGAATTGTCCTTCGGAATGCGCGCTTCGAACAGTTCGGCAACCCGTGGCAAACCACCGGTAATGTCACGGGTCTTCGCAGCTTCGCGAGAGACACGGGCCAGTACGTCACCGGCAGCAACCTTGGCGCCGTCTTCGACCGACAGGGTTGCACCATTGGCGAGCATGTAGCGACCGGTTTCGCCGCTGTTCTCGTCCAGCAGAGTCAGACGCGGACGGAGGTCTTCCTTGTTCGCGCCGCGACCAGAAGCCCGATATTCGGTGATCACGCGCTGCGCGATACCGGTGGCTTCGTCGGTCTGCTCGGTCATCGTCTTGCCTTCGATGACGTCCTGGAACTTGATCACACCGGGTTTCTCGGTGATCATCGGCATGGTGAATGGATCCCATTCTGCCAGCCGATCGCCCAGTTTCACCTTCTGGCCGTCCTTGACCAGCACGCTGGTACCATAGGGCAGCTTGTCGGCAGACCGTTCGCGACCGTCGTTGTCGATCACGGCGATTTCACCCGAGCGGGCAAGCGACAGGAAGCGTCCGTTCTTGTCCTCGATCACCGGCATGTCACGATACTGGACCGTACCTTCGGCAACGGCTTCCAGATTGGACTGCTCGTTGAGCTGTGCCGCGCCGCCGATGTGGAATGTCCGCATCGTCAGCTGCGTGCCCGGTTCGCCGATCGACTGGGCTGCGATAACGCCAACCGCTTCACCGATATTCACCGGAGTACCGCGGGCGAGATCACGACCGTAGCAGGTACCGCAGACACCCATTTTCGATTCACAGACCAGCGGCGAGCGAATGCGCGCGGACTGGATGCCGAGCTCCTCGATCACCAATATGGCGGCTTCGTCGAGCAGGGTGCCGGCCTTGATCACAACGCTATCGTCTTTGCTGTCGATAATATCTTCAGCCATGGTCCGGCCGAGAATACGTTCGCCCAGCGATGCGATAACCGAACCGCCCTGGACGATGGCTTTCATCTCCAGTGCATTTTCGGTGCCGCAATCTTCCTCGACGATCGTGCAATCCTGGGAAACGTCGACCAGACGACGGGTCAGATAACCCGAGTTCGCCGTTTTCAACGCCGTATCCGCGAGACCCTTACGGGCACCGTGGGTGGAGTTGAAATATTCCAGAACCGTCAGGCCTTCCTTAAAGTTCGAGATAATCGGTGTTTCAATAATCTCGCCGGAAGGTTTCGCCATCAGGCCGCGCATGCCGCCCAGCTGCTTCATCTGGGCTGGCGAACCACGGGCGCCGGAGTGGCTCATCATGTAGATCGCGTTGATCTCGCGCTCGCGGCCATGTTCGTCCTCTGGCGTCGCGGCCAGCTCGTCCATCATCGCGTTCGCAACCGTGTCACCACAGCGGGACCAGGCGTCGATCACCTTGTTGTATTTTTCCTGCTGCGTGATCAGGCCGTCCTGATACTGCTGTTCATAGTCGGCGACCAGGGCGCGGGTTTCTTCAACCGTGGCATCCTTGGAATCCGGGATGATCATGTCATCCTTGCCGAAGGAAATACCGGCACGGCATGCGTGACGGAAGCCAAGACCCATGATCGCATCGGCGAACAGGACCGTGTCCTTCTGACCGGTGTGACGATAGACCTGGTCAATCACGTCGCCGACCTCTTTCTTGGTCAGCAGGCGGTTGACGATGTCGAACGGAACCAGGTGCGATTTCGGCAGACATTCGGCGATCAGCAAGCGACCAGGCGTGGTTTCGAAACGCTTGAGAATGGGGTTACCATCTTCGTCGGTCTGAGGAACCCGGGTGGTGATCTTGGAGTGCAAGGTCACGGCGCCGATTTCGAGAGCCTGATGCACTTCGGCCATGTCGGCCAGCATCATGCCTTCGCCCGGCTCGCCTTTGCGATCCATTGTCAGATAATAGATACCCAGAACCATATCCTGCGACGGAACGATGATCGGCTTGCCGTTTGCTGGCGAGAGGATGTTGTTGGTCGACATCATCAGGACGCGGGCTTCCAGCTGCGCCTCGAGGCTCAGGGGAACGTGGACTGCCATTTGGTCACCGTCAAAGTCGGCGTTGAAGGCGGAGCAGACCAGCGGGTGAAGCTGGATGGCCTTGCCTTCGATCAGTACCGGTTCAAAGGCCTGGATGCCGAGACGGTGAAGCGTGGGTGCGCGGTTCAGCATCACAGGATGCTCGCGGATCACTTCTTCCAGAATGTCCCAGACTTCCTTGCGCTCTTTTTCGACCCATTTCTTGGCCTGCTTGAGCGTCATCGAAAGGCCCTTGGCGTCCAGGCGCGCATAGATAAACGGCTTGAACAGCTCGAGAGCCATTTTCTTCGGCAGGCCGCACTGGTGCAATTTCAGCTCGGGACCGGTCACGATAACCGAACGGCCGGAATAGTCGACGCGTTTTCCGAGCAGGTTCTGCCGGAAACGGCCCTGTTTGCCCTTGAGCATGTCGGACAGCGATTTCAGCGGACGCTTGTTGGCACCGGTGATGGTCCGGCCGCGACGGCCGTTGTCAAACAGCGCATCGACCGATTCCTGAAGCATGCGCTTCTCGTTGCGGACGATGATGTCGGGAGCGCGCAATTCCATCAGGCGCTTCAGACGGTTGTTCCGGTTGATCACGCGACGATAGAGGTCGTTGAGATCGGAAGTCGCGAAACGGCCGCCATCGAGAGGCACCAGCGGGCGCAGCTCGGGTGGGATCACAGGAATGATTTCCAGAATCATCCATTCCGGCTTGTTCCCGGAATCGATGAAGCTTTCGACCACTTTCAGGCGCTTGATGATCTTCTTGGGCTTCAGAGTAGACTTGGTCGTCCGCAGCTCTTCCATCAGATCGTCACGTTCCTGCTTCAGGTCGAGGTCCTGCAGCATGATCTTGACCGCTTCTGCACCGATGCCGGCGGAGAAAGCGTCTTCTCCATATTCATCCTGTGCTTCCAGCATTTCGTCTTCGGTCAGCAGCTGGAATTTTTCCAGAGCCGTCAAACCGGGTTCGATAACCACATAGCTTTCGAAATAGAGCACGCGCTCGAGCTGTTTGAGCTGCATGTCGAGCAGCAGGCCGATGCGCGATGGCAGCGATTTCAGGAACCAGATATGGGCAACGGGAGCGGCAAGGTCGATATGACCCATGCGTTCCCGGCGAACCTTGGTTACCGTGACTTCGACACCGCATTTTTCGCAGACGATGCCCTTGTATTTCATGCGCTTGTACTTGCCGCACAGGCATTCGTAATCCTTTACCGGACCGAAGATGCGGGCGCAGAACAGGCCATCGCGTTCCGGCTTGAAGGTCCGGTAGTTGATGGTTTCCGGCTTCTTGATTTCACCAAAGGACCAGCTGCGAATACGCTCCGGCGAGGCCAGGCCAATCTGGATCTGGTCAAAAGTTTCCGGCTTTGCGATCGGATTTGCAAAATTTGTTACTTGGTTCATGTCTTAATTCCTTTTGGGCTTTCGCCCCAAATTTCAAATGCTGGGAGGAGTGAAACTAGCGCTTCACTCCGCCGCTATCGCAATGCCGTCGTCATCATCGTCGCCGTCTTCATCTTCGTCACCGAAGCTGGAGAGCTGGACGTTGAGGCCGAGTGACCGCATTTCCTTGACCAGAACATTGAAGCTTTCCGGAACGCCGGCTTCGAATGTATCGTCGCCCTTGACGATTGCTTCGTAAACCTTGGTCCGGCCGATCACATCGTCCGACTTGACCGTCAGCATTTCCTGCAACGTGTAAGCCGCGCCGTAGGCCTGCAATGCCCAGACTTCCATTTCGCCGAAACGCTGTCCGCCGAATTGTGCTTTACCGCCCAGTGGCTGCTGCGTGACAAGGCTGTAAGGCCCGATCGAACGGGCGTGGATCTTGTCGTCGACCAGATGGTGCAATTTGAGCATGTAGATATAGCCCACGGTCACCTTGCGGTCGAACTTGTCGCCGGTCCGGCCATCGTAAAGATCGACCTGGCCGCTGCGATCCAGACCTGCCAGTTCCAGCATGTCGGAAATATCGCCTTCATGGGCACCATCAAACACCGGCGTTCCCATCGGGACACCATGGCGCAGATGGCCGACCATTTCGACGATGTCGGCCGTGTCACGGCTGTCGATATCCTCGTGATACTGCTCACCGTAGATCACCTTCAGCCGTTCCTTGACTGCATCCGGCGGTGATGCTGCCTGCGGATCGGGGTTGGCCAGCTTCCATTCTTCCAGCGCTTCGGTAACCTGCTGACCCAGACCACGTGCGGCCCAGCCCAGATGGGTTTCGAAAATCTGTCCGACGTTCATTCGCGATGGCACACCCAAGGGGTTGAGCACGATGTCAACCGGGGTGCCGTCCTCGAGGAACGGCATGTCTTCCTGTGGCAGAATGCGGGAGATAACGCCCTTGTTGCCGTGACGGCCGGCCATTTTGTCGCCCGGCTGCAGCTTGCGCTTCACCGCGACAAAGACCTTGACCATTTTCAGGACGCCCGGCGCCAGTTCATCACCGCGCTCCAGCTTCTCACGACGGTCCTCGAACCGTTCGTTGATCCGCTTGATCGCTTCGTCATATTGCTGGCGAGTGGCTTCGAAATCGGCCTGGACCTGATCGTCCTTGACGGCAATTTTCCACCAGTCGACCTGTTCCAGTTCGGACAGGCTTTCCTCGGTGATCGTGGCACCTTTCTTCATCGGCTTGGGCGCGGAGGTCGCGGTCTGGCCGATCAGCATGTCTTTCAGCGTGTTGAAGGTTGCGCGGTTGAGGATGGCGCGTTCGTCGTCACGATCCTTGGTAAAGCGGCCAATCTCCTCGCGTTCGATCGCCAGCGCGCGCTCGTCCTTGTCGATGCCGTGGCGGTTGAAGACGCGGACTTCGACCACCGTGCCGGCAACGCCGGGTGGCAGACGCAGGGATGTATCACGAACGTCGGAAGCTTTTTCACCAAAGATCGCGCGCAGAAGCTTTTCTTCCGGCGTCATTGGCGATTCGCCCTTCGGTGTGATCTTGCCGACGAGAATATCGCCAGGTTCGATTTCCGCACCGATGTAGACAATGCCTGCTTCGTCGAGGTTGCGCAGGGCCTCCTCGCCGACGTTCGGGATGTCGCGGGTGATGTCTTCGGGCCCCAGCTTGGTGTCGCGGGCCATGACCTCAAATTCTTCGATGTGGATCGAGGTGAAGACGTCGTCTTTCACGATCCGCTCGGAGATCAGGATACTATCCTCGTAGTTGTAGCCATTCCAGGGCATGAAGGCGACGAGGCTGTTCTTGCCGAGTGCCAGTTCGCCCATATCGGTCGACGGACCGTCGGCAATCGTGTCGCCCTGCTGGACGATTTCGCCAACTTTCACCAGCGGACGCTGGTTGATGCAGGTGTTCTGGTTGGACCGCTGGAATTTCTGCAGCGTGTAGATGTCGACACCGGACTTGCCGGCTTCGACTGCGCCCGATGCGCGGATGACGATACGGGTGGCGTCCACCTGATCGACGATGCCGGCGCGGCGGGCAGCGATGGCAGCGCCGGAGTCGCGAGCCACGGTTTCTTCCATGCCTGTGCCGACAAACGGCGCTTCCGCCTTTACCAGAGGCACGGCCTGACGTTGCATGTTCGATCCCATGAGCGCGCGGTTGGCGTCATCGTTTTCCAGAAACGGAATGAGCGATGCCGCGACCGAAACCAGCTGTTTCGGGCTGACGTCCATCAGCGTGATGATGTCGCGCGGCGCCATCAGGAATTCGCCAGCCTGACGCGAGGAGACGATTTCCTCGACAAAGCTGCCGTCTTCATTGAGCTCGGCGTTTGCCTGTGCGACCGTGTGCTTCTGCTCCTCCATTGCGGAAAGATAGACAACGTCATTGGTAACCTTGTTGTCGACGACTTTCCGATATGGCGTCTCGATGAAGCCGTACTGGTTGACGCGGCTGAACGATGCCAGCGAGTTGATCAGACCGATGTTCGGGCCTTCCGGCGTTTCAATCGGGCAGATACGGCCATAATGGGTCGGGTGAACGTCGCGGACTTCAAAGCCGGCGCGTTCACGGGTCAGACCACCGGGGCCCAAGGCCGAAACACGGCGTTTATGGGTGACTTCCGAAAGCGGGTTGGTCTGGTCCATGAACTGCGACAGCTGCGACGAGCCGAAGAATTCGCGAACCGTTGCAACTGCAGGTTTGGCGTTGATCAGGTCGTTCGGCATCACGGTGGATACATCGACGCTGCTCATCCGTTCCTTGACCGCGCGCTCCATGCGGAGCAGGCCAACGCGATACTGGTTTTCCAGCAGCTCGCCAACCGAACGGACACGACGGTTGCCGAGGTTATCGATATCGTCGACTTCGCCCTTGCCGTCTTTCAGATCGACCAGGGTTTTGACGACCGCGAGAATGTCTTCCTTGCGCAGGATGGTATAGTCAGCAGGCGCATCCAGTTCGAGACGCATGTTGAGTTTGACACGGCCCACGGCGGAAAGGTCGTAGCGCTCCGGATCGAAGAACAGACCTTCGAACAGGGCTTCGGCGGTTTCGCGCGTTGGCGGTTCGCCAGGGCGCATGACGCGGTAGATGTCGGACAGGGCGCCATCACGGTCTTCGGCCTTGTCGACCTTCAGCGTGTTGCGGATCCATGGACCGGTGGTGACGTGATCGATGTCGAGCAGCTCGAGCGCGTCGATGCCGGCATTGTCGATCTTCTCGAGATTTTCGGCGGTTACTTCGTCGCCGGCCTCGATATAGATCTCACCGGTTTTCTCGTTGATCAGGTCAAAGGCGCTGTAGCGACCGAAAATCTCCTCGGTCGGGATGACGATATTCGTCATGCCATCGGATTCGGCCTTCTTGGCGGCGCGCGGGGTGATCTTTGTGCCCGCTTCGAAAACGACTTCGCCGCTTTGCGCGTCGACGATGTCAAAGGTCGGCTTGATGCCGCGCCATTGTTCGGCGACGAAAGGAATGGTCCAGCCATCTTTGGCGCGCTTGTAAACGATCCGGTCGTAGAACAGGTTCAGGATGTCTTCTTCCGAATAGCCCTGCTTGACGATTTTGACGATTTCGGCGCTCTTGGTGCGGCCTTCGTCTTCGATCTTGCCGCCGTTAAATTCGATCGCGCCCATCGGTTCGCGGATGGTGATCAGGCTGCCGTCGATTTCCAGAATTTCAGCCGGCTGCTTCATGCCGCTGACACGAACCATCTCGCCGACCTTGAAATCAGGCTTCTTTTCCTTGACTTCCAGAATTGCGTCCCCCAGCGAACGCAGCAATGCGGTCACCGGCAGCTTGCGCTTGCGGTCGATACGGACGTTGACGATGTCCTTGGCGTCAAATTCAAAGTCGAGCCAGCTGCCGCGGTACGGAATGACACGGGCGGCGAAGAGGAATTTGCCGGACGAGTGGGTCTTGCCGCGGTCATGGTCAAACAATACGCCGGGCGAACGGTGCATCTGGCTGACAATAACGCGCTCTGTGCCGTTGATGACGAACGTGCCGTTCTTGGTCATCAAAGGCATGTCGCCCATATAAACGTCCTGCTCCTTGATATCGAGAACCGAGCGTGCTTCCGTTTCGGGATCGACCTCGAACACGATCAGGCGCAGCGTGACCTTCATCGGAGCGGCGTAGGTGATGCCCCGCTGACGGCATTCGTCGACATTATATTTCGGATCTTCGAGCTGATAGTTGACGAAGTCCATTTCGGCGGTACCGGCAAAATCGCGGATCGGGAAAACGCTGCGCAGCGTTTTTTCGAGGCCGGATACATATCCGATCGATGGATCCGAACGCAGAAACTGCTCATATGATTCGCGCTGAACCTCGATGAGATTCGGCATTTCGATGACTTCGTGAATGTCACCGAAAATTTTGCGAATGCGTTTCTTGCGGGTGGGGGTCGGAGCCGTCGTTTTGACCGAAGCTGCTTGGGTAGCCATAAAGTTTTGCCTTCTCGCCATCGCCGGAAAACCGGCGGAAAATCAAAATGTGGAGGCGCTTCAAGACGACAAAAGCCGCATGTCTCCCAAGGCGGGAAACTGCAGCTCTTTAGCGTCGTGAAAACCGTGCAAATTTCATTTCTTCTGGCGCGCCGCGCGACTGCACGCCCTGTCTCGAAATCTGTGGTGAGCGCGGGATATAGGGCGATAGCGGCTTCGGGTCAAGAGGCTGTGGCGGAGAGGGGCACGGTGGAAGCGGAGATATTGGGTCGCTAGCGATCAGTCGCGCTCCGGTTCGGTCCGGTTTTGCCATCTTGCCGATCCCCAGATGCGGATCAGGCGGTCAACGCGGTGCCTGAAGGCGCCGGACAAATTGTCCGCATGAGCGCATTGTTTCTTCTCAACCAGGCAGGCTTCGCCAGTGTCGAGCCGCAGCGATGTGATATCCGATGCACCTTCGGCCATTCCGATCTGTGTCGGCTTTTCGAGATCGCCAACCGTCATCAGCACCGGCTTTGCCGGGATCGCCGGTTTCTCGCCCTTGAGAAGTGCCAATATGATCGCACGATAATCGCTCAGGCCGATCGGGCCGCCGGTTGAAACGCCCGGCCGATTGGTAACAAGAAAAGTGCCGTTCTGGCGGATGTTGATATTGTGGCCGTGGCCGAGGAAACCATCTTCGAACAGATCCTCGCCATGGTCACCGGTAATGACGACCACGCTATCATCCCACAGACCGTCGCGCTTCAATGTCGCAACCAGCTCGCCCAGTTGCTCGTCAGAATGGGCAACCGCGTTCCAGTACGTCTGCTGCAACTGGTCCTTTGTGGCGGCATTGATTTCCGACCGGGGCAAGGGACGATCCACCAGGTTGAGCGCCATGCCCTTGTGGAAATAGGGAAAATGCGGGGACTGGAAGTTGAAGTAGAGAAATTGCGGCTGCTCCCATTTTGCGGGGTCGCGATATGCTTTCGCGAAGGCATTCAGCAGATGCTTTTCGTCTATAAGGATCGAACCTTGCGCGCCATTGCTGAATGCGCGCAGATGTTTCAGCGTCTCGCCATCCTCAAATATGTCGGCATTTTCGCGCATGCCAACGGTTTCTGCAATATCGCCAAAACCCTCCGGCTGACCGGAAAACACGGCGATTTCATAGCCGCTGGCCTTCAGTTCCCGAAACAGCGACGGAGAGCCGCTGGCCGGCTGCAGGCTGCCGGAGAAGAGGGATTTGAGCGAGGCGGTGGTGAAGCCCACATGACTGAAAACCGGCGAAACCAGACTGCCCTCTTTGGCAATGGCTTCGAGATTGGGGGCGACCGCCTTGCCGTTGATACGCTGGCCGATCACGTCATAGCGCGTACTTTCCATGACGATCAGGATGAGATGCGGGCGTTTGCCGGTGATCCTGGTGAGTGGCGGTTGCTGTGGCATGGGGAGCAGAGCCAGATCGCCGCCATAGCCGTCTTCGTCCAGGCCATTGCCGGGAATATCCATTGCCAGCGGATAGCGGGCGCTGTTGAACGGGTGACGGTCCGGCATGTCGGAGACCCAGCCGTAGCCGTCATTGTCAAAATCGGTAAGCCGGTTGGCAGCGGTGGTGAACAGGCCCCAGGCGAGGGTGCGGTTGAGGCCGTTTTTCACATCACTCGATACCATGGGCACTGCAAGGGCTAGGATGAAGGTAAGCAGGAATGCCGCCAGGGCGAGGCGACCGCAAGCGGGCCATTCGAGATGGTCTGCGTGCACCGGAAATCTGCGGGAGAGAAAGCGATATATGTAAATATAGGCGCACAGGCCTAGGAGCAGGCCGGCGGCGCCCAGGACAATCTCGTTGGAAGCGAATAGCAAGGCATCGGTCAGGCTGCCGCCGCCGAGGTTGGCCATCAGGGCAAAGCTCATCGTATCGCTGAAATATTGGTGCAGCTGGAAGGTCAGCGCGAGCAGCAGCACATAGGTGGCACCGACGACCGTTGACAGGAAGAAAAGGGGTGGCCAGGATTTTTTGCTGCGGAATATCCGGACAAGAATCCACCAGATGGTTACGATCAGCATAGCCATCGAAGCAAGATAGCCGGCCAAGAAGAGGCCGCGCTCCGCCAGCGTGTCGACGGCTTGCGACTGGCCAAATCCGCCCGTAAACAAGCCATATTTGCGATCGGCGAGAGCAAGCTCCAGCGCGGCGAGCAAGCCCATCAGACCGAGGATCACGCCGGCGAGCAGCGGCTTCTTTCTGTCGCTTCTGGTGAAAAAGTCCCGCATTATCTTTGTTCTGGATCCCGCCTGTTCTGCGCCGAGCGAAGCTAGCAGACGCTGGTAAAAGGCAGGTTAAGCAGATCGGACTGCCGATCGGGACAGGCTGCGAGTGGATCAGGGTGAACGGAAATCCGTCATGACCACGGTTTTGCGCACCATCTCCGGATCATAATCCACCTGACCGTCAAGGATCAGCATCGCCAGGCCGTGGACCAGCGACCAGGCGTGCAAGGCCGCGACATTGCGTTGCTCGGCGGTCATGTCATCAGGCATCGCCGCTGCAATTCCCGCGCGCAACTGCGTGAAGGCCTCGCCCATCTCGGTCGGGTCGCAATCGAAATCCACCTTGCCGACGCGGGTGTAGATGAGCCGGAACAGGGCAGGATTTTCCACCGCCCATGTGACATAGGTGATCCCGACCTCAACGAAACCTTCCCGGCCACCACCGGCGTCTCTGGCCGCCCGGGCCTGATGGGAACCGAGGCGGCCGAGCGCTTCCAGGGCCAGCGCATCGAGCAGCGCGTCCTTGTTCGGAAAATGGCGGTACAGGGCGGTTGCCGACACGCCCAGGTCGCGGGCAAGGGCGCGCAGGCCAAGCTCGGGATGATCCTGTTTCTCGATCCGCTCCATCCCCATTTGCAACGCTGTCGCGCGCAAATCACCATGATGGTACGCCGCGTTCATTGGAAGATTTGGAGGCATGTTTGCCCCTCAGAAGATGCAATGTTGACACTGTTATCATTTTTTGTCATGTTAACATCATAAACATAGCGAGTCGATTTGCCAATCCGCTTTCAACGAGAAGGAAATATCCATGGCTTCCGCAATCGAAAAAACTATCCGTGCTGCCGTCACGCCTGTCATGGGCGCCGTGTCGAACTTCAACCGCAAAAGGCTGAGCGCGCCGGAAGGCGGTCATCCCTATCTGACCGGTGTGCACCGGCCGATGACCGAAGAATTAACGCTGGCGGATCTGGCCGTGGAAGGCGAAATCCCCGCCGGGCTGGATGGTCGTTATTTGCGCATTGGTCCGAACCCGGTCGATACACCCGAAGAGGCCAGCTACCACTGGTTTACCGGCGACGGCATGGCCCATGGCGTGCGGATCGCCGAGGGCAAGGCGCAATGGTATCGCAACCGCTGGATCCGCTCGAACAAGGTGAGTGATACGCTCGGTGAAAAGCGCAAGCCCGGCACCCGCAAGCCCCGGACCGACAATGCCAATACCAATATCATCGGTGTCAACGGCCGCACCTTCGCGATTGTCGAAGCGGGGGGATTTCCGGTCGAAATGTCTGCAGAACTGGACACTATTGCGCATAATCCTTTCGATAATAGTCTCAAACATGCATTTTCTGCCCACCCCCATCTCGATCCGGCGACGGGCGAGATGCACGCCGTCTGTTACGATGCGCCGGTGATGGACAAGGTCTGGCACGTGGTGGTGGACAAGCAGGGCAAGGTACGCCGGGAGGAACCGATCCCGGTGCGCCAGGGCCCGTCGATCCACGACTGCCAGATCACCGAAAACCATGTGCTGGTCTTTGATCTGCCCGCGACTTTCTCGATGAAGCGGATGCTCGCCGGCTATGCCTTTCCCTATGACTGGAACCCGGAGCATGGCGCTCGCGTCGGCCTGTGTCCGCGCGAGGGACTGGGCATGGAGACGATATGGTGCGAACTGGACGAGCCCTGCTACGTCTATCATCCGGCCAATGCCTTCGAGACCGCAGAGGGCAAGGTTATTGTCGACGTCGTCGTGCACGAGAGCACCTATGCGCGTTCCACCTTCGGTCCCGGCGGCAAATGGTCGAGACTGGAACGCTGGACCGTCGACCCGGTGAGCAAGAAGGTCGACCGCACGATTCTCGATGACCGCCCACAGGAATTCCCCCGCTATGACGAGCGGAAAACGACGCAGCCCTATCGCTACATCTACGATATTGCGCTGGCCGGCCATCAGGACGAACTGGACATGGCGGGAACCGAATTGTTCAAACATGATCTGGAAAGCGGCAGCAAGCTGGTCCGCGATTTCGGGCCGGGCCGTCATCCGGGTGAATTTGTCTTCGTGCCCCGCTCGCCGGATTCAGCCGAGGATGAAGGCTGGTTGATCGGGCTGGTGATCGATGCGGAGCAGGAGAAAACGGAACTGCAGATTCTCAACGCCGATGATTTTCTTGGCGAACCACAGGCGGTGATCCACTTGCCCCATCGCATCCCGCCGGGCTTTCACGGCAATTGGGTGGCGAGTTAGGCGTTTCTGCTTTCGCTGATCCGTCTGCGGCGATCCTTCGACAGGCTCAGGACTTACGGAATTGCTGCTGAATGGACTGGCTCAGGACGAACGGGTCTGGCTACAGCAATTCTATGAACCGCGCCGCCTCACTGGCGGCGCGGTTGGCGGCCCGTTCGAGATTGGCGTGAAAGTCGCCGCTGCTAGCGCTGTTGGCGCCGTCGGTGACCGCCTTGATCCCGGCCCAGGGAAGCCCGAGCAGCGATGCAACCTGGGCCACCGCCGCGGTCTCCATATCGACCAGATCGGCCTTGAGAGTGTCGCGCAGATAGCCGGAGCGATCGGGGCATTTCACGAAACAGTCGGCGGTTGCGATCCGCGCCTGGGGAAGGTCCAACCCCTGCGGCTGGGCGAGCGCTGCAAAGGGAGACCAGTCGGCCGGACCAATCGGCCACGCCCCTGCGTCATAATGGGTAAAGCCCTCGTGATCGCCAAATCGTTCCAGCGTGCCATAGTCGGCCTGCAGGCTTTGGTGCAGATAAAAACAGTCACCGTCCAAATCGCTCACCTGTCCTGCAGTTCCGATGACAAGAAACAAGTCCGGTTTGAAATGCTGCCGCAAAAACATGGCGGCAGCGCCTGCATGAACCTTGCCGATGCCCGAACATATTATCGCAAGCTTGGCCGGGGTCTTGTTCAGCCTCGGATGATCGACCGTCCGGTAGTCGCCAAAGGGGCTGCCTAGCTTGCGTGCGCTATGCCCGTTCAGAAAGGCATCAGCTTCAACCTGCACGCCGGTTATGACCGCTATGCGATCGATGTGATGCTGTGTATCAGTCACCGGCAAAGGCCATCAGCGTTGTTGGCTTCACGCCAGCGGCTTCCAGAGTCTTGCCCCCGCCGAGATCGGGCAAGTCAACGATGAACAGGGCCCGTTCGACCACCGCACCCTGGCCGCGCAACAACTGTACACCGGCCATCGCGGTGCCGCCGGTGGCGAGCAGATCGTCGACCAGCAGCACCCGCTGCCCGGGCCGGATCGCGTCGTCGTGCATTTCGATCCGGTCGGTACCGTATTCCAGTGCATAGTCGATGCTGACCGATCGTCCGGGTAATTTGCCCGGCTTGCGCAGCATCACCTTGCCCTTTTCCAGCGCATAGGACATCGCCGCAGACACGATGAAACCGCGCGCTTCAATGCCGGCGATCAGGTCGAAACTGCCGGGATCGACCAGCGCGATCATCCGGTCGATGGTCTGGCGAAAGGCCGGGCCGTCGAGCAGCAGGGTCGATACGTCACGGAACTGGATGCCCGGCTTCGGATAGTCGGGAATCGTGCGCACCAGCGCGGCGAGGTCATCATTGTCGGTCATGCGCCGGGTTTTATAGCGGCGCGGTGCCGATGCAAAGGAAAAGGCTCGCGATCAGATTTTCATTGTGTAGCGGCGACGGGGATCGCCAGACCGAGACAAGCGCAGGCAAGGCTGCTCATGGGCCATCGGGTGATGTAGACTGCAATAAAAAGGGGCGGTTTCCAAGCCGGAAACCACCCCCAATTTCTGTAATAAACCGTCAGGCTTATTTGAGTTCGACGGTACCGCCGGCTGCTTCGATCTTCGCCTTGATTTCTTCAGCTTCAGCTTTGGCAACGCCTTCCTTGATCGCTTTCGGTGCGCCTTCGACGAGAGCCTTGGCGTCGGTGAGGCCCAGCGAGGTAATCGCACGGACTTCCTTGATCACCTGGATCTTCTTGCCGCCGTCGCCGGTCAGGATTACGTCAAATTCGCTCTGCTCTTCAGCAGCTTCGCCACCGCCTGCAGCAGCAGGACCGGCAACAGCAACAGCAGCAGCAGCGGAAACGCCCCACTCTTCTTCCAGTGCCTTGGACAGTTCAGCCGCTTCCATGACGGTGAGTTTCGAAAGTTCTTCGACCAGTTTTGCAATATCAGCCATTTTAAATACGCTCCAATTTTCTAAATATTTGAGAAGTTAAATTCATTCACCGGTAGCGGCATAAGCGCCAACTACACGGGCAAGGGCTCCAGCTGGTTCTTTGACAACCCGGGCGATTTTCGTTTGTGGTGCGACAAGCAGACCAACAATCGTTCCGCGCAGTTCATCAAGAGATGGCATGGAGGCCAGAGATTTTACGCCTGCTTCGTCGAGAAGGGTGTCACCCATTGCGCCGCCAACGATTTCCAAACGGTCGTTGGTTTTTGCAAATTCCACTGCGATTTTTGCAGCGGCCACCGGATCATCCGATGTGGCGAGCGCGACCGGACCAGACAGCATATCTGCTATCGGGGCATAGTCGGTTCCTTCCAGAGCCAGCTTGGCAAGGCGGTTTTTAGAGACTTTGAAGCTTGCGCCTTCGTCCCGCATTTTCGTCCGCAGCTCGGTAGACTGAGCCACGGTGAGACCCAGGTTGCGTGTGACCACGACCACCCCGGCCTCTTTGAAAACAGCGTTCAGAGCGGCAACCGCTTCGGTCTTTTGACCACGATCCATATTTTGCTCCTTCACGTGGATGGGGGCCGAAACCCACATCCGATTCTAGTTATCGTCATCCTGAACCTGTTTCAGGACCCCCGGCGGCAAGATGCTTCCCGGAGGGATGCTGAAACAAGTTCAGCATGACGAGCGAAAGGTTTGGCAAATTGCCGCACCATTATAATCCGAAGGGGGGTTTTGGTCGCTCTGCCGCGTGAGAAAACGCTGGCTGCGTGCCCGTGTGTTGCCACACGAAAAAACTGATCCCCGTCTAGGCTGGAAATTAAGAGGGTCAAATTACCCTCACCGGCTGTCTCGGACGGAAATTGCGATTCTTTTGAGGGAAGCGCAATTTGTAGAGCAGCCATTAGCGGGATTCTCTACATTGTCAACGTTCTGTTGCAATATGTCCGGCTCAACCTCGCCATAATGGGCTTTGTCTCCGATAAAGATATGGCTCCAGATTCTCGTGTCGGTTGGCTTGTCGATACGGCCCATGGCGATGGCGAACGCGTCGGGGGTGCAGTCCTGTCGAAAAAGCGTCGGTTGTATTGCTGGATTTTTCAGGCGCGCGTCACGCGGACTCTCTGCTCAACCATGTTCATCGCACCGAAGGCGGTGAGGAAGGAGACATCGGTGGCGTCTCGGCCGATGCCGATGACCGCCATATCGCTTGGCTTTGCCATCCCGGTGGGGTCGACCAGATGCCAGCGGCCATCGAGAAACACTTCGGCCACGGCGTGGAAATCCTGCGGTGAGACGTCGGGGGCATAGGTGCTGGCAAAGCGCGCGGGTATATTGGCCGAGCGCGCCATGCTGATCAGGATATGGGCATAGTCGCGACACACGCCCTTGCGCGCGGCAAAGCTCTGTCCGGCATCATTGTGGACATTGTCGGCGTCCGATCCGTAGCGCATGGTCTGGCGGATATAGTCGGCCATGGCGGCCACCAGAGGGCCACCGTTCAGTCCGGCAAATTCGGTGGCTACCAGCTGGTCGAAGGCGTGAACCGAACAGTAAAGCGAGTTGAACAGATAGGGCACGGCCTCTCCCGGCAGGTCGGGCAGGGCGGTGGCGGGCAGGGCAGCAAAATCCGGGTTGGCGCGGTCGATCGCGACCTGCGCGGCGTAGGAGATGGTGAGCTGTTCCTGCTGTGTGGTCCACAGCCGGGTGCCGATGCCGTCATGGGCGGGGACGATGGTTTTGCCGGTTGCCGGACCGATATCGATGCGCGCATCTACCGGCTTCTGTCCGGCGGTCGCTGCGACCTCGACCTGGACCAATATCGTGCAGGGCGCGGCGAGGCGGTAGGACAGGTCTGCGCTGATCTGCAAGTGGGTCATGTCGGTCCTTCCGGAAATTGTCGCGCATGAAAAAAGGCCGGGAACGCGCCCGGCCTTTTTCTGAAAATCAGAATGTCATCCCCTGCTTGCGCCGGGGCGACGGGGGCCAATCAGGCGCCTTCGATCTCGCCGAGATCGACCTTGAGACCGGGGCCCATGGTCGTGCTCAGGCCGACCTTGCGGACATATCTGCCCTTGGCGCCGGCTGGCTTGGCCTTGATGACGGCATTGACCAGCGCATCGAAATTCTTGCGCAGATCGGCTTCGGAGAAGCTGACCTTGCCGATGCCATTGTGGATGATACCGGCTTTTTCGACGCGATATTCGACCTGGCCGCCCTTGGCGTCCTTGACCGCTTGCGCGACATTCGGGGTCACCGTACCGAGTTTCGGGTTCGGCATCAGGCCTTTCGGACCGAGAACCTTGCCGAGACGGCCGACTACGCCCATCATGTCAGGCGTTGCAATGATGCGGTCATAGTTGAGATCGCCGCCCTGCATGGCTTCCATCAGATCTTCTGCACCAACCGTGTCGGCGCCCGCTTCCTTGGCTTCGTCTGCTTTCGCATCCTTGGCAAATACGGCGACCCGGGTTTCCTTGCCGGTGCCGGCAGGAAGCGAGATCACACCGCGGACCATCTGGTCAGCATGGCGGGGGTCAACGCCGAGATTGATCGCGACGTCAAGCGTCTCGTCAAATTTCGAGGACGATGCCAGATCTTTCAGCGTCTTGATCGCTTCGTCGATGCCGTAGAGCTTTTCGCGATCGACTTTTTCGTTGATCGCCTTCATTTTTTTGGAGAGTTTCGCCATGTTCTTATCCCTCCACCACATCTACGCCCATCGAGCGCGCGGTGCCTGAAATGATTTTCATAGCCTGTTCAATGCTGTTGGCATTGAGATCGGCCATTTTCGTTTCGGCAATTTCCTTGATCTGCGAAGCCTTGATCGATCCGCCGGAAGCCTTGCCAGGTTCGCTCGAACCCTTTTTCAGCTTGGCGAGCTTCTTGATCAGATAGCTGGCCGGTGGCGTCTTGGTTTCAAAGGTAAAGCTGCGATCGCCATAGACCGTGATCTTGGTCGGGATCGGCGTGCCTTTTTCCAGCTTGTCCGTAGCCGCGTTGAACGCCTTACAGAATTCCATGATATTAACGCCGCGCTGACCCAGTGCCGGGCCGATTGGCGGGGATGGGTTTGCAATACCGGCTGGTACTTGCAAATTGATATAACCATCAATTTTCTTAGCCATTTGGCAGTCCTTTCATTCTTTTGGGATTGGCGAAAGTGCCGCACCCGCAAATTAAGTGGTCAAACGGAGAGCGAACCCTCCTCCCACAGTGGTATTCGAAACCGGAGTTTCAAATTCTATATGCTCCGGACTTGATCCGGAGCTTTGCGCGGCAATCGCAATGCTTGTCCCTGCCGCACCGGTTCCGCGTCTGGCGCGGAACACAAAACTAGCTGATCAGGTCGACTTCGCCAAAGTCCAGTTCGACCGGGGTTGCGCGTCCGAAAATGGACACCGAAACCTTGACCTTGTTCTTGTCGAAATCCAGTTCCTCGACAATGCCGTTGAAGCTGTTGAACGGGCCGGATTTGACCTTGACCTCGTCGCCGATTTCGTAGGCAACCGTGATCCGTTCCTTCGGAGCGTTGGCGGCTTCTTCCTTGGTGTTGAGAATGCGGGCCGCTTCGGCTTCGCTGATCGCCTGCGGCTTGCCGCTGCTGCCGAGGAAGCCGGTGACCTTGGGTTGGTTCTTGACCAGGTGATAGACATCATCGGTCATTTCCAGCTTGGCCAGAACATAGCCGGGGAAGAATTTCCGCTCCGACTGGATCTTCTTGCCGCGTTTCACTTCGGTGATGGTTTCGGTCGGGACTTCGATATCCTCGACCAGTTCGGTCAGGCCGAGACGCTTGGCGTCGGCCTCGATGGCTTCCTTGACCTTGTGTTCAAAGCCCGAATAAGCGTGAATGATATACCAGCGTGCCATGCGAATAACCTAAAAAACTGAGTGGGGCGTTTAGGCAAGGCTCAGGAGCCAGGCCACAATCCCGTTAAAAACCGAATCAACGCCAAGAAAAAACAGGCCCAAAATGGTGGTCATGATCAGCACGAGGATCGCCGTACGGACGGTCTCGGGCCATGTCGGCCAGACGACCTTGTTGGTCTCGGCCTTGACCTGATTCATGAATTCGCCTGGATTGACTTTCGCCATGCTTGATTCCCTAAACTTTCTCGCCGGTTTCCACATAAACTCCGGGTGTCAGTCATTTGACTGTGTTCGGATATATGCATGGTTTCGGAAAGAACCAGCCCTTTATACCCAGATTCCCGGATTCGCAAGAAAAAGAACCGGATTTTACCGGAGCGATGCCGTTTCGGTCGTCAGCCTGGTCCGGGGGACTCGCGCAAGCCCGAGAAGTCGGCATGGGTTGCGGGCTTTATTTCGAGCTTTCGGGTCCCCGTCGTATCGTGCGAGTCCGATGGCGCCTGTTCCCAGCAGAAGCAGGTGACCTGAGGGCATGTTGTACTTTTTCATTGCCGAGCTTGTTCGGCGCGAACGGCATAGCAGTCGAGATGTGCGGAACATCCTCCCCGCAAGCGGTAAGGACCTAGCGGGCGCTCAGGTCGAACGGTCCGACAATTTCCTGCCCGGGTGCATGCCGTCGACATAGCCCATGAAGGGCGGGTGGATATTATAGCCCAGCAATTCCTGCACGCGCTTCGGAAAGCGCGCCACTTTTTCCGGTGAAACGGCAAGCAATTGCTGCTCCAGCGGGCGGCACCAGCCCTTGCAAAATTGCGGTGTGACGATCAGGCGCCGGGCATCGGAACGGTTGCCGCCGCCGCGATGCCACAATGTGCCTTTTGCCAGCATCAGCGAACCGGCGGGCATGACCGCCTTGATCATGTCTGGATGGTCGTCCGTGCTGTCGCTCTTTTTGTCGGTGACTCCGGTCTGGAAATCGGAGCCGCGATTGGCGCCGGCGGGCTGCTGATTACCCCATTTGTGGCTGCCGGGGATGATTTCCGTGGCGCCGTTGGTTTCGGTGGTATCGCTGATCGACCAGAAGGTCGACAGGCTGAGCGGTTCGCGCGGCCGGGCCAGACCGCAATGGCTGTCGTCGAAATGCCAGGGCTGGACGGTTTCGCCGGGATGCAGGTTGATTGCGAGACAGGCGTAGAGCAGGCAGCTCTGGCCGAGTTCCTTTTCGGCAAAGGTCAGTTGCAGCGGATGGGAAATCAGGTCGGCGAAGACCGGATCCTTGTCGAGCATCCCGTATATGCGGTTGGACCGGTCACCTTCGAAATTGTTGCGGCCGCGGATGTCGGCGTCGATCCAGGGTTTCAACGCGGCCCGCTGTTGATCGAGCTGCTCGGGGCTGAGGACGTCGTTGAAGATGACATAGCCTTCTTCCTGAAACTGGTCCCAGGCGTCTTCGAAACTGCGACCGTGCAAATAGGGGGCGAGGTCGGCGGTCGATGGTTCAATCTTGCTCGCGAGGTTCATAGGTCGGCTCCGCAATTCGGTTCAGGTGATCCGCTCTACCCAATATTTGAATTGAATTCAATTCAAATATTGGGTAGAGCGTCTGGATACGGGATTGCCAAGGGAGGCGGCCATGGCCGGTCGAGGCAAAACGAGCGAACGTTCCGACCGCAAGGTTATGCGCGCGGCGAAGATTCTGGCGGCTGCGGAATTGATCCTGCGCGAAGGCGATGGCGAACTGGAAATGGGGCAGGTTGCCAAGCGTGCCGGTGTGTCCGTCGGGCTCGCCTATCATTATTTCGGCTCCAAGTCCGGTATGCTCGGGGCGATCATCCACGGCTTTTACGATCGCTATAACCAGGTGGTGAACCAGTATATCGATCCGGACATAGAGTGGGGCGTACGTGAAAAACGCCGTTTGATGGCCACTGTCGAATTTCTCTACCATGATCCGATGGCGCCGGTCATCCTCGGGGAAATGGCCCGGACCAACCAGGTCGCGGCGGTGGAATCTGCCCGCCATGAAGAAATGATCGAGATGGCGATCCGCAATATCAACTCCGGCATCAAACGCGGTGATATCGGATCCCATATCGATCCGGCCATCGCAGGGGCAGCCATTACCGGTGCGATTCGCAGCGGCATCATGCACGCCATGGCCATGTATCCGCGACCGGATCCGGCCAAGCTGACGCATCAGATATGGGGGATGATCGCCGGAGCGCTCGATATCGAGCGATAGGGTTTAATGGCGCTCGATCAGATCCCATTTGTTGCCAAACGGATCTCGAAACACGACGACCTTGCCATAGCTTTCCACGCGGGGCTCTTCGATAATGTCGATCCCGGCCCGCTCCATCAGGGCGATGTCACCATCAAAATCATAGGTTTCGAGGAACAGGAATACCCGGTTGCCAGCTTGCTCGCCGATGACTTCTTCCTGCGCTTCGTTGCTTGCCTTGGCCAATAACAGGCGGGTTTCCGTGCTGCCGGGCGGGGCAACGAGTACCCAGCGCTTGTCCTCGGACAGCTCGGTATCCTCGATCAGTTCAAAACCCATCAGTCCGACATAGAAGGCGATTGCCTGATCATAGTCGGGAACGATCAGGCTGATGGCGGAGATAAACTGGGTCATGAAGATTTCGATGATTGACGGAGAAAATGGCAGGAGTGCACGGACTCGAACCGTGGGCCCTCGGTTTTGGAGACCGATGCTCTACCAA
Organism: Sphingorhabdus sp. SMR4y; assembly: GCF_002218195.1. Classification (GTDB taxonomy): domain Bacteria; phylum Pseudomonadota; class Alphaproteobacteria; order Sphingomonadales; family Sphingomonadaceae; genus Parasphingorhabdus. Next base: position 2,038,018 of record NZ_CP022336.1, on the reverse strand, counting down.
CTGAGCTACACTCCTGCACGGGCTGTATCACCCTCGCGAAACAGCTGGTCCGTGGCCATTAGCGCCCCGAACCAATTTCGGCAAGTGTCATTGTGCCCACAAAGGAGCAATCGGCGAGATGGTTAAATTTTTGCAGTCTTTTGTTAACCCAAAGGCCGAACGCGTAGTTTACCGGAATGAACGAAACAGCTCTAGTCGCGGTTTCTTCATTGACCAGGGAAGCCACCGCCATAGCGAAATCAGCGCTAAGGGAACAGGTATGACAGATTCATTGGTCCGCAGATCATCGGTATCGGCAGTCCAGAACCAACCGGCGATGCTCGATGATATCGGGCACGGGGAAGACGTGTCTCCGCCACACCCCGAGATCGTGATTCCCGCCAAAATGCGTTTTTCCTGCTTCCACAGCTTTCCGGTCGAAGTGACCGCCATTTCGCTGGCCGGATTTACCTGCGACGCGTTGCAGACAGCGCATCAGGGCACCTTGTGCTGGCTGACCTTGCCCGGACTCGGCGCGCTTGAAGCGGAGGTTGTGCACTGTGGCAATCAGGGCATGGCCTGTGCATTCAAAAATTCCCTCAATCCGGCGGTTCTCGATCATTATATCGACAAATACCGGGTTCCCTGAACGGTTCCCGACCGTTTGCCGGCTTTGCCGGACGGGATAACTGCTGTTACAGTCATCATCCAATCCGTATCCGAGGAAGATATGACAGACGCTGCTACTCCCGTTTCAGACAGGCCCGAACCATTGAAAGTCATGCGGATTTTCAGGGGCAAGGATGCGCCCAGCCTCGATGAGGCGGGGCACATGACCTATGTCGACGACGATCCGGTCATTCTGGACGGAGCGGCGAAGCTTGGCGAAGCGGGAATCGGGGAGGGGGCTGTGCTCAAATGCCTGTTCAGCGGATTTGGCTTTTCCCTGCATTATGTCTGGTTCAAGCCCGGATATCCGTTGCCGTTGCACAGCCATGACAGCGATTGCCTCTATTATCTGATCAGCGGTGATATCCGGATGGGGACAGAAGAGATGGCGGCCGGAGACGGCTTTTTTCTGCCCGCCGGCACGCCCTATACCTATACGATCGGGGACGAGGGCGTCGAACTGCTGGAGTTCCGCACGCAGGAGGATTTCGACATCCGCTTCAAGGGCAAAACCGAAGCCTATTGGGAAAAAATGCTCGAAAAACTCCGCGCCGAACAACCGAAATGGAAAGAGGCGTTGCCCCCGGTCAGGGACTATCGCAACGCCTGATTCCTGTTATTCCGCAGCTTGCAACTGTGGTGCGAAAATTCGGTTGAGTTCCGCATCATCGGCCTTGGTCAAGCGCTCCACCCACTGGTGGAACGCCTGTCCGCCGCCTTCGTTGCGGCCGAACCAGACCTTGTCGATCAGGCCGGACTGCAGGGCTTCATGCTGCCGCTTTCCGGTTTTATAATCTTCTTCGGCGACCACGACTTCAAGAAAGTCGAACTGCTCCCGCGCGCCCTGACGGACGGCATCGTCGGTCGGCTCATGTTCCATCACGTAAAATTGCGTGGTGTAGCTCTCGCCGACCTTTTCGCCGGGGAACAATTGCGAGATCATCGCGCCGCGTCCGCCGCCGCCATAGAAGCTGGCAATGGAAATATGCGGGAAGATGGTCCAGACGCCTTGCAACAAGGCATCGATCGGCCAGTCCTTTTCATCGATTTCGGTAAGATCCAGTTGCTCGTCGCTACCCGTTTTCTGGATGAATTTTGACGGGGAGGACAGGCGTTGATGAGGTCCCCAGGCAAAATAATTCGCCCGGTTGAAAAAATCGGAGCCGAACGTGTCCTTGTGCAGAACCGGCAAATGATAGAAGTCGAGATAGCCGTCATAGGCGGTCTTCCAGTTTGGCCCGGGAATGGTCCGCTGGTCAAACAGGTGCCAGCTGTCGAAGCCGAAATGTTCAAGCAGGCTGTCATAGCCGCAGAGATAGGATTCGATGTCCAGCGTGCTGTCCGGATCGAGCGTCACCCAGATCAGGCCGGCGCGTTCCAGCGTCGGGAATTTCTGCAGACAGAAATTCGCCTTGTCGACTTTGCCGAAATCTTTTGGCGATGCGATCGCAAGCAGGTCCCCGTCATTCTTGAAGGTCCAGCCGTGATAGCCGCAGGTAAAGCGTGTGGCCTTGCCGCTGCCTTCCGCAACGGGATTGCCGCGATGGGTGCAGCTGTTCAGAAAGGCCTGGGCGGTGCCGTCTTTCTGGCGGGTGATCAATACCGGAATGCCGGCCATTTCCATCGCCTTGTAGCAGCCGGGCTCGGGGAGTTCACAGGATGGTGCCATCATCAGCGGAAGCCGTTTGAAGATCAGATTCTTCTCCCGTTCAAACTGGGCTTCGTCCGTATAGTCCGATGCTGGTATCGCAACCACGTCATCGACCAGTTCCATTGTATCCGCCTTGCCATGCTCGACCAGCGAACGGGTCATTTCCAACAATTGCTGCCGCGACATAATTCTCTCCTCAGATTTGGCTGAAGATTATCATATTTGCGGACTGCGGAAACTATTCTTTATGCGAAGGGGGGTAAACCGGCAAATTCGCCGGATCGGGTTCGTTGCGAGTCCAGATCCAGCTGCCACTGATCAGCGCGGCCGCGATCGGTATGAGATTCCACGGCAGCTTGACGAACAGCAGGGCGAGTAGGCAACTCGCAGCGAATGCGATCGTTGCCGCCCATTTGCCGCGCCGGGTGATCGCGCGCCGTTCGCGCCAGTTCCTGATATGATGGCCAAAAACATGATGGTCGACCAGCCAGGCTTCTAGCCGCGGCGAGCTGTTGGCAAAGCAGAAGGCGGCGAGAATCATGAACGGCACGGTCGGGAGCAGCGGCAGGAGCACGCCAATGCCGCCCAGCCCAAGCGAAGCCAGTCCGGCCACCAGATAGAATTGTCGCTTCATGACTGCGCTCTATCACGCTTTGCGGCGATTGCCGACCGATTCGACAGAGCTGTTTTGACAGGGGCGAGAGGCGATCAGGCCGGCTTTGCCAGAGCGGCGGCGCCGGGTGCCGAGGCGAAGCGCAGCAGGCTGTAGCCGAGCAGGCCCGAAATCACCGAACCGCTGATCACGCCCAGTTTTACGGTTTCGATCTGCTCCGGGTCGACGAAGGCGAGGTTGCCGATGAACAGGCTCATCGTGAAGCCGATACCGGTCAGACAGGCGAGCCCGTATAGCTGCAACCAACTGACCCCCGCCGGTCGCTTCACCAGCCCGACCTTCGTCGCGAGAAATATGAAGCCGAACACGCCGACCTGCTTGCCGACCACCAGGCCGGCGGCGATGCCCAGCGCCAGCGGCGCCATCAGATCGGCGATCTGCAGCCCGGCGAGGGACACGCCGGCATTGGCGAAGGCGAAGATCGGCAGCACCAGAAAAGCGGTCCACGGATGCAGAAAATGTTCGAGATGCTTGAGCGGAGAACTGCCGTCTTTGGCGTTCAGCGGGATCGCCAGCGCCGCGATGACCCCGGCGAGCGTGGCATGGACGCCGGACTTCAGGACGCAGATCCAGAGAAATATCCCTACCAATATATAGGGCGCCGTCCGGATCACACCCAGCCGGTTCATCGCGAACAGCACGATGGTTCCGCCGCCGGCGAGCAACAGCGAGAAGCTGGAAACCTCGGCAGTGTAGAATAAGGCGATGATGATGATTGCGCCGATATCATCGATAATTGCGATCGCAAGCAGCAGCACCTTCAGCGAGAGCGGTGCATGTTTGCCGAGCAGGGCGAGCACGCCGAGAGCAAAGGCGATATCGGTCGCCGCCGGAATCGCCCAGCCGTTGATATTCTGTGGCACCGTCCAGTTGAAATAGAGAAACACCAGTGCCGGCAGCGCCATGCCGCCAATCGCTGCCACAGCCGGGAGCGCGGCTTGTTCAACGCTGGAAAGCTGTCCCTCGATCAGTTCGCGCTTCACTTCCAGTCCAACCAGAAAGAAGAAGATCGCCATCAGCCCGTCGTTGATCCACAGCGACAGCGGCTTGGCGATTTCCAGCGCGCCGAACTGCATCGCGACAGGAATGTCGAGAAAAGCGAGATAATAGGGATTGAGCGCGCTGTTGATCGCGACCATCGCCGCCACCGCGGCGCAGAACAGGACGATGCCGGCGCTGGTTTCCTGCGCGATAAATTCCTGCAATGCGGCACTTATTTTCTTTACCATCAGGGGACCATTCTCGTTTCACTCGTGCCTGTAAAAATCGGGGCGGCCAGCCGATGAGGGAAAGCTGCCGCCCCAGTCGTGGGGGAAGGGAAAGCCGGTTAGACGGTTTCACCTTCCTGGTGCAATCGGGCGCGCCGCTCGGTTTCGCGGATGCGTTCGGCGAGGCTGCGCTGCAGTTTTTTCAGCTCATAGGCCTGTTCATCATGGTCGCGCTGGCTGCCGGACTTTTCTCCCGTGTCTTTCATGTCATTCACGAGATAACCTCTTTCTACCGTGGCTGAGCATCGATGCGGTTGATATGACGGGATGGACGTGATAAATCCAATCGAATGAAATGGAGATGATCAATAGACTATTTCTATAAGATAGGGTCCAGCCATGCCGACGTTACGCCAGTTTGAATATCTTGTTGCGGTTGCCGATCAGGGGCATTTCGGCAAGGCGGCGCAGGCCGCGGGCGCTTCGCAGCCAACCCTGAGTCATCAACTGCGGACACTGGAGCAGCGCCTGGGGGTCACCCTGGTCGAACGGCGGACCCACGGTGCCGAACTGACGCCGGTCGGCCGCGAGATCGCTGCCCGCGCGCGTCAGGTTCTGGTCGAGGTCAAGGATATTCGCGATCTCGCCGAGCGGGCCAGCGACAGCCTTGCGGGCATATTGCGCTTTGGCGTGTCGCCAACATTGGGGCCCTATCTGATGCCGCCGGTGATTGCCGCGCTGCACCGCACCCGGCCGGACCTGCGCTTCTACATGCGTGAGGGAATCCCCGACCTGCAGGCTATGGAACTGACCAAGGGATCGATCGACATGCTGCTCGGGCCGTTGCCGATCGAAGGCGAAAATCTGCATATCGAGCCGCTGTTCCGCGAGCCGCTGATGCTGGTTGCCTCTCCCGACCATGTCCTGGCATCGCGCGACAATCTGACAGTTGCCGATCTGGCCGGACTGCCGGTGTTGAGCCTCGATCGCCGGCATCATCTGCACCGGGACGTGGCGCGCCAGTGTCAGCAGCATGACATGAATTTGCTGCGCGACTATGAAGGCACCAGCCTGGACAGCGTTCGACAGATGGTGGCTTCGGGGCTGGGGCTGGCGATTCTGCCGGAACTCTATGTGCGTTCCGAACTGGCGCGCGGTGGCGATGTCGCGCTGCTCGACGTCGACGGCTGGTCGGTATCCCGCAGCATTGGTGCCGCCTGGCGCACCAATGCCGGTTTTGCCGGCGAATATGCAGCAATTGCGGAAAAAATTGCCGAGGAAGCCCGGATCCTGATGGCCGATTGAAAAGCCGCCATTTTTCTCGCTTTCCGTCTGGGCGAATGAGGCTGGTCACGTTATTCCCGGCGCATGAGCATTGATCTTGATCTTCTTATGAAAGCCTATGCTTCGGGCATATTTCCGATGGCGGACGCCCGGGATGATCCGGAAACCTTCTGGGTGGAACCAAAAGCGCGGGCCATCATCCCGCTCGACAATTTCCGGATGTCGCGCTCGCTGCGCAAAACCATCAGGTCGGACAAGTTCCGGGTGTCGACCGACCAAGCCTTCGCCGATGTGATCCGGATATGCGCGAGCGAGGCCGCCGACCGCAAGGAGACCTGGATCAATGCCGAAATCGAGGAGGCGTTCAACCAGCTGCACGCCATGGGCCACGCGCATAGCGTCGAATGCTGGCTGCGGAACGCCGAAACCGGTCGGGAAGATCTGGTTGGCGGTCTCTATGGTCTGGCCATCGGCGGTGCCTTTTGCGGGGAAAGCATGTTCTCGCGCGCCAGCGATGCGTCAAAAGTGGCGCTGGCCTGGCTGGTGGCGCGGTTGAAGGTCGGTGGATTTCCGCTGCTCGACTGCCAGTTCATGACCGATCATCTGGCGTCATTGGGGGCGGTGGAAATCAGCCAGACAGACTATCTGGAACTGCTCGGAAAGGTGCGGAATTATGCGCCGTCTTCGGATTCGGCGATCAGGTCGCCGATCAGATCCTCCGGCGGGTTGCCGACCGGTGGTGCGGGTCTGGCGGCCGGTGCCGGAGCAGGCGCCGGCCGGGGCGCGGCAGCCGCAGGTGCCGGGCTTTCCGGCTCGGTTTCATTCGGCGCGCTTGATATATTGTTGGCCAGATTGGACGACGATGTCCGTGGCGCTGTCGGATTGGCTGAATCCTCCGGAGGATCTTCCTCGCCGGGGAAGCTCATTGCGCAGCTCTTGACCCAGACATCATAAATCGGGTGCTCGACAACGTTCAGCGAGGGTGATTCGCGAAACAGCCAGCCGGAGAAAACCCGTTTCCACTGATCTTCGCCGGACCGATTGGAGGGCCGGTCGTTGACCAGCAGCTGGACGAAGGCGCCCTGTTCGGGTGTCAGTTCCCAGGGTGCCGTCCGCTCGCATGCCCGCAAGCGGACGATCGCGCGACCGATGCGGATCGACTGGCCCGGTCGCAGCTCGAGGTCCCGTGTCAGTCCGTTGCGCTTGTTGAGAAAGCCGAGCGTGGCGACGCGTTCCGCCATTGGCGTTCCGATCTGCTCGGTAACCGGTGCGACGAGATCGCCGTCGGTTGCCGCAACCTCTCCTTTTTCAGCCGCCTGGCCGGTTGCATTTTCCTCGACATTGTCGTCACTGAACAAGCCACAACCCGTCAGCAACAGCATGGCCGCCAGCATCGGGAATGAAACGGAGTGGCGTGCCATGCCTGTCATTCCGCTTCGGCGGGGTTCCAAGATTCATAGTCGCCGGTTGCTGCGGCCCGGTGACCGCCTTGTTCCAGAGCTCCTGCCGGACGATAGGCATGCGCGGTGCCGGTCAGGTTTACGCTCGGTTCTTTTTCCCAGATCCGCGGTTGCGGCAAATGGCTTTCGGGAATTTCGTCATAGCTGTGATGCAGCCAGCCGTGCCATTCCGGTGGCACCCGGCTGGCATCATTCGAGCCATTGTAAATGACCCAGCGCTTTTCGGCCGGATAGCCGCTGCCGCCATTTTTCGTCTGATAGTAGATATTGCCAAACACATCTTCGCCGACGCGCTTGCCTTTGCGGGCGCTGAACAGGGCGGTGCCGATTGTCGCGCCGTTCCACCAAGTGAATATTTTCGCCAATATGTTCATGCTGTGCGCTTAGCCCCGCAGCCATGCGCTTCGCAATGAAAAAATGTCAAACCGGACGGATGGTGGCGGTTGTCGCTATCGTCACTGCCAGGTGATGATGTCACCGGGCTTGATACCCAGCTCTGCCGCGCGCCCTGCAGCAATTTCAAACACCGCGGCCACGGGCTCGTTCGAGCGGACCGATTCCAGCGAATAGGGCGTGGTGTTGGCGGCGATCGATTCGATCGTCCCGTCCCTGCGGACAAAGATGATATCGAGTGGAATCACGGTGTTTTTCATCCAGAAGCTTGCGATGCGATCCCGGGGAAACGGGAAGATCATCCCCTTGTCGGGAGCCAGCCGGGTCCTGAACATCAGGCCCTGCGCCTGTTCGGCGCCGGTTTCTGCCACTTCCACGGTGAAATCATGCACCGCATCCGATGTCTGGACGCGGAGCGGCACCTGTCTGAGCCCTGCCTCGGAGACGGGCAATTCGGTCTGCGGGCCGGCCGCGGTGCTGTCTCCGGTGCGGGCGTAGCAGCCGGACAGGCTGGTCATGCCAAGCAGCGTCAGGGAAAGCGCAATCGCTTTGGCAGTCTTGATCATGCGGGTGAGTCTCTTTTCAGTCCGACGGAGGCAGGCAGACTTGCACGGCCATATGGCCGCGATTCCCGTCCCTGATGCGGGTCAGCAACAACTGGCCCGGAGCGATTTCCGCAATGCCCGCGTCGCGCAAGGTCTCCATGTGCAGAAAGATATCGCCGTCGAAATCATCGCTCACCAGAAAACCATAGCCCTTGGCACGATTGAACCATTTTACCTCGGCATTGACGAATGCGGAGTTCTCATCGACGATATGCATCGCCTGACGAGCGCCAGTCGTCGCCGGCGCATCATTTTTGGGGCCGCACTCGGAAAGGTCAATATCGAGAATTCTGGTCGCCTGCAGTCCCTTGGGCGCAACGGCATATTCGCAGGTGACAATGGCCATTTCCGGCAATTCCCGTGTGCCAAGCGATTCCAGCAGGCTCCAGTGAACCAATATATCCGATTGCGGACCGGCACCGCTATCGTCGGAATCGACATTATCCGGGACGATGAAGCCAAAGCCGCGATGGCTGTCGAACCATTTTACACGGCCGGTGGCGCGCAACAATTCGCTGCCGGTTGATGCGTGATCGTGCTCGTTTTCACCGGGCGCGCGATCACCCGCAGGGTCAGGTTCCGCAAACAAGCTTGCCACTATGCATCTCCGAACAAAACTAAACCAAACCAGAAATCTATCACATTCCGACTCGGTCGGCACTATATATCACAATATTATTAAACTGGCGATTCTTGACACCAGGGAGTCCTGCACTAATTATCGGACCCAATCTACTTGCACTGATGTTAGTTAGTCTTCTGCTGTTATTTCCTCGCCGGGCCGCGCAAAGACAAACCGCGACGCCAGGTCGAAATCATGGCCTGCCCGCAGGAAAGCCTGCAATTGCTTGCGACATGTATCCGCATCCTGCTCGCTTTCGGCATAGCAGCCGATCCGACGCTTGCGAGCAAATTTGTCGGCTGCGGCCCATTTGTTTGTTTCGCTGATCTGAAAGGCTTCGCGTCCGTCCTCTTCATTGATACCGGCCTGGTACAGCGCCTGCGAAACGCGGCGGGCACCATAACCGCGGCGGGTCAGCGAGGCAGCCTTGCTCTGGGCGTATAGGGCATCATCAATATAGCCCAGATCGACGAAACGCTCGATCAGCTGTTCGATCGCCGGAGGGGCGTCATCTTGCCACTCTCTTTCGCGAATTTTCCGGTGCAGATAATCGGCCAGTTTTTTGCGGCTCGTTGCATATCGCTCGACATAGCGTATAGCCAGCCGATACAAGCTCTCCTGATCTAACGTTTTAACGCTGTTTTTCAACGGCTTGACCTTCAGCTATGACCTTTGCCCTTTTTGTGCCACAGTCGGGCCGAAATTTAAACGCCAGAGGTACCCAATGACACTGGTAGATGCAGCTGACCGGGGAAACCAATGACGACCATTCCCCTTATGCCGAAGAGATTGATTTTGGGAAGGCTGGACCTCCCGGAAATGGATATTGGATGACCGAATTGACACCCACCCCGACTTTGGATGAACTTCCGCGCCGCTTCTCGGATTTTGATACGCTGGGCGATGCCCTGGACTATGCGGCCAGAGGAGAAAAGGGGTTCAACTTCCACGACGCCCGGGCCTCGCTGGTGCGGGTTTATCCGTTCAGCGAGTTGCGCGAAGACGCCTTGGCGTCAGCAAGGCGTCTGATCGCTGCCGGGATCAAACCGGGTGACCGGGTGGCGCTGATCGCCGATACCGAACCGCAATTCTGTGCGCTGTTCTTTGGCGCTGTCTATGCCGGTGCGCTGCCGGTGCCCTTGCCACTGCCAACATCCTTCGGCGGCAAGGACAGCTATATAGACCAGATTGGTGTGCAGCTGGACAGTTGTGATCCCGCCCTGTTGCTGTTCCCGGACGAAATCGCGGAACTGGCAGGCCCGGCCGGCCAGTCCCGGTCCATTCCGGTCTTCGGCTGGGACGCTTTCGCGCAGCAGGACGCTCCCGACGTCGAATTGCCTGCGGCCAGCAGCAGCGATATCGCCTATCTGCAATATTCCAGCGGCTCGACCCGCTTTCCGCATGGCGTTGCCGTGACTCACAAGGCGTTGCTGCACAATCTCGGTTCGCATGCGCATGGCATGCTGATCAACGACACCGATCGCTGCATTTCCTGGTTGCCTTTCTATCATGACATGGGGCTGGTGGGCTGCTTCCTGTCGATGGTCGCCAACCAGGTGTCTACCGACTATCTCAAGACCGCCGATTTCGCGCGACGGCCGCTGTCGTGGCTCGACCTGATTACCCGCAATCCGGGTACATCCTGCAGCTTTTCGCCGACCTTCGGCTATGAAATCTGCGCGCGCCGCATCGGCAGCCAGTCCAATGTGAAGGAACGGTTCGATCTGTCTCGCTGGCGGCTGGCGGGCAATGGCGCCGACATGATCCGGCCCGACGTGATGCAGCGCTTTACCGATGCCTTCGCGCCGGCAGGATTTGATGCCAAGGCCTTCCTGCCCAGCTATGGTCTGGCCGAAGCCACGCTGGCTGTGACCCTGATGCCCTCGGGCGAAGGCATGGAAGTGGAACTGGTGGAAGAAACCGAGCTGTCCGGCGAGAAGAAGAGCGACGGCAGTCGTCCGAAACGCTATCGCGCCATTGTCAATTGCGGCAAACCGGTCCGCGATACCCAGCTCGAAATCCGTGAGGAAAATGGCACGGTGCTGGCCGAAAAATCTGTCGGCAAGGTCTGGATGAAGAGCCCGGCGGTTATGGAATGCTATTATCGCGACCAGGAAGCGACCGACGCCTGTCTGGTCGATGGCTGGCTCGACACCGGCGACATGGGCTATCTCTCGAACGGCTATCTCTACATCGTCGGCCGGGCCAAGGACATGATCATCATCAACGGCAAGAACCACTGGCCACAGGATATCGAATGGGCCGTGGAACAATTGCCCGGCTTCAAGGCAGGCGACATCGCGGCCTTTGCGATCACGACGCCGGGCGGTGAAGAGACCCCCGCCGTGCTGGTCCAGTGCCGGACCTCCGACGAGATCGAGCGGCTCCGACTGTGGAACGAGATCCGCGACAAGGTGAGGGCGATCACTGGCATGAATTGCGTGATCGAACTGGTGCCCCCCCGCACATTGCCGCGTACCAGTTCCGGAAAATTGAGCCGTGCCAAGGCCCGGAACCTCTATCTTTCCGGCGATATCCAGCCCTATGCGGTAGCGGCCTGAACCGGTCCCGGACCGATTTCCCGGAAAGGGTGAAGAAAATCAGGCCAATCCTTACTTTTCGCTAAGAATTTGGTTGTAAGGACGAGCGGTGTTAAAAACATTCGCTCAGAACGGCTTGCCTCGGGTGATCCCGGTCAGCGTGCTGCTTGGCCTGTCCGATCCCGAGGGGGACGAATGGGGCCGAATTCGTGCGTTGCAATTCAATGGCAACAACCAGCACGGTCTGCTGAAGATTGTGGCTGCGGTCGTGTGCGGGCTGCTGACCGTGCAACTGGGGGTCGGGCAGGTCAATATCCTGCTCCTCGGTGCCTGGCTTGCCGGTTTGTGCGCGGTCTATGTCTACGCGCATCTTCTTTATCGCAAGCATTCGGCGTGGCAGCGGAAATCGGTCAATCGTTCCGACCTGACAATTTTCTATCTTGTTTCCCTTGTCGGCGGTACGCTCTGGGGCGCCGGGTTCCTGCTGTTTGCTTTCAGCGCGGACCTGATGACCATGATACCGGTATGGGCGACCATCATCTGTCTGATGGTGGGCTCCGCGATGCTCTTGTCGAACATGCCGCTCAGCAGCATCATGTTCATATCTTCCTCCAGCATCGCCATGATTGCCGGCTGGCTATACGCCGGCAGTACGCATCTGGCCATGGCCTCTCTGGCCATCGCGGTCCTGCTGATTGCCGGATGCCTGATGTCGGGCCGGTCTTTCCTTGACCGACGGGTCGCGGAAGCCAGTCTCAACGAGAAAAGCGAAGTGGTCAGCCTGTTGCTCAAGGAATTCGAGGATACGGGCGCCGACTGGCTTTGGCAGACCGATACTTCGCGCCGCATTACACATGTCTCGCCGCGGTTTGCCCACGCGATAGGACGACCGACCGAAGAGATTGAAGGCAAGCCCTTCCTGCAACTGGTTGCCGGCGAAGCGTGGAACAGCGGACAATTTTCGACTGCCCTGCACGAGCTGGCAGACAAGCTGAAACGCCGCGACAGTTTCAGCAATATGCTGGTGCCCGTGCAGATCAATGGTGAAACCCGCTGGTGGGAACTGTCCGCTTCGCCGAAGCTGGACGACAATGGCGTGTTCCATGGTTTCCGTGGCGTCGGATCGGATATTACCGAACAGCGCCAGTCAGCGGACAAGATTTCGCAGCTTGCCCGGTTCGACACGCTTACGCGCCTGCCCAACCGGTTGCAGCTGACCGCTGCGGCCGGCAAGGCGATGCAAACCGCCGAAAAATGGAACGGCCGCTGCGGCTTCATGATGATCGACCTGGACCGGTTCAAGGCTGTGAACGACACGCTCGGCCATGCGGTCGGTGACCGGTTGCTGACGCGCGTCGCCGACCGGCTGCGGTCCATTATGACCGATAACGAGCTGTGCGGCCGTCTGGGTGGCGACGAATTTGCGATCGTGGTCAAGGAAGCCAGCGATACGCAATATATGGAACTGCTGGCCGAAAAAATCATCGATACCCTGTCGCGGCCTTATGAAGTCGATCAGCATACGCTTTACATCGGGGCCAGCGTCGGAACGGCGACCGGTCCGCGCGATGGACGCACGGTCGAAATGCTGATGCGCAGCGCCGATCTCGCGCTTTACCGCTCCAAGGGACGCGGTGGTGGAGTCTATACCCATTATGAGCCGAAGCTGCATGTCCAGGCGGAAGAGCGGCGAGTCATGGAGATCGCCCTGCGCAAGGCGCTGGAAAATGACGAGCTGTTGCTCAATTTCCAGCCTGTGGTCAGCGCGGATTCGGGCGGTGTCGTGGGCTTCGAGGCGTTGTTGCGCTGGAACAGCCCCGAATTCGGGGCTGTTTCCCCGGCCAAGTTCGTGCCGCTGGCCGAAGAGGCGCGACTGATCATTCCGATTGGCGAATGGGTGTTGCGCACCGCCTGCAAGGAAGCCCTTTCATGGCCGACCTCGGTCAAACTTGCGGTCAATGTTTCGGCGGACCAGCTGACCGAAGTGAATTTCCTCCCGATGGTTGTCTCCGCGCTGGAAGACAGCGGTCTTCCGGCCAGCCGGCTGGAAATAGAGGTTACCGAGAGCATCTTCATGCACGAGGGCAATGGCGCGGCAGAAGTGCTCGATCAGCTTATTGCCCTGGGCATCAACCTGTCGCTCGACGATTTCGGTACCGGTTATAGTTCGCTCGGCTATCTGCGCAAAACCCGCTTCACCACGATCAAGGTGGACCGCAGCTTCGTGCAGGGCGCTGCCAAAAATGCGCCGGAAAGCCTTGCCATCATCCGCGCCGTCGTTGCCATGGCGGATTCGCTGGGCATGTCGACGACCGCCGAGGGGGCCGAGACGGAAGAGGAAGTGCAGATGATCAAGCGGCTGGGGTGCCGCAAGATCCAGGGCTATTATTTCGGCCGACCGATGACCGCCACCGATGCCAAGCAATTGTTCCGTCCTTTTGAATCCGAGCATCTGGAATATAGCCAGAAGACGGCCTGATCCGGTTTGGCCGGTCTATTTTTTTGCCAGCTTTTTCTCGATGCCCCGCCAGATCCGGGCATAGGCCTGTGCAGCCGGGCTGCGCGGCGCGAAGCTGCCGACCGGTTGCTGCAATTTGGTCATATGTTCAACCGCACTCGACATCGGGATGACCGGCCATTTCGGTTTGCGTTCGAGACCCTCATTGTGGATCGAACGGCGCCTGTCGACCATCGTATATACCGGCAGCAAGGGGGCGTGCTTCTTGCCGTTGCTGTCCAGAAACATCTGGACATCGGTGAGCGCCCTTTCCGACAAGGGTGACGGGATCGTGGGCACGATGACGATATCGGCGTTGCGCAATATCTGTTCGCTGGTCTCGGTCAGGCCGGGCGGGCAATCGAGAATGATCCGGTCGTAATCCTTGCCGATTTCCTTCAGCAGCTTGCCGAGATGCCGTTTCTTGCTGATCTGGAAAAACAGCCGGTCCAGACCGCGCAACGATATGTCTGCGGCCAGGATATCGAGATTTTCTATGTCCGTATGCTTGATCAGCTTTTCCGGTTTGACATCGCCGGCGACCATGGCCCGCGCGCGGTCCTTTTTCGATTGGTCACCCTTCAGGATGAACGACGCCGCGCCTTGCGGATCGAGATCCCAGAGCAAGGTGCGCCGGGCGCTGCCGACGGCGCTGTTCCATGCCAGATTCACTGCCGTGCAGCTTTTGCCGACACCGCCTTTCATACTATATATTGCGATTACCGACATTGTCTTTCCCGGTTTGTTTTCCCACCCGCTGAAAGACACTCCTGTCAGAGTATCTCTTGCACGATCTCCTGCGGGCGACACAGCCTGACGCCTTTTTCGGTCTCCACCAGCGGCCGGTTGATCAATATTGGCTCCCGTGCCATCGCATCAAGAATCTGGTCGGCTGTAGCGCTGGCTTCCGTCAGCCCGAGCTCTTCGGCGGGCGAACCGCGGACGCGTAGACCTTCCTGCGGTGTCATGCCAGCGTCGCTATACAGCTGTTCCAGCTTGGCACGGCTCGGCGGGTTTTTCAGATATTCGACCACGGTCAGGTCCACGCCGGGCGTTTCTTCCAATATCGCCAAGGTCTTGCGCGATGTGCCGCATTTCGGATTGTGCCAGATAGTCGCTTTCATGTCTCACTCTCCCATAGGGTCAAAGGCAGTCCATAAGCACAATTCCGCGAGATGTTTCAAAGAAAAAGTCGAAATTCCACCGATTCCACGTTGCGTATGCAAACTATTATCATTAGCGGGAAGTCAATTGAGAATGTTTCTCATATAAGGGATATGCCTGTGAATATTGAACTCCGCCGTTCGTTGGGTCTTTTTACCTCTGTCGGTTTGGTCGCTCTGGCGGCCAGTCCGGTGCACGCCTCTGCGCAGGAGCTGTGGGAAGGCGGTGGTTCAGACGATCAGGAAATTATCGTCACGGGTGAAAAACAGGGTTATGTTGCGATCAGCAGCGCCGGTTTGAAAACCGACACACCGCTCATTGATACGCCCCAGACGGTTTCTGTTCTGACCCGTGAGCAACTAGATGACCAGGCCCTTCAGGATATCGGCGACATACTGCGCTACACGCCTGGTGCGTCTATCGGTCAAGGTGAAGGAAACCGCGACCAGATTACAATCAGGGGACAGAACACTACCGCCGATTTCTTCGTCGACGGCATTCGGGACGACGTCCAATATTTCCGGCCGCTCTATAATATCGAGCGGGTCGAAATCCACAAAGGCCCCAATGCGATGATCTTTGGCCGCGGCGGTGGCGGCGGGATTATCAACCGGGTGACCAAATCACCGGTCGCCGATCGCCAGTTCGGCGAAGCCAGTGCAAGTGTCGACAGCTTTGGCGCTTTTTACCTCTCGGGTGATCTCAATCTGCCGGTCGGCGATTCCGCTGCCTTCCGTCTCAACGGCCTGTATGAGGAATTCGATAATCATCGCGATTTTTACGATGGCCGCCGTTTCGCCATCAACCCAAGCTTCGGCACCGAGCTGGGCGAGCGGAGCCGGATTCTGCTGTCTTACGAATATGTTGATGATAATCGCGCAGTAGATCGCGGGAACCCGGCGGAATTGCGGGCGGCTGGAGATGCCTGCTCGGTCGCCGACCCCTGTGGCCCGCTTGCCGGATATCGCGATACATTGTTCGGCCAGCCCGGCACGAATCGCACGACCTTGCAGGCCCATATCGTCAAGCTTCGCGTGGAACATGATTTCAGTGACGAACTGACCTTTGCTTCGACCACCCATTATGGCGATTATGACAAGCTCTATCGCAACATCTATCCGGTGGATTCCGTCAGCGATGATATCCGGCTGACGCCGGCGGCTGATTCGGTCACTCTCGACGGTTATGTCGATACCACCGATCGCGAGAATTTCATCAGCCAGGGCAATCTGCTGTGGACTGGCGAAACGGGTGTTCTGGGCCATAGCCTGTTGCTCGGCTACGAATTCGGTCAGCAAAAATCAGCCAATGCGCGACGGGACGTTCTGTTTGCTGCCAGCAATGACGACCAAATTGTCGTTCCCCTGGCCGATCCGGTCACTGTGCCGGCCTTTACCTTCCCGGCCTTCAGCCGAAACACCATGTCCGATCTGAAGTTCCTGTCGCTTTATGTACAGGATCAGATCAGCCTGGGTGACCATTTCGACATTATCGGCGGGGTGCGTTTCGACCGCTTTGATCTCGATGTGAACGACATTCAAAATGGTCTGTTGCTGAGCCGGACAGATGAAAAATTCTCCCCCCGCTTCGGAGCGATTTACAAGCCGCAGGAAAATATCTCGCTTTATGTGAGCTATGCGAAAAGTTTCCTGCCGCGTTCGGGCGACCAGTTTCTCACGCTTACTCCCAGCAATGCCAATCTGGCACCGGAAACGTTTGAAAATTATGAAATCGGCGTGAAATATGACCTGACATCGGAGCTTAGTCTGACTGCCGCGCTATTCCGTCTCGATCGGGATGACCAGTCCATCCTGCTTGATAATCAGGGCAATACGACCCTGTCAGGATCGAGAACCGAAGGCGCGGAATTTCAGCTCGTCGGCAAGCTGACCGAGCGTTTGCAGATAAACGCGGGTTATAGCTATCTTGATGGCCAGCAGCGCAATGCGACTACCGTCGGCGGACAGGAACTGCGCCTGTTTCAGGTGCCGGAGCATATGGTGTCTCTGTGGACCAAATATGATTTTACCACGCAATTCGCGGCCGGCTTGGGGGTCACCCATCAATCAAGCCAGTTCGCGACCAACGACAATAGCGTCCGCATACCCGCCTTCACCCGATTCGACGCTGCTCTTTATTACAAGCTGAGCGAGAAAATGCAGATTCAGCTCAATGTCGAAAATCTGTTCGACGAGACTTATTATCCGTCCGTGCATAATAATGACAATATCACGACCGGAGAGCCGCTCAACGCCCGACTAACGGTGAAGTTCGGCTTTTAACAGGCCTGTCGCCGGCGCAGGCCGCGAGCTGCCTCGGGGCTTCGCGTGTACAGTGCAGGTAACCGTGGCAACGGTCAGCCCGCAGATGCGGTCGCCCGCGACCGCTGTGGCTGTATTATTTTTCAGGCGTCAGCGCCGGAACGGCCCTGGCGGCATCATCCGGATCGATCCCCGGCGGGGGCGCGGCGCTTAGAACCGCCTCTCCGCGGGCAACGCGTCCGGCGCGCTGGATCGCTTCACGAATGCGCGGATAGGTGCCGCACCGGCAGATATTGGTGATCGCCTCGTCAATCGCTGCTCTGGACGGGTTCGGGTTTTTCTTCAGCAGAACCGCCGCTGCCATGATCATACCCGATTGGCAGAAGCCGCATTGCGGGACATTTTCCGCAGCCCATGCCTGTTGCACCGGATGGCTGCGATCGCGTGACAGCGCCTCGATGGTCGTTACGAAACGTCCTTCCATCTCGCCGATGGTGACCAGACAGGAGCGGATCGCCTCGCCGTCGACCTCGACCATGCAGGCGCCGCAATCGCCGGTGCCGCAGCCATACTTGGTGCCGGTCAGATTGGACGCATCGCGCAGCGCCCAGAGCAGGGGGGTGTCGGGGTCCATCCGGTACTGGACCGGGCGGTCGTTGACGGTGAATTTGGTCATTGGACTGTGCTCGTCATCCCGAAATTGTTCCAGGATCTCCTGCGTCCGGTCTATTCAATAACAGGTACTGAAACAAGTTCAGCATGAAGAGAGCGGCTTTTACTCCCGCCAGCTTTTGTCTTCGCGATCGACCAGCCGCACCATGGCTTCGAATTCAGGCACGCCCTGTTGCAGCGGATCGATTGATGCCTGGGACAGATTCTCGAGATGCTTTCGGATCACCTCTTCGCCGATCATTACCGGTTTGCCCATGGATAGCGTCTGCATCTGGATTTCGCAGGCGCGCTGCAGCACCCAGTGGTTGAGAAATGCCTGTTCCAGGGTCCGGCCCATCACGACCGGCCCATGATTTTCCAGCAGCATCATGCGTTTTTTGCCCAGGCTGGCGAGGAAGCGCGGTCCTTCATCCTCGTGCACGGTGATGCCCTCGAATTTGTGATAGGCGAGCCGCGGGACAATCGCGGCGGCATAGAAATTGATCGGCTGGAGGCCGCCTTCAACCGAAGAAACCGCCATGGTCGCGGTGGTATGGGTGTGGATGATCGCATGGACATCGGGCAGTTCGCGGTGGAACAGGCTGTGCTGGGTAAAGCCGGCCTTGTTCACCGGGTAGGTCGAGCCGTCCAGCGTATTGCCGTCGATATCGATCTTGACCAGGGAGGATGCGGTGACCTCGCTGAAATGCAGGCCATAGGGATTGATCAGGAAGGCATCATCCTCGCCCGGCACCTTGAGCGTGACATGATTGAAAATCAGTTCGTCCCAGCCGAGATAGGCGAAAATGCGGTAGCAGGCGGCAAGCTTCTGGCGCGCCTTCCATTCTTCCTCGCTGCAACTGGACTGGACGTTGATCGCGGTGGCCATTTCTCTCTCTCCTCGAATCGGCTGATATTATCCTTATCTGTTCTTCTATAGCAAAGCCGCGAAAAGACGAATGCCAAGATGCTGTCGTTCGCGCTCTTGAATCGCGTAAAAGCTTGCCTCGGGTCCAAGAAATTGATAGGCGGCGCGAGATTGAAGCAGATTGATTCTGCTGCAAACCCTTTTTTATGGCTTTTTCACTAATATAGGCCAGAAGAAATTGCTTCTGGACCGCTACGAAATCTGAACGGAGTTACTCAGTCTTATGCAAATCATGGTTCGCGATAATAATGTTGATCAGGCCCTTCGGGCGCTCAAGAAAAAATTGCAGCGTGAAGGCGTCTATCGCGAAATGAAACTGCGCCGCCATTATGAAAAGCCGTCTGAAAAGCGTGCTCGCGAAAAGGCTGCTGCCGTACGTCGCGCCCGCAAAATGGACCGCAAGCGTATGGAACGCGACGGCCTCATTTAAGCGCTTCGGCTCCACAAGAATTAAGGTAGCCCGCCCATGTCTGTTACGACGGTTCCGATTCATCCCATCAAAAAGGGCTCACTGACCAAAATCTGGATCGGTGTGCTGCTGATTGCTGCCGCGGCGCTTGGCCTTGCTTATGCAGGGACCCAGAATGCGGTTGTGACCGGTGCGTCCAACGAACAATTTCTGGCGGCCAACGCCGGTGAAGAGGGCGTTGTAACAACCGACTCCGGGCTACAATATAAGGTCATCACGCCGGGCGAGGGGCCTTCGCCGGTCGCCACCGACACGGCTCTGGTGAAATATGAGGGCACGTTGCGCGATGGCACGATATTCGATGCCAATGAGCAGGCACCGATGCCGGTTGGCGCGGTCGTTCCCGGATTTTCCGAAGCGCTGCAGCTGATGCAGAAGGGCGGCGAATATCGTATCTGGATTCCTTCCGATCTGGCCTATGGCGAAGCGTCTCCCGGCGAACAGATTCCGCCGAACAGCCTGCTGATTTTCGACGTCACGCTGCTCGACTTCATCTCGCAGGCGCAGATGGAAGAATTGCGTCAGCAGATGCAGGCAGAAGGCATGCCCGGCGGACCACCGCCCGCTCCCTGAAAATAGCCGAAAGCTGGAATAGCCGGACGATCAGGTGCGTTCAGCCTGAGCGACGGCTTCCGATGCTCGCAGGGCTGACAATATCCGCATCAGATGGTGGACATTGTGGACCTCCAGATCGACATCGAATGTGTGGAACGGACCGTCTCTGTGCGACAGGCGCAGGTTCAGGATATTGGCGTTGTGATAGCCGAAAATTCCGGCCATTTCGGAAAGCGTGCCCGGCTTGTTGTGCAAGACCACGCATAGCCGCGCGGCTGCGCCGTCACTTTCATTGCCCCAGCTGAGATCGACCCAGTCGGCGTCGACGCCATCGGCAAGACTCTGGCAGTCGATTGTATGAACCTCGACATTCTGGCCGCTGCGGCGCAAGCCGACAATCCGGTCTCCGGGCACGGGGTGACAGCATTCGGCGAGATTGAACGCCACGCCGGGTGTCAGGCCCTTGATCGAAATCGCCCGATCCTGTTCCGGCCATTGCCGCTCGTCGTCATTGTCGTGCACGCTGCCGGGGATGATCGCTTCCATCACTTCGCGATCGCTGAGCTGGCGGGTACCAATCGCAATCATCAGATCGTCCGGTTCCTTCAGGTCCAGCCGCTTGAGCGCCGCCTTGATCGCGCGCTTGCCGATCTTGCCGGGCAGCCGCTCGATAATTTCCTCGTATAATTCCGTGCCCATGGCGATGATTTCGTCGCGCTCCTTGAACCGGACATTGCGGCGGATGGCGGCGCGCGCCTTGCCGGTGATGACGAAGGACAGCCAGCCTGGCTGTGGCTCTTGTCCCTTGGACTTCAGAATTTCTACCACATCGCCGTTTTGCAGCTGGGTCCGGAGCGGCACGTGCCGCCCGTTGACCTTGGCGCCAACCGCCTGGTTGCCGAGATCTGTGTGCACCGCATAGGCGAAGTCGACGGTGGTCGAGCCCCGGGGCAGTTGCAGCAATGTACCTTTCGGTGTGAAGGCGAAAATCCGGTCCTGGTACATTGCCAGCTTGGCATGTTCGAGCAGTTCCTCGGCATCTTCTGCCTGATCCAGGATCTCGATCAGATCGCGAATCCAGCCGGCCTGACCATCGGGCCGGTTGCCCTGTTTATAGGCCCAGTGGGCGGCCAGTCCGAATTCGTTATCCTCGTGCATGCGCTGCGAGCGGATCTGGATCTCCACCCGCATATTATTGCCATGCATGATGGTTGTGTGGATCGAGCGGTAGCCGTTTCGCTTGGGTGTGGAGATATAGTCCTTGAACCGGCCGGGGACCATTTTCCATTTTTCGTGCAATATGCCCAGTGCCCGATAGCATTCGGCGCTATTGTCGGTCACCACGCGGAAAGCCATGATATCGGTCAGTTGCTCGAAGCTGACATGCCGCTCCTGCATCTTGCGCCAGATCGAATAGGGATGTTTTTCCCGGCCATTGACTTCCGCTGCCAGGCCGCCGCTTTCGAGGGCTTTCTGGATGGACTGGGCGATCTTGTCGACCTGACCGTCGTCGCCTTCCTTGATCGCCTGCAATCTTTTGGTGATGGTGTCATAGGCTTCCGGCTCCATATGCTCGAAAGCCAGAAGCTGCATCTCGCGCATATATTCATACATGCCGATCCGCTCCGCCAGCGGCGCATAGATATCCATCGTTTCATGGGCGATCCGCAGGCGCTTTTCCTCGCTCTTGATGAAATGCAGGGTCCGCATATTGTGCAGCCGGTCGGCCAGCTTGACCAGCAGCACGCGGATATCGTCGGATGTTGCGAGCAGGAATTTGCGGAGATTTTCAGCTGCCCTTTCGTTATCGGTCTGGGCTTCGATCTTGGAAAGCTTGGTCACGCCATCGACCAGACGGGCGATTTCGGCGCCGAATAATTTGCTGATTTCTTCGGTCGTGGTGAGCGTATCCTCGACCGTGTCGTGGAGCAGCGCGGTCACGATCGTCTGCTGGTCCAGCTTGAGGTCGGTCATCAACCCGGCGACTTCGATGGGGTGACTGAAATAGGGGTCGCCGCTGGCGCGTTTCTGGCTGCCATGGCGTTGCACGGAAAAAACATAGGCGCGGTTGATCAGATCCTCATCGGCATCGGGATCATAGGATCTTACGCGTTCCACCAGTTCATATTGTCTCAGCATGACCTAAAGATGGTGCCCTTTTCAGGCTGGGGCAACAAAAAAGAGCGCCGAAGCCGCTGCTTGTTTCCGGGGAAGGGAAGCAAGTCCGGGCTTCGGCGCTAATGCTGACCGGCGGGGGCCAGAAATCTGGCTGCCACGGGGAGTGAGAAGGCCGGTCAGGCGGGGACGGTCAAATCAGTTGTTGCACTTGGCGAGCGCGTCGGCATCGAAGGTCTCGTCTTTATAGGCGAAGCTGGCAACAGGGCCGAACTCGTCGGCTATCTTGGCGCAGATCGTTCGCGCGGATGAGCTGCTTTTCGTGCCGATACAATCTGTGCCGGAACAGCGGATAACCGCGCCTTTGATGATTTCCTGAGTCGCTTCTACCGGGGCTTGCAGTTCAGCGGTATAGGCAACCGGCGCGCTGCGGGCTTCGGCGGTAGTCGCGGTAAATACGGTGAGCGAGGTCATGGCCGCGATCGAGAAAAATATGGATGCACGAAGCGGGCTTTGGGAGAGAAGCATGATATTTCCTTTCGTCTTGTTCGATTTCCGGACCCTTGCGTACGGGCCAAAGGGGAGAAAATTACGGTTGCAATTTAGGTTGCGAATCAATACTTAGATTAGTAGGTTTTAAGTTGCAACTAAAAACGTATATTTTTTTCGCACTCATCAGAAAACTGGTTTAGGAATGGGTCATGGACAAAATCAGAGAAGATCTATCGAGCATGGCTGGCGGTGAGTGCAGCCTGCCCGTGTCGTTGGAAGTTATCGGCGAGCGCTGGTGCTTCATGATATTGCGTGCCGCACTGAACGGAGTCGGGCATTTCGAGGATTTCCTCTCGGAAATCGGCATCGCCCGCAACATATTGGCAAACCGGCTAACCCGGATGGTGGAAGCGGGGATCATGACCCGGCGTCCCTGTGATCATGACAAGCGCAAAGTCGAATATCGATTGACCGACAAGGGGCAGGATTTGCTGCCGACCATGATTGCCTTGCGGCAGTGGGGAGAACGATGGGAAACCGGCGTCCCGTCCAATCCGATATTGTGTGATTCCCGGGATCGCCAGCCGATTGGCCCGATCAGCATGCGGGCGCATGATGACCGGGTGCTGGAAATGGATGACCTCTGCTGGATCGATGAATCGGAATTGAAACTGGATGCCGACGGCGCCAACCGCGACGATATGGTTGTCCGCCACCTCCGTGAAATCGGCGAATCTTCCGCGGCCTGAATATTTCCGAACGCGTCTATTCGGTCGCGTAAATGCTGTTTATCGGTCGCGCCATGACGCGACGAACCATCGGTTCGAAAAATTCCAGCGGCGCCGTGTCATAATTGGCATCAAAGGCCGTCTGGTCATATTTTGCGCAGAATTCCGCACAATCTTCGAAATGTTCGTGGCCGCGATATTGTTCGCGCATGTCACGATCCTGGCCGAGATAGTGGAAGAAATAATAGCCCTGGAAAATGCCGTGTTTTTCCGTGATCCAGTGGTTTTTCTCGCTGACAAAGGGCTTCAGGATCGCTGCGGCAATATCGGGGTGATTATAGGTGCCAAGCGTGTCACCGACATCGTGCAACAAGGCCATCACGACATATTCCTCGTCCCGGCCATCGCGATGCGCGCGGGTGGCGGTTTGCAGGCTGTGCTGCATCCGGTCGATCGGAAAGCCGCCAAAATCGCCGTCGAGCAACTTCAGATGATCGAGCACCCGGTCGGCGACCTTGCTGGCAAAGGGACCGAAATGGCCGCCGATGATCTGCCAGTCTTCCTGCGTACCTTCTTCCATAGAAGGGAATTTTGCCCGGACTTCGTTGGGACCGCCCATGATGCTCTCCTCTTTATACTTTCGGGGTTTCAACAGGAGTTTGACGCCTGACAATGCCAAACAATTGGCATTTCCGGCCAAAACCTGTCGCTTCCCGACTTATTTGTGCAAATGATAGGCGATTCTTCCCCAAGCGGCAATGCCCCGCTATAGATGGAGGGATGGCCGTTATGGAAATTCGTCCCCAGCCGTTTTTTGGCAACAAGAACCGCGCATTCTGGAACCTGCAATCGGCCGGATGGGCCGGTGCGCTCATTTTGCGCGCGATCGGCGGGATATCCAACGGATTGCCGCTGGGCTTTCTGGTGCCGGTCATTATCTCGACCATAACCGGCTATTCGATTTCGCTACTTTTGTCCGTGGTCTACAAAAATCTGATCCACCGTCGCCCGATCGTGACCTGGAGCAGCACCGCCGCGATATTGACCGTAGCGTCCGCCTTATATGCCTTTATCGACGCCTGGGTTTTCCTCATCCAGAATCCCGCGTCGGAAACAGCTTTCGGGACATTGTTTCTGGGGTCGCTCTTTCTTGGCATCATGCTGCTCGGCGCGTGGTCGGCGCTCTATTACGCGATCAATTTCTTCCTGCGGGTCGAAGAACAAAACGACCAGCTGCTGCAACTGGAAGCGCAGGCAACGCGGGCGCAACTGGCGATGTTGCGCTATCAGCTCAATCCGCATTTCCTGTTCAACACGCTGAACAGCATTTCGACGCTGGTGCTGTTGCGCCAGACCGAACCGGCCAATGCCATGCTGTCGCGTTTGTCTTCTTTCCTGCGCCATACATTGGTCAACGAAGTGCACAGCAGAGTGACGCTGGCGCAGGAGGTGGAAACCCTGCATCTCTATCTGGATATCGAGAAGATGCGTTTCGAGGAACGGCTGCGCTCCCATTTCGATATCGATCCGGCTGTGCGCAATGCGCTGTTGCCGTCGCTGCTGCTGCAGCCTCTGGTCGAAAATGCGATAAAATATGCGGTGACACCGCAGGAAGAGGGGGCTGATATTTCGGTGTCCGCCCATCTTGATGGCGATAAGTTGCGGATAACTGTTTCGGATACCGGCCCGGGGAAGGCCGGTGCAACGACGGGAAAACCGGAATCAACCGGTGTCGGTCTGGGCAATATTCAGGAGCGATTAAACCAAGCTTATGGAGAAGGCGCGATATTTGAAACGCGTTCGTCGCCCGGCGAAGGTTTTTCGGTGTTCATTGCCTTGCCATTTGAAACCAGAGAACAAATTCAACGGGAAGCGGCAGATCAGGCTGCGACCGACGAGCAATTGAGAAACGAGACTATTTTTGGAGAGCATGCATCCAGTGATGACCATCAGCGGGAGCCGGTAAATGCACGGACGATGGCATCATTTCAGCATAAGGATTTAAAAACATGACGATCAGGACAATATTAGTCGATGACGAGAAGCTGGCTATCCAGGGTCTGCAGATACGGCTCGAAAAATTTGACGATATCGAGATTGTCGACACCTGTCGCAATGGCCGCGAAGCGATTCGCAAGATCAAGACCCTGAAGCCCGATCTGGTCTTCCTCGACATCCAGATGCCCGGGTTCGACGGCTTTTCCGTAGTTCAGGGAATTATGGAGATCGAACCGCCGCTGTTCATTTTCGTGACCGCCTATTCCGAACATGCCGTCCGTGCCTTCGAGGCGGAAGCGATCGACTATCTGGTAAAGCCGGTCGAGGAAGACCGGTTGGCCGATGCGATTGAGCGCGTGCGCAAGCGGCTTTCGGAAAAGCGCGGTGGTGCCGAGCTTGAAAAGCTGAAAAATGTGCTCAGCGAAGTTGCGCCTGACGCGATGGCCAATATTGATGAATCCGAAGAGCCCGCGACCGCGAATCGCTATGAGAAACTGATCAACGTCAAGGACCGCGGGCAGATTTTCCGGGTCGATGTCGATACGATCGAACGGATCGATGCGGCTGGCGACTATATGTGTATCTATACTGCCGACAACAGCCTGATCCTGCGCGAGACCATGAAGGATCTGGAGAAGCGGCTCGATCCGCGCCATTTCCAGAGGGTGCACCGTTCAACCATCGTCAATCTGAGCCAGGTCCGGGAAGTGAAGCCGCACACCAATGGCGAATGTTTCCTGATATTGGGTTCAGGCGCGCAGGTGAAGGTCAGCCGCAGCTACCGGGATGTCGTCGCACGCTTCGTGCACTAGGCCTCAGTCCCGGCGGTTCCGGAAAAATTCCAGCAGCAGCTTGGCCGCGGCCTCGCTTTCTATCCCGGCATAGACATCGGGCCGGTGATGGCAGGTCGGCGCGTCGAAAAAGCGGACGCCGCTGTCCACGGCTCCGCCCTTGCTATCCTCCGTCCCATAATAGAGCCGGCGCAAACGGGCGTGGGCGATGGCGCCGGCGCACATGGTGCAGGGCTCCAGCGTGACCCAGAGGTCGCACCCGTCCAGCCGGTCATTGCCGAGAAATCCGGTTGCCTGCCGAATCGCGACCATCTCGGCATGGGCGGTGGGGTCTTGATCGATGCGGGTGCGATTATGGCCGCGGCCAATGATTTGGCCGGCCTTGACGATGACCGCACCGACCGGCACTTCGCCGACCGTGACAGCCGCGCGAGCCAGATCAAGCGCATCGCCCATGAATGAAGTATATCTTGCTGCCGTCATGCCGGTGGACTAGCGCGGAAGCGGCAGGAAGACCATAGGGAGCCGGAGATGGACCGGTTCGGGTAAAATGGGTCCGACATGCTTGACGCATGGCTCGATTATGGTTAGGTGACCGCTCTTTCCCGCTGGGAATCACTCAACAACAAGAAATTGGACTTTTACGATGTCGCGGATTTGCGAACTGACAGGTAAGACTCGGCTGGTAGGCAATAATGTGTCGCACGCCAAAAACCGGACCAAGAAGACATTTTTGCCCAATCTGCAAAATGTGACTCTTTTGTCCGATACACTCGGCAAGGGCGTGAAACTGCGGGTTTCGACGCATGGTCTGCGTTCGGTGGAGCATGTTGGCGGTCTCGACAACTGGTTGCTGAAAACCAAGGACGACAAGTTGAGCCTGCGTGTCAAACGCATCAAAAAGGAAATCGTGAAAAAGCAGGCCGCTGCCGCTTAAGCGATCATTCCGATTCGAACGTTGAAAAGCCGGGGCTCGCTCCGGCTTTTTCGTTTTGATCTTCGGGGCGGGATTGTTTGTCGCTGTCGTCGGCATCCAATAGCTGGAACTTGAAAAGCAGCGATTCCTGCAACGCGCTGAAATTGTCATCCGACGCGATCCAGACAATGATCTTTTCGCCGTCCCGCGTGACGGCAAGAGCCTCCATATTGTCGACCTTGACCGGTGGCTTCAACGAAGCGACCGGAACAGATGTGGCGACTTCCCCCGGCCGGAAATCAGCCAGGCGGGCAACAGACAATATGGCGGAAATTCCATCGAACGGGGTAAAGCGCCGGTGCAGCATCAGCGCTGTCCTGTCATCGATCAAAACGGCATCGGTCAATTTATATCCCTGGGGCCCCTGATAGCCCATAAGTCTGGCCTTGCTGTCCGGCTCCGATGGATCGCCGGTAAAGACCAGTGCCTGATAGCCACCACCGGAATATTCTGCCGATTCTGAAAAAACCAGAAAGCGGCCATCGGGTAAGCGCAGCATGGCCTCTGCGCCGCCATTGTCAGGCCATTTCTGCATTGCTTTCGGAAAATTCACCGACTCCTTGCGCGCGAGGGACGGACCGTAGCGCCAGATACTGTGCTGATGTTCGTAGCCGACCCAGAATTGACCGGTTCCGGGATCATGGAGGAAGGATTCGGAATCCCAGTTCTTCTTGGCATATTCATTGGGTGGGGCGGGCCCATCGGGGAGGGGGGCAATGAACGGCCGGAGCGCCTTATGCTTGGATTCGTCCAATGTGAAGCCGACCAGAGACCCGTTGTCACTGAGCATCAGAAAACGGTTGTCCGCCAGTGCCAGCATCGACGATATTCCGCCGAACTCGCCATTGTCGCTGCTTATTTTCCAGCCGCCCAGGAAGGCGAGGCGTCCGATCCGGGTCCGGCCGGGGTTGCGGGTGTCGAGCGCGACCGGTTCGAGCGCGATATACTGGCTGTCATTGGCCGGTGGTACGGGGCCGCGCACATAGGTGACCGGCACCAGAAAGAAGAACAGCGACAGGCAGGCAATCAGACGCAACATGAGACCGCGCATAACCGATTAGCGGCTTCAAACATATTCTATTCTGGACGGTCGTGCGTCTCCTGCGCTAGATGGCGGGCAACCAGTCAGGAAAGCATATTTATGAAAAAAATCTATCCGGATGCAGCGGCCGCTCTCGAAGGCCTTTTGTTTGACGAAATGCATCTCTGTGTGGGCGGGTTCGGCCTGTGCGGGATCCCGGAAAGATTGATCGACGCGATTCAGGAAGACGGGGTCAAGGGCCTGACCATCGCTTCCAACAATGCCGGCATCGACAATGAAGGTCTCGGCAAATTGCTGCGTTCGCGTCAGGTGAAGAAGATGATCTCTTCCTATGTCGGCGAGAACAAGGAATTTGAAAGGCAGTTTCTCTCCGGCGAGCTGGAAGTGGAATTCTGTCCGCAGGGCACACTGGCCGAACGGTGCCGCTCCGGCGGCGCGGGAATCCCCGGCTTCTATACCAAGACCGGGGTCGGCACGCAGGTGGCCGAGGGCAAGGAGCATAAGGAATTCGACGGCGAAACCTATATTCTCGAACGGGGCATTTATGCTGACCTCTGTCTGATCAAGGGATGGAAGGCGGACAAGGCGGGTAATCTGATCTTCCGCAAGACCGCTCGCAATTTCAATGCGCCAATGGCGACCGCGGGCAAGATCTGCGTTGCCGAAGTCGAGGAAATTGTCGAAGTGGGCGAGCTGGATCCCGACAGCATCCATTTGCCGGGCATCTATGTCAAACGCCTGATCTGCGGCGCGCCTTATGACAAGAAGATCGAATTCCGTATGACCCGGGAGCGCGAAGACGCCTGATGGCGCAATTCCGCCGGTCTCTCCTGATATTGACAGCGCTGCCGCTGCTCTCCGGCTGCGTTGCCGCATTGCTCCCGCTCGCGGCGCTGGGGACGATCGGCAAGCAAGAGATTGACCGGACCCAGGCGAAACAGGATCTGGTCGCATCCGGTGCGATTGATCTGGCAATGCCGGTGGGCTCCGTGACGATCGGTCTTGACGGCGATGGTGCGGCACCCATGTCCGTGCAAGATGACAGCTTCTCCGGACAGGGTGGCGCTTTCGAAATTGCTGAGCTTGATCGCGAAGAAGACGCTGCGGAGAGCGGCTCCGGCGAGGAAACTTCCCAACTTTTCCAGCCATCGGGCCCGGGAGGTTCGCCCTATGCCGATTTTGCGGCCCATGCCCTGAAACAATCGGCCAGGCTGGAAGCGGGAGAGGGCGTCGAATCGGTGGTGCTGGTTCCGCGCGTGGATATTTTCCAGCCCGAAACCATGGCATGCGAAGGCAAGCCCCTGGCGGTGCTGATCGATCTCGATGGCCCGGCCGGTGGCGATCTCATTAAAGCCGAAACGCTGTACCGGCAAAATGGTCTGGTGGAAGCGCTCAACCGTCTGCATTTTGCCGAGATCAGCGTGATCTGGCTGTCCGATCACCCGGCGGCTGCATCCGGGCGAATTTCGGCCATTCTCAACGAGGCCGGTTTTGCCCGTTCCGAAGCGGATGATTTTCTTTTCCTTGACCGTGGCGGGGAAGACCGCAAACAGGTTCGGCGCTGGGATGCAGCGCGCAATTATTGTATAGTCGCTATCGCGGGCGACGACCGCGCTGATTTCGACGAGCTTTACGATTATTTGCTGGAACCCGACGGAGCGATTGCGCTCAACCATATGTTCGATAACGGCTGGTTTCTGACACCGCCTCCGCTTGTGGAAGCGACCAGGGAGCCGATAGCCAAGCCAGATGACAAAGAAGGATGAATATGCCCTGGACTCGCGATGAAATGGCCGCTCGGGCGGCAAAGGAACTGCATGACGGCTATTATGTGAATCTCGGCATCGGTATTCCGACGCTGGTCGCCAACCATATCCCGCCCGGCGTGGAGGTCACCCTGCAAAGCGAAAACGGGATGCTCGGTATCGGGCCGTTTCCCTATGAGGACGAGATTGATCCCGACCTGATCAATGCCGGCAAGCAGACGATCAGCGAACTGCCGTCCTCAAGCTATTTCGGTTCGTCGGACAGCTTTGCCATGATCCGCGGCGGGCATATCGATCTGACCGTATTGGGCGCGATGGAAATCGCCGAAAATGGCGATATCGCCAACTGGATGATCCCCGGCAAGATGATCAAGGGCATGGGCGGCGCAATGGACCTCGTAGCGGGCGTGAAGAAAATAATCGTCGTAATGGATCATTGCGCCAAGGACGGCAGCCCAAAATTCATTCCCGAATGCACCTTGCCGCTGACCGGCGCCAATGTCGTCGACATGATCATCACCGATCTGTGCGTCTTCCAGCGGCCGGATCATGACAGCCCGTTCCAGTTGGTCGAGCTGGCGCCAGGTGTCAGCGCCGATGATGTGGCAGCGAAAACCACCGCCGCCTATGAAATCGCCCTATAAGTTCCGGACGTGAAAAAATCTCTGGCGCTGCTGTTCGGGCTGGCGGCCTTGTTGCTGTTGGGCTGGAACGGCTATCGCGCGCTGGTGGCGCAACCGGCCGGCTTCCCGGTAGCGGTGTCGTCGGTTCTGGAGCCCCGATACAAGCTGCCTGAAGATCCTGACGACTGGCAGGGCAGGATCGATTACCGACGGCTGGATCGTGATTTTGCGACGCTGACGGCGCAGCCGGAAATGGCTGGACTGGCGGTTGCTATCATCGAGGACGGGAAGCTCAGTTTTGTGCACAGCTATGGCGTGGTGGACAAAACCAGCGGAGAGCCGGTGACACCGGAGACGGTGTTCCGTTGGGCTTCGGTGTCCAAGGGGGTTGCAGGCATGCTCGCTGCCAAGCTGGCCACGGAAGGGGCAGTTGATCTCGACGCCCCGATCGGCGGGCGAATTTCGTCGCTGAGGCTGCCGGGAGGCGCGGAATCGCAGATCACACTGGCCCAGCTGTTGTCGCACCGCACCGGCCTTACGAAAAATGCTTATGACAGCAAGCTGGAGGACGGACAAAATCCGGCGTTGTTAAGGGGGCAGCTGGCGCAAGCGCCGCTGCAATGCGTGCCTGGCACCTGTCACAGCTATCAGAATATCGCTTTTGATGCGGCCAGCGAGATATTGGGCCAGGCGGCCGGGACGCTCTATTCGGACGCGGTTGAAAAGCGGCTGTTTGAACCCCTGGGCATGACGAGCGCGCGATTTGACATGGCGGGTCTTACCGGCGCGAAAAGCTGGGCGCGGCCGCATCGCGGGGATGACGTGCGCAACCTATCCGAATCCTATTGGCGGGTTCCGGCCGCCGCCGGCGTGAGCAGCAATATCGTCGATCTTGCCCGCTGGATGCAGGCGCAAATGGGCGAAAAGGAAAATGTCCTTTCGGCCAGCGAACGGGTGCTGGCCCACAGTCCGCTGGTCAAGACGGCGCGCGTCTATCGCGGTGAACTTGCCCGGGCGCTGCGCGATCCGGCTTATGGTCTGGGCTGGCGCAGCTTCCGCTATGCCGGTCGGCAACTGGTCGGGCATAGCGGCGCAGTCGACGGATTTCGCGCGACATTGATATTCGATCCGCTGGCCCGCACGGGCGTCGTGGCGATGTGGAACAGCGGCTACGGTCGCCCATTCGCTCTGCCCTTCGCGGTCCTCGACAGCTATTATGGTGAATCCACGCACGACTGGCTGGACCTGGCAAGCCTGTCGTCCCAGCCGGTTTTGCCGCGCTCAGACCCTTGAGAACCCGTCATTCTTCGTCGCGCGCAGCGCAGCGCGCTCGAACAGTCCGCGGTCGCCCATTTCCCATGTGACATTCAATGTGGTGCGGTGGATCAGCCAGCCATCGCCGCTGCGCTGCAGCTCATGGACATAATAGCCGCCAATCGAATGCATCTCGCGCAAATCACCGCTCACCAGATGATGGTGCGCGGCCATGTAGCAAGTGCAGCTTGCGCTATTGCCGTCGACAGTGATGACAAAATTGGTCAGCACATGCTGGGTCGCATCGAACGGTTCCAGCGTCGCACGGACGCCGGCGACCCAGTCGTCGGCCGACATGGCCAAGGCCGGTTCTCCGGACCAGCTGGAAAAGTCGGGGGTCATCCGGTCGGTGAAGATGGAGCGGTAAAGCGCCCAGTCCCGACGGTCTATCCCGGTGGCATAGCGTAGTATATGGTCGGTGATCCGGGCACGGTCGATCAGCTCGTCACTGGTCATGGTCATTTCTCCTCGGAAAAAAGAAAACGGCTCGCGGCGATGGCCTGGCGCGCCCATGATCGGGCGTCGTCCGGCGTGCGGGCGCGAAAGCACGGGACCTCGATATCGATGTCGACATGCGGGCCCAGCAAGCTGACAAGCTGGCGCAGGGGAAAGACACCCTTTCCGGGGACCATCCGGTTCATCGCTTCTTCCAGATAGTCATCTGACAGATGCAGGTCGGGACCGTCGCAGAGCTGGGCATAGCCGATGATGGCCGGATCGACGGTTCGCAATTGCTCAACAGTGCCGCCGGTGCGGAACAGATGGAGCGCATCGATCGCGATGGCCAGATTGGGCTGGTTGAGGCGGTCGTGCAGATCAACGGCCTTTTGCAGGCTATTGCAACCGGCGGCAAAACCGGTGAATTCCAGTCCGACATCGAGATCGTGCGCGTGAGCCAGGCTGCAAAGATGTGATAGCTGGTCTTCCGCGCGGTGCGGGTCGGTTTCGTGCACATGGCTGACCAGCCGCTTGGCGCCGAGCTCTGCGGCCAGCCCGATGGCAGGGAGCAGGTCAGCAACATCCTGCTCCGCCATCACCGGGAAATATTCCGCGTTGATGATGGCCACGCCATGGTCGCGAAGCAGATGCCTGAATGATGAAGCGGCGGCGGCGTCGACGACCGGAAACATATTGCGGCCATCGGCATCGAGCGGGGTGGCGGTGAACAGGCAGACACCGGCCAGTCCGGCATCGGCGGCAAAGCGGACAAGACCCTCCGGTCCGCCCTCCATCATGGTGATCTGATGCAATGCCAATGCGCGCATCGCGCAACTCTAGAACAGCACGAGCATCCGATGCCACTGGTTTCAGGGCTTTGCGGCTAGTCAATCTGCTAGCTGTATCATGGCGTTGCGTCTCTATGTATTCCATGGAAAAGCCGATCACAGAATCGCGCAAAGAGGACCATTGCATGACCGAAGAAGACATTATTTCCGTTGCCGATGTGGTGCGTTTTCACGCGCAGGAACAGCCGGATTCCGTGGTTTTCACCTTTGAAGGTGACGAAATGACCTATGCGGCGCTCGATGAAGGCAGCAGCCGGGCGGCGCAGGCACTGAAGGCGAAAGGCGTCGGCAAGGGCGACCGGATTGCCTATATGGGCAAGAATAGTCACCTCTATTTCGAAATATTGGTGGGCGCAGCGAAGCTGGGTGCCGTCATGGTGCCGGTCAACTGGCGTCTGGCACCGCCGGAAGTGGCCTATATCCTCAACGACAGCCAGGCCAAGATCCTGTTTATTGGCCCGGGTTTCGATGACCTGGTCCGCAAGATCAGGGGCGATCTGGAACATGTCGAGCTGATATTGGGCAGCGAGAAAGCCGAGGGAGAGTTCGACAGCTACCCGGCATGGCGTGACGGTTTCGATCCGATCGATCCGATGGTTCCCTGCGCAGAAGAAGATGATGCGCTGCAACTCTATACATCGGGCACGACCGGTCATCCCAAGGGTGCGATCATGACCAGCGGCTCGATTTTCTCCTCGCGCAGCTCCGGGGTCACCGAAGATGAGCTGATGGACTGGCAAAAGCCGATCCCGGGCGAGATCACCCTGCTCGCCATGCCCTGTTTTCATATCAGTGGCACCGGAACCGGCCTGACCGTGATGTTCACCGGCGGCAGCGCGGTTGTCTTGCCCGAATATGATCCGACCCAGGCGCTGGACCTGATCGAGAAATATACGATCTCGAAAATCTTCATGGTGCCGGCAGCGATCCAGATATTGCTCAACCATCCCCGCGCCAAGGAGGTCGATTTTTCCGATCTGCAATATATCACCTACGGGGCATCGCCGATTCCGCTCGAACTGATGAAGCAGGCAATGGATGTGCTGGGCTGCGGTTTCGTCCAGATGTACGGCATGACCGAAACATCCGGGACGATCACGACGCTCAATCCGGAAGACCATGACGTGAACGGCAACGAGAAGATGCGCTCGGTCGGCACGCCGTTGCCCGGTGTCGAACTCAAGATCATCGACCCCGAAACCGGAGAGACATTGCCGCCGCGCACGATCGGTGAAATTTCTACGCGGTCTTCAAAAAACATGAAGGGCTACTGGAACCGGCCGGAAGCGACAGCCGAAACGATTGATGCCGACGGCTGGCTGCGGACTGGCGATGCCGGCTATCTGGACGAGGACGGCTATCTCTATATCCAGGACCGGCTGAAGGACATGATCATTTCCGGCGGCGAAAATGTCTATCCGGCGGAAGTCGAGAATGCGCTATATGCCAATCCCAAGGTTGCCGACGTTGCGGTGATCGGTGTTCCCGATGAAAAATGGGGCGAGGCGGTCAAGGCCTGCGTGGTTGTCAAAAAAGGCGAGACGCTGACAGAAGCGGAGTTGATAGCCGACGCGCGGAACCGGATCGCCGGCTATAAATGCCCGAAATCAATCGATTTTATCGAGGCTTTGCCGCGCAATCCCTCGGGCAAGATCCTGCGCAAGGATCTGCGGGCACCTTATTGGGCAGGCAAGGACCGGGCGGTCAACTGACCGATAGAATATTATGGTTGATATTTTGCCGTTCGCCCTGAGCCTGTCGAACGGCAGTGCGCGTCGAGAGGTGCTTCGACAAGCTCAGCACGAACGGTATTTGAACAAGGGCGAATGGTTATGACTGACTTGGTATTGCGCGAAGACCGGGACGGTTGGACGCTGCTGACGCTCAATCGCCCGGACAAGCTCAATGCGTTGACCGTGGCCATGTTCAGGGAACTTCGCGATCATGTTTCCGATCTGCGCAAGGATGACAGTGTCGGCTGCGTGGTGCTGCGCGGGGCAGGGAAATGTTTCTCGGCCGGGCATGATCTCGGCGATATTGCCGAGGGCGAGGCGGTGCCGTCGCGCGGATGGCATTCCGAAACGCTGCGGATGCTGGAGAAACTACCCCAGCCGGTGATCGCTGCGGTCCATGGCCATTGCTATACCGGAGCGCTAGAAGTGGCGCTGGCGGCGGATTTCCTATTGGCGGCGGACAGCGCACGCTTTGGCGATACCCATGCGAAATGGGCGCTGACTCCGGTCTGGGGAATGAGCCAGCGGCTGCCGCGCCGGGTCGGCATCGCCACCGCCAAGCGGTTGATGTTTACCGCCGACATGATTGACGCCGAAGAAGCCGTGCGGATCGGTCTGGCGGAATATGCCGTGCCGCTCGCGCAGTTCGATGCCGAAATCGACGCGCTGGCGCAAAAGATTATCGCCAATTCCGGCTTCTCCCACGCGGCCAACAAGCGGCTTCTGGAAGCAACCGACGGCGGTCCGCTCGACGCAGGCCTGCAATGGGAAGTGATGGAAAGCGAAGGCCACGGTCCGGATATGCATCAGCGGATCGCAGCCTTCACCGGCAAAGGAAAATAGATCCGCTCGCGTCTAGGCGAGCGTCTCCATATCGATCACGAAGCGGTAGCGCACATCGGACTTTTCCATCCGGTCATAGGCAGTGTTTACATCCTGCATCGCGATTGTTTCGATCTCGGGGAGGATATTCTTTTCCGCACAGAAATCGAGCATCTCCTGGGTTTCCGCGATGCCGCCGATCCCCGAGCCTGTGAGAATGCGCCGTCCGAGCAGATGGCCGCTGTGCATTTCGGGCAAGGTGCCGATCACCCCGACCAGAACCTGCGCGCAGTCCACTTTCAGCAGCGGCATATATTGCGCAACCGGATGCGGCACGGGAATGGTATTGAGGATCATGTCGAAACTGTTCGCCGCAGCTTTCATCGCTTCGCGGTCGGTCGACAGCAATATGTCCCTGGCACCCAGGGCCTTGGCATCGGCCATCTTGTCTTCTGTGCGGGTCAGGACGGTGACGTCGGCGCCCATGGCGGCGGCGAGCTTGACGCCCATGTGGCCGAGGCCGCCAAGGCCGACGACCGCGACTTTGCTACCGGGGCCGACCTTCCACTGTTTCAGCGGCGAATAGGTGGTGATGCCCGCGCAGAGCAGGGGAGCGGCCGCGCCCATGTCCATGCCGTCGGGAATACGCAAGACGAATTCCTTGCGCACAACGATCTTGTCCGAATAGCCGCCATAGGTGGGGCTGCCATCACGGCGGTCGGTACCATTATAGGTGCCGGTCATTCCGCCATCGAGACAATATTGTTCGAGACCCTGCTCGCAATGGTCGCATTCCAGGCAGGCGTCGACCATACAACCCACGGCGACCCGGTCGCCTTGGGAAAAGTCGCTGACATCGTCGCCGACGGCGCGAACGTGACCGACTATCTCGTGACCGGGAAGTACCGGATATTTGCTCCCGCCCCAGTCGTTTCGTGCGGTGTGCAGGTCCGAATGGCAAATTCCGCAATGCGAAATCTCGATCAGCACATCGTCATGCCGCAGGCCGCGTCTGGTGAAGGAAAATGGTTCAAGCGGTTGGTCCGGGGCGTGGGTCGCATAGCCTTTGGCTGGATATGCGTTGGTCGGGCTATCGGTCATATCTGTCTCTTCCCATAAAAAAGGGTTCCAGCGATGAACCGGAACCCCTGATATAGTCTAGCGCCATCAATCATATCCCGCATCGGGAATGGATGGTGCCGGTTTAGAACTGGACGCGCTTGGTGAAGCCGCCGTCGATCACTAGATGCGCGCCGGTGGTGTAGCTAGACGCCGGGCTGGCGAGGAAGACGACGCTGCGGGCGACGTCATCGGCGGTGCCGAAATCACCCAGAGCGAAGCCGGCTTTCGTGCCTTCGTAAAATTCAGGCATGCCTTTTTCGATCTGCGACCAGTTGCCGCCCGGGAATTTGATCGGTCCCGGCGAGACCATGTTGACGCGGATACCCTTGGGGCCGAGGGCCTGGCCAAGCTGGCTGCCATAAGTGATCAGCGCGGCTTTCATCGCGTTGAAAGCCTGTGGTGCGACAAAGGTTTCGAAGGCTGCGGTGGAGGACATGAAGATCACGCTGCCATCGTCTGATTTTTCGAGATGCGGTTCGAGCACTTCCATCGCCTTGACCGCGCCGAGAATGTCGGTGTTGAAGGTGACTTCCCAGTCACCGGTCGCTCCGGCGCCGGAGGAGCTGACATTGTGGATGAAAATATCGCAGCCGCCGAGATCGCCTGCGGCCTTTTCCAGCCATTTGGCATAGCCGTCGAGATCGGTCATATCGAGCGCGTCGCCGATCACCTTGCCACCATGGGCTTCGAGTTCCTTTTTCGCAGCCGCAACCTGTTCGGCATTGCGCGAGAAAAAGGCGACATCCGCACCTTCCGCTGCAAAATGTTCCAGCGCTGCGCGCCCGAGGCCGCGGCTACCGCCGGTGAGAATGACTTTCTTGCCCTTGAGTCCTAAATCCATTGTCGTCTCCTTTATGTTTCGTGAAATCGGGGTTAGAATTTTGCTATGGCGGGTTCGCAGCTCCAGCCGATACCGCGCCGCAGCAGGTCATAGATGATCGGCTGCTGCCAGCCGGATCGATCTACCTCCGGCCACCAGTCGAGCACCGGCTCCATGTCATAATGGCCACGGCAGTGCCCCATGGTCAGATAGAGCACGGCGCCTTCGCCCATCCGCCGGATGTAGAAGACCGGATGGCGGCTCTTCTTGATATCGCTGTGGACGAAGCCGCTGATGTCATCCGTGCCATTATATTCGGTGTCGAGCAGGACATCGAGTTCGGCGCGGGTCTCGACCAGATATTGTTCGTCGACGGTTTCAAAGCTGGGGATGCCCTTGACCAGCGGGTGATCCGGCTGGGCGTTGTCGACGGTGAACGGAATGATCGGTGGATGGCTTAAAAAGCGCGTGCCGAGCGTGTCAGCGAAGACCGGCATCTCATCCGGGGCGTCGACCAGGCCATCATCGAGAAATTTGAGCACCGCATTGGTGCCATGCAGCGCGAAATAACGTCCGCCATTATTGACGAAATCCTGAATATTTTTCTGTGCCGCTTCGCTGGGTTGCAGGTCGCAGGTATAGCTGACCAGAAAATCGGCATTTCTGATCGCTTCGAGATTTTCATAATCCTCGAACACGCGGACCCGGATCCGGTCATCCTCGGCCAGAAGCTTCATCACTTCAAGCCGGGCATAATCGATATCGTGATATTTGCCTGCGGCGACCAGCACGCAGTGGATCGGTTTCTGGTCGGGGCGACGTTCTGGCGCTTCGCTCATCTATTCTTTTCCTATTACGGGGTTTGTTTTGCCATCCCAGTCGAGATGCATCTGGCGCATGGCGGCAAAGCCATCGAGGCCGGCCTGCGGAATTTGCAGATATTCTATGATCGTGCCGGGGCCGCCGCCATAATCGGCATAAAAGGCACCGCCGACACCGCCGGGCAGACTGACTTCCTGAATGACCTCGCCACCCGCTTCTTCGGTCAGTGCGCGGGCGTGCGCCAGATCGTCGACGACCAGACAGAGATGCTGAACACCCTGCAGACCTTTTTCCCGCCAGTCCTTGAACATCGACGGGGCATCATTGTTCGGGCGGATCAGTTCGACCTGAATATCGCCCCAATAGCCGATCGCCATGGAGAACTGGATATCCGAAGGCTCGCCGCGATATTTGACATTTTCCACCTCGACCTTTTCGGTGTGGAAAAACGGGCCGGCGCCCATTTTCTGGGTCCAGTAATCGAGCGCGGCATCATAATCCTCCGGCACATAGCTGATCTGCATGATCGTGCCGAGTTTGGCGAGAGAGGCTGGCTTGCTGCTCATTCGCTGTCCTGCCAGACTTTCGAGGATGGCCGCTCGCCGATGCGGTCGACAAATTTTGCCAGATTGTCGGTGCCTTCGGGCAGCGACCAGCCGACCGTGTAGCCGAACTGGATGAAGCAATAGGCGATAAGGTCCGCCATGGTGAACTTGTCCTGGCAGATATAGTCTTTGCCCTCGAGCTGCGCATCAAGCCATTTCCACCTGTTGTCCGCCATGCGCGACAGCTCGGCCGCGCCTTCGGCGCCGACGACATCCATCCGCGGTTCGAACATCGGCCGGCCGGCTCCGCCCCGGAACCCAAGGGTCATGGGAACGGCAATTTCAAGGTCAATCCGTCTTGTCCACATTCGCACTTCGGCGCGTTCCTGGGCGGTGGATCCGATCAGGGCGGGGTCGGGATGGGTTTCTTCGAGATATTCGGCAATCGCCATGATCTCGCTGAGCATGAAGCCGTTGTCGAGTTCGAGCACCGGCGTGGTGCCCAGTATATTCTTGTCGGCAAAGTCGGGCTGCCGGTTTTCCGCCGTGAGAATATCGATATGCACGCGCTCGACGTCGAGGCCCTTCTCGATAATGAACATGCGGATGAATCGGGGGTTGGGACCAAGGCTGGAATAAAGCTTCACGTGAGATTTCTCCTTCGGGGCGGATTCGCTTCCGTCTCTATATGATGTAAAGATACACAGGTAACCACCGGGGACTAACCTCTCAAAAACAACAGGCGATGCTGCCAGATTCACTAGTGGCCGAAGGGCCTGATTAGGCTATTTTGATCGAAACAAAGACGTTCAGTTTTCAGGAGAAGATGATGGTTGAGACTTTAACCGGACATAATCGGTCCAACGGTATTTCCTACACGGAACTGCTGGAGGGTGACAAAGTCGCGCCGCCGGCTGTGTATCTCGAAGAATCTCCCATGGAGCCTGGTGTTACGACTGTCGAGGTCAGCCGTTACTGGTCCAAGGAAGAGCATGACCGCGAAGTCGAGCGGCTCTGGAAACGCGTCTGGCAGATGGCTTGCCACAAAGATGAAATCAAGAATGTCGGCGATACGTTCGTCTACGATATCGCCGAACTGTCCTTTCTGGTGGTCCGCGTTTCGGAAGACGAGATCAAGGCGTTCCCGAACAGCTGTATGCACCGTGGCCGAGCAATTTGCGACAATCACAAGAAAGGCCAGAAGGCGCTGCGCTGCCCGTTCCATGGCTGGTCCTGGGAATTGGACGGCAAGCTGAAAGAAGTGCCCTGCCAGTGGGATTTCCCGTCGGTCAGCGAAGAGACCCACAGTCTGAAGGAAATCAGCGTCGGTGAATGGGGCGGTTTTGTCTTCATCAACCCGGATCCGAATTGCGAGCCGCTGGAGGATTTTCTCGGCGACATTGATCGCCATTTCCAGATCCCTTTCGAGCGGCGCTACAAGGCGGCGCACATGATCAAGCGTCTGCCCTGCAACTGGAAGATCGCGCAGGAAGCGTTCATGGAATCCTACCATGTGGTCGGCACCCATCCCGAGCTGATGCCCGCCTTTGCCGATGCAAACAGCAAATATGACGTCTGGCACAATATGTCCCGCGCGATGTCAGCCCACGGTCAGCCGAGCCCGCATACCGGGCTGGTCAATCCCGACCCGACCGCTTTCCCAGACCAGAAGGCCTTCCAGAGTTTCATTCATCCGATCAGCAAGCACAAGTTCGAACGGATTGAGGAAAATCGCGTGAAAGTATCGCTGCCGAACGGCAAGAGCGGTATCTTTGATATGGAAGCCAATTATATTGAGGGTGATGTGACATCGGCCGATCCGCACATGTGCAACTGGATCGGCGGGAAGATCGCGCCTGCGGATGAAGATATGCCGATGGTCTATACCGACGAATCGGCCCACGCCCTGCGCGACCAGGCCGCCCAGGCGCGCCGCGAGGAAATGCGTCCAACATGGGGGGACATGGTCGACGAGATCAGCGACGCCGATCTGATGGACGCTATTTTCTACAGCGTATTCCCGAACATCAGCCCCTGGGCCGATTTCAATCCGATCTTCTACCGGTTCCGCCCGGATGGTGACAATCCGGAACAGTCGCTGCATGAAGTCATGTTCATGGTTGCGCTGCCCGAGGGTGCAGAGCGGCCGGAGCCGGCGAAATGCACCTTCCTCGATCTGGAAGACGACTATACGCAGGCGGCTGAATTCGGCAGCTATCTGAACAAGATTTTCAATCAGGATTATCTGAACCACAAGGCCATGCAGAAGGGTGTGAAGAGCCAGCCCGACGGCGTGTCGCTGTTCGCCCAATATCAGGAATCGAAGCTTCGCCATTTTCACGAGACGCTGAACCTGTGGCTGGATTCGGAAGAGCCTCCGAAAAGCCCGAAGCGGGCGGCTGCCTGACCTTGGGAGATAATGTCCCGGCCGGTTTTGAGCGGGCGAAGTTTTCGAACCCGTTTCTCGATATGGCCGGGCCCTATCATGTGCGGTCCGACGGCGATTGTATCGTCGTCGGGACGCGCATCCACGAGGGCCAGATCAACCATATCAATGTGGCGCATGGCGGTGTCCTCGGGACGCTCGCCGATGTTGCGCTGAGCCTGCAGGTCCATGAAGCCGAACGGCCCCGTCTGCCGGTTGCGACGATGAGCCTGAACACCAATTATCTGGCGGCGGCAAAGCTGGGGGATTGGGTCGAGGCTTATTGTACGATTGACCGCATGAGCAAGCGCACGGCCTATTGCAGTGGCCGGATTGTCTGCGGGGACACGGTGCTCATGACCATGACCGCAGTATTCGCGATCCTGCGCAAATAGCCGCACTGTCCCGCGCCAGATGCGGGGCGTGGTCTTCTGGCCGGTCGATCAGTCGGTGGCGCCAAGATATCCCAGCTGTCCGGCCTTGAAAATCGTCTGTCCGCGGTTGACGCTGTTCAATTTTTGTCCGGCGCGGTTGACGTGATAGCGGATGGTCGCATGGCTGAGTGACAGGATCATGCTGATTTCCTTGTCGGTCTTGCCGATTGCAGCCCAGTGCAGGCATTCGGCTTCCCGCTTCGACAGGATGCAATTGGCCGGCATCCGGTGCTTCTCTCGCATAGCCAGTACATAACCGGTGACAAAACGGCGAGTGATGATGCTGAAAAAATCGGAATAGAGCCGATAGGGTTCGGTAAGGTCCGACCTGTCATGGTCCAGAGGGGTGAAGCTGACCGCGGCTATCTGGCCGAACGGCAGGTGCACCGGGATGAGAATGGCAGATTTTGCCGAGGTGCCGCCCTGCGCATAGAAATCCTTCAGGTCGATCTTGTCGAGATATTCATTCGGCCAATGACCATGAAACCCGTCCCCATTGCACCAGACCGGCTCGCTTTCGTAGCGGCAAGCCCTGGGCAGCGGAGAGCTGAGCGCGAGGCGGGTGTCTTCCCACCAGCGTTCGCCTTCGGCGACCCAGCCGAAGACATCCTTGTTGATCAGATTGCCGTCTGCGTCGACCAGATGCGCCTTGGATGAAATATCGGCCGAAACCGCTATTCTGAATCCATAGGATTGTACGATCTTGTGGACGGCTTCGGCAGCAGGGCGAATTTCTGCCGGATTTGTGATGGTGACGCTGTCTACATCTTCCCGGAAACGTTTCCGCCCGATTTCGGGAATCTCGGCAATAAAATTGTCAGCCATCTGGCACTACTCCTTGCGACACATTATCTTATGCGCTGTCTGTCGCGTTGTTTGGTTTTGTAGTCAACCAAACATTCCTAACCATATTGATAGGAGGGGCAATGCCCGATGGTTTTTGCTATTCAATCGTGCCGATCAGTTCCCCGACAGGATATTCTTCGCCATCGGCCTGGATAAGAATTTTCAGCTTCCCGCTGGCGGGAGATTCGACTTCCTGAGTCGATTTCTCGTTTTCGAGCGCGTAGATTTCCTGTCCGGCGGTTACCTCTGCGCCATCTTCGACCAGCCATTCGGCGAGGATCCCGGATTCCATGCTGAAGCCCAATTTCGGTATTCTGATTTCAGTAGCCATTATTATTTATCCCAAGATTTTGTGCACTTCGCGTTCGATGTCGTCCTGGCTGAACAGCCAGGCTTTTTCGATCGCAGGAGAAAAAGGAACGGGCGCATAGCCGGAGCCGACGCGGCCAACGGGAGCTTTCAATTCGGAGAAGAGCTCTTCATGGATGCGCGAGGAAATTTCCGCGCCCACGCCGAAATTCCGGACCGCTTCGTGGACGACGACAGCAGCTTTCGTCTTAGCAACGCTTTTCAGCACCGTTTCTTCGTCAAATGGCGCGATGGTGCGCAGGTCGACGATTTCGCAGGAGATGCCACCTTCGGCGAGCTTCTCTGCCGCCGCGTGGCACCGGCTGATGCTGCTGCCATAACCGATTAGGGTGATATCCGTGCCTTCACGCGGTACGGATGCCTTGCCGAGGGGCACCGTGTGATCGGGTGCCGGGGCAGGGCCCTTGACGAAATAGCCGGGTGTATTCTCGATGAAGATCACCGGATTGGGGTCCATGATCGAGGAATAGAGCAGGCCATAGGCATCCGCCGGATTGGACGCGGCAACAACCTTCAGGCCAGGCACATGGGCGAGCCACGCCTCGAGCATGTCACTATGCTGTCCGCCAAGACCGGTGCCGGCACCGGTGGTGGTGCGGATGGTCAGCGGAACCGTGGTCTGTCCGCCAGACATGAAGCGCAGCTTGGCCGCGTGATTGACAATCTGGTCCATCGCCACGGTAATGAAGTTCATCAGCATGATCTCGGCGACCGGCTTGTAACCGACCATCGCGGAACCAACCGCGGCGCCGACAATTGCCTGTTCGGAAATCGGGGTCGAACGGACGCGGTCGGTGCCGAATTTTTCGGACAGGCCGAGCGTGACCTTGAATACGCCGCCGCCCTGTTCGTCGGCGATATCTTCGCCCATCAGAATGACTTTGGGATCGTCTTCCATCGCCTTGGCCATCGCCATATTGCAGGCCTGGGCGAACATGATTTCTTTTGGTTTCTCGCTCATGCTGCAATCTCCACGTCGAGTACATCGATGCGATATTCATCGCCCGGCGGATAAGGGGTGTCGAGCGCGAATTGTGACGCCTCTTCAATGATAGCCGCATTTTTTGCCTCGATCGCGGCAATATCGGCTTCGCTGATCTGCAGATCGAGCAACTGCTGGCGCAGGATCGGCATCGGATCGTCTTTCTTCGCCTGCTCCATTTCCTCTTTCGGGATATAATGGCTGGTATCGCCAAGCAGATGGCCGTGGAAACGGAAGGTCATCGCTTCGATCAGCGTGGGGCCATGGCCGGCGCGCGCATATTCGACCGCTTCTTTTGCGGCTGCATACATCGCGCTGGCATCATTGCCGTTCACTTGCACCGACCGCATGCCAAGGCCTTCGCCGCGTTGCTTGATCGAATCCGAGCTGGTGGCAAAAGCCATCGGCGTATGTTCGGAATAAAGATTGTTCTGGCACAGGAAGATTACCGGAAGCTTCCAGATCTGGGCCATG
The DNA here is from genome assembly GCF_002218195.1 of Sphingorhabdus sp. SMR4y. Lineage (GTDB taxonomy): Bacteria > Pseudomonadota > Alphaproteobacteria > Sphingomonadales > Sphingomonadaceae > Parasphingorhabdus. Next base: position 1,993,884 of record NZ_CP022336.1, on the reverse strand, counting down.
TTGAGCCCCTCGTGGAAAGCACCGATATTGGTAGCACCGTCGCCGAAGCAGCAGACGGTCACTTTGCCATCCTTGTCGAGCTGGCTGGCGAGGCCGAGGCCATTGGCAATGGGAATGCCCGAGCCGACGATGCCAGTGGTGACCATCACCCCGGTTTCCGGGTGCGTGATATGCATTGGTCCGCCCTTGCCTTTGCAAGTGCCGGCCATCTTGCCGGCAAATTCGGCCCAGAGATCCTTGGAAGGAATGCCCTTTGCGAGCTGGTCATGCAGGCCGCGATAAATCGTGACCAGATAATCCTCCTTGTTCACCGCTGCCATCATCGCCGAGGACACGACTTCCTGTCCGCGCACGGGATAATAGACGATTTGCAACTGACCCGCTCCAATCATCTGCCGGAACTTGATGTCCGACTGCATGATCAGGTCGGCGCGGGTGAAAATATCGATGAGGACGTCTTTGTCCGCCATGTCACTATTGGCCAAGGCTTTGCTCCTTTGTAATGCAGCCCTCTGGAGGGGGCGCTTTCTCTTAAAAAACTTCATAGCGCTAGCGGCCCGGCCCGCCACTATTGTTATAGGGAGTGAGCCGCGCTCGTGCGGCTGGAAGCTCGGGTATTCGTGCATTGTTCTCTATGGCCGAAAAGTGCCAATTTGACCCGAAAAATCTTTCCGTCACCGGCAGCTGGCGGTGGTTTTAACCGGTCAGCTATCAAAGCTGGCAGTTCGGTTGGTCAAGAGAATCCGTCTAACAGGTTTCGAAATCTTCCAATGGAGAGAAAAGATGACCGACAATAGGCAGTGGCTGATCAATGGACGTCCCAAAGGACGCGGCCTCGTGGATGATGATTTCAAGAAAGTCGTCACCGAAGTACCGGAATGTGCAGAGGGCCATGTGCTGGTAAAGACGGAAATTCTCGGCTTCGATCCCGCACAAAAGGGGTGGATGGAAAATATCGGCGGATATGTCGCGCCCACGGAAATTGGTGAAGTCATGCGCGGGTCCGGTGTCGGTACGGTCGTCGAATCGCGTTACCCGGGGCTTTCCGCTGGAGACAAGGTATTGGGCATGCTGCGCTGGCAGGACTATGCGCACGTGCCCGGCGGTGAATTGAAAAAGGTTCCTGATGACGACTTGCTCGCAGCCAATCTCGGCGCGCTGGGCACGACCGGCATGACGGCCTATTTCGGCCTGCTGAAGCACGGCCGGCCCCAGCCCGGAGACACGGTTGTTGTGTCGGGCGCGGCTGGCGCGACCGGATCCATGGTCGGGCAGATTGCCAAGATTGCCGGCTGTCGCACGATCGGGATCGCTGGCGGCGAAGAAAAGTGCAACTGGCTGACCGAAGAGGTCGGCTATGATGTGGCGATTGACTATAAGAATGATGATGTCCGGGCGAAGTTGAAGGAACATTGTGCCCAGTCCATCAATGTCTTTTACGACAATGTCGGGGGCAAGATCCTGAATGATGCGCTTGCTCATATTGCGATGCATGCCCGGGTTGCGATCTGTGGCGGTATCTCCCGCTACGAGCAGGGCGATATGCCGGCGGGTCCTGAAAATTACTTCAACCTGATCTTTAAGCGGGCAAGCATGTCGGGCTTTATTGTGTCCGATTATGCCAGCGAATTCCCCGAAGCGCAAAAGCGCATGCGGCAGTGGATCAAGGAAGGCAGAATAACCTTCAAAGAAGATATCCAGGAAGGATTCGATAATATTCCCTCGACATTGAAGCGTTTGTTTGCGGGGCAGAATTTCGGCAAGCAAATGCTGCGTCTGGACTGATGGTGAGGGTGGTATCGCTAACTAAAAGCGCAGTGCCCGCATCATGCCGGCTGACTTATGACATGGTTGTCAGGAAGGGTTAGGTCATGAGCGATCTTGAAAATTTCCGCATGGAAGTGCGGACATGGCTGGAAGAAAACTGTCCCGAGGAAATGCGCGACGGGGATATTACTGCCGAGAATCAATGCTGGGGCGGCCGTCAATGGGAGTTTCAGTCCGAGGCGCAGAAAATTTGGTTCGAGCGGGCTTTGGCCAAGGGCTATACGGTGCCTACCTGGCCCAAGGAATATGGCGGTGCCGGACTGTCAGCCGATGAAGCCAAGATCCTCGACGAAGAACGCCAGGCGATCAATGCCCGCAAGCCGCTGAGCAATTTTGGCATATCGATGCTTGGCCCCGCTTTGCTGGCCTTTGGTACGCACGAGCAGAAGGCGCAGCATCTGACCGCAATTGCGCGGGGCGAAATTCGCTGGTGCCAGGGCTATTCCGAGCCCGGTGCCGGATCGGACCTCGCATCCCTGAAGACCAAATGTGAAGACAAGGGTGATCATTGGCTGATCAACGGTCAGAAAATCTGGACTTCCAATGCCGATATCTCTGACTGGATATTCTGTCTGGTGCGGACCGATTTTGATGCGCCCAAGCACAAGGGTATTACCTTCATCCTGATGGATATGGCCAGCGAGGGCATCAGCGTGAAGCCGATCGTTCTCATTTCCGGACATTCGCCCTTTTGCGAGACATTTTTCGACAATGTCAAAGTGCCGAAAAATTATGGCGAGAATAACGCCTCTGTCGTCGGCGAGGTCAATCGCGGCTGGGATGTAGCGAAGAACCTGCTGGTACACGAGCGCGGTATGCTCGGTACGATGTCGCCGCTTCGCGGCACCAGCGGGCCGGAGAGCCTCGGGAAGTTTGCGGCCGAGAAAATCGGTCTGGATGCGTGCGGACGTCTGGATGATCCCGCGCTGCGGCAGAATATTGCGCAAGCGGAGCTTGATGACTGGGCCTATAATCTGACGGTGGAACGGCTCACGGACGAAGCCAATGCGGGCAATGGGCTGGGCGCCAAATCCTCGATGCTCAAATATGTGGCTTCTGAGCTTACAAAGCGCGGTACCGAATTGCGCATGGATATCGAAGGCACGACAGCGGCTGCCATCGGTGAAGATGGAATCGAATATGGCAGTCTGGCCAATAACTGGCTCTACAATCGGGCCTATTCGATCCTTGGCGGCACCACCGAAGTTCAATTTAATATCATTTCCAAGCGCGTCTTGGGATTGCCGAGTCAATAAGGCGAATTTGACATGCCGTTAATACTGAATGAAGAGCAAGAAATGCTGCAGGATGCAGCGAACGGTTTTCTGGCCGAAAAGGCCCCTGTGGCTGCTTTCCGCAAGGTCCGCGACAACAAGCCCGCGGACGGCTTTTGCCGGGAACTCTGGTCCGAGATGGCAGAGATGGGCTGGGCCGGCATCATCGTCGAGGAAGAGCATGGCGGCAGCGGCTTCGGTTATGTCGGCGCCGGCGTGCTGGCCGAGCAGATGGGGCGCAATCTGACCGCGTCGCCCTTTTTCTCCACTTCCGTCCTGGGTGCTACCGCGATCCAGCAATATGGTTCGGAGAAGCAGAAAGAGGAAAATCTGGCGGCCATCAGCAGCGGCGAGAAGCTCTATGCTTTGGCCGTGGATGAAGGTCCCCGGCATAATCCCAGCCGAATTGCTTTTTCCGCCAAACCGTCGGGCAACGGCTTCACTCTCTCTGGAACGAAGACTTTTGTCGCCGACGGCCATGTTGCAGACAAGCTGATCATCGCTGCCCGCACTTCGGGGGAGCAAGGCGAACCGCATGGTATCACCCTGTTTCTGGTGGATGCCAATGCGCCGGAAATTACGCGCGAGCACACACCGATGGTCGACAGCCGCAATGCCGCCGATATTTCGGTCGACGGTCTGGAGGTTACCGGCGACGATATATTGGGAGAACTGGACGGCGGCTATGGTGCGCTGGAAGGCATATTGTCGGCCGGCCGGGCCGTGCTGAGCGCCGAGATGTCCGGTTCTGCGCAGCAGGTGTTCGGGGTTACCACTGACTATCTCAAGGAGCGCGAGCAATTCGGCCAGAAAATCGGTTCTTTCCAGGGGCTGCAGCATCGCGCCGCCCACCTGGCAACCGAGATCGAGATGATGAAGTCGGCGGTGCTGAAATCGCTGAAAGACCTCGATCAGGATTTTGACAATGCCGGCATGACCTGTTCACTGGCCAAGGCCAAGACCGGGCAGGTCGCGCAGCTTGCAACCAAGGAAGCCATCCAGATGCACGGCGGGATCGGCGTGACCGACGAATATGATGTCGGGCTTTATTTCAAGCGGGTCCATGTCGCGCAGCAAATGTTCGGCGACGCCGGATTTCACACTGACCGCTGGGCAAAAAATTCCGGCTACTGATCGTTTGCGGAAAGGGCTAGGCGCCCTTTACCGTCACGTTGGCAGGTCCGAAATGCGCCGTCATCTTGTTCACCTTGCCGTCGGCATCAAACTCGAAAATGTCGATGACTTCCACGACCAGAACCTGTCCGCCTTGCTGATTGATCTCGGCGCGAAACGGAAAGGCTGCCGCTTTTTCCGAAATCCGGACGGGACCGGTCAGTTCGACTTTCGCGCCGCCGGCAAAGGCATTGGTATAAAATTGCAGGATGTCATCACCGCGCTTGGGTTCGGTGCCCGCCGGGTCTTCGACGGCCGCATCATCGGCGTAAATCGTCATGACCGCCTGCATGTCGCCATCATTGATTGCGGCCAGATACTGGTCGACAATTTGCTTCATATATTCCGGTGTCAGCATCAAGCATCCTTTCGCTTTATATATCGCCGGAACTAGAGTGCCGGGGCGGGAGAAGCCTCTGCTGAATTTGATAGGGAGAATAATATGTCGGGTCAATTGGAAGGCAAGGTAGCGATCGTCACCGGCGGTGCATCGGGTATCGGGGCAGCGACCGTCGAACGCTTTGTCGAAGAGGGGGCCAAGGTTCTTTCAACCGACGTGGAGGAAGCCTTGGGTCAGCAGGTGGCCGACGAGGCCGGTGCCCTGTTCATGGCGCAGGATGTAAGCGACGCCCAATCCTGGGACGCGGTGATGGCCAAAGCGCAAGGCGAATTTGGACGACTGGATATACTGGTCAACAATGCAGGGATCGTGATCGGCAAGAACATCGAGGATGTGGACCTCGACAGCTGGTATAATTTGCTGGGTATCAATCTGACCGGCGTGATGCTGGGGTGCCAGAAGGCGATTGCCGTGATGAAGGTCAACCCTGGCGGGTCCAGCGGTTCGATCATCAACATTGCTTCGACCAGCGCCTTCGCTGCGCTGCCCGGCGACGTAACCTATACGGCGTCGAAAAGCGCGGTGCGCATGCTGTCCAAATCGGTGGCGGTGCATTGCGCGCAGAGCGGCTTGAATATCCGCTGCAACAATCTGGTACCCGGAGCGACGCACACCGGCATCATCGATACTGCAGCAAAGAGCGTTCCGGGCATGGTCGAAATGGCGGCGGCCATGTCGCCCTTGAACCGGATCGGGCAGGGCAGCGATCTGGCGGCCGCCGCCGTATATCTGGCAAGCGACGACAGCAGTTTCGTGACCGGCAGCGATCTGCTCGTCGACGGCGGTATGCTGGCGGTGCATCCGGGCTATTGACGCCCTCTTATCCTAGCCGTTTTGGCAGTTATTTGTTGCCGGCTTTCCCCCTTATAGGACTCGCATAAAAGGAGAGATCTTCGTGAGTGCACAACCGATTGCTGACAATCTGTTTACCGATGACATGAGCGCCCTTTTGGGAGCGCGCAACAGGGAAACCGGACAGATATTCTTTCCGCTGCCATTGACTCCTGCTGACAATATCGAGCCGGTGGCGCTTGGTACACGCGGGACCGTCTGGACATATACGGTCCAGCGCTTTCCGCCCAAGCCCCCCTATATCGGGCCGACCGATCCGGAGAAATTCAAGCCCTATGCCGTTGCCTATGTCAGTTTGCCGGGGCAGACGATGGTGGAATCGCGGCTGACCGGCATTGATCCGGACGACGTTAAAATCGGCATGGAGGTTGAATTCACGGTGATCCCGCTCGACCCCGATGCGCCAGCGGAGGAGCAGAAGCTCATCCATGCCTTCAAACCTGTTCAGGGAGAATAATCATGTCAGACGTTTGTATCGTAGGAGCAGGTATTCACCCGTTCGGCCGCACCGAAGGGCGCGACGGCATGGATCAGGGTATCTTCGCGGTCCGGCAAGCGCTTGCCGACAGCGGCATCGAATGGAAGGATGTCCAGTTCGCCTTTGGCGGTTCGGCCGCTTCGGGAAGTGCGGACAATATGGTATCGCAACTCGGCCTGACCGGTATCCAGTTCATCAACGTCTCCAATGGTTGTGCAACCGGCGGATCGGCGCTCAACGCTGCGGTAAGCGCGATCAAGTCGGGCGAATATGAAATGGGCATGGCGGTCGGTTTCGACAAGCATCCGCGCGGCGCCTTCAACGCCGACCCGTCCGCCTACGGCCTGCCCAACTGGTACGGTGAAGCCGGCTATATGTTGACCGTGCAGTTTTTCGGCGCGAAGATCATGCGCTATCTGCACGAACATAATATCAGCCGGGAAACACTGGGGCGGGTTGCCGAAAAGGCATTTCGCAACGGCGTGAAAACCGATCACGCCTGGCGGCGGAGCGAGGTCGATCTGGAAACGATCATGAACGCGCCGATGATCTGCGATCCGCTCACGAAATATATGTTCTGTTCCCCTGCCGAGGGAGCCGTGGCGCTCATCCTGGCCAGCGAGAAAAAGGCGAGGGAACTGGGCGTTCCGATCATCCGTCTGAAATCTTCGGTGATGCGGACGCGGCCTCCCGGTTCGTTTGAGGTGTTCGCGGCATCGATTGACAATGAACGGGGTGGAACAGCAACCGAAATCGCCTCCCAGGCCGCCTTCGAGCAAGCTGGCATGGGGCCGGAAGATATCGATATCGCGCAGTTGCAGGACACGGAATCCGGTGCGGAAATCATGCATATGGCGGAGAATGGTTTTTGCAAACCCGGCGAGCAGGAGCAATGGCTGCTCGAAGGGCGCAGCGATATTACCGGTGAGCTGCCGATCAATACGGACGGCGGTTGTCTGGCCTGTGGTGAACCGATCGGTGCATCCGGTCTGCGTCAGGTTTACGAGAATGTTGTGCAATTGCGCGGCACGGCAGGTGCGCGGCAAGTGCCGGGCGATCCCAGGACGGCCTATACGCAAGTCTATGGCGCGCCGGGCGTATCTGCCGTAACGATTCTCCAGAGATAGGAGTTTCAATGACCAAGAATATCAGCGCGGAAGCGCAAGACCTGGCTGAACGGGTGGAGACATTCGTTCGCGACAAGATTTTTGCCTATGAAAAGGACGAACGCTGCGAAGATCATGGGCCAACCGATGGTCTGGTCCAGGAAATGCGCGCATTGGCCAAGGAAGCCGGTGTCCTGACGCCGCATATCCGGGAAGATGGCAGTCATCTGACCCATCTGGAAACGGCGCTGGTTTTGCGCAAGTCCGGATTGTCACCATTGGGACCGCTGGCGGTGAACACGTTCGCGCCCGATGAAGGCAATATGTATCTGCTCGGCAAATGCGCTTCACCGGAACAGAAGGAGCGGTTTCTCGAGCCGCTCGTATCCGGACGGGAACGTTCGGCGTTTTTCATGACCGAACCGGCCAGCGAAAATGGCGCCGGTTCCGATCCGATGATGATGCAGACAACGGCAAAGCAGGACGGCAATCACTGGGTCATCAACGGGCGCAAGACCTTCATCACCGGTGCGAAAGGTGCCAAAGTCGGGATCGTCATGGCGAAATCCGACGAAGGCGCGACCATGTTTCTGGTCGATCTGCCGGACCCCGCGATCAAGATCGAGCGGGTGCTGGACACGATCGACAGTTCGATGCCGGGTAGCCACTCCGTCGTGCAAATCGACAATCTTCGCGTGCCGGCCGACCAGATGCTCGGCGAAAGCGGCGAAGGTTTCAAATATGCGCAGGTCCGTCTGGCACCGGCGCGTCTGACCCATTGCATGCGCTGGCTGGGAAGTTGTGACCGGGCGCAGGAAATCGCGATTGATTATACCTGCAAACGACAGGCTTTCGGGAAACCGCTGATCGACCATGAAGGCGTCGGCTTCATGCTGGCGCAGAACCAGATCGATTTGAAGCAGGCCGAACTGATGATCGACTGGTGTGCTTCGGTTCTGGATACCGGAGCGCTGGGAACGACCGAAAGCTCGATGGCCAAGGTTGCTGTATCTGAGGCGCTGTTCCGGATCGCCGATAATTGCGTGCAGGTCATGGGCGGCACTGGTCTCAGCAAGGATACAGTGGTCGAGCAGGTATTCCGCGAAGTGCGCGCTTTCCGCGTCTATGATGGGCCGACCGAGGTGCACAAATGGTCGCTCGCCAAGAAAATCAAGAAATCTCACAAAATTGCCAATGAAGGATAATTCATGACCAAGAACCGCAAATTCACGCTTGTCAGTCGCCCGGTGGGTGAGCCCAAGGAAAGCGATTTTGCGCTGGTCGAGGAAGAGCTGCCGGAACTCGCCGATGGCTCGTTCCTGGTGCGCAATCATTATATCTCCCTTGACCCCGCCCAGCGCGGCTGGATGAGTGACGCCGAAAGCTACATGCCGCCGATCGCTCTCGGCGCTGCGGTCACGGCCAGCACCGTTGGCCGGGTTGCCGAGTCCAAGAATCCCGATTTCCCGGTCGGGCAGTGGGTTGTCGGCCTGGGTGCAATGGAAGAATATTCCGTCGTTGAAGCCGGCGGTTTTACCTCGCCAGTCGATGCTTCGCTGGTTCCTTCGCCGACCAATTTTCTGTCGGTTCTCGGTGCCGTCGGGATGACCGCCTATTTTGGCATGATCGACGATGGCAAGCCCAAGGAAGGCGACACCTTGCTGGTCACGGGCGCCGCCGGTGCGGTCGGTTCGCTGGTCGGCCAGATTGGCAAGATCAAGGGTTGCCGCGTCATCGGCATCGCGGGTGGCGCGGAAAAATGCGCCCGGCTGACCGATGATTATGGTTTTGACGCGGCAATTGATTATCGCGGCAAGAGCCAGGCCGATCTGGAAAAGGAAATTGCAGCGGCTGCTCCCGATGGTGTCGACATCATCTGGGAAAATGTCGGCGGCGAGATTCTGGACGCCGGCATTACCGCGATCAACGAATATGGCCGCGTCGTACTGTGCGGCCTGATCAGCGAATATAACAGCCCCGAACCGGTGGGCATACGCAATCTCTGGTATCTGATTTCGCGCCAGGCGACAATCAAAGGCTTTCTGGTTCGCGATTATCCGCCCCGTTTCGCCGAAGGCATTGCCGACATGGGCAAATGGCTGGCCGAGGGCAAGATCAAGCATGATGAGGATATCGATAAGGGAATCGAGAACAGCTATGCTGCATTTATGAAGCTGTTCTCCGGTGCCAATCAGGGCAAGATGATCCTCGACGTTTCGCCGGAAGAATAGAAGGGAATTTCACCATGTCCGACAGCAAGCAACAGGTTCTCGACTTTATCGAAGCCTGGAACCGGCTGGATTATGACGCGATCTATGCGGCGATGGCAGACGATATTTTCTATCATAATATCCCGATGGAACCATGCGTCGGGATCGACGCGGTCCGGGCCTTTTTCGAGGGATCAGGCATGGGCTCGGATGGCGCGGAATGGATCGTCCATCATATTGTCGCCGAAGGTGACACGGTTCTCACCGAGCGGACTGACAAGTTCCGGATCAACGGACAGTGGATCGCGATCCGCGTCATGGGGACGTTTGAAATGCGCGAAGGCAAGATCGCCAAGTGGCGCGACTATTTCGATCTTGCGGAATTCCAGAATCAGATGGCGGCCGCAATGGGTGCAGCCGCCTCCTGAGATCAGGCGGGTTTGTACAGCACGCCGTTGTCGACCGGATATTCGCCGGCGGTCATGAAGCGCGATTCATCGCTGGCCAGATAGACGCACAAATTTGCGACATCATTCGGGTGACCCAGGTCGCCGATTTTTATCATCCCTATTGCCGGTGTTTCACCGCCGGATGCGCCGACCGCTTCCTGTCGCACCATCGGGGTGTCGATCCCGGCGGGATGGAGGCTGTTGCAGCGGATCGGGTAATCCTGTTCCTTGCAGTGCAGCGCCACCGACTTTGTCATGGAGCGCACGCCCCCCTTGGCGGCGCTATAGGCGACAAATGGCGAATAGCCCTGGAGGGCCGCCATCGAACTGAGATTGATGATCGAGCTTGGCTGGTCGTTGGATTTCATCGCTCTGACCGCAGCGCGGCAGCCCAGAAACACACCGTCGAGCATGACGGCATTCTGTTTGCGGAACAATTCCAGCGAACAATCCTCGATCGTGCCGGGAATGACCAGGCCAGCATTGTTCACCAGAATATGAGGCGTGCCGAACGTGTCGGCGGTTGCCGCGAATATTTCGTCCCAGCGCGTTTCATCGACAACATCCTGTTCCAAGGCGATGGCAGGGGATCCGATCGTTTCGGCGGCATTTGTAGCAGCCTCGATATCAATATCGGTCAATACGACTTGCGCGCCTTCAGCGGCAAATGCTTCGCTGATCGCTTTGCCGAGGCCGGAGCCGGCTCCGGTGACAATAGCGATTTTTCCCTTGAGGCGGCCCATCAGTCAATCTCCCGTTCTGAAAAGTGGCATTATATTCGATCAATAGGCGTCGAGCGCTCGCCCAGCGCAATCCCTAATATCGTTAGCGTCTTCGTTGACGCCGTTACCGATTGCTGATGCAGGACGTCTATTTGTTGCGTGAACAGCACAGTTTTCAGCATTTGCTATCAATTTGGTTAGCAGAGCGATCTGAAACGCAGGCTTAAGATGATCCTACAATAGGCGGGTAAACCGCCAAAATTGATAGAACGGCATTGGTCGCAAAGGCCGAGCCATTTGGGAGAGAGCAATGACCAGATATGCACCACGCCACAAAACCATCCTGAAAAGCAGAGCGATCAGATCGCTCTTGCTGGGCTCTGCTGCAGCGACCGCTTGCGTCGGGCTTGCAGCACCGGCATCGGCACAGGATTCCGACGAGATTGACGAGTCCTCGGTGATCACCGTTATTGCCCGTAAGCAGACGGAGACCTTGCAGGAAGTCCCGGTGACCGTGACCGCGATTGGCAGCGATACGCTGGAAAAATATCAGGTCAATGAAATCGCCGACGTGGTAAGCCGCGTGCCCGCGCTCAATGTGCAGGTTGGTGGCTCCGGTTCGGGTGGCCAGATCAGCCTGCGCGGCGTCGGTTCCTCCAATATCTCGGCATCATTTGACTCGGCGGTCGCTTTCGATTTCGACGGCGTTCAGGTCAGCACCATGCGGATGGTTCAGGCGGGTTTCTTCGACGTCCAGCAGATCGACGTTCTCAAGGGGCCGCAATCGCTGTTCTTCGGCAAGAGTGCCTCGGCCGGTGTATTCGCGGTTCGGTCTGCCGACCCTACTTCGGTCTGGGAAGTGGCCGGCAAGGCATCCTACGAATTCGAGGAAAAAGCCTATACGATCGGCGGACATATTTCCGGTCCCGTCACCGATACGCTGGGTATCCGTGTGGCAGCGCAATATCAGGATATCGAGGATTATGTGAAGCTTGCGCCGGGCACGGCGGCCTTCAATCCGGATGGCAGTGTTCGGGATTCGCGCGGACTGCAGAGTTTTGTCAGTCGTGTGACCCTGCAATGGGATCCGCTGGACAATTTCAGCGCCAATCTGAAGCTGAACTATGTCAAAAACGAAAATGACGGCGCGGTTGGCCATTCCGATATCAACTGCGGTGCCAATGGCGTGGCAGATCCTGTCTATCTGCTCTCCGGCGGTCTGGTCATTCCGTCCAATGCCGACTGTAACGATAGCGACGGTCTCTACCATCACTCCGACGGTGCTGCTGCCTTGACCGGTCAGCTTCCCGACGGCTCGGCAGGAAAGCCGCGCTTTGAAAATGGCGTGCCTTATGGTGAAACCGAAATCTTCTTCGGACGGCTGAAGTGGGATCTGGATCTCTCCGACACGCTGACCTTGTCATCGGTGTCCGGCTATCTCAGCCTCGATGCGGTCGATACCGATTGCTATGCCTATGTCGGTCAATTTTCTCCGACCGTTCCCGCCAATGCAGGCTGTAGCGATCCGCAGAACAAGACCGAGCAATATACGCAAGAGCTGCGTATCTCGAGTGACTTTGACGGTATGTTCAACTTCATGGTCGGGGCGTTTTACGAAGATCGCAACATCGATTTCAACACCTCGCAACAGGGGGTCAACATTTCCTTCGTCGGACCCGATCCGGTGACCGGAAATACCTATGACTGGTTCAAGAAGCAGAATACCAAGACGGAAGCCTTGTCATTGTTCGCCAGCGCGACCCTGGACCTGACGGACCAGCTCGAGTTGTCAGGCGGTGTGCGCTGGACCGACGAGAAGAAAGTCTCGCGGATCAGCGTTCCTTATGTTCATACATTCCTGTCAGCGACGCCCGCCTTCATAAGCAGCGGTTTCTTTTCCGGACCGATCACTTTCAAGGACTCCAACTTCTCGCCGGAAGTCTCGATCAAATATCAGGCAACGCCGGACATTAATATCTACGGTGCCTTCAAGACAGGCTTCAAGTCCGGGGGTATCGACAATAGTGCGTTGCCTTCGAACAGCCTGCTGGGCTTCAATGATCCGGATCCAGCCGTCCGCCAGGCGGTCGCCGATGCGCTGAAATTCAAGTCCGAGACGGGGCTGGGGGGCGAAGTCGGCGTCAAGGCGCAATTTGCAGACCGGACTGTGACCTTGAATACCTCGGTCTTCTATTATGTGTTTGACGACCTGCAGGTGCAGAATTTCGATGCCGCCACGGTCCAGTTCCAGACCTTCAATGCCAGTCAGCTGACGAGCAAGGGTGTGGATGTCGAATGGGGATGGCGGACACCGGTCGAGGGTCTGAATCTCTCCGGTTCGCTTGCCTATACGGACGCCAAGTTCAGCGCTCCCTTCGTGACGACATCGGGTGAGGATATCGATGGACGCAGGGCTGCGCGCGCTCCCAAATTTGCTGCCAACGCGGCCTTCGACTGGTCGATTCCGATGGGAGATTCGCTCGAACTCGGACTGAACGGCAACCTCCAGTATAGCGGATCCTATTTCACCAACGAGGATTCCGTCTCGGATCTCAAGCAGGACAGCTATGTCTCGATCGACGGGTCGATCTCGGTTGGCGATCCCGACGGCAAATGGAAATTGTCGCTGGTTGGCGTCAACCTGACCGACGAAATCTGGATCAATACCAGTGGCGGGCGTCCGTTCCTCGAGCCGGGTGTTGGCGACGATCTCGTCGTTACGCAAAATCGTGGCCGTCAGGTCTTTGTGGAGGCCGCCTTCAAGTTCTAACCGTCTTTCCATTTGATCAAAACGGGCCGGGGCAGCGCAAGCTGACTCCGGCCTGTCATTTTTGGTGATGCTCAAGTTCACCAGATAGCGAAAGTGACAGTAGCAGGCTCCAACGGACCTGTTACTCGCTTGCAATCAAGGCGGCAGATAAAAAGCCGCCAAGTTTGGATATACCTCAGGTTCAGAACTGAGGTATTTTTTTTGGAGGTTCTTATGAGTTCACAATCGACACGTCTTGATACAATATTGCCCCGCAATTCCGTCCGGGGGCTGCTGATGGGTTCTGCAGCGAGTCTGGCTTTTGCCGGTATCGCAGCGCCAGCCTATGCACAGGACGCTGTCGAATATGATGATAGCAATGTCATCACCGTGGTTGCCCGTAAGCAGACCGAAACTTTGCAGGAAGTGCCGGTAACGGTTACCGCCATCGGCGGCGACACGCTGGAAAAATTCCAGGTCAATGAAATCGCTGACGTGGTGAGCCGTGTGCCCGCGCTCAATGTGCAGGTCGGCGGTTCCGGTTCTGGCGGCCAGATCAGCCTGCGCGGTGTCGGATCGTCCAATATTTCGGCAGCCTTCGACTCCGCAGTTGCTTTCGATTTCGACGGTGTTCAGGTGAGCACGATGCGGATTGTTCAGGCCGGCTTCTTTGACGTCCAGCAGATTGACGTCCTGAAAGGACCGCAGTCACTGTTCTTCGGCAAAAGCGCGTCCGGCGGTGTCTTTGCCATCCGTTCCGCAAACCCGACCCGGGATTGGGAAATGGCCGGCAAAGCTTCCTATGAATTTGAAGAAAATGGCTACACCATCGGTGGACATATTTCCGGTCCACTTACCGATACGCTCGGCATCCGTGTTGCCGCACAATATCAGGATATCGATGATTATGTGAAGCTTGCGCCCGGTACGCCAGCTTTCAACCCAGATGGCAGTGTCCGCGATTCCCGTGGCATCAGCAGTTTCATCAGCCGTGTGACCCTGCAGTGGGATCCGGTTGACAATTTCAATGCCAACTTGAAGCTGAACTATGTCAAGAACAAGAGCGACGGGGCCATTGGCCATACCGACGTAAACTGTGGTGCCAACGGCGTGGCGGATCCGGTCTATCTGCTTTCCGGCGGTCTGGTTATTCCATCCAACGCCGATTGTAACGACCGTGACGGCCTGTATCACACGTCCGACGGTGCAGCGGCTCTGGTCGGCAATGTTCCCGACGGATCGGGCGGCGACACGCGCTTTGAAAATGGTGTGCCTTATGGCGAAACCGACATTTTCTTCGGCCGCCTGAAGTGGGACCTGGGTCTTTCCGATTATCTGACCCTGTCATCGGTTTCCGGCTATCTCAGCCTCGATGCGATCGATACCGATTGCTATGCCTATGTTGGTGAAATCGCACCGGGCGTTCCTGGCAATGCTGGCTGTAGTGATCCGGTCAACAAGACCGAGCAATTCACCCAGGAACTTCGCGTTACCAGTGATTTCGACGGCATGTTCAATTTCATGGTCGGTGCGTTTTATGAATCGCGCGATATCGATTTCAACACCTCGCAGCAGGGCGTGAACATTTCTTTCCTCGGCGCTGATCCGGTTACAGGCTATACCTATGACTGGTACAAGAAGCAGAACACCAAGACCGAAGCGCTTTCGTTTTTCGCCAGCGCGACACTGGACCTGACGGAACAGTTGCAGATTTCCGGTGGTGTGCGCTGGACAGACGAGAACAAGACCAGCCGGATTTCGGTGCCTTATGTTCACACCTTCCTGTCGTCCGGACCGGCGTTCATTCCGAGCGGCTTTTTCTCCGGACCGATTAATTTCAGCGATGACAATTTCTCGCCTGAACTGTCCATCCGTTATCAGGCAACGCCGGATATCAATATTTACGGCGCCTTCAAAACCGGCTTCAAATCCGGCGGCATCGACAATAGCGCTCTGCCATCCTCCAGCTTGCTGGGCTTCAATGATCCGGACCCGGCCACACGCGCGGCTGTTGCCGATGCATTGAAATTCAAGTCGGAAACCGGTCTCGGTGGTGAAGTCGGCGTCAAGGCACAATTTGCCGATCGCACGCTGACATTGAACACTTCGGTCTTCTATTATGTATTTGATGATCTTCAGGTGCAGAATTTCGATGCCGCTGCGGTTCAGTTCCAGACCTTCAACGCCAGCCAGCTGACCAGCCAGGGCGTGGATGTCGAATGGGGATGGCGTACGCCGGTCGAGGGCCTGAACCTTTCCGGTTCGATCGCCTATACCGACGCCGAATTTACCGCTCCGTTCGTGACAACGTCGGGAGAGGATATCAACGGCCGGGCAGCTGCACGCGCGCCCAAGTTTGCCGCCAATGCTGCGTTTGACTGGACCGTTCCCATGGGAGACGCGTTCGAACTGGGATTGAACGGAAACCTGCAATATAGCGGATCCTACTTCACCAACGAGGATTCGGTGACCGACCTGAAGCAGGACAGCTATGTGTCCATCGACGGCTCGATCTCGGTCGGCGATCCCGATGGCAAATGGAAATTGTCGCTGGTCGGCGTCAACCTGACCGACGAAATCTGGATCAACACCAGCAGCGGACGTCCGTTCCTCGAACCGGGCGTGGGTGACGATCTCGTGGTGACCCAGAATCGTGGCCGCCAGGTATTCGTGGAAGCTGCCTTCAAATTCTAATCAACTCCCGTTGATTAATCTGGGCCGGGTTGACGCGAGTCGATCCGGCCTTTTTTTGTCCAAGGCAATAGCCATTGTGAGAGTAGTGCCGGATGTTTGGACGGCTAATATGGCGCAACGCATAACAACTGAATTGGAGGAGCAAATAATGGGACGTCTTGAAGGTAAAAAAGCGGTGGTGCTGGGTGCCGCTGGTCGGGACAATATGGGGCAGGTAATTGCCAAGCGGTTTCGCGATGAAGGCGCTGACGTGCTGGTGGCAGGGCGCAAGGAAGACGAACTGAAACGGTTTTCCGAAGAGCTTGGCGGCCATTATGCACTTTGCGATCTTACCAAGGAATCGGATATCAAGGCTCTGGCCGATAGCGCAAAAAGCAAAATGGGCGGTGTTGATATCGCGGTCAATGCAACCGGTCTGGGTTTCCTCAAGCCGTTTCTGGAAAATACCAAGGAAGAGCTGGAAACGATGTCAGCGCTGCAGCTGGTCGGACCGTTCCAATTCTATCAGGAAATGATCAAGGCGATGGGCGACGGCGGATCGCTGATCCAGATCAGTTCGGCCACGGCGACGATCATGCTCAATGATCATGCCGCCTATATGGGTACCAAGGCAGCGACAGACCATATTATCCGCTGCGTGGCGCATGAATTTGGTGAGCAGGGCATCAGGGCCAACAGCATCTCTCCGGGGCTTACCCGGACCCCAATGACCGCCGGTGTCGATCAGGTGCCGGGGCTGGTTGAATCATTCGAGGCGCGTTATCCGCTTGGCCGGATCGGCACCAGCGAGGATATCGCAGCTGCTGCCGTATTCCTGGCCAGCGACGAATGTTTCATGACCGGCGAGAATTTGCAGGTCAACGGCGGGCTTTGCCTGCGCGGAAATCCAACCCGCAAGGATCAGGAACTGATGATGGGTGCTGTCGCCGCCGCTTCCTGACCTAGTCTATCGGCTTGAGCCGCTTCTGGATGTGGGGCCGGATTTTGAGGAACTGAACGTACAGGGCTTCGAGAACCGGCAACGCACCCGGAAGACGGGCGAGCTGGCCAATGGGCCGTAGCAGCGGAATGGCTCGCCACATGGCGGCAAAAGCCGCCGCGCCCGTCAATATTTTTCCGTTTTCCGAAGCGTGAAACCGGTCGAGCATCAATTGCCGGTCGATCGGGCAGGATGCGCTGGCAGTGGAAATATCCGTGAATGTGATAGCGCTGCGGCTGTCGAGCCTGCGCATCAGGGCGATTTCCCGGACGCACAGCGGGCATGCACCATCATACCAGACGGTCACGCGGCTCATTGATCTGTCTCGTCATCGCAATCGTGCTTCATGCCTGCCTCGCTGTCATTGCAGCTGACAGTTAGCGGACGGACTCGTCCTCTCCTATATGGCCAAAAGGCCTATGGGCAGCAGCGACTAGATATCGAGATTGGCAACGTTCAGCGCGTTATCGACGATGAACTCACGCCGTGGTTCGACGACTTCGCCCATCAATTTGGTGAAGATATCATCGGTCACGTCAGCCTGTTCGACCGTCACCTGCAATAGCGAACGTACTTCCGGATCAAGTGTGGTTTCCCAAAGCTGTTCGGCATTCATCTCGCCCAGCCCCTTGTAGCGGGAAATGGCAAGGCCCTTGCGGCCTGCGGCCATGACCGTTTCCAGCAGCTCGGAGGGCCGCGTGATGAGAGTTCCTTCGGATCCGATGTCAGCATCCTCGCCATTTTCTGCGTCGCCGGTCGCCGATTTGATCAACCGGCTGCTGCTGCCGTAGGTCGCGGTTTCTTCCGACGCGAGCAGGTGCAGCTTGCGGGCTTCGGCGCTTTCGAGAAACTTCGCCTCGATGATATGATGATCGGTGACGCCGCGCCAGAAACGCTGGAACAGATAGCCGCCTTCTTCGGATACCTGGCCTGACCAGCGACCTTCCTCGTCCACCTTGTCCATCCAAGCGGCGGTCGCGTCGACTGCGGCCTGCCGTTCGGTTTGTCCATGATCGGGGTTGAGAGCACCTGTGAGCGCCATTCCCTCGACAATGGTGCTGTCATAGCGCCGCGGCACGTAGGTCATCAGGCTGCGCATTCTGCGCGCATGCTCGATAAGACCGCGCAGGTCATCGCCGCTGCGCGCACCTTCGGCGGTATGCAGGACCATGTTGCTCAGTCCGGCCTCGACCAGATATTGATCCAGTGCGTTGTCGTCCTTGAGATAGACTTCGCTCTTGCCCTTGCCGACCTTGTAGAGCGGAGGCTGGGCGATATAGAGATGGCCGCCAAGGATGATCTCCGGCATCTGGCGGTAGAAGAAGGTCAGCAGCAAGGTACGGATGTGCGCGCCGTCGACGTCGGCATCGGTCATGATGACGATCTTGTGATAGCGCAGCTTTTCGAGATTGAAATCCTCGCGGCCGATGCCCGTGCCCATGGCCTGGATCAGCGTGCCGACTTCCTTGGACGAGAGCATCCGGTCGAAGCGGGCGCGCTCGACATTGAGGATCTTGCCCTTGAGCGGCAGGATCGCCTGATACATGCTGTCGCGGCCCTGTTTGGCGGAACCGCCAGCGGAATCCCCTTCCACCAGGAAGAGTTCGCATTTGCTCGCGTCTTTCTCGCGGCAATCGGCCAGCTTTCCGGGCAACGAGGCGATATCCATCGCGCCCTTGCGCCGGGTCAGTTCGCGCGCCTTTTTCGCGGCTTCGCGGGCGGCTGCGGCGTCGATTACCTTCTGGATGACCATCGCGGCATTTTGCGGATTTTCCTCGAGCCACTCGGCCAGCTTGTCGGCCATCAGGCTTTCCAGTGGCTGCCGGACTTCCGAGGAAACCAGCTTGTCCTTGGTCTGTGAGCTGAACTTCGGATCGGGCAATTTGACCGACACGATCGCGGACAGGCCTTCGCGCATGTCGTCGCCGGTCAGCTTGACCTTCTCTTTCTTCAGCGCGCCGGAGCTTTCGGCATAATTGTTGAGCGTCCGGGTCAGTGCCGAGCGGAAGGCTGCCAGATGGGTACCGCCATCGCGTTGCGGAATATTGTTGGTGAAGCAGAGGACATTTTCATAATAGCTGTCATTCCACTCCAGCGCGACGTCGATGATGACATCGTCGCGGTCGCCGTGAATGGCAATCGGTTCCGGCACCAGCGGCGTCTTGTTGCGGTCGAGAAACTGCACGAAAGCGGCGATTCCGCCTTCATAATAGAGGTCGATTTCTTTCGCCTCCTCGTGCCTTTCGTCGCGCAGAATGATATGCACGCCGCTGTTCAGGAATGCGAGTTCGCGGTAGCGGTGCTCCAGCTTTTCGAAGTCGAATTCGGTGATCTTGAACGTTGCGGGAGAAGGGAAAAAGGTGACTTTCGTACCTTTTTTGACGCCCGTTTCATTATCTGCGGGCGGCGCATCGCCGGTCACTTTCAGCGGCCGCACCGCATCGCCGAATTCGAAGCGCATATTATGCGCCTTGCCATCGCGCCAGATATCCAGCTCCAGCCATTCGGACAGGGCGTTGACCACCGAGACGCCGACGCCATGCAGGCCGCCGGAGACCTTGTAGGCATTGTCGTCGGAAGTATTCTCGAACTTGCCGCCGGCGTGGAGCTGGGTCATGATGACCTCGGCCGCCGACACGCCTTCCTCGCTGTGCATTCCCGTGGGAATGCCGCGACCATTATCCTCGACCGAGACGCTGCCGTCGGCGTTGAGGGTGATCAGGATCAGGTCGCAATGGCCGGCGAGAGCCTCGTCGATCGCGTTATCCGATACTTCGAACACCATGTGGTGCAGGCCGCTGCCGTCATCGGTGTCACCGATATACATGCCCGGCCGCTTGCGTACCGCGTCCAGGCCCTTGAGAACCTTGATGGAATCGGCGCCATATTCGTTCTGATTGGAAGATTTGGAAGCATCTTCCGCTATTTCGTTCTTGCTAATGTCACTCATGCCGCAACCATAGCCGCTGGAGCCGTCAAACCCAAAGGAAAATATGGGATTTCCCTATATTAAAACCCTTGTAACTCAGTAGGGTATATTGTTTTCGGATTGTCAGGGCCATTCTTGCGCGAAGCCGTCATTATTAAAATGAATAGGGGGCGAAAATAGCCGGTAGAATCGCGGCTCCGGCGCCACCGGAATAAGCACTTCTTCCCGCTCCGCCTTTGTGCAAAACATGCCATATCTTGTCATTTTTGCGCGAGAATGCGCCAGAAATGAACCAAAAAGGACCCGAGATATGACCAATCCCGCCGATATGGTGCCCTTTGCCAAAACCATGGGAATCACCATCACCGCGATCGACAAGGACAAGGTGCGGGGCGAGATGCTGGTGCGGCCGGAGCTCTGTACTGCCGGCAACGGGCGCGGCAGTCCCAGTATCCACGGCGGCGCGGTGATGACCTTTGCCGATGTACTCGGCGCATTCGGCGGTTTTGCCAATCTGCCTGAGGGGTCGAACGGCACCACGACTTCGGAAAGCAAGACCAATTTCCTGAACGCGGCGCCGGAGGGCAGCACGGTTTACGGCGAGGCGACGCCGTTCAAGGTGGGCCGGCGCCAGTCGGTCTGGCAAACCAAGATCACTCTCGAGGACGGCACCCTGGTCGCGGTGGTGACGCAGACCCAGATCGTGCTGTGAGGCTTGATCCGTTCGGGACGAGCGTGGCGAAGCACCTTTGCGTTCTCCAGTGTCCTTCGACAGGCTCAGGACGAACGGCAGGATGGGAGTCGAATAGCCTCGGCCCTCGCCGGCGCAAATATTCGCAGCTTCCCAAGGACCCTGCTTTTGCGCTAGACCTCTTGGCATGATCCGAAAAATCCTGACCATTTCTGCACTGTCACTGGCGACCCTTGCCTGTTCCGAGACCACCCGGGTGGAAGATGACCTGTCCGAAGCGCAGACCGATCTCGTTAATCCGACGGGTCGCGAGGCGCGGCAGGGTGCGGATCCGGCAGAAAAGCCGGTGCGCATCGGCGAAGGCGGGCCGCGTTTTGACGCCTGTCAGGCGGTGGGACGGGTGCAGGGTCTGCGCGGCGGCACGCTTCCGGTGCGGATCGCCCCGTTTGATGCGGCGAAACAGAAAGCTGAAATCGGCGAAGGCCAGCAATTGTGGATCTGCACCCGCAGCCACGACCAGCAATGGTTCGGCATCGTCTATGATGACGGCGTGGCAGAGAGCATCGACGACACTGAAGCAAACGGCTCAGCCCCCGCAGCCAGCAATGGGTCCGTCGACTGCGGCGTATCCTCTCCGGTGCGCGCCAAGCGCAATTATGACGGCCCGTGCAAGAGCGGCTGGGTCGAGAGCACTTATGTCAAGCTGGTGGCGGGCTAGTTTCTCGCAGACACTGGCTTTCCAGAATGACCGCAACGGTCAATCGGCGGAGATGGCTGAATAACCAAAATTCTGCTATTTTGGTGGCGGACGAGATGAAGTGTTTCTCACGCGAAGACGCTAAGGCGCAAAGAGGTGGTCCTTGGGGCAGCAACTTGAATATTTGGCGACCGTCGCCATTGACTGCGGGTTCCGGATTCACGAGGATCTGGGGCCGGGGTTGCTGGAAACGGTTTATGATCGCCTTTTGGCCAGAAGTATCGAGCGCCGTGGTTTGAAAATTGACCGGCAAAAGCCGGTCGATATCCGGTTCGACGGATTAGTGATCAAAGATGCCTTTCGCTACGACCTTATTGTCGAAGGCAAGCTTCTGATCGAACTCAAATCCTCAGAAAACATGATGCCGATTCACGGGAAGCAACTATTGACCTACCTGAGGCTCATGCATCTCCCGCTCGGTCTGCTGATGAATTTTGGCGCGCCAACGTTCAAACTGGGCCTCCGGCGTATCGTCAATAATTACCACTCTTAGCGTCTTAGCGTCTTCGCGTGAAAAATTTCTTGAATGACGGCCCGTGCAAGAGCGGCTGGGTCGAGAGTATCTATGTCAAGCTGGTGGCGGGCTAGGATCTAGCGACCGAAGAAAGCCGCTGTGGCGGCATGCGCGTTAATTCTGGCCTCGGCGCTCGGGTCGCGTTCCGAGCACGGGTGACAAGCCAATCCAGATGCGCAGCATCGGCACCCGTCGTCCCAGATCATAGAAGAGCCAGCATCCGGCCAAAGTGATGGCCACCAGCAGCGGTGCTTCCATGGCGAGCGGGAGCTGCATTTCGTCGAGATAATGGCCGGCGACGACGATGATCGTCTGGTGAATCAGATAGAAAGGGAAAATGGCTTGCGTCAATATCCGGCGCACAGGCCCGTCATTGCCGCGCAGATGGTGGTGAGCGAAGCCGATTGCCGCGATGATTGCGCACCAGGCATCGAGTTCCCGCACGCTGCGCATGGTCAGGCGTAGCCATTCCGGCGGACGGGTTTCGGCATAGGCGTCAAAATAGACGACGAGCGCTGCCCAGCAGGCCAGGGCGAGAGCCAAAACGATCCAGCGCAATTGGACGCAGCGATTAAAGAAGCCCTGATTTTTGGCGATGGCAAAGCCGAACAGGAAGATGGCGAAATAGAGCGCATGCAAATACCAGTCCGTGCGGAAATCGTGGCTTTCCCCGAATATCGGAAACAGGGTCAGGCGCAGTGCGGTCAGGTAGAGCCACGGCAACAGGATCAGCCATGGCCCCTCGATCAGGGCGTTCAGCGCAGCAGGGGCCCGGCGCAGCAGTGGCAAGATCAGCAGCAGCACCAGCGTATAAAGGATGAGATAGGCGACAAACCACATATGGTTGTAGGTCGGCGTTATCAGGCAGCCCTCGGCATCGCACCAATTGCCCGAGCCGGTGACATATTTGCCGTAGAAATTGTCGAGCCAGCCGGCAGGGTTCGGGCCCAGCCCGTCGGCGACCTGCAGCGCCTCGACAATCTCGAAATAGGATTGCGGCGGGACGATCACGAACATCGCCAGCAGCAGCGGCGGCCACAGCCGTCCCATGCGGTTGGCAAGGAAATTCCCGAGGGTCATCTTGTCGGCCATGAACCGGCTGGCGGCGCCTGCGATCAGGAACAGCAAGCTCAGCCGCCACGGGCTGGTCAGCATCATAAGGGGTTCGATGGCGGTACTGGCAAAACGCGATTTCACGTGCCAGTCCCAGGACACGTAAAACATCCCGCAATGGTAGAATATCAGCAGACCAAAGGCGATGATGCGAAGCCAGTCGAGGTCGAAGCGGCGGTCGGTCATGGGGGCGATGTCTCCTTCTCCGCCGGATTGTTGCGCGGTTCTGGCCAGCGGCCTATAGCTATGCCGCACGAGGCGGGGAGCGGGGACGAACGGGAATGCTGTGGTGACCAACGGCGATAAAGCAGGGACCAACGGCAGACCGCGGGGCGAATGGCACCCGTGGCTGGCAATCCTGTTTGCTGCTATGGTGCTGTTGTTCGTCAACGCCACCTCGGGCATCATGGAGGGTGCTGGCGATCACTGGACTGAACCGATATTGTGGGAGGTGACCAGCGCGATCATCATCGTCGCGCTCGCTCCGCTGGTCGGTCGTGCAATGCAAAGATGGCCGTTTCGAGAAGGCAATTTGCCGGGCTTCCTCATTATCCACTTCGGTCTGACCATTCCTTTCGCCATGGTCCATATCGGCTTCATCTTCGTTACCCGCGAAATCGCCTATCAGGCGTACGGCGCGCGCTATGGTTTCTTCGACGACGGCGTTGCGATCACATTGCTCTATGAATGGCGCAAGGATGTATTGGTTTATGCCGCGATCGCGGCGACCTACTGGACCTTCAACTATATTGCCGAGCGCAATCGCGCGGCGACATCGCCGCCGGCCGACGACCGGATCAGGCTGCAGGATGGCGGTGCATCCCTGTATCTCGCGCCGGACGATATCAGTCATGTCGAAGCCGCCGGCAATTATGTCGAGTTCCATGCCGGGGAGCAATCCCATCTGGTCCGCGGGACGCTGGCGTCCTGGGAAGAGCGCCTAGTCGCGCACGGCTTTGTCCGCGTCCACCGGTCGCGTCTGGTCAATCGCAGCAAGATCATAGCGCTGACGCCGACGCGATCCGGTGATTTTGCTATAGCGCTGCTGGACGGACGCACGGTTGCGGGCAGCCGGCGATATCGGGCCGGGCTGAGCGAGAGCTGATCCACCGGAATGACCTGCCTCCGGTGCATGCATCTTCGGCTTGGTCCGTTGATGAATTTTTGGCGCGCCAGCATTCGAACAGGGTCTTTGGCTTATCGTCAATGCGTAAAATCCTTGGCGCCTTTGGGTCTTCGCGCGATCAATTTTCTCTACCGCGATGAAGGCGTGCGCCGCAGGATAGGAACAGGGTGACGGCTTGCCAAACGCACCATCATGATGGGGGAACCACGGCAGGCGGTGCGGGTGAGAGGGCCTATGACAGCAGATTGGCAGGCTATCGCGCAAATCTGAAATTGACTATCTTTTCCTGATGCTTAGGAGTGCGAATATGTGGATATGCCAGATTCAAAATTTGTGCCCCCGCACATGATGATAACAAATTTAAAGGAAGCGTCGAAATGAATAGGAATGAAGCAAAAACGCACGAAGCGACAATGAAAAGAGCGTATGAAAAGCCAGTCGTCGTTCTCCTCGATATCCAGGAATCGGAAGGCAAGGTTTATAACGCTACCGAATCAGCGGGTGATTTCGCCGGACCAAGTTGACTGGTTCCCTCTCCAGCAGCCAGGCGTCTTTTTTCCCTCGCCGCCATTGCGAGCCGTATCAATGTTTCGCACCTTCGTGTCTTCGCGCGATCAGTTTTCTGCCCCTGTTCGATAAGCCAACCGGCAGGATAGCCATTGCATTTCAAGCCGATATGCGGAATTAATCGCTCGATGAAACATATCGATCCCGCCCGCTATCTCGAGCAGCCCTTTGGCCAGCTCGCCGATCTGATCAATGCCCATGCGGTCAACCAGCCCGAGCGGATCGCGCTGGATGACAGCGCGGAAAAGCTGAGCTGGGCGGAGACGGCGGCGCTGGTCAACCGGATTGCGGCGCAGTTGCAGGCGGACGGGCTGCAGAAGGGCCAGGCGGTTGCGATTCTCGGCACGACCACGGTGCGTTATGCGCTGGCCTATCTTGGCGCGATAGTGGCGGGTGGTTGCGCGGCGCCGCTGACCACTTCGGCGACCCCTACGCAACTGGCGAACATGATGCGCGACAGCGGCGCGATGCATCTGTTCATCGACAACGCCAAGCGGGCGGAGCTGCTGGAGAGCGGCGAGGCCTTGCCCGCGCTGAAACATGTCATGCTCGATCGGGCGGTGGACGACGCGCCGATGATCTTTGACTGGATGGCAGAGGAAGGCGCGATGCCGGCCGATCCGGAGGTGGGGCCGAAAGACCCCTATAATATCATCTATTCCAGCGGCACCACCGGAACGCCGAAGGGCATTGTCCACAGCCGCCAGATGCGCTGGTATCACGCGGCCGTCGGAGAGGCCACCGGTTACGGCAAGCCCGGGCAGGTCACCCTGCTGTCGACGCCTCTTTATTCGAACACGACGCTGGCCCTGTTCACTCCGACTATCGCCTATGGCGGGACGATTGTCCTGATGGGCAAGTTCGACTGCCAGCGCTGGCTGGAACTGGCGCAGGCGCACCGCGCCAGCCACACGATGCTGGTGCCGGTGCAATATCAGCGGCTGATGGATTTTGACGGCTTCGACGATTATGATCTGGGCAGCCTGACCCATAAATATTGCACCAGCGCGCCCTTCTCGGCGGAGCTGAAGGCGGAAGTGCTGAAGCGCATGCCCGGCGGGTTGATCGAGATCTACTCGATGACCGAAGGCGGTGTGGTTTGCATCCTGCTTTGCCACGAGCATCCCGACAAGCTGCATACGGTCGGTATCGCCTGGGGCGGCAGCGAGGTGATCACGGTAGATGAACAGCTCAATCGGCTGCCCGCGGGCGAAATGGGCGAGCTGGTCGGCCGGTCGCAGACGATGATGTCGGGCTACAAGAACCAGCCGGAGAAAACCGAGGAAGCCAGCTGGTATGACGAAAATGGCGACCGCTGGCAGCGGATGGGCGATATCGGCAAGGTCGACGCGGACGGTTTCATCACGCTGATGGGCCGGACCAAGGACATGATCATTTCCGGCGGATTCAATATCTATCCGCGCGATCTGGAAGAAGCGCTGATGGCGCAGTGGGGCGTCGCGGATGCGGCGGTGATCGGGGTGGCCTCGCGGCAATGGGGCGAGACGCCGGTCGGTTTTGTCGTCGCCGAGGCCGGGGTGACACTCGATCCGGAAGCGCTGAAGGCGGCGACCAATGCCACTCTCGGCAAGACCCAGAGGCTCTCCGAGCTGCGCCTGATCGACGAACTGCCGCGCAGCCATATCGGCAAGATTTTGAAGACCGAACTGCGGGACATGGTCGGGGAAACCTAATTTGCGGAAGGGCGTTGTCAGGCCATGTTGATGACCTTTGTTGTAGTGGCGATTGTTTCAGCGGCGCTGATCGCGGGCGCGCTCTGGGGTATTTACGGCAAATTATCGCGCCAGACCGAAGGCTTTGTCATCGCCCTGGCCGGTGGCGCGCTGGTGGTGTCGCTGGTCAGCGAGCTGATCCAGCCGGCCATTGCGCAAAGCAGTCTCTGGGTCGCGCTGGGTTCGGTCGCGGCGGGGGCGGTTGTGTTTTCCGTTGTCGACTACTGGATCGACGAAAAATGGGGCGCGGAAGGCGGCGGTGGCCTGCTGGCCGCGATCACGCTCGACGGGGTGCCGGAGAATCTGGCGCTCGGTGTGGCGCTGATCGGGGCGGCACCGGTGGAAGTGGCGGCGCTGGCCGGATCGATCCTGCTGTCCAATCTGCCGGAAGCCGCCGGCGGGGCCAAGCAGATGGTCGGCAACGGCCTGTCGAAGGGCAAGACGCTGGGGCTGTGGGCGCTGACCGCGCTGATCCTGTCGGCGGCGGCGGTGATCGGAAATTTTGCCATGGAAGGCGTGTCGCCGCATGTGCTGGCCGCGACCCGCTGTTTTGCCGCCGGGGCGGTGGTTGCCTCGCTGGCGACCGAGGTTTTTCCCAAGGCCTATAAGGAGGATCATCATATGGCCGGCGTCGCGACCGCAATCGGGGTGATCCTTGCGGTCTTTCTCGGACAGCTTACGACGGCCTGAGGCGGGGCTGAATTTGCGGCGACGGGCGACAAAGGCACTGGACTCAAAAGGGGCGGCCCACTAAGCGGCTAAGCCATGTCCATAGCCCATGAAGAAACCATCCTGATCGTCGATTTCGGCTCTCAGGTCACGCAGCTTATCGCCCGCCGGGTGCGCGAGGCGGGAGTCTATTCGGAGATCGCTCCGTTCCACATGGCCGAGGAGGCCTTTCACCGGCTGAAACCGAAGGGGATCATCCTCTCCGGTTCGCCCGCCGGGGTGCCGGACGAAGGCAGCCCGCGTGCGCCGGAGGTGATTTTCGAGAGCGGCCTGCCGATTCTTGGCATCTGCTATGGCCAGCAGGTGATGACCCATCAGCTCGGCGGCACGGTGGAATCGGGTTCCGGCGGTGACTTTGGCGGCGAATTCGGTCGCGCCTTTATCGAGATCAGCGAAGAATGCGTCTTGTTCGACGGTCTGTGGCAGGTTGGCGAGAAGCATCAGGTGTGGATGAGCCACGGCGACAAGGTCACCGAATTCGCGCCCGGCTTCCGGATCGTCGCGACCACCGAGGGCGCGCCCTTCGCGCTGATCGCTGACGACGAGCGGCGCTATTATGGCACCCAGTTCCACCCCGAAGTGGTGCACACGCCCGACGGCGGCAAGATGATCGGCAATTTCGTCCGCCATGTCTGCGGCTGTGCCGGCGACTGGACGATGGCCGAATATAAGGACGCCAAGATCGCCGAAATCCGCGAGCAGGTCGGCGACAAGAAAGTGATCTGCGGCCTGTCCGGTGGCGTCGACAGCTCCGTGGCGGCGATCCTGATCCACGAAGCGATCGGCGACCAGCTGACCTGTGTCTTTGTCGACCACGGCCTGTTGCGGATGAACGAGCGCGAGCAGGTCGAGACCCTGTTCCGCGACCATTATAATATCCCGCTGGTGGTGGTCGATGCCGAGGCGCGCTTCATGAAGGGGCTGGCCGGCGTGACCGACCCCGAGAAGAAGCGCAAATTCATCGGCGGCGAATTTATCGAGGTGTTCGACGAGGAAGCCGCCCGGGTCGGCGGCGCCGATTTCCTCGCCCAGGGTACGCTTTATCCCGATGTGATTGAATCGGTTTCCTTCACCGGCGGGCCGAGCGTGACGATCAAGTCGCACCATAATGTTGGTGGCTTGCCGGAACGTATGAACATGAAACTGGTCGAGCCGTTGCGCGAACTGTTCAAGGATGAAGTCCGCGATCTCGGCCGCGAGCTCGGGCTGAATGACCAGTTTGTCGGTCGTCATCCGTTCCCCGGTCCTGGCCTCGCGATCCGCATTCCCGGCGAAGTGACCAAGGAACGCTGCGATATCCTGCGCAAGGCCGACGCGATCTACCTTGAGGAAATCCGCAATGCGGGACTGTACGACGCGATCTGGCAGGCCTTTGCCGTGCTGCTGCCGGTCAAGACGGTCGGCGTGATGGGCGACAGCCGCACCTATGACAATGTCTGCGGCCTGCGCGCCGTCACCAGCACCGACGGCATGACCGCCGACGTCTACCCCTTCGACGCCAGCTTCCTGACCCGTGTCTCGACGCGGATCGTTAACGAGGTGAAGGGAATCAACCGGGTGGTTTATGATTATACCAGCAAGCCGCCGGGGACTATTGAGTGGGAGTGACGCGGTTAACAGCGGATGCGCGGGGCGCATTCGCCCGCGGCGCTCGGCATCGCACGATGTCGCATGGTGGTGAGTGATGGTCCGATTTAATAGCCGACGTGAGGAGGCGCTGAGCCAGTCACGGGCTTTTAGAACGGCGTGATGAAGAAAGCGCCAGCGTGATTGCTGCGGCCCTTCGACAGGCTCAGGACGAACAGGGTTTTTTAGCACTGCATTCTTAACAGTTGAGGCCAATCACCTCTCTCCCGTTCGTCCTGAGCTTGTCGAAGGACGGGTGCGCGCTATCGTGCGGCCATGGCATTCTGGACTTACATGCTTCAATGCGCGGACGGGCATTTTTGATGCCGGTCACAGCGATAATCTGGAAGCCCGTGTTGCCGCTCACCAGTCTGGCGCGTTTGGCGGATATACTTACAGCCGTCGCCCGGTTGCGCTGGTCTGGAGCGAAACTTTCGGAACGCGCGAAGAAGCTCTTGCCGCAGAGCGTCAGATCAAGGGCTGGTCGCGGGCGAAGAAGCGGGCTTTGATTGATGGAGACTGGGATTTGATATCCGAACTGGCTCGGTGTCGGTCGCGGGGATAGATTGTGCGAATTCGTACTTCGACAGGCTCAGCACGAACGGAGTATTGCGGTATTACGTCTTTCATTCTTGAGGCCAATCATCTCTCGTCCGTTCGTCCTGAGCTTGTCGAAGGACGGGTGCGCGCCATGCCAACCCAATCGCCCGCCTGCCGCACCATTTGCTCCTGTGCCAGTTCCAGCAACACCTCCGGCAGTTGTTGACCACCCGCCACCGCCATACTAGACCGCATTTTAATCGAACAATTAAAATCAGGAGAGACCCGCCATGAAAGCCATCCAACTCCACGCTCCCGCATCGCTCGACAATCTCAAGCTGGTCGACCTGCCGGAACCGGCAGCGCCCGGTCCCGGCGAAATCGCGGTGCGGTTGCGGGCGTCCAGCCTCAACTATCATGATTATGCGGTGGTCAAGGGGATGATCCCGACCGGCGAAAACCGCATCCCGATGTCCGATGGCGCCGGTGAGGTCACCGCGGTGGGCGAGGGGGTCAGCGAGTTCAAGGTCGGCGATCTGGTGGTCTCGACGTTCTTCCCCGAGTGGATCGACGGCGCGCCGCCCGAAGGCGGGTTCAAGCGGGTGCCCGGCGACGGGATTGACGGCTATGCGGTCGAGCAGGCGGTTGGCCCGACGACCTCGTGGACCCATGCGCCGAAAGGCTATAGCGCCGCCGAGGCCGCGACCCTGACCTGCGCGGGACTTACTGCCTGGCGCGCGCTGTTTGTCGATGGCTGCGTGAAACCGGGCGATAGGGTGCTGGTGCAGGGCACCGGCGGCGTGTCGATTTTTGCGTTGCAATTTGCCAAGGCGGCGGGCGCGACGGTGATCGCGACGTCTTCGTCCAATGACAAGCTGAAGCGACTGCAGGAGCTCGGTGCGGATCATCTGATCAATTACAAGCAAGTCGAAGCCTGGGGGCCAAAGGTGCTCGAACTTACCGGCGGCAAGGGCGTTGATTGCGTCGTCGAGATCGGTGGGCCGGGTACGCTCGACCAGTCGATGGTGGCAACCCGGATCGGTGGTCATATTGCCCTGATCGGCGTGCTCACCGGCTTTGCCGGGCCGGTGCAGACCGGCCTGCTGATGGGCAAGAACCTGCGCGTGCAGGGCCTGACCGTCGGCAGCCGCACGCAACAGCAGGACATGATCGCGGCGATTGAAGCCAATGGCCTGAAACCGGTGCTCGACAAATCCTTCCCGCTCGCCGATCTGGGCGATGCCTTCCGCCATCAGGAATCGGGGCAGCATTTCGGCAAGATCATTGTCGATATCTGATCCATGACGCGGCGACCGGTTTCTTCAAGGCGCTTCGCCATGATGCGCAGCCGGTTGTGACCATTGGTCGCCGGCTGGACTGACCGGTCGATGGCTGCGGGGCGCACAGTCTTGCTACCGGTCCTCAGCTCGGCCATATTCCGCGGATGCAACTCGACTCTGGTCCCGCTCACCGCACCGAGATTTTGCGCCGGATGCACGGCAGGCTGATCGAGCGGTTTGGCCGGGTGATGCCGGTCGACGATACGCGCCGCGACCCGATGTGGGTCCTGGTCCAGGGCGTAATCGGCGCGCGCGCGAAAACCGCGGTGTCCAACGCCAATACCGATCGATTGATCGCCGAATATGGATCGTGGGAGCGCGTTGCCGAGGCTCCTTTCGAGCAGTTGCGGGGTCTTCTGCAGACCGCCACTTTCCCGGCAATGGCGGCGGAGCGGCTCAAGGCCTGCCTCAACGAAATTATCGCGCGGTGCGGCAAGGCCAGCCTGGAGCATCTTGAACCGATGGAAACGGCCGAAGCGATGGATTGGCTGGAGACTTTGCCCGGGATTGCGCGCAAGATCAGCGCCGGGATCATGAACACCAGCCATTTCAATCGCCGGGCGCTGGTGCTCGATTCCGGCCACCGGCGCGTGGTGCAGCGGATGGGGCTGGTGCCGGCCAAGGCCGATACGACCCGGGCCTATGACGCGCTGATGCCGCTGATGCCGCCCGAATGGTCGGCGGAGGATCTGGACGAGCATCATCTGCTCGGCAAGCGTCTGGCCCAGACGATCTGCCGGCCGAAACGACCGGATTGTCTGTCCTGTCCGCTGCGCGCCGATTGCGAGACGGGGTCGGCAACGCTGTCGGGCTGACCGATGCGAAGACTGTCGACCGGACCGCGCGGCAACTGGAACACCACAGTTCCGATTGGGCCTTGCGCGACGGGCATTTCTGGCTAATTCAGTTCGGGAAGCGAATTTGCACTGCCCGGAGCCCGAAATGCGATCATTGACCGGTCGCTGACCTGGGTCTCTGGGTCAAGGTGCAGTAAAAACAGGATCAGTCCCATGAGCAACGAAACCAAAATGTACGGCATTTCCAATTGCGACACGATCAAAAAGGCGCGCAACTGGATGGAGAAAAACGGCATCAACTATGTCTTCCACGACTATAAAAAGTCGGGGATCAGCAAGGAAAAGCTGGAAATGTGGGTGATGCAGGTGGGCTGGGAAGCGCTGGTCAACAAGCGCGGCACCACTTTCCGCAAGCTGCCCGACATGGTGAAGGAAAATATCGGCGACGATACCGCGGTGATGGTGATGGCGGAAAATCCCAGCATGATCAAACGGCCGGTGCTGGAACATGGCGACGAGCTGGTCGTCGGTTTCAAGGCGTCGGATTATGAAGCAGCAGGTCTGACCGCGCGCAACAGCTGATGCCGACGGTCATGTCCCATGCCGCCGTGCCGCTTGCCGGCGCGTTGATATTGGGACGAAGCCGGCTGTCTGTGCCGGTGATCGCGACAGGTCTGTTATTTGCCATGCTGCCCGATGCCGATGTTGCCGGCTTTGGGTTTGGCATCGAATATGGAGACAGCTGGGGACATCGCGGCGCGACGCACAGTCTTCTTTTTGCTGCTGTTGCAGCGCTGTTTGCCACAGCCGTGCTGCGACCACAACGATATGGTCTGGTGGCGGCTTTCCTGTTTGTCTCGATGGCCTCGCACGGGTTGCTCGACATGTTCACCAATGGCGGGCTGGGCGTGGCGATCTATTGGCCGTTCGAAGCGTCACGCCATTTCGCTCCCTTTACCCCGATTGCCGTATCGCCGATCGGGATTTCCGATTTTATCAGTGGCCGTGGCATCAAAGTGTTATATTCCGAAGCTATCTGGGTTTGGATACCGCTGACACTGGTTGCCGTGGCAGCTTATGGTATCAGGAAAAGGACAGGCACATGGTTCAGGCAAAATGGAATGGCGCGGTGATCGCCGACAGTGACGATACGGTCGTAGTGGAAGGCAATCACTATTTTCCCCGCGATTCCGTCTGGTCGAAATATCTGATGTACAGCGATAGCACGAGCCATTGTCCCTGGAAGGGTGATGCCGCCTATCATAGCCTGATCGTCGAGGGCGAGATCAACGAGGATGCGGCCTGGTACTATCCGGCGCCCAAGGAAGCAGCTGCGGAAATTGCAGGACGGATCGCGTTCTGGAACGGTGTCGAGGTCGGCTAGGGATGCGCGTCCGGCTCGTCTTTCTGATGCTGTTTGCGCTGGCCGGATGCAGAGCAGGGGCGGAGTATGCGGGAGACGGGCCAATGAATGCAGCAACGTTGAACGGAGAGCCTCCGATCATCATTGCCCATCGCGGTGCCAGCGGCGAGCGACCCGAACATACGCTGGCCGCCTACCAGCTGGCGATCGACCAGGGCGCGGATTTTATCGAACCGGATCTGGTGTTGACCCGGGACGGCATTTTGGTGGCTCGGCATGAAAATGACATCAGCGCGACCAGCGATGTTGCCGACCGGCCGGAATTTGCCGGCCGCAGGACCGTCAAAACCATTGATGGCAGCCAGCATGACGGCTGGTTTACCGAAGATTTCACGCTTGCCGAGCTGAAGACATTGCGGGCCAGGGAACGGCTGCCCGACCTGCGGCCGGGCAATATGCAATATGATGGCCAGTACGAGATCCCGACCTTTGAAGAGGTGCTGCAACTGCTCGAAGCGCATGCGGCCAAGACGGGCAGGCGGATTGGCGTCTACCCGGAGACCAAGCATCCGAGCTATTTTGCAGCGCTGGGGCTGAACCATGACGAACCCTTGCTGAAACTGCTCCAGCAATATGGCTATGACGGAGCTGATGATCCGGTCTTCATCCAGTCGTTCGAAGTCGGCAATTTGCAGGTATTGAACGGCAAGACCGGTGTCCGGCTGGTGCAGCTGGTGGCGAGCGAGGGCGGGCCACCGGACATGGCCGGGCAAAGCTATGCGGCCATGATCACGGCGGCGGGATTGAAGGACATGGCCCGCTATGCCGACGGGATCGGACCATCCAAGGATATGGTGATCGGTCGCAATGCCATCGGCCGGCTGGGCGCGCCGACCGGACTGGTCGAGGCCGCGCACAAGGCCGGCCTTGCAGTGCATCCCTGGACCTTTCGTCGTGAAAATTATTTTCTGCCGACCGATTTCAAGAGCGGCATCGATCCGCGCGATACGGGCGATCTCGCGGGTGAAATCCGGGCCTATATCGCTACGGGGATCGACGGATTGTTCAGCGACAATCCCGCGCAGGCGGTGACAGCCGCCAGGCGATAACCGCTAAGCTGGCCTTATGCGCCGGCGTCGCTTATTGAGGCCATTCTATCAACGATACTGTTTAGGATTGCCATGTCCACAACCTTCAAACTCGATACCTCGACCAGTCGCGCCAACCCCCGGCCACAGCCGATGCGGCGTTTGTCCGTACCGAAAATCCAGGGCCGCAAGGTCGACGGGGTGACAGCAGAGCCGGTGGTCATGCTGACCGCCTATACCGCGCGGACGGCGCAATTGCTCGACGCGCATTGCGATATGCTGCTGGTCGGCGATTCGCTGGCCCAGGTGATCTATGGCCTGGATTCCACCATTCCGGTCACGCTCGAGATGATGTGCAACCATGGGGCGGCGGTGGTCCGGGGCAGCTATCACAGCGTCGTTGTCGTCGACATGCCCTTCGGTTCCTATGAATCCTCGCCGGAAAAAGCCTATGAAAGCGCTGCGCGCATCTTGAAGGAAACCGGTGCGGCTGCGGTCAAGCTTGAAGGCGGTGAAGTGATGGCTGAGACCGTGGCGTTTCTCGTCCAACGCGGCATTCCGGTGGTTGGCCATGTCGGCCTGACGCCCCAGGCGATCAATGTGCTGGGCGGCTATGCCGCGCGCGGGCGCAGCGATGCCGAGGCGAAGAAGATTGTCGGCGACGCGGTGGCCCTCGACAAGGCCGGGGCCTTTGCGATTGTGCTGGAAGGCGTGCTCGAGCCCATCGCAATCGAGGCGACCAGGGCGGTCAATGCGATCACCATCGGCATCGGCGCCTCCGCGCAATGCGATGGCCAGGTGCTGGTCACCGAGGATATGCTGGGCATGTTCGACCGTACCGCCCGCTTTGTGAAACGCTATCACAATATTGCCGAACAAATTGACCAGGCTGCCGAGCAATATGCCGGAGAGGTCAGGGAACGCGCCTTTCCGGGGGCGGATCAACTCTATCAACCGAAAAAATAGCGATATTTCTCTGATGCAGCCGATCCGCCGTTCAGCCTGTGGAAATGGTCAATAGACTTTTACATTTGCTATTGCGGACGCTAAAGGACAGCCGATTGCATAATGCCTTCGTCTGACCGGCGAACGGGATACGCGAAACAGATTTGAGGAAGCCAGCTTGGCCAAAGACAAAGATAAAGCCCCGGAAGAGAAGCCGGACCAGCAAGAACAGGTGTTTCTGCGGGAAGTCGACGAAGCGGTGCGCGAGGACCAGCTGAAGACGATCGTCACCCGTTACGGAATCTGGATTTTTGCCGCTATTGTCATCGGTCTGGGCGCGCTGGCCGGCTGGATTTTCTGGCAGAATAGCCAGAATGAAGATTCGGGTCTGCGCAGCGAGGAATATGTCGCGGCCATCGACAGCATTCGCCAGAATAATCTGGACGGAGCCGCGACCGCGCTCGAACCGTTGATGGAAGCGGAACAGAGCGGCTATCGCGCCGCGGCGCAGCTGTTGCAGGCTAATATCGCGCTGGAAAAAAATGATCCGAAAAAGGCGATTGCCGGCTATGCCAAGATTGTCGCTGACGACAGTCTGCCGAAGCCGTTTCGTGATCTTGCCCTGATCCGCCAGACGACTGCTGAATTCGACACGCTCAAGCCGCAGCAGGTGATCGACCGGCTGAAGCCGCTTGCGGTTCCGGGCAATGCCTGGTTCGGCAGCGCCGGCGAAATGGTCGCGATATCCTATCTGAATCTGAACAAGTCGGATCTGGCGGGGCCGCTTTTTGCCCAGCTGGCCAAGGACGATGGCGTTCCGGCAACGATCCGGTCGCGTGCTTTGCAGATGGCCGGCGTCGAGGGCATTGACGCTGTCGAACCGGACAGCGATGATAATAAGGCTGCACCGCCAACCGTGGTAGCGACTGAGGGAGAATCCAAGGAATGATTTCCGGTAAGACACTGACCGCAAGCCTGCTGGCTCTTTCACTGCTGTCCGGCTGCAGCATTTTGGGCGGCGGCGATGGCGAGAGCAAGAAGAATACGCCGACGATCGGCAAGCGCACGCCGATATTGAGTGGTGAAACCGGCGCGGAAGTCGACCCCGGCCTGGCGTCGATTGCCGTGATCCTGCCTGCGCCTGCCGCCAACAGCGAATGGGCACAGTCGGGCGGCAACGCAAGCAAATCAATCGGTCATGTAGCCTTGCCGGGCAGCCTTGACCGGGTCTGGACCGCGAGCATCAGCGGAACCAACAAGCGGGAACGGCTGGCGGCGGCACCGGTGATATCCGGTGGACGACTGTTCGTCACCGACACCGAAGCAATGGTTCATGCCTTTGATGCTGCAACCGGTTCGAAAATCTGGTCCTCGCAGATCGAGGTGAAGGGCGACGGCGCCTCTTCACGGTTCGGTGGCGGAACCAGTGTTCTGGGCGATGTCGTATATGCAACCAACGGCGTGGGCGATGTAGTCGCGCTCAATGCGGCCGACGGCAGCCAGATATGGAAAGTGCGTCCGGCCGGACCGCTGCGCGGATCGCCAACGATTTCCAACGGCAATGTCTATGTGATGACGCAGGACAACCAGATCTATGCGCTCAGCATGGTTGACGGGTCGGTGCAATGGAATGAAGCGGGCACGGTCGGCCTCGCGGGCATTTTCGGCGTTGCCGCGCCGGCTGCCGGACAGGGTACGGTCGTTGCCGGCTATTCCTCAGGCGAGCTGACCGCCTACCGCTATGAAAATGGCCGTAATCTCTGGAACGACGCGCTCGCGCGCACGAGCATTTCGACATCGGTTGCGACTTTGTCCGATATCGATGCCGATCCGGTGATCGACCGTGGCCGCGTCTTCGCGCTGGGACAGGGCGGTCGCATGGCTGCTTATGAACTGGTTACGGGCCAGCGGATCTGGGAGCTGAACATTGCCGGTATTACCACACCTGTGGTCGCTGGCGAATGGGTGTTCGTGCTGACCGATGACGCAAAATTGCTGTGTATCGCCAGACCGAATGGCAAGGTTCGCTGGATCAGCCAGCTCGCCGCCTTCAAGAACGAGAAAAAGAAGAAAAACCCGATCACCTGGACCGGACCGATATTGGCCGGTAATCGTCTGATCGTGGCCAGCACCGAAGGCGATGTCGTTTCGATATCGCCGGGTGAGGGATCGAGCCAGACGCTGTTTGAACTGGATGACGGCGTTTCGCTGCCGCCAGTCGTTGCGGGTGGCATGCTATATATTCTCGACGACAGCGGCCGAATTTCCGCGTTCCGCTGAGGATCAGAACCAAAGGACAGGGACCGGCTCCATGCTGCCCAATATCGCTATTATCGGCCGACCGAATGTCGGCAAATCAACCCTGTTCAACCGTCTGGTTGGCAAGAAGCTGGCGCTTGTCGATGATACGCCGGGGGTGACGCGCGACCGACGCGAAGGCGCGGCCAACCTGCTGGGGCTCGAGTTTAATGTCATTGATACGGCGGGTTATGAGGATGAAGATCCGAAAAGCCTTCCCGGCCGGATGCGCAAGCAGACCGAACTCGCGGTTGCCGGCGCGGAGTTGGCTTTGTTCGTGATCGATGGCCGGGCTGGCCTGACCCCGCTCGACGAGGAAATCGCCCGCTGGCTGAGAAGCGCGAAAACACCGGTCGTTCTGCTGGTCAACAAGGCCGAGGGCAAAGCGGCGGAAGCCGGCATATTGGAAAGCTATTCCCTCGGGTTCGGCGATCCGATTCCGTTCAGCGCCGAACATGGCGACGGCATCGCCGACCTGTTTCAGGCGATCCAGCCCTATGTTGAGAATTTCAAGGCGGCTGCCGCCGAAGAGCCGACCGATGAATCGGCGCCGCTGAAACTGGCCATCGTCGGACGTCCCAATGCGGGCAAGTCGACCCTGATAAACAAGATGCTGGATGAGGACCGCATGATCACCGGTCCGGAAGCCGGGATCACGCGCGACAGCATTACCGTCGACTGGGTCTGGCACGACGATGCCCTGACCGAGGAAGAAAAGCTGGATGGTATAGAACCGGACCGGCAAGTGCGGCTGATCGACACCGCCGGCATGCGCAAAAAGGCCAAGGTCAATGACAAGCTCGAGAAGCTTGCCGTGGCAGACGCGCGCCATGCAGTCGACTTTGCCGAAGTAGTGGTGCTTTTGCTCGACGCGACCAAGGGGCTGGAAGCGCAGGACCTGCGGATCGCCGATCATGCGATCCAGGAAGGCCGCTGTCTGGTCATCGGGATCAACAAATGGGATGTCGCCGAAGGGCCGAGCAAATTGTTCAACGGCATCCGTGCAGCGCTTGATGATGGTCTTGCGCAGGTCCGCGATGTGCCGCTGATTGCGGTTTCGGCCTTTACCGGCAAGGGGATCGACCAGTTGATGAAGGCTGCTTTCAAGGCCCGGCGGATCTGGTCGCAGCGGGTTTCAACCGGCAAGCTGAACCGCTGGTTCGAGGACGCGATTACCGAAAATCCGCCGCCGGCACCCGGCGGGAAGCGGATCAAATTGCGCTATATCACCCAGGCCAAGACGCGGCCGCCATCTTTTGTGATTTTCGGGACGCGGGTCGACGATTTGCCGGAAAGCTATCGCCGCTATCTGGTTAACGGTATCCGTCGCGAGTTGGGCTTTGGCGGGGTTCCGGTGCGACTGATCATCCGCGCCCCCAAAAACCCCTATCATGACAAAGCCTGAATTCACTGCAATCTGGTGAAGAGTTCGCAAAATTGCGGCACCCGGTAACAAAGTTTTTACAGGTTTTGGCCTAGGTTCGGTAAGGTTAGCGTATTTTCGCTATAGTTCCGGGAGCGTTCGGTGGAGCCAGTCGAAAGCGAATTGATTGATTGGAAGGTCTGGGCCGATACCCGTGCGGCTCTGGGGCCTCATTTTGTCCGGCTGCTGGGCTATTTTCAGGAAGACGGCTTCCAGTCTGTCGACAAGATCGAAGAGGCGATGCGCGCCAATGATCCGGCGGCCATGGTGCTTGCGGCACACA
Source organism: Sphingorhabdus sp. SMR4y (assembly GCF_002218195.1). Taxonomy (GTDB): domain Bacteria; phylum Pseudomonadota; class Alphaproteobacteria; order Sphingomonadales; family Sphingomonadaceae; genus Parasphingorhabdus. The sequence continues at coordinate 1,955,109 of NZ_CP022336.1, read as the reverse complement.
AGCTGAAAGGCGAGGCGCTGCAACTGGGCGGACTGAAGCTCGGCATTGCGGCGGAAACAATCGAAATGACCGCCCGTGCGTGCGTCGAGCATCACGAGACGCCGGACGAGCTTATCGAGCTGGTGGTGGCGCTACGGCCGATGTTCGAGGATACTCTGGCGATATTGGGCAGGGGGACCAGTCCGCTGGTCCAGCAACGCCAGCCGACCGGCTTTGGTCGCCGGGTCGGCTGACATCATAGCTGCGGGTCTATTCGACCGGTTTGGACTGCAGCTGGATATAATTTTCAATTCCCATCCGTTCGATCATGTCGAACTGCTGTTCGAGGGAATCGACATGATCTTCCTCGCTCTCGAGAATTTCGGCGAACAGGTCGCGGCTGACATAGTCGCGCACGCTCTCGCAATGCTCGATGGCATTTTTGAGCATCGGCAGCGCTTCATATTCCAGCTCCAGATCGGCCTTGAGGATTTCTTCCACGGTTTCTCCGATTTTCAGTCGACCCAGTAGCTGGAAGTTGGGCAGGCCATCGAGGAAGAAAATCCGCTCCGCCAATTTGTCCGCGTGCTTCATTTCGTCGATCGATTCGTGCCGTTCGAATTCGGCCAATTTGGTCACGCCCCAATTGTCGAGCATGCGATAGTGCAGCCAGTATTGGTTGATGGCCGTGAGTTCGTTTTTCAACGCTTCGTTGAGAAACTCGATGACTTTTGTATCGCCCTTCATGGCAGAGTCCTTCCCTTCTGTCAGTGGATCAATCGGGAATCTCTATACAGGATAGGGCTGCCATGCGAAAGGGCAGTCTTGTGAAAAACGTAATTATTTCAATGATTTGATAACGAGAATGCTAAGCGGTCGCAACTTCGGACTTGATAATGGTTTGCGCGAAGGCGAGGCATTGTCCACATTTCGGCTTGCGCCCCAGCTGGGCATAAACCTGGGAAGGCCTGTCGGCACCGCTGCGCACGGCGGCTCTCAGGTCTTTTTCCTTAATCGCATTACAGACGCAAACAACCATTTCGGTTCCTCTCTGCGAATCATATATCGCTAATGAGAATAGATAGCAATAGCAAAAATCGATCGATATTATATTTCCATGCCGGAGAAAATGGTTAAACCGGTTCAACGCGGGAGGAAGAGGCTTGTGATGTGTAGAATTTGGGGTGCCATTGTCCCCGTGATTTTGTTGCTGGCGATAGCGCCGGCCAGTGCAGCCGGCGTGCCCGATCTCTCACAGCCCGGGATCGAAAGTGCATATGCGACAGATGTGGCCGTTTCCCGGCATTCTCCGGTCGCAGAATTTTGGCAGCTCGTGCAAAGCGAGCTCGCCGGAGACCTGCAAGAGTTGCAGGAATCGATCAAAATCGAACTTGCCGCAGCATTGGAGCCGACGGGAGAAGCGGAAGCCGACTGGAATATCAGGGGCATGGACCTCGTCGCCCATATCGAGTCGCTTCCAGGGGGCGTTGCTGGCAATGCTGTTTTAACCTTGGGGGAAACGCCCTCGCTGGAATTTTTCGGGAAAATCCCCGCCGATATTCTTGCCGATTGGGATTATGTTCAATCGGGTCCGAAAGCGGTCAGTCCGCTGGCGGCCGATGGCGGGGTTTTCGTTGCCATCAGTCCAAGCCATCTGCTTTTTCTGGCGGACGACGAAATACGGACCGGCAATGCCAGTTGCATGACACATCCGATAGAAAATGCAGCGGATCATGTGACGGTCTATCGCTATTCCGGGACGCCTTTTGATCCGGACAGCGATGCCTCTCTCGAAGCAGAGGCGGAAGCGGTCGTGATGCACAGCGTGGTGGGCGGTCTCGGTTCGCCGGTCATCTGCTCGGTATATCGCCAGGATGAAGAAGGCCGCTTGCTCCACTTTGCCTATTTGCCCGATGGACGACCGCTGGGGCTGATGGATGATGATCAGGAGCAACTGGAAATCGTGTCCGGGTTCAACCTATATCAGCAACTGAACGCCAATTATGTCAGCGGGTTCGGTGACGATGAACCGCCGGAGGCTGCAGAAGAAGCCCGGGACGATTTATAAGAGGCGCATCGGTTGCGCCTGTTGCCGCGCGAGGCTGCGCCATAGCCATTCCAGCGGTCCGTAGCGATAGCGTGTCAGCCAGGCTTGCGACCAGAGCAGCATGAGAAGCCAGGCAAGCGCCACGAACAGATATAATTCTGCTCGTCCGACCGATCCGTATAATCCCAGCCCCCATCCGTAAAAGATGAAGGTCATCAGCAGGCTGGTACCGAGATAATTGCTGAAAGCAGCGCGCCCGACGGCCGCGATCCGCATGATCCATGATGTGCCCCGGAATGTCCGGATCAGCCGGATCAGCAATGCGGTATAGCCGATGGTCATCAGCATTTGCGAGGGCCAGTTCCATGCATAGCTGGCATTGACCATCCGCAATATTTCGAAACCACCGGCGATAAGATAAAGCGCGATGGCGGCTACTATGGCGGCTCCGGAGATGGTAAGCCGGATACCCCAGGAACGATATTGTTCCAAGGTCCACTGGCCGGTGATGAAGCCGTTTTTATACAGCGCCATGCCGATCATCATCAGCGGCAGCGTCTCCGCCAGATTATAGGCCAGCAGAACCAGTGGTCCGAACGGGTCGTTCCGGACCTTGTCGAGCAATATCGAAACGAAGCCGGATTGATGAAGCGCGATATCGGCGGTGATGGCAGCCGGACCGCTATCAAAACCGGCGATGATCGTCGCGACATTGTCGATCGAGCCGGCGCTGGCTCCGGGCAAGCCGGCCTGATATTGCTGAAACAGCAGGCTGCCGAACATCAAGGTATAGCCGAGAAATCCGAGCGTGAAGATGAGCAGGGCGCGGCGGATCAGATCATCGGCGGTCAGGTCCCGCAGGAAATAGGCGATGCAGCCAACGGCGGCGTAGAGGAACAATATGTCGCCGGCCCAGAGCAGAAAGAAATGCGCCAGACCGAAAAATGCCAGCCAGATCATGCGGGAAAAATGTACTTTCGCCGGATCGTCGCCATTGCCCCGGGCCCGCTCGATCACCAGCATCATGCTTGCGCCGAACAAGAGGGTGAAAAGGCCGCGCATCTTGCCGTCGACGAAAATATAGGACAGCGCCCAGACGATGGTGTCGGGCAGATCGGTACCGCCGTAAACCGCCGGGCTGACATAGGCCATTTCCGGCATCGCGAAGCCGACGATATTCATCAGCAAAATGCCCATCACGGCAAAACCGCGCAAGGCGTCGAGTTCGAGATAGCGGGGCGAGGAAGGGGTGGTGCTCATCTGCGCGCCGTTCGTCCCGAGCTTGTCGAAGGACCGGGATAAGCAGAACCCGCTGCTACCGGCTGTCCTTCGACAGGCTCAGCACGAACGATATTTGGGGATCGCAATTCTTTCACAGCCAGCTGGCGATCTGGTCCAGCGGCTTCTTGATCGTCGCGTGGACGGGGATCGTCGCATCGGGGGCGGGTTTTCCGACCACCAGGACCATCATCGGTTTTTCATGGCTCGGGCGGTCGCACAGCTGATTGAGAAATTTCATCGGATTGGGCGTGTGGGTGAGCGTGGCAAGACCGGCGTCGTGCAGCGCGGTGATCAGCGTGCCGGTCGCGATGCCGACGCTTTCGTTGACATAATAATTCTGCTTGCTCTCGCCCGGATTCATGCCGCCCTTGCGCTGGCCAAAGATCACGATGAGATAGGGGGCGATCTCGAGAAACGGCTTGTCGGCATCGGTGCCGAGGGGCGCCAGCGCTTCCAGCCATTCGTCGCTGCCCTTGCTTGCGTAAAAGGCGCGCTCCTCTTCCTCGGCGGCGATACGCAGGGCTTTCTTCTTCTCCGCTGTCTCGATCACGGCGAAATGCCAGGGCTGGTGATTGGCGCCATTGGGCGCGGTGCCGGCGGCAAGAATCGCATTCTCGATCACCGCACGGGGAACCGCTTCGTCGCTGAAATAGCGGCAGGTCCGCCGGGTCCTGATCGCTTCGTAAAAGGCGCGGGACCGCGCGATGCGTTCGGCGTCGGAATAGTCCGGCAGCTGGGTATAGGGCAGGGTGTCATGCGGCTTCATTTACATCTCCCGCGATCAGGACGCGTCAGGGTCATGGGCTGCACAGCAGATAGCGGAGCCGGCGCTTTCGGGAAAGCCACTATCCTCTATTGACATAGATGTTAGTAAGCGACATATAGGCCGCATGAAAATTGATCACAAATTCCCAGCGTCCGATGATTCGCAAATGCCGTTTGTTCACCCGGACCGTCCCGCAGCCCGCTTTCGTCCGCTGAAAGCGCTCCATCATTTCCGCGAACTGATCAAGGACAAGGAAGACACGTCGCAGGTGTTCCATATTTTTGAATCGCTGCCGCGCCCCGGGTTCCGCAAGGATGCCAAGGCTTTTGTCGAGAGCGACAAGGGCAAGGCGCTGCTGGAAAGCGAACCCGAACTTGCGGTGCTGCTCGACGATCATGAGCGTCTGCGGAAAATGCCGGCCGGTAGTCTGGCCCATGCCTATTGCGACTTCATGGAAAAGGAAGGTCTGAGCGCCGCCGGTCTGATCGCCGAATATGACGAGTTCAGCCCGCGCAAATATGGCGATCTGATCGAATGGTACGGTTTTCGCCAGCGCGACACGCATGACCTGCTGCATGTGCTGACCGGCTATGGCCGCGACGCGCTGGGCGAAGCGTGCGTGCTGGCCTTCACCTACGGCCAGAACCCGGCCCTGGGGAATGTCTTCATCGCTTATGCGGCCGGTCTGAATATGAAGAAACAGACCAAGAGCGACGCGCCGATCTTCAAGGCGATCCGCGAAGCCCAGAAAATGGGCAAGGCCTGCCCGAAGATCAGCGAAGAGAATATTGCCGAGCTGCTTGCGCAACCGCTGGACGCCTTGCGCGAGCGGCTGCATATCAGGACACCGCGTTTCTACCATGAGGCCCATGCCAGGTTCCGCGCCCAGGATGTGGATCCCTATGACATGCTGGCGCAGCCGGCCTGATAAAACGTCCGGTTTCCTGACAACATTTGACCCAGGTCCTGCCGTTTGTCTTGAGCTTGTCGAAGGACGATCAGGCGCGCAAGACCGCGATTCCACGGGCTAAGCACGAACGGATGCGCAAGCGCCTGCCGGTCAGCGCAATTCCTTGCGGATCACCAGCTTGAGGCCCGACCAGACCGCGTCCACCGCGCAGACCTTGATGTCGACAAAGCCCATCGGTAACGCGACTTCGCGGATCATGTCCTCGGTGATGTCTGTTTCGACTTTCGACGGCTTTTTCGGCCAGCTCACCCAGACCTGGCCGGCGGGATCGATCATTTCGCGCAGGGTGGCCAGATGCTGTTCCATTATGTCCCGGTCGGTCACGAAAATATGGGCGGCGTTCAGGCCGGGGGTTGGGACTTCATCTTCGGACAAGGTCAGGCCGGACTCGTCAATCTCTGCCCGGACGCTCTCCGGCATGTCGAGAAACCAGACGCGCATTCCCTCCTTGAGGGATAGCTTTTCTGTAAGCGGGGTTGCGGAATAGCCTGCGGTCATCGTGTTTCTCCTGTCGTTTCATCATCAACGACCGGAGGCGGGAGTTGTTCCCTATCTGTTGGAGGAGCGGATGGGGGCTTTCGGTTGGTCTTGGTGTGGCCCCTCCACCACGCTACGCGCGGTCCCCCTCCCCATGCCTGCGGCATTGGGAGGATGAAATTAACATAACTATTTCCTCCCGGTTGCGCAGCAATGGGGAGGTGGCATCCGCATCCGCCCAAGCCTTGGCGTAGGTGGATAACGGAGAGGCCTAGTGCAAACTCTGAATATATCGCAATATCCGGTCGGCGACGTCTGTCGGGTCATGCAGAACATCCTGCGCGGCTATCCGGATGACCTCGACTCCAATGCCAAATAAATCCCATTCCCGCCGCTCATCGCGTTCCGGACGGTCGCCATATCGTGCGCCATGCCGTCGACTTCGATAGCCAGTTTCGCAGACGGGCAATAGAAATCCACGATATATGACCCAATCGGATGCTGGCGTCGGAACTTGATGCCGAGCGGTTTCTTGCGCAGCTGCTGCCACAACATGATTTCGGGTTTGATCATTGTCTTGCGCAATTGCCTTGCTTTCAGGACGGTGTGTCTGGTTGTTCGTGCCATAGCCCCCCCGACCTGCTGCGCAGGCCACCTCCCCCATTGCTTCGCAACAGGGAGGATAGATGTATCACAATCAGGGCAATTTTGTCAGCGTCGGGCCAAAACTGTCAAACCACTTTTCCTCCCTGTGCCGCAGGCATGGGGAGGGGGACCGCGGCGAAGCAGTGGTGGAGGGGCTAGGGCCTAGTCCTCCATCCAGTCGCGGAAGAAACTCTCATGCGCTTCGCGCAAATCGCTCACCGCAACCGGCTTGCCGTTCAGCACCAGCTTGTCGCCCTTCACCTGCCCGATTTTCTCGAACGGCACTTCTGCGCGATCGAGGTCGGCATCGCTACGATAGGTGATGACATAGCGGCCCTGCGCCTCGCTGAAGGCGAAGGCGCTGGTCATCGGATCGATCTCCGCGCCGAGATTGCCGGCCAGCGCCATTTCAGCCAGCGTCACGGCGAGGCCGCCGTCGCTGATATCGTGCACAGCGGTGACCTTGCCGGCGGCGATCAGTTCGCGAACGATCCGGCCGGCCCATTCTTCGTCTTTCAGATCGACCTTCGGCGGCGGGCCGTCGGTGCGGCCGTGGATTTCCCGCAGCCAGGTCGACTGGCCGAGTTCCTCGTGATGGAAACCGATGGTGGCGATACAATCGCCTTCCTGCTTGAAACCGATGGTCATCATTGTGTCGAGATCGTCGATCAGGCCGACCGCGCCGATTGCCGGTGTCGGCAGGATCGCGTGGCTGACCCCGTCGGCGCCGGTGGTTTCGTTGTAGAGGCTGACATTGCCCGAGACGATCGGCATGTCGAGCACCTTGCAGGCTTCGCCCATGCCCTCGATCGTACCGACAAATTGCGCCATGATATGCGGCTTTTCGGGATTGCCGAAATTCATGCAGTCGGTGGTCGCCAGGGGTTTTGCGCCGACCGCGCAAAGATTGCGATAGGCTTCGGCAATCGCCTGCTTGCCGCCCTCATAGGGATCGGCCTTGCAATAGCGCGGGGTGCAGTCGGTGGTGATCGCGAGGCCCTTGTTGGTGCCGTGGACGCGGACGACAGCGGCGTCACCGCCGGAGCGCTGCGCGGTGTCGGCGCCGACCTGGCTGTCATATTGTTCCCAGATCCAGCGGCGCGAGGCAAGCGCGGGGCTGGCCATCATTTTCAGAAGATCGGCACCGATGTCAGGGCTTTCGGGCAGATCGCCGACCGGCTGGACATTGATATGCGCGGCATATTCCTCGCGGGTCAGGTGCGGGCGGTCATAGAGCGGCGCATCGTCGGCGAGCGGGCCGAGCGGGATGTCGCAGACGGTTTCGCCCTTGTGGGTGAGGACCATGCGGCGGCTGTCGGTGACTTCGCCGATCACCGCGAAATCCAGTTCCCATTTGGTGAAAATCGCCTCGGCCATTTCCTCGCGGCCGGGTTTCAGCACCATCAGCATGCGTTCCTGGCTTTCGCTGAGCATCATTTCATAGGCGGTCATGCCGGTTTCGCGGCAGGGCACCTTGTCCATGTCGAGGATGATGCCGACTTCGCCATTGGTCGCCATTTCTACGCTGGAACTGGTCAGTCCCGCTGCGCCCATATCCTGGATCGCGACAATTGCATCGCTGGCCATCAGTTCGAGACAGGCCTCGATCAGCAGTTTTTCGGTGAACGGATCGCCGACCTGTACGGTGGGGCGCTTTTCATCGCTGTCGTCGTCAAATTCGGCGCTCGCCATGGTCGCGCCGTGGATGCCGTCGCGACCGGTCTTGGAGCCGACATAGACGATCGGATTGCCGACGCCGCTGGCGGCCGAATAGAAAATCTTGTCCGCGTCGGCCACGCCGACGGTCATTGCATTGACGATGATATTGCCGTCATAGGCGGGATCGAAATTGGTCTCGCCGCCGACCGTCGGCACGCCGACGCAATTGCCATAGCCGCCAATACCGGCGACGACGCCCTTGACCAGATGCTTCATCTTCGGATGGTCGGGCCTTCCGAAGCGCAGCGCGTTGAGATTGGCCACGGGCCGCGCGCCCATGGTGAAGACGTCGCGCAGGATCCCGCCGACGCCGGTCGCCGCGCCCTGATAGGGTTCGATATAGGACGGGTGGTTGTGGCTCTCCATCTTGAAGATCGCTGCCTGGCCGTCACCGATGTCGATGACACCTGCATTTTCGCCAGGGCCGCAAATGACCTGCGGGCCGGTGGTCGGCAGTTTCTTCAGATGCAGGCGCGATGACTTGTAGGAACAATGTTCCGACCACATCACCGAAAAGATACCCAGCTCGGTCATATTCGGCTCGCGACCGAGCGCGTTCAATATGCGCTGATATTCCTCCGCGTTGAGGCCATGCTCGCGCACGGTTTCGGTGGAGATCTGGGGCTCGGCAATGATCGTGTCTGTGGTCATGCAGACCCTTTAACGAGGCGGGGCAATTTCGCCTAGAGGGAATTGATGTTTCGCTGTGCTGCTTTAAGGATAGGTTCGAAGGAGCAACCTATGTCCAAGACCATCGAGCTGATTTTCGATTTCGTCAGCCCCAACGCCTATCTTATCTGGCAACCGCTCAAGGTGCTGGCCGAAAAGCATGGCGCGACGATCACTATTACCCCGGCCTTTCTCGGCGGCATGCACAAGCTGACCGGCAACGCGCCGCCGTTTATCCGCGATGCGGAAGTGAAGGGCAAGAATGACTATGCGATGCTGGAGATGAACCGGTTTATCCAGAAGCATGGGCTGAGCAAATTCAGGATGAACCCGAAATTCCCGTTCAACACGATCACGCTGCAGCGGATGCTGGTGGCGCTGGAACCGGACAGGCGGGTGGCGTTCATTGAAATGCTGTTGCCGCCAATCTGGGAAGAAGGCCTCGACGTGACCGACGGTGAAACGCTGGGCAGAATCTTGCAGGACGGCGGTTTTGATGCGGCCGATCTTCTCGCCCAGACCCAGGACCCGGAGGTCAAACAGGCGTTGATCGACAATACGGAAAATGCGGTGGAGCGCGGGGCCTTTGGGATCCCGACCATGTTTATCGATGGCGAGATGTATTTTGGCAAGGAACGGCTGGGCCAGATCGACGAACAGCTATCCGCGTGAAATCACCCTGCAACGATATTTGTACCATCGACCGTCCCAGCGGGTTGTGTGTGGGCTGCGGGCGCAGCCTGGCCGAAATCGGCGAATGGGGCTCCGCTTCATCCTGTCGGCAGCGGGAGATATTATCCCTGCTGCCGTACCGGATGGAGCAGCTTGCGACCAAGTCCAGGCGCTGACGACCGGGCGCGTCAGGCCTTTACGAATTTCAGCACCAGAAAGGCGGTCAGCGCTGCGGTAACGCCTGTGGCAAAGGTGCCCCAGGCGATGTCGTACAGGCTGATCTTGGTCGACCAGACCTTGAGCACGGCCTGGCTGGTCAGGTCATAGGTCGCATAAGCGATCCCGCCGAACAGCGCGCCGTTGAGCAGGGCGGTGGTCCACTGGCCGCTGGCCAGCGCCGGCTTGATCCCGAACCAGACGATGCCGAACAGATAGATCGCATAGAATATCATTGCCGGCGCCTTGCGGAACTCGTCGGCCATGATCTCGCCGATGACCGGCCGGTACAGGGTCTGGGTCATGTTGCTCAGCCAGAGGAAATCGAGAATCCCGAAAATGATGGCGGCAATGAAATAGGCGGCGATAAATTGGGTCATGTCTTTTTCTGCTTTCTGTCTTTGCACCTTGTGGATCAGGCCTGTTTCAACGCCCGCGTCTTGCCGACAAGCCATGCGACGGCAGATAGGACCGCAAAGGCGATAAGCGCGGTTATCATCATATTCGCGTCGGCCGTCTCGGGTTCTGGTGCAAACCAGTTAACAGCCTGAAAAACGGCCAGCAATATGGCCAAAAGCACTAAGGCAAACCGGGCGCTTGGCGCTATTGATCGCGTGCGCGCAACGAAAAAGGCCAACGCCCCGAAGGTCATTGCCAGTTCCAGCGGCATCTCGATCATCGGATGGTCCCAGAGTCTCAAGCCCATTTTTGGCGGCGATCCGGCCAGTGTCAGATCCGGCGCGTGCACCAGAAGGTCAAGAAACCAGTGCGATAGCACCACGGTTCCGCCGATCAGCGCACCCGTCCGGTTGCGGGTGAACAGCCAGATCAGCAGCGCAAAGCCGGCCGCCCAGACGGCGCTGCCCAAAAGGCTGTGGGTATAGGGCATGTCATAGAGATCAAGCGGCACCATCTCTGTGATCCCGGGCGTGATCCGGAAATTTTCGATACCGGCCAGCGCAAGGCCGAAAAAGCCGAAATCGACCAGTTGTCCGGCGACGAACAGGCTGCCCAGCCCCGGCGCTTTGGGGTGGGTTGCTGCGACCATCGCGGGCGCAAAATGACCGATGAACATGCTTTTCCTCCCGGCTTTTCTTCAAGGGCTACACCGGAAGTGGTCGATAGTGAAGCCCAAGCCCTTGACCGCGGACCAAAGCGCCGTCATTGAATTGCGCCATGAGCGAAACCAACGAAGATCTTTCCGCCCTGAATTTCGAGGATGCGCTGAAGCGGCTCGAAGATATTGTCCGCAAACTGGAAAGCGGCGATGTGCCGCTCGACCAGTCGATTGCGCTCTATAGCGAAGGCGAGAAACTGCGCGGACTGTGCCAGCAACGGCTGGAAGCGGCGCAGGCCAAGATCGAGAAAATCACCCTCGACCGCGATGGCAAACCGCAAGCTACTGCCCCTTTTGACGCGGACTGAGCCGGTGGCGGCCAATAATAATTCGGATCTGTTACGGGAAATGGGGCGGGTTGCTACCGCTATCGACCGGCAGTTCGATATGCTTTTGCAGGTGCCTGACGATGCCCGTCGCAGCTTGTACGAGGCCATGCGCCATGCCGCGATCGGAGGCGGGAAACGGCTGCGTCCGCTGCTGGTAATGGCGACCGCGCGATTGTTCAACGTCGATGAAAGTTGCGCGATCCGTGCTGCGACCGGGGTCGAGGCCCTTCACGTCTATTCGCTGATCCACGATGATCTGCCCTGTATGGATGATGATGATCTGCGCCGGGGCAAGCCGACCACCCATATTGCCTTTGGCGAAGCCGCCGCGGTTCTTGCCGGCGATGCCCTGCACGCGCTGGCCTTCGGTTTGCTGGCTGATGAGCGCACCCATCATGATCCCTTCGTTCGGGCAGAGATGACCGCCTGTCTCGCCAAAGCCGCCGGACCGGCTGGCATGGCGGGCGGCCAGATGATGGATCTGGTGGCGGAAAAGTCGACTTTCGATCTGCCGACTGTGACTCGCTTGCAGCAACTGAAAACCGGGGCGCTGATCGGTGCCTGTGTGGAGATCGGCGCGATTCTCGGTCGGGTGGCCATTGAAGGACGGACCAGCCTGCGCGGCTATGCCCATGATCTGGGTCTCGCCTTCCAGATTGCCGACGACATCCTGGATGTCGAGGGTGACGAGGACAAGGCCGGCAAGGCGCTCCACAAAGACGCAGAGGCCGGCAAGGAAACCTTTCTCAGCCTGATGGGACTGGAGCGGGCCAGAGAACAGGCCCAGATGCTGGTGGATCAGGCCAAATCGCATTTGAACGGCTATGGCGAGGAAGCAAACCTGCTTCGCGCAATTGCCGAATATACAATCACCAGGGACCGCTAGGCGGGAAGGACGGGACATGAGAATTGGCGTTTATCCGGGGACTTTTGACCCGATTACATTGGGCCATATGGATATCATCAAGCGCGGCATGCGCCTGGTCGACAAGCTGGTGATCGGTGTCACCACCAATCCTTCCAAATCACCGATGTTCTCCGATGAGGAACGGCTCGACATGGTGCGCAGGGAAACCGCCGAACTGGGAGATGGCGTCGAGGTTGTCGGTTTCAACATGCTGCTGATGAAATTTGCAGAAAAACAGGGCGCCAGCGTGATTGTACGCGGTCTGCGCGCCGTCGCCGATTTCGAATATGAATATCAGATGGCGGGCATGAACCAGCAATTGAACGGTGATATCGAGACCGTATTCCTGATGGCCGATGTCTCGCTGCAACCGATCGCCTCGCGTCTGGTCAAGGAAATCGCCATGTTCGGCGGCGAGATACACAAGTTCGTGACACCGCTTGTGGCCGATGAAATCACCGCCAGGGTGGAAAAGATCGGCCTGAAGGGTGATCAATAGGCTTCACAGCAATTCATTGCAGTGAAAGGTAGAATCGTCCAAAGGCTGTTTGCTTTCCCATCCCGCAATACCAAATCGAGTATGCCATGCTGCGCAAATTTTTATTGACCATCTCCGTTCTTTTCCTGGCTTCGTTCCCCGCTCAAGCGCAGGAAGTGTCCGGGCAGACTCCGGCGCCGGCGTCTGTTCCTGCCGCAGAGAATATTCTGCACCTCGACCTGTCGACGGGAGGGCGGGTGACGATCAAGCTGTTTCCGGACATGGCGCCCAATCATGTCGAGCGGATCAAGACCCTGACGCGTCAGGGCTTTTACGACGGTATTATTTTTCATCGGGTGATCGAAGGATTCATGGCCCAGACCGGCGATCCCACCGGTACCGGCACCGGTGGTTCCGAGCTGCCCGACCTGAAGGCCGAGTTCAGCCAGTTTCCGCATGTACGGGGCGTGGTCTCGATGGCGCGCGCGCAAAGCGAAGATAGCGCCAACAGCCAGTTTTTCATCGTCTTCTACCCGCGCTTCTCGCTCGATAGAAATTACACCGTCTTTGGCCGCGTGACTGCCGGGATGGAATATGTGGATGCCATCGAACGGGGTGAACCGCCCGCCAATCCGAGCCGGATCCTGCAGGCTTCGATCGCTGCGGACAACAAGCCGCCGGTCTTGCCGAGCGCTCTCGACAACGGGACCGAAAAGCCGTTTTCGGTCGATGACCTGAACGCACCGATCAACCCCTAGTCCAGCACATGCGCGTTGATCTGTTCGACTTTGCGCTGCCGCAGGAGCTTATCGCGCTGCGGCCGGCGGTCCCGCGCGACAGCGCAAGAATGCTGCAGGTCGAGGGCGACCGGATTTCCGACCATATCGTCAGCGATCTGCCGCAACTGCTGGGTCCGAACGATATATTGGTGTTCAACGATACCAAGGTAATCCCTGCGCAACTGCAAGGCAGGCGCGGCGAAGCAAAAATCGGTGCGACGCTGCACAAGCGGGTCGATCTGCGTCGCTGGCAGGCCTTCATCCGCAACGCCAAGCGGCTGCGTGTCGGCGAGGTCGTGGATTTCGGATCCGATGTCACGGCGGAAGCGGAAGCCAAGCTGGACGACGGCAGCTTCATCCTGCATTTTCTTGGCAACGAGCCGGTCGAGCTGATGCTCGAGCGCGCTGGCACCATGCCATTGCCGCCCTATATCGCCAGCAAGCGGGCGATCGACGCGCGCGATGCCGACGATTACCAGACCATGTTTGCTAGAGAGAAGGGGGCGGTTGCCGCCCCGACGGCGGCGCTGCATTTTACCGATGGATTGCTGGCCGGGCTGGCTGCTGCGGGCGTGGGTAGCGAAACCTTGACCCTGCATGTCGGGGCCGGAACATTTCTGCCGGTCAAGGTCGACGAAACCGACGATCATCAGATGCACAGCGAGTGGGGGCGGATCGATGCCGCCACAGCCGACCGGCTCAATGCGGCGCGGGAGGCCGGTGGCCGGGTGATTGCGGTCGGCACCACCAGTCTGCGCCTGCTGGAAAGCGCGACGGGTGAGGACGGGATCATCCGTCCTTTCGAAGGCGATACAGACATTTTCATCACGCCGGGTTACAGGTTCCGCGCGATCGACGGCCTGATGACCAATTTCCATCTGCCGAAATCGACCCTGTTCATGCTGGTCAGCGCGCTGATGGGGCTGGAGACGATGCAAGAGGTCTACGCGCATGCCGTGGCTGAAGGCTATCGCTTCTACAGCTATGGCGATTCCAGTCTGTTGCTGCCGAAGCGATAGGCCGGCCTGGCCCTGTTACTAGTGGCATAACGCGGCGAATCAGGGCATGATCGCGCACAGCGTAAAAGTTTCGCCACGGAGAGATGATCATGGATAGTTACGAACAGAATTACATCAACGGCCAATGGGTCGATTCTATCGGAGGCACGCCGCACCAGGTCATCAATCCGGCCACCGAAGAGCCAGGCACCAGGATTGTTCTTGGTACCAAGGCCGATGTTGATGCCGCCGTTGCCGCAGCGAAAGCCGCGTTCAAGACGTTCAGCCAGACCTCGCGCGAGGAGCGGCTCGCGCTACTCGAGCGGATCATCGCGGAATATAAGAAGCGCATGCCGGATATTGCTGCCTCTCTGGCGGTCGAAATGGGCGCGCCGGTCAGTCTCGGCAATGCCGCGCAGGCGCCCGCCGGCCTTGGCGGATTCATGGGCACGCTGGAAGCTTTGAAAAATTTCGAGTTCTCGGAAAAAGTCGGCGCCAACAGCATTGTCTATGAACCGATTGGCGTGGTCGGCATGATCACGCCGTGGAACTGGCCGTTGAACCAGATCACCCTGAAAGTGGCTCCGGCTCTCGCAGGTGGCAATACAATGGTGCTCAAGCCGTCCGAAGAATGCCCGGGCAGCGCCGCCATTCTGGCCGAGGTGATGGATGCTGCTGGCGTGCCTGCCGGCGTATTCAATCTGGTGCAGGGGGACGGCCCGACCGTGGGCGCGGCGATCTCCTCGCATCCCGATGTCGATATGGTCAGCTTCACCGGCTCGACCCGTGCCGGCATCCTGGTGGCGAAAGCCGCTGCCGACACGGTCAAGCGCGTCCATCAGGAACTGGGCGGCAAATCGCCCAATCTGGTCCTGCCCGGTGCCAAGCTGGAGGAAGTTCTGCCACCGACCATCGCAGGGGTAATGGTCAATAGCGGACAAAGCTGCATCGCGCCGACCCGCGTCCTGGTGCACAAGGACCAGACGAACGACGCCATTGCGGTGGTCAAGAATATTGTGGAGAGTCAGGAGGTTGGCGATCCAACGGTCGAGGGCGGGCATATGGGGCCGGTGGTGAACAAGGCCCAGCACAGCAAGATCCAGGATCTGATCCAGTCTGCAATCGACGAGGGTGCCACGCTGGAAACGGGCGGCACCGATCTGCCCTCCAATGTCAATCGTGGCTATTATGTCAAGCCGACGCTGTTCAGCGGCGTGACACCGGACATGCGGATTGCCAGGGAAGAGGTTTTCGGCCCCGTGGTGACGCTGATGAGCTATGATGATCTCGACGAAGCGATCGAGATTGCCAATGATACGGAATATGGCCTGTCCGCAGTCATCTCCGGTGATCCGGCCGCGGCCGCTGATGTCGCCCCGCAACTGAAAGCGGGCATGGTCATCGTCAATAACTGGGGACCGGCTCCCGGCCTGCCTTTTGGCGGCTACAAACAGTCCGGCAACGGCCGCGAAGGCGGCGTCTATGGCCTGAGGGATTTCATGGAAATGAAATCCGTAACTGGTCTGCCGAGCTGATGTTCTGAGGGCTTGCAATAAACGTGAAAAATCGGAGGAGATGGCCGACGGCTTCTCCTCCACCCTGCCGGCTCCAGATAGCTCGACAATCCCGGTCTTTACCGGCCGCTCCGCCTCTCGGCGCGCCAGTCTGATGGCGCACCGCGCTGGCTAATATTTGACTTTGGGCGCGATTTTTTCGCCAAACTCTCGAATGCCGGGGACGAAGTCGAGCCAACTCAACATGATTCCCGGCACTCCGGTTTGCGCAACAATGTCATTTATTTTGCTCGCGATGGTTTCATGGGTCCCGTGCAGAAGCGGAAAGCTCATAAAGGCCATATTGCCCTGTTCAACAGGCAAGGAGAGGGCCGCCCGAAGATGCTCGCTCGATCCACCCTTGTTGGTATCGAGAGCGGCGCTGCCTATAATATTCCCTATCGCGGTTTTGTCAGCCTTGGCGACAACTTGTTCCGCCAGCCGTTGCGCTTCTGCATCGGTGCGCCCGGTTATTACAGCATAGAGAGCGAGTGTGCCAACATCCCGGCCAATAGCCGACGACCGTTCCCGCATATTTGCGCTATAGTCGATGAGATTGTCCAATCCCGTCATCACAAAGCTGTAGTCAGCGTTGCTTACAGTAAAATCCAGGCCCTTTGGAGACTGGCCAGCGCTGACAATTGTCGGCATCTGGCTGGGTTTCGGATTTACGTTCGCGGCATTGAGTTTAAAAAATTCGCCTTCGTGCGATACATCGCTTTCCGTCCACAGGCGTTTCACGATCTCGATATATTCGGAGGCATATTCGTAGCGTCGTTCGTAATAATCCGGGCCAGGCCAGATGCCCATGGATTCATATTCAATATGATTCCATCCGGTCACGATATTCAAACCGCATCGGCCCGGGGCGATGTCATTGATCGTCGCAATCAGGCGGGCGCAAACCGCTGGATGTGTGGTCAACAGTGTCGTGCTGGGTATGAGCTGGATTTTTGACGTACGCGCGGCCATGGCTGCGACGAGCGTGAAAGTTTCCAGACAACTGTCCCAATATCCGGTGCTACCGCCAAAGCCTTTCCACTTCATCATGGACAGTGCGAAATCAAAACCCTGCTTTTCAGCTTCTAAAGTCGTTTCCAGATTATGCTCGAAGGTTGGATCATAAAGCGGAGCAGCTTCCGAGATCGTGAAGCCATTCCGTGCGCTGGGAAGGAAAACGCCATATTTCATATCTGTACCCCGTTATCAAAAATATCCCGTACCTGTGATACGCTCTGGCAAGTCCTGTTCAATCAGGCGGTCTCGACCAGGTCGACCGCATCATCATAAGTGGAAATGCTTTTGGCAGAGCCGGAGGACGCTTCCTCTGCAAGTGCCTCGCGTTCTTCGTGCACGCATCGCAAGATTGTGGACAGAAATTCATCGCGCCAAGCATCGCGCTCTTCCCGGGTCTGTCGGTCCGGGGAGAATGCATGAAGCGCCTCCCGGTCGATTGTGCCATCGGTTTCCAGCAGCCGTTCCATACTATCGATATGGTCCCGCAGCACAGCGACTTCGCCAGCCAGCGCCAGGGTGATCGAAAGCACTTTGTCGATGGCCGGGTCTTCGAAATATTTCGGACGTTCTCCACGGGCTTTACGCTGCAGTTGGACGGGATTGTTCATCAGAGCATTCCTCCTGTCTGATCTGCGGGCTTTTGGACACCCCAGAGCCACCAAGCGCCGCCGCCGCCGAAATCACCGCCCTGGAATATGTTCAGGCGTTTGGCTTCGGCGGTATCGAACGCGCTCGGCTGATAGGCTTCGAACGCAAGTTCCGGATCAAATCCGGTTTCAGCGGCGATCGCCCTAGCTTCAATTTCATGACTGGCGTGCCAATAAGGTTCGTTATTGTTCCGCGTGTCCCAATCCAGCATGAAAGCGTCGTAGGCCGGCAGGTCTCGAAAGGGAGGCGTCTCCGCATGGATGATTATTCCCCCTGGCCGCAACAGACGATGGGCTTCGCGCATGATGTTGCGAATGGCCTTGTTGCTTGTTTCATGAACAAGAATATGGCTCACAATGAGGTCGAAATGACCGCTGGGGAAACTCGTGGATTCGGCATTTTGCTGACTGAAATGGACGGCCTTGCCTAAGGATTCGGCCCGGGCATGAGCGTAGCGTAAAACGGGTGCGCCGACATCAATGGCATGCACTGCCGCATCTTCCCATGCGTCGCAATATGGCAGAGTCGAGTGACCGACCGTACAGCCAAGGTCCAATATCCGTTCGGGTTTGAAGTCGGGAAAGCGTTCTTTGAGAAAGGCAATCGTTGTGTCACCAATGTCGGAATTCATTCCGCCCATCCGGCCCATGGCGTATATATATACTGCCCTGTCGTACAAAGCTCCGTTGGTGGCGTCATTCTCCGTAAATTCTGTGTGATAGCCGCCGGGCATGCAGTGAATGTCGACGGATCGATGATAGGCAGGAATTTCCAGCTCGGGGTCCAAGGTCAGTGATCCGCCAGCTGCCGGAGGTGCCGAGGCCTGTTTGTTGATGTCCGACACTTGGCGTTCCGCCGGTATCTGAACCGACCGCCACATCATTTCCTGGCTGTTACGCAACATTGCGCTCCAGAAGCGGAAATAGGGATGGTCGGAAATCGCGTGACGGACCTCTTTCATCGTCGATGGCGGGGAGCCGTTCTTCTTGGCAAATTTTTTGCTGGCCTGGCCGTCAAGAGCGTCTTTGACGCCTGGCGATATGCTGGTTGCAAGATGTAATTTGAGACTTTTGACAAATTCCTGTCTTGATAATTCATCTGCCGTGTTCTGGATGAGCATCGGGTGGCGTAATTGTTCGCCATTGTCTTGATAGGTCATATTCGCATCCCCCTTCAGGATCTTCTGCTCAGCCAGTATATTGTGTACAATAAAATTGTCCAGATCGGATGTTCTTTTTCTCTCAGGCGCGTATCCTGCCCATAAAATGTGATTAACTCGCGTTCTCGCGATGGGGGTAAGGGCGATCCATGGCGTCGATTTGGCGGCATTGAAAATTTATGTATACAAAAAATTCTCTTTGGTGCAGTTTTGCATGGTTCGATTCGAACAGACGGGGACAAAATTTTGAAGGGGGTATATTCATGCGTTTGAAGCATTCGCTATTTTTGGCCGGAGTCGCTGCGATTCCTTTTCTGGGGATCACGCCGCTCCAGGCTCAGCAAGTGACGGAATCGGCGGCATCGGAGGAGCGGTTGTCTGACGATGGAATCATCACCGTGACCGCGAGGCGCCAAAGCGAAAGTTTGAACGACGTGCCGGCATCTGTATCCGTCCTGACCGCAGAAAATCTCGCAGATTCCGGCATCGCTACGATGGAGCAGGCTATCGCCTTCACACCCGGGGTAACGATCGTGTCAAATGCCGCACAGGCCGGCGATGCGCAGATCAACATCCGCGGAGTCAACGGTGCGCGTGACGCTGAAAATAATGTCGCACTGGTTGTCGACGGTATTCTGAAAACAAACACTGCCGCCGTCACGCAATATCAAGGCGTGATGGAGCAGTTCGAAGTTCTCAAGGGGCCACAAGGTGCCTATTATGGACGCGGAGCTACGGCAGGCGCTATTGTCCTGACGACCAAAAAGCCGTCAGATTATCTGGCGGTCTCGGGCAAGGTCTCTGTGGCCACACAGGACAGCCAACTCGGCGAAGCCTCTATTTCCGGACCCCTTACCGATGATATCGGCGCTGTGGTATACGGTAGATATCGGCATACGGACGGTTTTTATGAAAATACAGGTTTCGACCCCCGTACACAGGGCAAGACGGTCGATAACTTGCGAGAATGGAGTATCGGCGGCCGCATTTTCGCCCAGGCCTCTGATGATCTGCAAATCGACGCCAAAGCACGATATGGGAAACTGAAGTCGGCTTCGCTTAAATTCGAGCCTGTCTTCGCTTTGCCGACCTTCGCGGCGGCGTTCGGCAATCCCGATTTTTTCAAGGATGTTAACGACCATCGCTTTACGTTCCTGCGCAACGTTCCCAATATTAATAACCAGCGCACGATCGAAGCTTCGTTGAAATTCGACTATGAGTTCGATTCTGCAAAACTGACCGGCTGGGCGTCATTTTCCGATATTGACGAGACATTGACGGGTGATGCGACGGCTGCTGGCCTTGGCAGATTCAACGGGCAAGCGTCCTGTATCAACTCTGTCGCAAATTTGTTTGCCAGCGGGGCGACCCTGCAATCACCCCTGATTCTCGCACCAACCCCGGGCGACTCGATTTTGGGTGCCTTCTCTCCCACGACATGTGACGGGATACAGGTCACCGTGCGGGATCAGCGCGATATCAGTGCGGAACTGCGGTTGGTTTCGACCGGCAGTTCGCCTTTGCAATGGTCTTTAGGCGCATATTATCTGCACATTGACCGTCACTACGGCGTCGCGGTGAACGAGGACACCGGCGGGGTTGTGCTGGATACGCTGTTGAACCTTCCCGGTTCAGCAAACCCGACCTCGCAATTATTTGATGACCAGCTGCTGACCAACGTGTTTGCAGGCTTCGGTTCGCTTGAATATGAAGTGACGCCAGAATTCACAGTGGCGGGCGCGTTGCGTTTTGATCGGGAGGAACGGAGAGTGAATCCGCTTGTACCCAATCTGCCTGATCCGATCGATCCGACTCGCTCGATCAATCCGGGCTATGATTTTGGCAGTGGTACATTGGTTTCCAAGTCGCGTGTATATCAGCAATTACAGCCAAAAGTGACGCTACGCTATGCCGTGACACCCGACTTCAGCGTCTATGCAGATTATGGCGTCGGTTTCAAAGCCGGTGGTTTCAACAGCCAGGGCAGCGAAGCCGTGATAGAAACCTTCTTCAATGACCCGGTGCTCGCGCTGGGTAGCGATATCGGCGTGAACGACGAATATCAGAAGGAAAAATCCGAGGCGATGGAGCTTGGTTTCAAGCTCAACGCGCTTGACGGAGATTTGCAGGTCTCCGGTGCTGTCTACCGCAATATCGTAAATGGCATGCAGTTTTTCGAATTTTTTACCGGAACATTCGGGTTGCTGCGCGTGGTTTCGAATATAGACAAAGTGGAACTATACGGTGCCGAGCTGGGCATTAATTACAAAGTGACGCCAGGTTTCACCATCAACATTGGCGGCAATATTCTGGACAGCGAGATCAAGCGCAATTCCGCACGGACGAACACCGTCGGAAACAAGGCTCCCTATTCCGCGGACTATACCCTGAATGCCGGCTTCCTGATCGAGCAACCGATCAATGATAGTCTGGATTTTACCTTCAAGGCAGATTATCGCCTGACGGGTCCGACATGGTTCCATGTCGTCCAGGATCAGCAGGTGCGGACCGTATTTGATTTGATCATCCCCGGTGCCGGGATAGCCGACTATTCCAAAACACAACGGGACGCCTATGGGATTGTAAATCTTCGTGCCGGGATCAAGTCTGACCGCTGGCGGCTGACGGCATTTGCTAACAACCTGTTCAAGAAACACTATCTCGAAGAGGTTATTCCTGCGCCGGAATTCGGGGGATCCTTCTCAACGCCAGGTTCGCTCAGGCAGATCGGTGTTGAATTCGGCTTCGATTTCTAGGGACTGGATCGGCAGTCTGCGTTTTCGACCGCAGGCTGCCGTTTGCAGGGCACTTTGGGTCAAGCCTCATTTTCGTCGGACGGTGCGAGGAAGAGTTGAGCAATGCATATTCTAAGAATATGAGGCTACTGGCTTGGATCAAAGTCGCCTGTGAAATGCACTTAAGAGATAGTTCCTTTCAAGCATCGCGGTAGATATTTAGCCAATTTTGGGTAATGCTTGCGTTACTTGCCCACCAGCTGGACTTTATATGTCAAACTCCTCTCAAAAAGCCTATTCAACTATTCGGGCCGGAATTTTGAACGGGGATTTCAAAGCGGGTGAGTTCGTTACAGAAAACGAATTTGCCGACTATTGCGGTGTGTCACGAACGCCTGTCAGGGAGGCTATTACCAGACTGGTATCGGAAATCTTGCTGCAACGGACGGAGACGAACCGCGTTCTCGTTCCCCATTGGTCCAGCAGCGGTATCGATGACCTGTTTGAACTTCGCGCGATACTGGAAATGTATTGCGCCAAGCGCACGGCACGATTCATCACGGCCGAGCAGCTGGATGAACTGAAAACGCATCTTGATTTTATCGAAAACAGCATCGAGAATTCTGCCGGTTTTGACGTTTCCGGCTTTGTCGAAGGGAATAGACGGTTCCATAATACTATGGTCAAGGCGGCCTGTTCCGACCATCTTGATCAGATGCTGAAGCTAGTCGTCAGCCAGGTTATCATTCACCAGACTGCGGAGCATTATCTGCTGGAAGATGCGCGGCAGAGCCAGCGCGATCATCGTGACTTTATCGCAGCGTTCGAGATGCGGGAGGTGGAATGGGCCGGCGCCATCGCCAATGGACATATTCGCCGAGCGGCGAGCAGCTATCGCCGTCGCTTGATTAAATAGCTGCCGGATTTGCAAAGATGAAAAAGGGCGGTCCTTGCGGGCCGCCCCTTCTTGTCTGTTGTTGGACAGTCTCAGCCTTCAGCCGGTGCCGCGGCTGGTGCGACCGGTGGGTCATTGTCGGCGACTTCGGTGAGCGAGCCGCCCATCGCTTCGCATTCGCCGACATCGGTGTTTTTCCAGGCATTGCCCTGGTAATCGAGGACCGAGGTGCCGGCACAGGTTGTCCCTTCACCGGCCTTGCAATCATTCTGACCGGCCAGGGCGATGCCATAGCATTTTTCCTGATCCGCTGCGGCGACTTCGGTCACTTCGCTGCTTGTTGCCTCCGCGCCTTCGCTGGCTGCCTCACTATTGCCGCCGGAGCAGGCGGAAAGAGCAGCGGCCGCAATCAATGCGGTTGCTGCGGAACCAAGTTTTGCTGCATTTGTCATAAATTACTCCCGATTAGGTCTTTGAGAATCTGCCTCCATCCTGCACAGATGTCGAAATATTCGAACAGGACGGACCATTGGTTACACCAACAGCAGGCAAACACAAAATCATGACCGTCGCATCCGGTCTCAACGTGAAAAGCGGGCAGTCCCATGGCTGAGCGCTTTTCCTTTTCCATTGCCGCTACCGACGGCAAGGCGCGGACCGGCACAATCAGCATGTTGCGCGGTGATATTCGCACGCCGGCCTTCATGCCGGTTGGCACGGCCGCAACGGTCAAGGCGCTGAAGCCGGAAACCGTCCGCGCGACCGGTGCCGATATCATTCTCGGCAACACCTATCATCTGATGCTGCGTCCCGGCGCGGAGCGGGTGGCGCGATTGGGCGGCTTGCACAAGTTCATGAACTGGGATCGGCCGATCCTGACCGACAGCGGCGGCTATCAGGTGATGAGCCTGTCTGAACTGACCAAATTGAGCGAGGACGGGGTGGAATTCCAGAGCCATCTCGATGGTTCGCGCCATATGCTGACGCCCGAACGGTCGATGGAAATCCAGCGGCTGCTGGGCAGCGATATCGTCATGGCTTTCGACGAATGCACCAAAAATGGGGCGACGCGCGAGGAGGCGCTGGCCTCGATGGAGCGTTCGATGCGCTGGGCAAAGCGATCGCGCGACGGCTTTGACAGCGGCGAAGAGCATGCGGCCAGGGCGGCCCTGTTCGGGATCCAGCAGGGCTCGCTCGACAAGGACATGCGGGCGGCCTCGGCCGAGGCGCTGATCGACATCGGTTTTGACGGCTATGCGATTGGCGGCCTGGCCGTGGGCGAAGGGCAGGAGGCGATGTTTGATGTGCTCGACTATGCGCCGGGACAATTGCCCGCCGACAAGCCGCGCTATCTGATGGGAGTCGGCAAGCCGGATGATCTGGTCGGGGCGGTCGAACGCGGCGTCGACATGTTCGACTGCGTGCTGCCGAGCCGGTCGGGTCGCAACGGGCAGGCGTTTACCGCGCAGGGACCGATTAATATCCGCAACGCCAAATTTGCCGAGGACTTGGCGCCGCTGGACGAAAATTGTGCCTGTTCTGTCTGCCAGAACCACAGCCGCGCCTATCTGCACCATCTGATCCGGGCGAAAGAGATTTTGGGCGCAATGCTGATGACCGAGCATAATATCGCTTATTATCAATCGCTGATGGCCGGTATGCGCGAGGCGATTGCCGCCGGCACATTTGCCGATTTTGCCAAAAATTTCCGCAGCGCCTATTTAAAGTCATGATCAACGGACTGCCTGCAAAAACGACCCTGCAGGATGCGCTGGATCGCGCGCGCGACCATGCGCCCTATCTCGGCATGGCGATGCAGGTGCTGCCCGAGCTGAGGGATCTGCTGGCCGAGGATAATCTCGAGGCGGCACTGGAATATGTTCACAATGCGGGACAGGGGGCCGTCAATGTCCGGCAGAAGCTGCGCTGGGAAAAGCGGGCCCTGGCGCTCACGCTCGCCATTGGTGACCTTGCCGGGCAATTGTCACTGACCGACGTGATCACGAGACTGTCGGATTTCGCAGACCGGGCGCTCGACGAGGCGCTCGCCGATATTTACGCGACCCGCTATCCGGATGCGCCTCTCGAAGGCTTCTCGGTCATCGGGCTAGGCAAGCACGGCAGCCGCGAGCTCAACTATTCGTCCGATATTGACCCGATCTTTCTTTACGATCCCGACAAGATCCCGGTGCGGGGCCGGGAAGAGCCCAGCGATGCGGCGCGGCGGATCGGCCAGCAACTGGTTGAAGCGCTCAACAGTCGCGATGCCGACGGCTATGTCTTCCGGGTCGACATGCGCTTGCGGCCATCGCCGGAAGTGAGCCCGGTGGCGTTGCCCGTCGAAGCCGCGATCAGCTATTATGAATCGAGCGCGCTGGCGTGGGAGCAGGCGGCCTATATCCGGTCGCGCGCGGCGGCGGGCGATCCCGGACTGGGGCGCTATTTTCTCGAGACGATCAATCCGTTCATCTGGCGGCGGTCGCTGGATTATGGCGCGATCAAGAATATCGGGTCGGTTACGGCGCAAATCCGCGACCATTATGCCGCCGGTCAGAAATTCGGGCCGGGTTTTGACCTGAAGCGGGGACGCGGTGGCATTCGCGAGACCGAATTCTACGCCCAGATGCACCAGTTGATCTTTGGCGGGCGTCAGCCGGACTTGCGCGCGCCAGCCACACGCGATGCCCTGGCGGCACTGGTCAAGGCGGAGCGGATCGACGGCGAAAAGGCGCGGGTACTGAGCGAATCCTATGCGCTCTATCGGGTCATTGAGCACCGGCTGCAGATGGTCAATGACCAGCAGACCCATAGCCTGCCGGAGACAGCGGAGGATCTTGACCGGGTGGCGCGGCTGCACGGTCTCGATTCCGGCCAGCAGTTGCTCGATCTTCTCGCACCGCATGTGGACGCGGTCGGCACGATTTACGATGATCTGATCGAACCGGAAGATGACCGGCGCCTGCCCCAGGATGATGACAAGCTGGCTGCGGCGATCGCGGAAAAGAATCTGATCGAGGGGGACAGTTTTCTGCAGGCGATCAGGCGCTGGCGGAGCGGCAAGGTGACTGCTTTGCGCTCTTCGGCCGCGCAAGAATCCTTCGAGGCCATATTGCCCGATCTGGTGGATGCAATCGCAACCGCACCCAATTCGACCAAGGCGCTGGCGCGGCTTGACAGCCTGATCGAGAAATTGCCGACGGCAATCAATTTCTTCCGGATAT
The DNA here is from genome assembly GCF_002218195.1 of Sphingorhabdus sp. SMR4y. GTDB lineage: Bacteria > Pseudomonadota > Alphaproteobacteria > Sphingomonadales > Sphingomonadaceae > Parasphingorhabdus. Next base: position 1,929,832 of record NZ_CP022336.1, on the reverse strand, counting down.
TGGAAGCGCGGCCCGCGCTGCTTGATCTGCTCGGCAAGATTCTCAGCCATGCGCCGGTACTGGCCGATGCGCTTGCGCAGCGGGCCGAGTTGTTCGATGGCCTGATCGATGCGACGGCGCTGGACCTGCCGCCCTCGGTGGACGAACTGGTCGAGCAATTTGCCCGGATGGAGCCGGGCGATGATTATCAGATGCTGCTCGACCGGGTGCGGGCCCGGGTCGGCGACAAGCGCTTCGCGCTCGGTGTACAACTGATCGAGGGTCATCATGATGCGCTGGCCATTTCGGCGGGCTATGCGCGGGTGGCAGAAGCGGCGATCCAGGTGCTGACCGACGCCACGATATCGGAATTTGAAGGGATACACGGCAAAATCCCGGGTGGAGAGTTGCTCATTCTGGCGCTGGGACGGCTGGGTGGAGAGGCGCTGACCCATGCGTCGGATCTCGATCTGATTTTCCTGTTCGACGGCGATCATAGTGCCGAATCCGATGGCAAAAGGTCGTTGGGTGCCACGCAATATTATAATCGTCTGGCCGCCCGGCTGGTGACGGCGCTGTCCGTGCCGACGGCGGCTGGCCCGCTCTACGAAGTGGACACTAGATTGCGGCCCTCGGGTACGCAGGGGCCGCTGGCTGTGACGCTGGAGAGCTTCTACAAATATCAGCGGGAAAATGCCTGGACCTGGGAACATATGGCGTTGACCCGGGCGCGACCCGTATACGGGAACAAGGCCGGACGGACGGAACTGCAGCAGGAGATTTGCGATATCCTGTGCAAGGACCGCGAACCAGAGGGGTTGCGCAAGGCGGTCCGGAAAATGCGACTGGATATCGTCGAGCACAAGCCGCCCAAGGGGCCGCTCGACACCAAGATGATGGAAGGCGGGCTGGTCGATTGGGAGTTTATCGTCCATTTCCTGCAGCTGAAAACAGGCGAGGCACTGCATCCCCAGCTTGGGGAAGCGGTGCGCGCGCTGGTATCGGCCGGCCATCTCGACAAGGACATGGTCACCGCGCATGAGCTGATGACGCGCCTGCTGGTGGCTTTGCGGCTAATGTCGCCGGATTGCGACTTTCCGCCGGAAACCAGCCGGGGCCTGATTGCCAAGGCCGCGGGACAGGAAAGCTGGGACGCGCTGCTCGATGGCTATGATCAGGCGCGGCAATGCGTTATCGACGAATGGAACAGGCTCTTGCGGCCGGACCCCGATGAAATATTAGGAGATATCATATGATCGATGTGGGCGATAAAATTCCGGACATGGAACTGGTGGCACCGGATGGCAGTCCGGTGAAGATTTCCGACTATGCCGGCAAAAAACTGGTGCTGTTTTTCTATCCGAAAGCCAGCACACCGGGCTGCACGACGGAATCGAAGGATTTTTCTGCGCTGCTCCCGGAATTTGAAAAAGCCGGTGCAGCGGTTCTGGGGATGTCGGCGGATTCGCCGAAGCGGCAGCAGAATTTTATCAACAAGCAGGAACTGACCGTCGACATTGCATCCGATGAAAGTACCGAATTTCTGGAAAAAATCGGCGTCTGGGCGGAAAAGAAAATGTACGGCAAGACCTTCATGGGGATCATCCGTTCGACTTTTTTGATCGGTCCCGACGGCACCGTGCTCCAGGCCTGGCCAAAGGTGAAGGTCAAGGGCCATGCAGAAGAGGTTCTGGCTGCGGTGCAGGCCGCTTAGCTTAGAGCGCCAGAAAAATGACCGGACAGCCAGATGTCGGCACAGCGGTGGTGCGCGTGCTGCAAACCGCCGATCCGCGCGCCAAGGTAATGGCTGCGCGCCATGCGGCCAGGGAATGGCGGCTGGGGTGGCTCGCATACGGATTTGGTGAAGCGATGCCGGACATGCCGGCGCGTCCCGAACATCCGGTCCTGATGCGCCCGCGCGACATGCCGCGGCGGGGCAAGGGAACTTCAGTGGCCCGCAGAATCGCCCTGATCCACGCGCTGGCCCATATCGAATTTGTCGCGATTGATCTCGCTTTCGACATGATCGGGCGGTTCGGCGGGCAATTTCCGCGCGAATTTACCGACGACTGGATGCGGGTCGGCACCGAAGAAGCAATGCATTTCGCTCTGCTGGACCGCAGATTGCGGGACCATGGCAGCTTTTACGGTGCGCTTCCGGCGCATGACGGGCTCTGGGACAGTGCCAAAAATACCGCTCATGATGTTTCGGCCCGGCTGGCGATCGTCCCGATGGTGCTCGAGGCAAGGGGACTGGATGTGACGCTGGAAACCGTCGAGCGGTTCAGGCAGCAGGGGGATAATCTGACGGCAAAAGTGCTGCACCGAATCTATAATGATGAAATCGTCCATGTGTCATTTGGCACGAAGTGGTTCGAATATGTCTGCAGAAAAGCCAATCAGCCCCCGCATACGCATTGGAAAAATCTCGTAAAAACCCACTTCAAAGGCGGCTTGAAGCCTCCATTTAACGACTCAGCGCGCCAGACAGCCGGTCTGACCCGAGAATATTATTCTGGCATTGAATAATTAACCCATATGAATTTACACCCGTAAACGCACAACGGGGGCGAAGGTTCCGCCAAAAATTTCAAGCCATGGATTTCATGGGTCGCAAATAAAGGTTCGTTCATTTTATGACCGAAAACATAGTAGTTTTGTTTAAGAAATCTGTGAGCAAGATCACAGCGGTTGCCCTTCTCGGATCGGCAATGATTTTTTCCACCGCTGCATCCGCTGAAGAAGCGGCAGACGCCAGTATCCCGGTAGATGTTCTCAAAAGCCAGGCAGCGGAGAGCGCGCTTGGTGAATCTGACCCCGCTTTCAAACTGATTTTCGACAAGTGGAGTGGGCAAGGGAAGAAAGAAGAGGTCAAATTGACCATTCCTTCCCGCAAGCCGGTAAAAGACTTCACATTGACCAGTTCCTACGGTTTCCGCTCTGACCCTTTCAAGGGCCGCCGCGCCAACCACAAGGGTCTCGATATGGCCGGCCCGATCGGCACACCGATTTACGCCACAGCTGATGGCATTGTCGGTCGCGCACAATGGCTGGGCGGCTATGGCAAATATATAGAAATCAACCATGGTAACGGCATCCAGACCCGCTACGGTCATATGTCGCGGCTCAACGTAGAAGCCAATGCCCGCGTCAAGAGCGGCGACCTGATCGGTTTCATGGGCTCGACCGGCCGTTCCACCGGTAGCCACCTGCATTATGAAGTGCGGATCGCCGGCGAAGCGGTCAATCCCATTCCCTTCATGCAATCGAATGATTTCCTGATTGCGCAGAAGCTGAATTCCGGCGTTGCATTGGGCGGTCCCGCGGAATAAGACGAATTTCATACCTTTGGGAGAGGGTGCATCAGGGAGCGGTCAAAGCTTAAGGCTTGCCGCTCCTTTTGATTCTCCCTATCTACATATTATGAACCAACTGCTCGCAACCACCGAACAGGATATTGTCCTGACGCCCAACGCCGCAAAACGCGTCGCGGCCATTGCCGAAAAACAGGGCAAGGCAGCCATTTTGCGGCTGGCTGTAGAAGGCGGCGGCTGCTCCGGTTTCCAATATCGCTTCGGCTTGGCAGACAATATTGAAGAGGACGATATTGCGGTAGAAGAATCCGGTGTCACTCTGGTTGTCGATGAAATCAGTCTCGATCTGGTGCGCGGCAGCGCGGTCGACTTTGTCGAGTCGCTCGGTGGCAGCGCTTTTCAGGTGACCAATCCCAACGCGGCGTCCGGTTGCGGCTGTGGCTCCAGCTTCTCGATCTAAGTGAAAATAGCCAGCTTCAACATAAACGGCATCAAGGCGCGTCTGCCGCGCCTGCTCGAGTGGCTGGAAGAAACCCGGCCCGATGTTGCCTGCCTGCAGGAAATCAAGACGCAGGATGAAGGCTTCCCCGCCGACAAGTTCGAGGAAATCGGCTATGGTGCGATCTGGCACGGCCAGAAAAGCTTCAATGGCGTCGCCATTTTGGCGCGTGACCAGGTCCCGGAGGAGGTCAAGCGTGGCCTCGACGGGGAACCGGAAGACGAGCATAGCCGTTATATCGAAGCCAATATCTGCGCTGAAGACGGCTTGAAAGTGCGCGTTTCCAGCATCTATCTGCCCAATGGCAATCCCCATCCCGGACCGAAATTTGATTTCAAACTGCGCTGGATGAAGCGGTTGCGCGCGCGCGCCGCCGAAATCTGGGCAGAAGAAGTGCCCGCCGTGCTGGCGGGCGATTATAATGTCATTCCGCGTGATAATGATGTCTATTCGGTGAAAGCGATGCAGAATGATGCGTTGATGCAGCCGGAAAGCCGCGAGGGCTATCGCCGCATATTGAACGACGGCTGGACCGATGCGCTGGGCGTGACCTATCCGGCGGGCAAGATCTGGACCTATTGGGACTATCGCAGCGGTGGCTGGCAGCGCGACCAGGGCTTTCGCATCGATCATCTGCTGCTGAGTCCGCTAGCGGCAGACCGCCTGCAAAGCTGTGGCGTCGACAAGGAGCATCGCGGGCGGGAGAAGGCCAGCGATCATACCCCGGCCTGGGTTGACCTGGATATCTGACTCGCCTGCCGGCGACGGATCATTTTAGCCTAGCTGATCGGCTTTTCGTAGATCCGATATTCGCGATTGATCGTTGCCTCAATCGCTTCGGCAATCGCTACCATTCCCTGATTATTTTCCAGTATCCAGCCAATTTCCGCGCGCTTGGTGCCAAAATTCTGTTTGGCATCGCGGCGGATATATTCGATCAGCATGAACGCCATCTGGCTGGCTAGGCGGCTATTCTGCAGTTCCTTCTTTACCCCCATGAGCGGCACACGCATCGAACTGGACTTGGGAAATTTCAGCCACCAGAGCAGCTTCGCCCAGCCGAATGGCCAAAGCGAACCGTTCATGGTCTTGAGCACCTCGTTCATGTCCGGCAATGTCATCATGAAGGCCACCGGCTCGCCTTCCAGTTCCGCAATACGGATCAGATCTTCATGGACAATTGGTTTGAGGCTTTTGCCAGCATGCTCGATTTCGTGGTCGGTCATCGGGACAAATCCCCAATTGCCCGACCAGGCGTCGTTCAGCAGATTCATGATAATCGCGGCATCGCGATTGAAATGCTTTTTGTCGACCCGGCGGATATGGAGCTTCTTGTTGCGCTCGCCCGATGCCACAATCCGCTTCACCAAAGTGGGAAAGCCATCCTCTACCGGCAGATGATAGGTAACCAGCCGCTTGGCGACGCTATAGCCGAGATTCTCTATCCAGCCCTGATAGTCCGCATTATGGTGCCCCATCATGATCATCGGGCTATGGTCGTGGCCGCGGGTCAAGAGACCGGGCTCTTCCCAGACTGACATGCTGATCGGGGCGAGTATGCGGTTCATGCCCTGGTCTTTCAGCCAAGCTTCGGCCCGATGGATCAGGGCGTGCATCACCGCTTCATCGCTCGCTTCCATCAGGCCCCAATTGCCGGTTCCGGGACCCATGCCCTGTTCGGGCGGCTGTTTCAGTGCCAGTTCGTCGATATGGGCACTGATCCGGCCAACCACCTTGCCTGCCCGCAGAGCGAGAAACAATTGCACCCGGGCATGTTCGAAAAACGGGTTTTTCCCGGGCGTGATCAGCTTGGCAACTTCGGACCTCAATGGAGGAACCCACTGCGGGTCACCGGCGTTGAGCGTGTAGGCAATATCGATGAACTGTTTGGTCTGGGCCTTGGTTGTGACAGGTTCTACGACTATATCCTGAGTGGCCGACATGTTGCATCCTTCTAAATATGCCGCTGGCTGTGGCGTTAATCGAAGCGCAATGTCAAGGGCAGGTGCGCCATTGCGGTCTTGCGCTTGCCATGATCTCGCCACGATATGTTGCTCTAGGCTAACCAACGACAATGCAGGTGATTATGAGTTCGACAACTATCTCTTCGAAAAATGCGGCAACCGCAGCGGCAGGATCGCGCCGGGTCAATGCGGCTGTGCCCGTACCCGAAGATGTCGAGCTCATTCGCACGGCGGCTAAGGTGACGCGCGATCTCAATGTGCCGAAGCCGTTGATCTACTGGTCTGATTTTATGGCCTCGGTTGCCGTGGGCTATGGATCGCTTGCCGGTGCCATCATCAGCCAGTCGACCGCTGTTGCCATCGCCTTTGGCCTGCTGGCCGTTCTGGCCTTGTACCGGGCGGGCAGCTTCATTCATGAACTCACCCATGTCCGTCGCAATGCATTGCCAGGCTTCCATTTCGCGTGGAATGCCCTGTTTGGCGTACCGATGCTCATTCCGTCCTTCATGTACGAGGGCATCCACAGCATCCACCACCGGACCAAGAAATATGGCACGGTTGAAGATCCAGAATATCTGCCGCTGGCGCTGATGAAGCCTTGGTCGGTGCCGCTGTTCGTGGTTGTCGCGGCACTGGCACCAGTGGCGCTCTTGTTCCGCTATGCGGTCCTTAGCCCGCTGTCGGCTGTGATCCCGCCGCTCCGCAAGCTGGTCGTCGAGCGCTATTCGGGGCTGATCATCAATCCCGAGTTCCGCCGCAAGCCGCCCGAAGGGGACCTGAAACGACGCTGGCTGGCCTGCGAAATCGGTGCCAGCCTCTGGGCTATCGCCTTGCTCGCCATGGTTGCAACCGACGTGATACCGCTGCGCGCGTTTCTGATCTTTCTGGCGGTGATGTCGGGCAGCGTGGTGCTGAACCAGATCCGTACGCTGGTCGCCCATCTCTGGGAAAATGACGGCCAGGAGATGAGCGTGACCGCGCAATATCTCGACAGTGTCAACGTACCGCCACCCGCCACTTTGCCGGCTTTGTGGGCGCCGGTTGGTCTGCGTTATCACGCGCTGCACCATCTGTTGCCGGGTGTGCCCTATCACAGCCTCGGTGAAGCGCACCGGCGTCTGGCGGCCGAATTGCCGAGCGAGTCCAAATTCTACCGGGCCGATCACGGCAGTCTCTGGACTCTGATTACCGGACTGGTGCGCGGCAGCGCCGGGAGAAACTGAGGCGTTTATTCCTCGGTGCGGATGAGCACCGTCTCGCCGATCAGGAAAAACAGCATGAATGGTGCCCAGGCCGCCAGAAAGGTTGGATAGGCACCGATATTCCCCATGGCGAGTGCAAAATTGTCGGCCACGAAATAGGCGAAGCCCAGTGCCATGCCGATCACAGCGCGCAGGAAAAGCTGTCCCGACCGGGCCAGCCCGAAAGCGGCGACTGCGCCCAGCAGCGGCATCAGTACAGACGACATCGGTCCGGATATCTTGTGCCACCAGCCGGCCTTGAGGCTCATTGTCGGACGCCCCGCCCGTTCGAGCTCGCCGATCGCCGTGCGCAGCGCGAATATCGACAGGCTGTCGGCATCAACATTGGTCAGCGTGAACTGGTCCGGCCGGATCGAATCGCCGATAATCAACTCGGCTTCCTTCTTTTCGACACCGCTGCTGACATCGAACCGGGTGACGTCGGTCACTCTCCAGCCCTGGCCCGTGAACCGCGCTTCCTCACCCTGCAACAGGCTTTTCAGTCCGTTCGCGGTGCGATTGTAGATGGTGACGTCCTGCAAGAGAACATCATTGCCGCGGCCGGTAACGGTCCGCGCATTGATCAGATTATTGCCATCTTTCACCCAGACATTGGTGCGGACGTTGCTTTCCGCCGGGATCGGGCCAAATTCGACTTTCTCCCATTGCGACAACCGGGCGGTCGACGGCGCGACGATGGTTTCGTTGAAGACAAAGGACAACAGCGCGACGCCCATGCTGGTGACAATCAACGGCGCAAGAATCTGGTGGGCGGAAAGACCGCCGGCCTTCATCGAGATGACTTCACTGTTCTGATTCAGGGTGGCCAGCGTGATGATCGTGCCGAGCAGGACAGAAAAGGGCAGGAAGCGGGCGACGAGCTGAGGTGCGCGCAACGAGACATAGGTCCAGAGTTCGGCTTCGCCATTGCCTTCATAGGCCATGATCTTGCCGCTTTCACCGAGCAGGTCGAGCGCCTGCAGGACCAGGACCAGCAACGCGAGCACCGCCAGCGTCCGGATGATGAACATTTTGGCCATGTAGATGGCGAGTGTACGGGATGGGAAAAAGTCCATGTCCGGCTATTCCTTCATCAATGCGCGTTTGCGATTGAAATTGAGCAGCCCCTTGAAGACGCCGCCGAATTTGGAGAACGCCTTTTCCAGCGCGCCGATCGGCTGGCCGCCGGGAACATGGGCTGCAACATGATACATCCAGATGATCAGGGCTGCGAACAGGCAGAATGGCACCCACAGGGCTATAATCGGGTCGACAAGGCCGAGGGCTCCGACATCTTCGCCATATTCGTTGACCTTGTGATAGGTCACAATCATGATGATCGACAGGAAAACGCCGAGTGCCGAGCTGGATCTTTTGGGCGGCACCGCCAGCGCCACCGCCAATAGCGGCAAGAGCAGCATCATCACGACCTCGACCATCCGGAAGTGGAAGTTGGCGCGGCTTTCATTGCGCTCGGCCACCGGGCGGTTTTCATCCTGCCCGACCCGCACCAGTTCGGGTATCGTATATTCCAGATCCTTGCCGCCGCGCGAACGGAAGGTCTCGATATCGGGCAAGTCGATCGGCAAGTCATGGTTGCTGAAGCTCAATATCCGCGGCTTTTCGTAATTGGGAGCATCGTGCACCAGCACGCCGTCGGTCAGTCGCAATATGATCGTGTCGGGATCGTCGGTAGCGAGAAACTGGCCATTTTTCGCTGTGACCGACACGGTCTGACCTTCCTTGCTCTCGGCGCGCACGAACATGCCGCTCAACCTGGTGCCATTGTCACGGCTTTCCTCGATGCGCAGGGTCATGCGATTGCCCAGATTGGTGAATTCGCCAACCTTGATCGAGGCGCCGAGGGCACCCGAACGCAATTCAAAGCGCAGTTCCTCATAATAGTAGCGGGACAGTGGCTGGATGAATCCGACCAGAGCCAGATTGACCAGCATCAGGGCGATGGTGAACAGATAGGGCACGCGGAGCAGCCGCCCATAGCCCTGTCCGACAGCGCGGAAAACGTCGAGTTCCGAACTGAGCGCAAGCTGCCTGAAAGCCAGCAGGATTCCGAGTAGCAGCCCGATCGGTATGCCGAGAGAAAGATATTCGGGGATCAGATTGGCCAGCATCCGCCAGACCACGCTGACAGGGCCACCTTCTGCCGCGACAAAATCGAAAAGCCGCAGCATTTTCTCCAACACCAGCAGCATGGCAGCGATTACTAATGTGCTGAACAATGGAACCGCGATCAGCCTTGCCAGATAACGATCAGTGGAGGTCAGCAGTTTCAACTTGTTGTCTCCCTCTCACCATGTTTTCGCCGCAAATCAAATCCATAGCAATCGGTAGATCAGGGGGCTGATTCTTGTCCGCGCCGGAGTAATGGCGCGGGTATAACGACTAGGAGTTACTACGTCATGTTGAAATTTGCGGCATCTATCGCATTCTCGACCGCTATTTTGTTATCTTCCGCCCCTGCATTCGCCGGAGGTCGCGTCATACCCAATGACATGCGGCAGTGCCAATCGGGCAAAGGTCCGGCGGTAAAAGTGGAAATCGAAGGGCTGAAAGAAGCCACAGGCAAGGTTCGCGTCCAGAGCTATCGCGGCACCAAGGACGAATGGCTGAAAAGCGGTGCGTGGCTGTCGCGTATTGAAGTACCGGCCAGCGCAAAGAACATGACTTTCTGCCTGCCGTTCAGCCAGTCGGGCGAATATGCGATTGCCGTGCGTCATGATCTCAACGGCAATGGCAAGACCGACCTGACCAGCGACGGCGGCGGCATGTCGAACAATCCGAGCATCAACATCTTCAACCTTGGCAAGCCGAGTTACAAGAAAACCAAATTTGCCATCGGCAATGAGGTTAAATCCATCCGCATCACGATGAAATATATGTGATGCATTCAGCACGCGGGACAATTTGGGGCTAATTCATGGCAAATGTCGCACTTCTTTCCAATCCTAACTCAACCGGGAACCGGTCGATTTTGCCGGAAGTGCGCTCTTATTGCGTCAAGAACAGCGATGTTTTCCATTACGAGGTGGATCATGTCGATGAAATTGCCAAGGCGCTGGAAACCATTGCCCGGGTGAAGCCGAAGGTGCTGGTGATCAACGGCGGCGATGGTACGGTACAGGCGGCGCTGACCGAATTGCACCAGGGCGGCCATTTCGGCGACAACCCGCCGCCGGTGGCCGTTCTGCCCAATGGCAAGACGAATCTGATCGCGCTTGATCTGGGTGCCGAGGGCAATCCGCTGAAAGCACTGGAACGGATTGTCGAACTGGCCAAGCATGACCTGCACGAGCATCTTGTTGACCGCGAACTGATCGCGCTGTCGGACGGCAGCAAGGATAGCAAGGTAGTGCTCGGCATGTTTCTGGGCGGGGCCGGCCTGTCGGAATTCATTCTCTATTGCCGGCACAAGATCTACCCGCTGGGCCTCCCCAATGCCGCAGCGCATGTGCTGACGGTTTTTGCTGCTCTTGCCTCCGTTCTGTTCGGGATAAAGGGCAAATTCCTGCCGAAACGGTCGACGCCCATCAAGATATCGCTGATCCGTGATGGCCAGTTTCAGGGCAATTTCGCGGTGCTGATCGTGACCACACTGGAGAAGCTGTTGCTGATGAAGCGGTCGATGCGGAACAAGAACGCGATTGGCCGGATGCAGTTTCTGGCCATTGATCACCAGGCCGGTGCCATTATGCGTTTTCTGCTGTCGGTGATTTTCGGCCGGCTGGGCAGAAAAGTACAAAAGGGCATTTATCTGGAACGCGGAGACATGATCCGCATCGAAGGCGATGGCAGCAATGTGTTGATGGACGGGGAACTTTTCTCGGCTCAGCCGGGGCAGCCGATCGTCTTGAAATCGACCAAACCAGTGTCCTTTCTTCGGCTCGCCGCCTGAGCTAGAAGCTTTCGCGTGAGCGAACTCAAGACCTTGATAGCGCAGGAACTGGCCGAGCCCGTCGACACGCGGGTGACGGCCTTTGCCGCTGCCATCGCCGCGCAATATGGCGAGGCGTCGCGGGCAGTGCTGTTTTACGGTTCCTGCCTGCGCACCACCGAGCTCGAAGGGCAGATGCTCGATTTCTACCTGATCGTCTCGGACTACGAGGCGGCTTATGGCAAAAGCTGGCTGGTGGCGGCGAACAGACGTCTGCCGCCCAATGTCTTTCCGGCAGAACATGACGGGCTGGTCGCCAAGGTGGCGGTGCTCAGCGAGGCAGATTTCCATAGACTGAACCGGATCGGCGCCAGCGCGGTCAGTGTCTGGGCCCGCTTTGCCCAACCCTCACGGCTGGTCTGGCAGGCAGATGAAGCGGCAGGGCTGCGGGCGGTCGAGGCGATCGAGGGCGCTGCGATCACCCTGTTCGACATGAGTTTCCCGATGATGGACATCGACACCGAACACAGGGTCATTGATCTCTGGAAGCGGGGCTTCGAACTGACCTACGGCGCGGAGTTGCGCGCCGAGCGGAAGGATCGCTCCGATTCCGTCGTCGATTCCGATCCCGAACGTTATGCGCGATTTGGGCCGGCCGTGATGGCGGCGATTGCCGCGCGGGATGCGGCTGGTGGCCGGGATCTCAAAATCATTGCCTCCCGCGACGCGGTCGAGAAAAGATGGCGGCAACTGCGGCGCAACGGGAAATTGCTGACGCTCGCCAGGCTGGCCAAGGCATCCGCCACCTATGCCGGCGGGATTGACTATCTGGCGTGGAAGATCAACCGCCATGCCGGAACCGATTATGTGATCAAACCCTGGCAGCGCAGATGGCCGATATTGGGCGCGCTGGTGATGTTGCCGCGGCTGATTGCCGGGGGGGCGATCAAGTGAGCCCGTCATTCTGAACCTGTTTCAGGACCCCGGGAACTCGAACCGGAAGGTGGTAGCAAGAGTGACGAGATCCTGAAACAGGTTCAGGATGACGAGAACTCACCGGTCCTTGTAATCCGGCTTTCTTTTGGCAAAAAAGGCTTTGGCCGCCTCGCGGCTGTCTTCGGTCATCGACAGCATCACCTGCTGCCGGTCCTCGATGGCGAGCGCCGCTTCGAAACTCTGCGCATCGATATTGCGGTTGAGCGCATCCTTGGACAGGCGCAGACCCATCGGCGCGGTGTCGAGCATGTCTTCCGCTAGCGACAGGCCGGTCGAGAGCAGTTTGCTCTCCTCGACGACTTCGCTGATCAGCCCGTATTTCTCCGCCCGTTCGGCATGGATGAAACGCCCGGTCAGGATCAGTTCCGACGCAATCGACGCGCCAACCATGCGCGGCAGAAAATAGCTCGATCCCATATCGCAACCGCCGAGTCCGATCTTGATATAGGCCGCATTCATCTTCAGCGACGGCGCGCCAAAACGGACGTCGCTGGCCAGCAGCAGCGAAAAACCGCCGCCGCAAGCCGCCCCTTGTGCTAGCGCGATAATCGGTTGCGGGCATTGCCGCATCAGCTGCATCACCGTGGCGATGGATCGCTGGGTGCGCCAGACATGCTGGACCTGCCCGGCTGACCCGTCATTCTTCCAGCCGCCAATATCGAGGCCGGCGCAAAAGGCGCGGCCTTCGGCGCGGAACAGGACCACGCGGATATCGTGGCGCTTCTGTAGGCCGCGGAAATAATCCTGCAGCGCGAAGATCATATCCTCGTTCATTGTGTTGAGCTTGTCGGGGCGGTTGAGCGTCAGGATTTCTATCGCGCCGCGCTGTTCGATGAGGATGGGATTATTCATTACAGTTTACGTCCGTTGGAAGGTCCATCGATTGAACCAATTTCTTGATTGTTGCTATGTCATATTCGACCCACTGATCATCCGCAGGTTCGATCAATGCCGGACTGGCCAACCCTCCATCGCAACAAAAGCAAATTTCTATTTCGCCAACCATTTCTCCCAATTCATTAAAATATCGGAAGAAATGGTGGGGAATAAAACATGCTTCTTCGTAGGCACCTTCGCCACTTTCGGGACGTTGAACGATGATTTGACGAAAGATGGCTTTTTCAAACATCATTCGTTGCTCGGAAGTCAACTCGACCCCATCGACATTGCCCATACCAAAGAAGCCATCGTCGTTGAGTGGTCGGTCTTCAATGAATAAACGTACCGACTTGGCGTGAGGATAGACTTCGATAGACTTTGTTTCTGTTATGAGTTCATCCGAGGGAGCTTGGGCTTTTTGGGCATCACATGCAGCTAAGCCAAAAATAGAGAAAATAGCGATCAGAAACAATTGAATCTGATGTCTATTTCTGACTGGCATCAAATCGCCCCGACCGCTTTCCCGGCCGCTTCAAACATGCCCAATATCTGGTCGACCTGTTCGCTTGTATGTTCCGCGCATAATGAACAGCGTAGCAGAGTCATATTCGCGGGTGTCGCTGGCGGTCTTGCTAGGTTCACATAAAGCCCTTCGGCGAGCAGCGCCTGCCACATCATCGCGCCTTTTTCGAGATCGGGCATGATCACGGCGATGATCGCGCTTTGCGCTTCCGGCGTGCCGAGCGTGAAGCCCAGGTCGCGCAGGCCCTTGTGGAGCTTCTTGCTATTCTCCCAGAGATGCGCGCGCTTGTTGCCGCTGTGCATCAGCTTGCGGATCGATGTGCTGGCGGTGGCCATGACGCTGGGCGGCAGGCTGGCGGTGAACACATAGGGACGGCAGACCAGACGCAGGATTTCGGCCTTCGGATGGTTGGAGACGCAGAAGCCGCCAACCGTGCCGACGCTTTTGCTGAACGTGCCGATGATGAAATCGACGTCGTCAATTACGCCCTGTTCTTCGCAGACACCGCGGCCATTTTCGCCAATAAAGCCCATGCTGTGCGCTTCATCGACCAGCACCATCGCACCGTTTTCCTTGCAGATGCGAACCATGTCCTTGAGCGGCGCGACATCGCCCATCATCGAATAGACGCCTTCGAGAACAACCAGCTTGCCGGCTGCGGCAGGCAGGCGCTTCAGGCGCTTTTCCAGCGCTTCGACATCATTGTGGCGGAACGCGACGATCTCGGCATTGCCCATCGCGCAGCCGTCGTAGATCGATGCATGGCTGTCGATATCGAGGATGACATAGTCGCCCTTGCCGGCCAACGTCGAAATGATCCCGAGATTGGCCTGATAGCCGGTGGAAAAGACCATCGCATGGTCCATGTCGTAGAATTCCTTGAGCGCTTCCTCGCAATCGCGATGCAGGCTGTAGGTCCCGTTGAGCACGCGGCTGCCGGTGGTGCCGGAGCCGAATTCTTCCAGCGCCTTGAGGCCGGCCTGCCGAACATCCTCGTCAAAGGTCATGCCCATATAATTATAGGTGCCAAGGAGGATGGTTTTCTTGCCGTTGCAGATGGCGACGGTGGGCGAGAGCACCTCTTCCATCACCAGCGAGAACGGGTCCTTTACGCCCGTCGCCAGAAGGGTTTCGCGCTCCTGAATGAGCGGATCAAATTTACTGAGTAGATCGGTCATGCTTTACTTCCGTTAGTCCTGAGCCTGTCGAAGTACCAATCACCCGCTCGTGCGACCCTTAGTCTATCTCAGGGCGAACGGGTGTCCGGCTCTAGCTTTCCATCAACTTTGCGACGGCATCGGCGAGCTGGCCGACGGTTTCGATCTCGGCCTGCATGTTCATGGTGATGATGATATCAAATTCGTCTTCGACCGCAGCGACAAAGTCCATGACCGTCAGGCTGTCCCATTCGAGATCACCCTGAAAAGTGGTGCTGGCGGTCAGTTCGACGCCCTTGTTGTTGAACGGCCCGATCAGCTCTCCGACCTTGGCCATGATTTCTTCGCGATTTGCCATAATATGCTTTCAAAATTGCTATTCCTGACCTTTGCCAAGACATACGCCCCATTGGCAAGCGAATAAGGCGCAAAAGCGGCATCAGCTTGCCCAAAAGCGCCGATTATGTCACTTTCTCACAAGCTTAGGGGGACTGGATATGGTGGAAGAGAGAAAATGGCCGGATGATGCGGTTTATGCGCTGCGAACGACCCAGCAGCATCATGTCCAGTTGAGCATGATGGCGGACCATAAGGCCAATATGCTGATCGGTGCGACCTTCATAGTGTTCACGCTTGCCATCGGCCAGAGCCGCACCGGTGATCTGTCGATACCTTTGATGATTCTGGCGATCGCAGCATTCTGCTCGGCCGGGCTGGCCGCAATCGCGGTGATGCCGGCCTTTACGCCGCGCAAAGGCGGGCCGACAAATATTCTGTTCTTTGGCGGGTTTACCAGCCTGTCAGAAGAGGAATTTATCGAACGGCTGTTGAGCGAGGAATTTGAAACACAGGAATCGGTCTACCGTGCGATGCTGCGCGACATCTACCAGATGGGAACAATCCTGGGCCGCAAGAAATACCGTTTTCTGGGTTGGGCTTACCGCGTGTTCCTGACCGGACTCACCTTGACTTTCATCGCCTATGTTTACGAGCAGATAGCCGGACCGATCATCTGATCAGCGTCACAGCCAGTCGTTCTGGCGATACCATTTCGCGGTATCCTTGAGCCCCTGGCGGGTCTCGACCTGCGCTTGCCAATATTGAGCTGGCAAGCGCCTCTGCGGGTTTATCGTCCAGTCATCATGGCAAAAATAATTGACCCGGTCTCCGGTAAGCTTGGCCCGGTCGCCGCGCAGCAGGCGGTCGGCCCCGGCAGCCAGCCGGAGCAAGGCTTTGGGCGTCGCAATCGTGGCAACGCGTTTGTCCATTGCCTGACCAATCGCTTTGGCAAAGCCGGTCTGGGTCCAGCCGCCGGGCTTGCCATCATCAACCTCGAATATCCTCGCGGTATAATCCTCCTGCTCCGGCAGCAATGCCAGCAGGGCGCGACACAGATCTTCAACATGAATCACCGACAAACGTCCGTCTGCGTCGGGCGGCAGGGTCAGGAACCCCAGTCGGGCCATCTTGAACAGGTCGAGAAATTCGCCGTCGCCGGGGCCATAGACCGCCGGCGGCCGGATGATGGTCCAGTCGAGGCCACTGGTCTGGACCAGTTTTTCCGCCTTCGCTTTGGTTTCTCCGTAAATCGACAGTTGCGGCTGCGTGGCAGCCAGCGAGGACACATGGATGAACCGTTTTGTTCCCGACTGTTTGGCAGCTTCGATGACGGCCAATGTTCCTGCGACATTGCCAGCTTCAAAACCGGCTCTGTCCGGCGCGTTGACGACACCGGCGATGTGCAGAACCATATCCGCGCCGCGGCACAGTCTTTCGAGACTGTCCGGATCGTCCAGCGCGCCGCGTATCCAGTTGATGCCGGGACGTTCATCCTGCTTGCGCCGGGTCAGCGCGCGCGCCCGAAAGCCGTGCCGGATGACCAGATCAAGCATCCGGCTGCCCACAAAGCCGGTCGCGCCGGTGATCGCGACTGTCTTGTGAGCGGCGCCGGGCATCGCGACTAGACCAGCACCATCTGGTTTCGGTGAACCACCGCGCTACGTGGGGCATAGCCAAGCAGGGCCTCCAGTTCCGAGCTGCGGTGGCCGATGATCTTGGCGCAGTCGAGCGCGTTATATTCGGCCAGACCGCGGGCGATCGTCAGACCGTCTTCGTCGCGGATATCGACCACATCGCTGCGTTCGAACTGGCCCTCAATCGTGATGATTCCCGCCGCCAACAGGCTGTTTCCCGACTGCAGAGCAGCGATCGCACCGGCATCAATGGTAATCGATCCGGCCGAGGTCAGCCGTCCGCCCAGCCATGCCTTGCGGGCATTGGCACCATCGCCGGCCTTGAACAGCGTACCGACATTGGTGAGTGCATAGCGCTCAAGCGGATGGTCCTGTCGCCCGGAGATGATCGACAGTTCAATGCCGGCGAAATTGGCAATTTTCGCAGCTTCCAGCTTGGATGTCATGCCGCCGGAACCCAGGCCGGAGGAAGAGCTTCCGTCCGCCATTGCCATGATCGATTCGTCCACCGTTTCGACCACGCCGATAAATTGCCCGTAAGCCTCGCTGTCCTCGCGGCGATCGTAAAGGCCGTCGATATCGGACAGCAACAGCACGCGATCGGCCGATGCGGCCTGGCCGACCCGCGCGGCAAGCCGGTCATTGTCGCCGAAGCGGATTTCGTCGGTGGCGACGCTGTCATTCTCGTTGATCACCGCAACGGCGCGATGCTCCCGCAATTTTTCCAGCGTGGCAGTGGCATTGAGATAGCGTTTGCGATCTTCCAGATCATCCAGCGTGAGCAGCATCTGGGCAGCGGTGATCTGATGTTCGGCCAACAGCTCCGACCACAGGCTGCTGAGCGCGATCTGTCCGACAGAAGCGGCTGCCTGCGCGTCTGACAGGCTGGAACGGCCACCCTGTTCAAGGCCAAGCCTGCGTGCGCCGAGAGCTATCGATCCGGAGGAAACGATGATGATATCGTCGCCCGCCTGGTGGCGTTTTGCGATATCGGCGACCAGTGTCTCAAGCCATTCCCGCCTCGGCTTTCCGTCTTCGCCGACAAGCAGGGAAGAGCCGACCTTGACGACTATCGTCTCCGGCTTTTCAGCGCTCACAGCGGTGACCAGTCCTTGGCATTGTCCTCTTCGCCAGAGGTGCTTGTGTCGAGACCCTTGCGCTCGATGGAACTATTCTCGCCCACCGCTTCCAGGATTTTGTCCAGCGCCGCGTCCAGCCCGTCACCTGTCGCACCCGAAACAGGCAAAACATGTTCCGCGCCGGCTGCGCGCAACTGCTCGGCGATATCCGCCATCAGCTCGTCGTCCAGCAGATCGGCCTTGTTGAGCGCCAGTATTTGCGGTTTCTCGGCGAGGCCGCCACCATATTTTTCCAGTTCCTTGGTGACCGTTTTCCAGGCTTTTACCGGATCATCACCGGTCGCGTCGATGAGATGGAGCAATATCTTGCATCGTTCGATATGGCCGAGAAAGCGATCGCCGATGCCCGCTCCGTCCGCAGCCCCTTCGATCAGGCCGGGAATATCGGCAAGCACGAATTCGCGTCCCTTGTGCCGGACAACGCCGAGCTGGGGGTGGATGGTGGTAAACGGATAGGCGCCAACCTTGGCGCTGGCGTTGGTCACCTTGTTGATCAGCGTCGATTTGCCCGCATTGGGCAGGCCGACCAGACCTGCGTCCGCGATCAGTTTCAGACGCAGCCAGACCGCTGCTTCCTCGCCCGGTTCGCCGGGCTGGTGCTGGCGTGGCGCGCGGTTGGTCGAGCTTTTGTAACTGGCATTGCCACGCCCGCCGATACCGCCTTCCAGGAAGGTGGCACGCTGGCCCTCGCGGGTGAAGTCGAGCAGCACATGTTCCTTGTCTTCCGACAATATCTGTGTGCCTACCGGAACCTTGATGACGAGATCGTCACCGCCGGCACCGGTGCGGTTGCGGCCAGCACCGCCCTTGCCGCGCGGGGCTCTGAAATGCTGGGCATAGCGAAAATCGATCAGCGTGTTCAGGCCTTCGACGGCTTCGAACACGATATCGCCGCCTTTGCCGCCATTGCCGCCATCGGGTCCGCCATATTGAATATATTTTTCACGCCGGAAACTGACAGCGCCAGGGCCGCCCTGGCCCGAGCTGACATAGATTTTGGCTTGATCGAGAAAATGCATGTTGGTGCATTTAGGGATTTGGTGCGGGAAAGGCTAGGCTTTGCTGCAATATAAAACATCGCCCATATCCGGTGACCGGCCCGGCAGGCTAGATGCTCAGCCCACCATCAACCGCGAACGCGGCGCCTGTGGCGAATTTGCTTTCGTCCGAAGCCAGATAGACAATCAGATGCGCGATATCGTCGGGTTCGCCCATATGGCCGACCGGCTGGGCCAACGCGAAGGATTCTTCCGTTTCGGCGGGGTTCGGAGTTCCGTCGATGACGCTGCGGACATTGGGGGTCATGATCGTGCCGGGCAGCACCGCATTGACCCGGACCTTGTTTTTCTCACGCGCGCAGTGAAGGGCAATGGATTTGGTCAGCATCGGAATCGCGGCTTTCGCGCTGTTATAGGCGACCAGATCGGCGCTGGCATTGATCGCAGCTGCCGAGGACAGGTTGATGATCGACCCGCCCGTCTTGCTCATCAGCGGCAGGGCACTCTTGCAGCCAAGGAATATCGAGTCGACATCGACGGTATAGCAGCGTTTGAAATCCTCGTAGCTCACATCCGCAATCGAACCGAAAACGGTGACGGCGGCATTGTTAACCAGCACGTCGAGCCGGCCATATTTGGCCTCGACATGGGTGATGATTTCGCCCCAGCGTCCGGGATCGGTCACATCCTGTTCCAGAAACGCGGCCTTGTCGCCCAATTCCGCTGCGGTTGCGGTTCCCGCTTCGGCGTTGTGATCGGTGATGATCACCCGGGCGCCTTCCTCGATCAGGCGCTGTGCCGCGGCCTTGCCCAGTCCCATGGCCCCGCCGGTCAGCAATATGATCTTGTCCTGGACGCGTCCCATCAGTCTCTCCCTGTCACTCTTTAAAAGCCTTGACGAAGCCAGCCGCTATTCCGCCGCTTCCATCTGTTCCATCTGCGCGACGCGGGGGTCGTTAGGATAGACCCATTCGTCGCCGATCACTTGTTCCACCGCGAGATGGTCCGGCACCCGGTTGAGACCGATCATCTTGTCGCAAGTCTGGTGGAAGCTGTAGATGCGCGCTTCCTGATAGCTTAGCGGCACGCTTTTGAAGCCATCGCTTTCCATCGATTTCTGGATCATTTCGCCGAACTGCGTGTCCTCGAGAATGATCGGCGACATGTCCCGGCCATTGGCTTTGCTTTCGTCCGGCACGGTCCACAGATCCGGTGCCGGGCCATCACCCCAGTCCATGGCCATGGTTACCAGTTCCAGCCGGGTGGTATTCAAGGAGGTCGGCCAGAAGATCAGTGGCGGAACGAAATAATTGCTCAGCGGTGACACCCAGTTGGGGAACATCGTATAGCTTTGGGTGCAGGTGCGGCCAAATTCGCCGACGCCTTCAATTTCCTGCCAGCGGGGCGGACTGTCGATGGCGCGGACATGTTCGCGGTCGGTCTGCTCGGGCGCAGGCGCAAGCATCCGCGCATGGCCGTTGGGATACAGGGTGTTCACATTGCGCTTGCTGTCGACCAGAGGCGCAACCGTGTCGGGATGGATGAAGGGGACGTGATAGACCTCCATATTGGCTTCCATCGCCACCTTCCAGTTGCACTGCAGGTCGAAACTGTGGCGCGCGGCAAGCCTGATCTTGTCAAAGCGGAATTCTTTCCACTCATCCCAGACCGGCCCCAGCCACTGTTTGAGCGGCATCGCCTCTTCGTCAAAATTGACAAAGATCAGATTGCCGAGCCTCTCGCATCTGACCGGGATCAGGCTGCGGCAGGACATGTCGAAATCAGGGCCGAAATCCTGTTTCTCCGGCACCCCGACGAGGCTGCCATCGGTCTTGTAGGTCCAGTTGTGATAACCGCACATCAGCCGCGGCGACCGGCCCCTTTCTTCGGTTACCACCGGCGCACCGCGATGGCGGCAAGTGTTGTAGAAGGCCCGGATTTCCCCATCCATGCCGTGCACGATGACGATCGGATCGCCAATCTGTTCCCATTTCATGAAACAGCCGGGTTCGGGGACTTCATCGATATGCGCCGCGAACAGCCAGGTTTTCTTCCACAGATATTGCTGCTCGAGATCGTAATATTCCTGGCTGGTATAGCGGCCAGCGGGCAGGTCAGGCAGGCGTGGAAATCCCTCTGGCGGTGCGGTACGGGAAGCCTCCCATTCCATCAGCGCTTTCATCTGGTCGATATAATTCTCGCTCATCGGCATGGCATTGCCCTCCTAGGCCGCGGCAATTTTGACCGGGATTGCGCTTTGCATGGCCTGGCCGGTTATCGGGTCGATATGGTCATTGTCGACGATCAAGCGGTTGGTCGAGCCGCCCTTGGTCATCACATCGTCCTTACCGGCCTCGCTGTCGCCGAACGCATGGCTCATCGAGATAACGCCAGGACGGACCTTGTCGTCCGCTTTGGCGAGACCGAAAATCGAGGCGGTCGGTGAGCTTATTTCGATGATCGCGCCGTCTTCGATGCCGGCTGCGGCGAGATCGGCAGGGTTGAAAAAGGCCGGGTTCGTCGGCATTTTCTCGACCAGTTTCGGGAAGGTGTGGCCGTTGCTGTTATAGCGATGCTTGGACCGGCGGGAGATGAGGCGGAAATCGAAACCGCTCTCGACCGGATCATTGGCGGCATAATCGATCAGTTCGCTGGGCATGGCGCCAGCGTTGAGATCAAATTTCTCCTGCGCGTCCGGATCGGCCGGACCAACGACGGGATGGAGTTCGTCATACGTGATGGCGGCGCCTTTGCGCTCCAGTGCGGCGGCATCGGCCTTGGCCTTGCTCGGTTTGAGCAGCGAGCCTTCGGAAATCAGGTCGAGGACGGTCGCCTTGTCAGGACAGGTCTCCATCGAGACCGGGCCGCCGGGGAAATTCATTTCGATGCCCATATGCTTGGCCAGCCACCAGAGCATTTCATATTCGTCCATTGTATCGCCCGGCGGAGGCACCATCGCCTCGGTATAATGGCCATAGGCTTCCTCGGTGAAAGCGTCCGACACATTGTTGATGTCCTCGCGTTCCAGACACATGCTCGGCGCCAGGATCATGTCGGCGCGTCTGGCGCTGGCCGACATCCATGGGTCGATCTGGATGAACAATTCGCATTCGTCGAGCGCGCGGCGGACTTTCTGCTGGTCCGGAAAGGCGATTTCGGGGTTGCCGCCGATCGAGATCAGCGCCCTGACCTGACCATCGCCGGGCGTCAGGATTTCATCGGCCAGCACATTGCATGGCATTTCCTTGCCGAGATGACCCAGGCCCCTGATCCGTGATTTGGGGAAACCTTCGCCAAAGGTCGGCATCTTCGGTGCGACTTGCGCCTTTTTCGGTCCGCCCATCAGCGGGTTGAAGACCATCGGCGCGGATACCCGCTCGCCTTCCTGATTGAAACGGGCACACAGGATGTTGAGCGAAGCCACGAGATATTCGGTCAGCGTGCCGTTGCCGGCCATTTCGGGACCGGTGCCGGTGACGACGCGGCCCTTGTTTGCGCCGGCGAACATGCGGGCGGCGGCGACCAGCTGATCCTTCTCGACCCCGGCGCGCTTCGCGGCGATGTCCGGAGTCATATGTTTGACCGCGGCTTCCAGCTCTTCCACGCCATCGACATGGGCGGCGACGAAATTCTGGTCGTAGAGCTTCTCTTCGAAAATCACGTTGAGCATGCCGGCGAGCAGGGCAGGATCTTCGCCTGGTTTCACGGGAAGATAGATATCCGCCAATTTGCCCATCTCGCTGACCCTCGGATCGGCGACGATGACTTTCAGGCCGCGCGCCTTGGCGTCACGCAGGCCGCGCGATGGCGAGGATGTCGGCATGCCACCGGAATAATGGGAAACGATCGGATTATTGCCGACAAACATCGCCACGTCGGATTCGGTGAAGGCGTTGCCGCCGCCCATCCACATGCCATAGCGGGCGGTGGTAAAAACCTTGGCCGGCTGATCGACCGTGACGCTGGTATACCAGTTGCGCGAACCGATGCCCTGGGCGAATGCGTAGGACGTGCCGAGCACGGCGCTGTTCTGGAAAGCATTGGTGCCGCAGTAGACAGCGATGCTGTGCGGGCCGTGTTCCTCGACCATTTTCTTCATTTGCTCGCCGGCGAGTTTCAGTGCTTCGGCGGTTGAGATGTCCCTGAAGCTGCCATCGGGCTGGCGGATCTTGCTGGTGATCATCCGGTCGGGAAGATTGTGCATGTCGGGCAGCTGGCGTCCCTTGATGCAGGTGTAACCGTGGAACAGATGGTCTTCCTTGTCACCGCGCACGGATTTGACCTTATCGTCCTCCACCTCGACGATCATTGCGCAACTTGCGTGGCAAAAACGACAAAAACTACGCTTGGTCTCGACAGCCATGAATCTCTCCTGTTTCGGAGAAGTCTAGGCGCGGAAAATGGCGCAAGCGACTGACAAAAATGCTCGGAAGAATCGCTGTCCGGCGGACAGCGGAATTTCCTTTGTGCAGGCTGTAAGGCGGCCTGATCGTCAGCCGCTGTTGCGTAGCGCGGTGGCGATGGCGTTGAGCGACAGCTGGATCCCTTCGCCGATACGTGGATCATCTTCCCCGGCGCGCAGCCGCTTCATCAGTTCGATCTGGAGATGGTTGAGTGGTTCGATATAGGGCAGGCGCAACTCGATACTGTTGAACAGCGCCGGGCTTTTCGCCAGCAGATGGGGCTGATCGGTAATTTCAAGCAATATGTCGCGCGTCTGGTACCAGCTCGAGCGGATACGGTCGAAAAATGCCTGGCCCATGTCCTGATCCTCGACCAGCCCGGCATAGCGGGCGGCAATACCCATATCGGACTTGGCCAGCACCATTTCCATGTTGGAGAGCGAGGCCTGAAAAAAGGGCCAGCTTTGCGCCATATCCTTCAGCTTCGCCTTGTCGTCAAAGGCCTGTAGCGCCTGTCCGACACCATACCAGCCGGGCAGCATCACCCGGGCCTGTGCCCAGCTGAATACCCAGGGGATGGCGCGCAGATCCTCGATCTTGTCGCTTGTCGTGCGGCTGGCGGGTCGCGAGCCGATCTTCAGTTTGGCGATTTCCGTCAGCGGTGTCATCTGCCGGAAAAAGGTCCGGAAGCTGTCGTCGCCATAGACAAGATCGCGATATTCGGTGAACGCGACTTGCGAGATTTCGTCCATCGCAGCGGCATGGTCGGCCTGTATCTTGTCGTCGGTCCGGTCGGGTTCGAGCGAATTGATCAGTACGGCCGAGGTCATCGCCTCCAGATTGGCTTCGGCGACATCTTCGGTACCATATTTGGCAGCGATCACTTCGCCCTGTTCGGTGATCCGGACGCGCCCGGCGACGGTGCCCTTGGGCTGCGCCTTGATGGCACCGAAGGCGGAACCACCGCCACGGCCCACAGCACCGCCGCGTCCGTGGAACAGCTGCATCTTGATGCCCGCCTCGGCGAATATCGGGGTCAGTGCATCGCTCGCCTTGAACAGGCTCCAGGTCGAGGTCAGGTAGCCGCCGTCCTTGTTGCTGTCGGAATAGCCAATCATCACTTCCTGATGACCACGACCTTTTGCGAGCGCGTGCATCTCGGGCAGGGCAAAGAAATCGGTCATCACCTGCGGCGCATTTTCCAGATCGGCGACGGTTTCGAAAAGCGGCACCGCCATGACCGGGCAGGATGGTGAAGCATTGTCTTCGGTGGGCGCATGATAGAGGCCGGTTTCCATCAACAGGACGTAGACTTCCAATATATCGGAAACGCTCTCGCCGTTGCTGATATTATAATTGGTGATGACCTCGGGGCCATATTTCCGGTGCGCTTCGGCAGCCGCGCGGATGATCGACAATTCTTTCGCGGTCTCGTCGCTATAGGTGATCCACGGGCTTGCCAGCGGGCGGTTATTGGCCAGCTCGGCGCGGAGCCGCTTGACCCGCGCCGCTTCGTCGAGCGCCAGATAATCGTCTTCGACGCCGGCCTGTTTCAGCAATTCTGCTACAACCCGCTCATGCACTTTGCTGTTCTGGCGCATATCAAGCGTGGCAAGGTGGAAGCCGAACAGTTCGACTGTGCGGATCAGGCGGCCAAGCGCTCCGGAAGTTGCAAAGACGCCCTTGCCGGCCGACTTGAGACCCTGCGCCAGAATGACCAGTTCCTCGCGTAACTGCTGCGGATTGTCATAGGCCTCGGCGGTAATCGTCGACGCGCGGCCCGGCACATGACCGCACAGCTTGAGGTGGGTCGCCGACAATTTTGCATAGATGCCGGACAAGGCGCGGCGATAGGGCTCGTCCTTGCGACTGAGCGAATCATCGCCACTGGCCTCGGCGAGTTCGAGGACCGCTTCGGGCACGTCGGCCAGTTCGGTGGAGATCGACAGTTCGGCGCCCAGAGTGTGAACGCACATCAGATAATAGCCGATAACGGTCTCCGCCGCGCGCGACAGGGCTTCCTCCATCGCGCCGGCGTCGACAAAGGGATTGCCGTCCCGGTCGCCGCCGATCCAGCTGTTGAGTTTCAGGAAACTCGGCAGCCGCGCGCCCAAAGTCCGCTCCCATTTGGCATAGAGCCGGGGCAGCACGGGCAGGAACACGTCTTTCATATAGCTTTGCGAAATCTGCACTTCGTCGGTGACGAACAGACGTTCGCGGCGCAGCGGACGGGTCTGCCAGAGCAGGGCGATCTGGCGCAGGATCGCGGCGTCGAGCATGTCGCCTTGCGGGGTTTCTTCCTCTCCCTCGTCCTTCATCAGCAGCAGTTCGGCAATTCGGGATTTATGGTCGATGATGCTCTTGCGCCGCACTTCGGTCGGATGGGCGGTGAGCACCGGCGCGATCAGCGCGTCTTCGAGCAGATGCAGGATCGCGTCCCGGTCCACGCCCTCGCTGGCCAGCAGTTCGATCGCCTCGACCACCGTGGCGCCTTTTTCCGCCGCCACGCCCTGCCGGTCCTCGGCAAGATTGGCGAGCAGGGAAAAGAGCATGAATCCGCGGACGAAGGCGAGCGTCTCGTCGAGCGACAGCGCATCAAGGCCGGGATCAATCGCATCCGCATCGGCGAGACCGCGATGGCGATCGACGCTGGTCGAGCGAATATATTCGGTACGCCGGTAAAGATCCTCCCCGCCATAGGAACGTATGACGTCGCCCAGCAATTTGCCGAGATATTTGATGTCTGGATTTTGGCGGACGGTGAGGGATTCTGTCATGGCGATATGCTGCACTGCAGCGACGCAGCGGTCAAGAAATTCTGCAAGCTTGCGGCAATTACAACAAGTGTTATATTAGTGTAATACACTACTGAATGGAAGGCGGTTGGATGTCAGCGACAACGGATAGGGAACTCGGACCGGAGATGTCGGGAAAGCGGTTTGATCTCGGCGCTCTGGCTGACCTGCTGATCATTCTGGCGGTTCTTGTCATCGTCAAGCAGTCGGTCCTGCCCTTCAGCTATCTCTACGCCGGCCCTGCATCGACATTCTCGGCGATGCTTGTCGGAACGATATTGTTGCGGCGCAGGGGGCTGGGCTGGAAAGACCTGGGCCTGCGCTGGCCCGTAAACTGGTGGAAGACCATTGGTCTGACGCTGCTTTCGATGGGCCTGTTCATAGCGGCAACGCAGCTGATGCAACTTTTCGCCGATGCATTTTTCGAAGATGTCGGCACTAGCGGCCGGTTTGATCATATCGAAGGCAATCTCGCTGCCTATATCGGGATGATGCTCCTCGTCTGGACCCACGGGTCGTTTTTCGAGGAACTGCTGTTTCGCGCCTTTGTGATCGACCGGACGAGCACGGCCTTTGGCGGAAGCTGGCGGACCGATATCGGCGCAGCCCTGTTCTCTTCGGTTTTCTTTGGCTACCGGCATTATTATTATCAAGGGATGCACGGTGCGCTGATTACCGGAGTCGGCGGCTTTGCCTTTGCGATGCTCTACCTTTGGATCGGCCGCAAGAATATCATGCCGCTGATATTCGCGCATGGGATATTCAATAGCCTGGGGCAGACATTCCGGTTTCTCGGGATACGGGACTAGAGAATATTGTCGCGATCAGCTTTCCAGTTCAATATCCCAGTAGAGCCAGTCATGCCAAGTGTCGTGCAGGAAATTGGGCGGGAAGGCCCGGCCATGTTCCTGCAGATGCCAGCTGGTCGGCTTGATCGGTCGGTTGGCCAGCTGCATGTGCGCTTCCTGGGGTGTGCGACCGCCCTTCTTGAGATTGCAGGGCAGGCAGGCGGTGGCGACATTTTCCCAGGTCGTGCGGCCTTTCTGCCGGCGCGGAATGACATGATCGAAGGTCAGATTGTCCGGTGAACCGCAATATTGGCATTCGAACTTGTCGCGTAAAAACAGATTGAAGCGCGTGAAGGCCGGATATTCGGAAGGCTTGATATATTTCTTCAGCGCAATCACGGACGGAATTTTCATGTCCAGATTGGGGCTGTGCACTTCGCGTTCGTAGCTGGAAACAATGTCTACCCGGTCGAGAAACACCGCCTTGATCGCGGTTTGCCAGGGCCACAGGCTGAGCGGATAATAAGACAGGGGCGTATAATCGGCGTTGAGGACAAGCGACGGGCAGCTTTCCGGATGCCTTTGCAGGTCGGGGTGATACATAAGCGTCTGTCTCCCTTGTCCTTTACTGTCTGTTCTTTATGCCTAAGAACGTGACATGACTGTTACACAAAGAACAATATCCGGCTTATGACGTCAAGTGGGCAATTAAATCGACATATTGTGGCGCGTTTTGCCCCCAGCCCCAATGGATTGTTGCATTTGGGTCACGCCTATGCCGCGATGGTGGCGCATGATTTCGCGCGGGAACGCGGTGGCCGGTTTCTGCTGAGGATCGAGGATATTGACAGCGGCCGCAGCCGCCCTGAATTTGTCACAGCGATTCTGGAAGACCTGCGCTGGCTGGGTCTGGTCTGGGACGGGGATGTCATTTTCCAGTCCGGGCGGCTCGCCAGCTACGCGGCCGCTGCCGAGCGGCTGAAGGCCATGGGATTATTATACCCCTGTTTCTGCACCCGCTCGGACCTGCGGCAAGTGCAGGAAGACGGCCCGCAGCCGGAAGGGCCCGACGGTCCGATCTATCCGGGAACGTGCCGCCATCTTGCTCCGGAACTGGCAGGGCAGCGCGCGTCTGTGGAGCCGCACAGCTGGCGGCTGGATGTGGCAAAGGCGTCTGCAGTCACGGGGCCGCTGCGATGGATGGACGAACGGCATGGCGAGCGGTTGAGCCGTCCCGAGCGGCTTGGCGATGTCATTCTTGTCCCCAAGGATATGCCGGTTGCCTATCATCTCGCGGTGACACTGGATGATGCCCGTGACGGGATCAGCCATGTCGTGCGCGGAGATGATCTGTTTGCCTCGACCGATATCCACCGGTTGTTGCAGGCGCTGCTGGACCTGCCGACGCCGATCTACTTCCACCACCCTCTTCTGCTCGACGAAAACGGCGGGAAACTATCAAAAAGCAGGGATTCTGCCTCTTTGTCCGTATTGCGAAAGGCGGGTGACGACGGATATAGACTGTTGCAGGGACTCAGATCGGGGCACTTCCCGGTTGGAATATCCCTTTCGCAGGCTTAAGGTGATTTTATGAGCTACATTTTGATATTGATGATCGTCGCAGCCGCAGGTGCTGTTGTTTATGCACTCGTGCGCGGGCTGATCGCTTTCGCCAATATGGAGCCGGGTGACGTCGATTCCGACGGCATTACCGCTTCGCACAAAAAGCAGAATGATATGATGTTTGCCCGCGTCAAATATCAGGCGATTGCGATCATTCTGGTAGTGATATTGCTGGCTGTGGCGGGAGGCCAGAGCTAGGCGGCTCTCCCGATGGTAAAGCTCAACAAGATTTACACGAAAACCGGCGATGACGGCACGACCGGACTGGTCGACGGATCGCGCATTGCCAAGAATGATCCGCGGATGGCGGCAATCGGCGATGTAGATGAACTGAACAGCGCGCTGGGTGTGGCGATTTGTGAAATCGCCGATGACACGCTGGTCCAGACCTTGCGTGTCATCCAGAACGACCTGTTTGATCTTGGTGCCGATCTGGCTACGCCGGCAGCCGACGGGGATGATTTTACCCCCTCGGAGATGGTTCTGAGGGTGGTACCGTCACAAGTGGAGCGGCTGGAGAAGGCTATCGACTCGGCGACGGCGGAGCTTGAGCCGCTGACCAGTTTCATTCTGCCTGGTGGCACGAAGGCCGCTGCAGCCATTCATCTGGTTCGCTCGGTTGCCCGGCGGGCCGAGCGGACCTGCGTCGCCGCAGGCAGAAATATGTCAATCAACCCCCAGGCACTGGCCTATATCAATCGTCTTTCCGACTATCTGTTCGTACTCGGAAGAGCGCTCAACAAGGGCGGCAAGGACGATATTCTGTGGGTGCCGGGAGCATCGCGCTAAAACCCGAATTTGAGCGGCGTTGCGACTATTTGCAACCAACTGGCGGGAAGATGCGTTGTTGACCTGATGATTGTTCGCGCTATGTTCTGAAGGGAATAAGAGCCGCCACCGGAGTAGGATTGATCGCCAGCCAACCACAACGCCCGCTTCCGCATGCGGCCGACGCACATGATGAATCCCGGGCGCATGTGTTGCTCGACCGTTACCGGGCTGTGCGGCACCATTCGGTCGGGCTCGCGGAAGGGCTGAGCGATGCCGATGCAACGGCCCAATCGATGGACGATGCTTCCCCGACAAAATGGCATCTGGCCCATGTCAGCTGGTTTTTTGAAACCTTCCTGCTGCGGGATCATGTTGTCGGCTATCACCTCTTTGACGAGGCTTATCCCTATTTGTTCAACAGCTATTATGAAGCCGAGGGCGCACGGCATGCGAGGCCCGAACGGGGCCTGCTGACCCGCCCGTCGCTCGCCGAGGTGATCGCCTATCGTTCCCATGTCGACAAGGCGATGATCGAGGCGATGCAGGGATTTTCCGACGGGTTGCTTGATCTGGTCGAACTCGGCCTCAACCATGAACAGCAGCATCAGGAATTGCTGCTGACCGATATTCTGCATCTCTTCTCCCGAAATCCACTGAAGCCTGCCTATAGCCATGCGCCGCCGGTTACGGCAGCCGAGCGCGGGCCCCTGGAATGGATCGAGGGCGATAGGGGTGTCCATCAGGTCGGCCATGACGGACGGGGATTCGCGTTTGATTGTGAAGGCCCGAGTCATGCGGTGCTGCTTCATCCGCATGCCATAGCCAGCCGGCCGGTAACCAATGGCGAATGGCTCGCGTTCATGGACGACGGCGGCTATCGAGAGGCCAGCCACTGGCTCTCGGACGGTTGGGCCTGGGTGCAGCGGGAAGGCATAGACGCGCCGCTATATTGGAGCCGGGAGGCTGATCGGCAATGGTCCGCGTTCGGACTGGGCGGACAGCATGATCTCGACCTTTTTGCGCCGGTGCAACATATCAGCCATTATGAGGCAGATGCTTATGCCAGCTGGGCGGGTGCACGCCTGCCGACCGAAGCGGAATGGGAGACAGCCGCGAAAAAAGGTCTGCCCAATTGCGGTGCTGTGTGGGAATGGACCGGCAGCGCCTATCTGCCTTATCCCGGTTTCAGGCCCGCCGACGGGGCGGTCGGCGAATATAACGGCAAGTTCATGTCGGGCCAGGCGGTGCTGAAAGGCGGTAGTGTCGCTACCCCACCGGACCATATCCGTCCGACTTACCGCAATTTCTTTTATCCCCACCAGCGCTGGCAGTTCTGCGGATTGCGGCTTGCAAAAGACCTTTGACGTAAAGGACCACCCTCATGGACATGACCACTTCGCTCGTAGATCATAGTTTTCGCAAGGACGTCCGGCGCTGCTTTGACAAGCAGACCCACGCAATTCCGGCGCGCTGGCTATATGACCGGCGTGGTTCGGAACTGTTTGAAGAAATTACCGAGCTTCCCGAATATTATCCGACCCGGACCGAGACGGAATTGCTCAAGGACAACGGAGCGGCTTTTGCTGCATCGACCGGCGCCGGCCGGGCGGTAATCGAATTTGGCTCCGGGAGTTCGGTCAAAACCCCGCATTTGCTCAAAGCAATTGACCCGGCCGCCTATGTGCCGATCGACATCTCGGGCGAATTCCTGGAGCATAGCGCGTCGCTGCTCCAGGAAGAATTTCCGGACCTGCCGATATATCCGGTCGAAGCGGATTTCATGACCCGGGTGGACCTGCCCGAAGCTGTTGCTGACATGCCCAAGCTAGGTTTCTTTCCCGGCTCGACAATTGGCAATATGATCGCTCGGACTTCCGTCGATCTGCTGCGCTTCATGCGAGAGACGTTGGGCGATGGCGCGCAACTGCTGATCGGCTTCGACCGGATCAAGGATATACAGACATTGATCGAGGCTTATGATGATGCGGCTGGGGTAACGGCGCAATTCTCGCTCAATCTGCTCCACCGGATCAACCGCGAACTGGAAGGTGATATCCCTGTTGAGCAGTTTCGTCACAAGGCAGTCTGGAACGATCTCTATGCGCGGATCGAAATCTTTCTGGAAGCCCAGACCAATGTGCAGTTTTCGATCAACGGGCATAGTTACGACATGGCCGGCGGACAGAAAATCCATATCGAGAACAGCCATAAATATGGATTGCGCGATGCCCGGCTAATGCTTCGGGCCGGTGGCTGGACGCCCTTGCACGAATGGAGCGACGCGCAGGACCATTTTACCTTGATGCTGGTGGAAGCGCACCCGCTCAAACACGCGCCCTAGCGGTTATTTTCCCGATACGGCCGTCTGCTCCAGATTGCGGTAGTTCGCCCGCCAGATCGCAATCCATTCATAGGCCCCCCGGCATTCCGGCATGGCGCTGGCTTCTGTCATGCGGAACATATCCCCGTCCCAGATATAGCTTTCTGCGCTCCCGCAATCGCCGAGTCCGCGACCCTTGCCAAAACTGCTGAGCTTCTGGTCCTGTTCGTCCCAGCCGGCATTGACCAGCAAGGGATCGGCACCTTCACCACCCCAGCTGGGCTGGCGGTCAAATCTGGCCGGCGTGAATGTCCAGCCGCTGGTGGCGCGGGGATTCTCGACATATTCCCCGACATAGGGTGCGCTGGAAAAATTATAGGCGCCCGAGCCGCAGGAAATCAGCACCAGCGCCCGGAACCTGTTGCCGCGTCTGCCCAGCGGAAAGACCTGATCCTCCACCAGCCCGTAACGCTCGTTCTTGCATCGGGAGTCCTCTGCCAGGGCCACGATATCACCGGTTTCCGGAGCCAGTTCGGACTCTTCCCACCGGTCGACCATGATCGTCGGAATCTCGCTATTCGCAGGCTGATAAGCGCGCGACCCTATAGCGACCAGCGCGGTGCCGGTTCCGGCGCGCTGCTGCTTGTCGTCGATATAGCGCAGGGCCGCCGAGGAACCGGCCAGCGAAACCTGGGTGATATTCTCACCATTGGGACCCTGAATAACAAGATGTCTGCCGTTGATAATGGCCTTCGCCACCTTCTCGGCATCCGTGCCGACAATCTCTATCGGATAATCGCCCTGCACGATCGGCCCGGTATCAACCAGCTGGCCATCGATCTTCATCCGGTACCGATCCATCTCCCGAGCGTGGAACAGGACGCGGATCTTGAAAATATCATCCTTGCCGGCAGTCCTGACGATCGAGACCGGCCCGTCCCAGCCGTCAAACCCGGCCGCGCCGTTGGCAGGCACGAGTGAAACAGCCTGACAGTTGCCGCCATTGTCACAGCCGACGGTCCAGTCCCGGAAAGTACGGATTTCACCCGGCTGTGCCGCGGGCGGGGCGATAGCAGCTGCAAGGGTTGCAAATATTCCGACAATGAAACTGATAGGGGACATAATTGCAATCTAGCCAGTTTGGCCGACAATCGCTAGTGGCTTTTCAAACACATCGAACAGCATGAAGGGCATGATATGAAAGCAATCGGTATTATCGGATCGGGACAAATGGGCGCCGGCATCGCGCAGGTTTCGGCTCAGGCAGGCTACCATGTCTATCTGTCGGACGTGAGCATGGAAATCGCCGAACGCAGCAAAGCGGGGATCGCCAAGCAGCTGTCGCGGCTGGTCGAAAAGGACAAGATTGATCAGCAGGCGGCCGAAACGGCACTCGGTCGTATCGAACCGATCGTCCAGCTCGACCCGATGGCCAATGCCGACATCATCATCGAAGCCGCCACCGAGCGCGAAGACGTCAAGCGCCAGATTTTTGCCGCGGCGTCCGAAGTGCTGGGTCATCAGGCGATTTTGGCGAGCAATACATCATCGATCTCGATCACCCGGCTGGCACAGTCGGTGAAAGACCCCTCGCGCTTTGTCGGCGTGCATTTCTTCAATCCTGTACCGCTGATGGGGCTGGTGGAAGTCATCCGCGGCCTTGCGACCAGCGACCAGACCGCGGCCATGGCCAGCGATTTCGCCAAAGCGGTGGGCAAGACCCCGGTCATGGCGAAAGATTCGCCCTGTTTCGTTGTCAACCGCATCCTGCTGCCGATGCTCAACGAAGCGTTTTTCGCGCTCGGCGAAGGCACGGCCTCGATGGAGGATATTGATCGCGGCGTGCAGCTTGGCCTCGGTCATCCGATGGGACCGATCACGCTTGCCGATCTGATCGGACTCGATACCTTGCTGGAAATTCTCCGCGTGTTGCAGAATGATTTCGGCGATCCCAAATATCGCCCCGCGCCAATTCTGATGAAATATGTCGAGGCCGGCTGGCTCGGCCGCAAGACCGGCAAGGGCTTTTACGACTATTCGGGCGAAGTGCCGGTTCCGACGATGTGAGCTTTAGTTTCGAACAGGACGGTGCGGAATTCTACAATAATCAAATAGATGCCTCTGATTTTCTATCTATCCTGCGACCCGTTCCATCTGAACGAGCGGGTGCTCGGTTGAAAGGCATTGTAGGTCTGTCGGAACGGATTGGTGAAAACTCAAGACCGTGGGAGATTGTGCGAAAACACTTGGGTGCGAATGCGCAACCCGTTCGTGCAATATTATTCGACAAGAATGTTGAAACCAACTGGTCGCTGGATTGGCACCAGGACCGCACGATTGCTGTTGCGAAACGGAAAGAAGTTTCTGGTTTCAAAAACTGGACGATCAAGCAGGGCATTCAGCATGTAGAGCCTCCTTTTGAGTTGCTCGCTGATATGGTGACGTTAAGAATTCATCTGGATGATGTAGGGCCGGATAACGCCCCGCTGCGGATTGCACCGGGATCACATAAACTTGGCCGGTTGGCGGAAGATGATTATGCTTCCGCGATAGTGCAATGCGGGGAGGCAGAATGTCTGGCAAAATCAGGTGATATCTGGTCTTATTCCACTCCGATCCTTCACGCCTCAAAAAGTGCGGTCCGACCCCAGCGAAGGAGGGTTTTGCAGGTTGATTATTCGTCATCCAGTTTGCCTGCTGACCTGCAATGGGCGGGAATATAAATGAAGTTTCAGGAGACAAGCCGATGACCGACGAAATCAGAGACTTCACTATCGATATTCCGAAGACCGCGCTGGACGATCTCGACATCCGCTTGCGGCATGTGCGCTGGCCCGATCCGGAGCCGGTCGATGACTGGTCGCAGGGCATCCCGCTTGCCTATGTCAAAACCATCGTTGAACATTGGCGGACCAGCTATGACTGGCGGCGCTGCCAGGATGCGCTCAATCAATATGATCATCATCTGACCGCAATCGACGGCGTCGATATCCATTTCATGCATATCCGCTCGCCGGAAGCCGGTGCACGGCCGTTGCTGATGACGCACGGCTGGCCGGGTTCGATTGTCGAGTTCATGGATGTGATCGGCCCATTGACCGATCCGGTGGCTTATGGTGGCGAGGCAAAAGACGCCTATCATCTGGTGCTGCCGTCGCTGCCCGGATACGGATTTTCCGGCAAGCCGACGACCACCGGCTGGGGCCTGGAGAAAATTGCGCAGGCCTGGGACACGCTGATGACCCGGCTTGGCTATGACCGCTATTTCGCGCAGGGCGGCGACTGGGGTGGCATGGTGACCTCGGTGATCGGAGCGCAAAATCTCGGCCATTGTGCCGGCGTGCATGTCAATCTGGTGGTGGTCGGCCCGCCGTCCGAAGAAATGATGGCCAGCCTGACCCCCGAAGAGCAGGCGTCACTCGCCCGTTTCGCCGTCTATCAGGAACAGGGCGCAGGCTATGCCGAAATCCAGCGGACCCGGCCGCAGACCTTGGGCTATGGCCTGGCCGATTCCCCGGTCGGGCAAATGGCCTGGATCATGGAGAAATTCCAGGGCTGGGCCGACGATGCCAAGGCCCCGGACGAAAATTTCGATTGCGATCATCTGCTCGACAATGTGATGATCTACTGGCTGAACAATGCCGGTGCGTCCTCGGCGCGGCTCTATCGCGAAAGTTTTGGCGCGCCCAATGTCGATCCGGTCACCATCCCCTCCGGGTGCAGCATCTTCCCCAACGAGATCATCACCCCCTCGCGCCGCTGGGCGGAACAAAGGTTCAAGGATCTGCGCCACTGGGGCGAGCCGGAAAAAGGCGGCCATTTCGCGGCGATGGAAGTGCCGGAGCTGTTCGTGCAGGAAGTGCGCGACTGTTTTGGCAAGATGGAGCTTTAGCGGCGCGTGCTTGCCCTGATCACCCGGCGGTTGATGACGGCCATTCCGACCCTGCTGGTGATCATATTGGCGTCTTTCTTCCTGATGCGGTTGGCGCCCGGCGGACCATTTGACGGGGAACGGCCACTCGATCCGGCGACGCAAGCGGCCTTGCAACAGGCTTATGGTCTGGACCGGCCTTTATGGGAGCAGGCGTGGCTGTACGTGTCGCGGCTGGTGCAGGGGGATTTCGGGCCCTCGCTGGTCTACCGCGACTTCACCGTATCGGAACTGATCGCGCAGGGGCTGCCGATTTCGCTCACGCTCGGGGGATTGGCGATATTGCTGGCGCTGCTCATCGGGGTGACGGCAGGTCTTTTTGCCGCCGTGCGTGCGGGAAAGACTGTCGACAAGACGATCATGATGCTGGCGACGGTGGCCACTGCGCTGCCGACCTTTGTTACCGGCCCCGCTCTCGCACTGTTCTTCGGGCTGTGGCTGGGCATGCTGCCGGTATCGGGAACGGGACATGGTGTGGCCTGGCTGATCATGCCGGTCGTCGCGCTGGCGCTGCCGGTATCGGGAGCGATTGCCAAGCTGACCCGGGCCGGATTGGCCAGCGTGCTCAAGCAGGACCATATCCGCACCGCCCGGGCACGCGGCCTTTCCGAGGTAAAAATCCTGTTCAAACATGGTTTGCGCCCCGCGCTGGTACCGGTGGCAAGCTATCTGGGACCGGCCGCGGCGGGGCTTCTGACCGGGGCGGTGGTGGTCGAGACGGTCTTCGGCCTGCCGGGCCTGGGGCGCTATTTCGTGCAGGGTGCGCTCAACCGCGACTATCCTCTCGTGCTCGGTGTGGTCACGCTCTATGCGGCGCTGATCATCCTCTTCAATCTGTTTGCCGACCTGATCTACGGCTGGCTCGATCCCAGAATGCGGGAGGGATAAGCGCATGCTGAAGCGTCATTTCCCGCTCGTCCTGGTTCTGCTGATTGTCGCGCTGGCGCTGGTGCTGCCGTTCCTTCTCCCGTGGAACTATGACCAGATCGACTGGGATGCGGTTCGCGCGCCTGCGTTCAGCGGTTCGCATATTTTCGGCACGGATGATATCGGCCGGGACCGTCTGGCGCGGCTGGCCGCGGGCACCCGGATCACATTGCTGGTGGCGATGGCCGCAGCGCTGGTGTCGCTGGTCGTCGGCATCGCCTGGGGTGCTACCGCAGGCTGGATCGGCGGGCGAGTGGACGAGGTGATGATGCGGATCGTCGACGGCCTTTATGCGCTGCCCTTCATGTTCATCGTGATTCTGCTGATGGTGGTGTTCGGACGGTCGATCCTGCTGGTCTTCGTCGGTATCGGGCTGGTCGAATGGCTGACCATGGCGCGGGTGGTGCGGGGGCAGGTGATGGCACTGAAACAGCGACCCTTCATTCTGGCAGCCGAGGCGGCCGGCACGCCTTCCATGACGATCATTTTGCGCCATATCTTGCCCAATATCGCTGGCGTGGCGCTGGCCTATCTGATGCTGACCGTACCGCAGGTGGTGATGGTCGAGAGTTTCCTCTCCTTTCTAGGGCTGGGCGTGCAGGAGCCGCTGACTTCGCTGGGCATATTGGTCAAGGAAGGCGCTGACGACATGGATATGGCGCCGCTCGGATTGCTGCTGCCCGGCGGCCTGCTCGTGCTGATCCTGGTCTGCCTGACGATAGAGGGCGAACGATTGCGAGATCGTTTCTCATGAGCCTTTATGAAATAGACAGTCTGGCCGTGAATATTGCCGGCAGGCGGCTTGTTGAGGAAGTCAGCCTGACCGTCGAGCCGGGCCAGTGCACCGCGATCATCGGCGCGTCTGGTTCAGGCAAAAGTCTGACCTGTCTGACGCCGTTCGGGCTGACAGCCGGTACCGCTTTCGGCGCGATCACACTGGACGGTATCGACCTTGGCACCACAGATGCCGGACATCTGCGCGATGTGCGCCGCAAACTGGCCGGATTTGTCTTCCAGCAGCCTCTGACCGCGCTGACCCCGCATCTGACGGTCGGCGCGCAATTGCAGGAAGCCGCGATGCAGGCCGGAGCAGCGCGCCCATCGCGGAGGGAACTGGCGCTCATGCTGGAGCGTGTTGGTCTTTCCCGGGCGGACGAGCGACTGGACCAGTTTCCCCACCGGCTGTCCGGTGGCGAACGGCAGCGGGTGATGATTGCCGCCGCTATTGCCCATGGTCCGAAATTACTGGTCGCTGACGAACCCACCAGCGCGCTGGATGCGTCTTTGCGGGCCGAGATTATGGATTTGTTCGATCAATTGCGGACGGAACAGGGGGTGGGCATGCTGCTGGTGAGTCACGATCTTGCCTCGGTTGCGGGCCATGCCGAACAACTCGTGGTGATGGAACAAGGCCGAGTGGTGGAAGCGGGGCCCACTGGCACGATAATCGCAAGTCCCGCACAAGATTATACCAGACGCCTGATCGCTGCGACACCGCGTCTGGAAGAGCCGTCACCGGAACTGGGACAGCCTCGCGATCTGTTACTCGAGACCGTGCGCGTCGGCGTCGAATTCCATCGCCCCGGCTGGCGTCGGGGTCATATCCGCGCCGTGACCGATGCAAATATCCAGATAAGGCAAGGCGAATCCCTGGCGCTGGTCGGTGGTTCGGGTTCCGGAAAATCGACCTTGGGACGGGCCATCGCCGGCATTGGACCGGTGTCCGAGGGCGAAATATTGTGGCAAGGTTCGACGCTGCCCCAACGCCGCGAGCGCAGTCTGGAAGTGCGTCGGCTTATCCAGCCCGTATTTCAGGACCCGATTGCCAGTCTTGATCCGCAATGGCCGGTCCATGAAATTATCACCGAGCCACTGCGCAATCTTCGTCCCGAACTGACAAAGGCCGAGCATGAGGAAATGGCGCGACGGGCTCTGTCCGACGTCGATCTGGCGGAGGATTATCTGGCTCGCCTGCCGGCCAGTCTCTCGGGGGGACAGGCGCAGCGGGTCGCGATTGCGCGAGCAGTCATTGCGATGCCGAAGCTGCTGGTGCTGGATGAGGCGACCTCGGCGCTCGATCCGCTTGTCGGAGCGGAGATTCTGCAGCTTCTCCTGCGGCTTCAGACCGACAACGGATTGAGTTTGTTGTTCATTACCCACGACATCGCTGCGGCGCGCAGATTATGCCACCGGATTGCAATATTGGAAGATGGCAGGATCGTTGAAACTGGCGAGATGCAGGCGGTCATCAACGATCCGCGACATGCGGCAACGCAAAGGCTTGTCGCCGCCAGCTAAAAAGAAAGGGCCGCTCGAATGTTCGAGCAGCCCCCTTTTTCAGCGTGAATTATGTGAATTTAGAACGCTACGCCGAGTGTGAAAACGACTGTGTCATCGGTGAAATCGTCCACTTTGACACCACCGACGCCGACATACATCAGGCTGGCGGTCAGATTTTCCGTGATCGCCCAGTCAGCGCCGACCGACCAGTCGAAATTGTCGCCATCCGTGGCGGTCGACAGGGAGCCGTCCGTATAGCCAAGATGGGCATTCAGGGAAATCGGCGTATTTGGAATGCCGGACGAGAAATCGGTGTAGATATAGAGGTTGTCGTCATCACCGATCGCTGCCTGGTCGAACGCATAAGCCGCACCAAGTGTGGCTTCTACAGGACCCAATGTACCGGAGATCGAGGCATAAGGTTCGAAATAGTCGCTCGGGCCAGCAATGCCGCCTTCACCATTGGGGTAGATGTAATAGAGCAGGCCAACATCAACGGATACGCCGGAAGCGACTTCGCCAGACCAGCCGCCGTAGACGTCGAGCTCGGTGTGACCGAATGTAGCAGAATCCTCGATGGATGAAGCCCAGGTGCCGATATAGAAGCCGCTTTCATGGCCGATGTCGATTCCGCCCTGAATGGCAATGTCGCCATCGGAAAACGATACACCGCGGAAACGGTAATCGGAGGTTACTGCGGCGTTCCCGGAAACAGTGATTGCGCTGGAAGAGTCATCTTCCTGAGCGAATGCCGGTGCTGCCGTAGAGGCGAGCAAGATGGCCGAGAGGCCGAGAACAGTTGATTTGGCTTTTCCGCCAAGATTAGCTTTATTAGACGTGCGCATGGAAATCCCTTTCTCGTTAATGCGTATCGCCCCTCCTGATCTGTTTTCGCTGTTATTTTATTGCGCCAGATGCCCCGAACGCGAACAGTCTCTAAACATGCTCAAAAAAGCTGCTCCATATTGTTGCGCTGCACAAGAATTAAAACGTCAGGAAGGATGACATAATCGTGATATGTTGCACTTGCGCCACAAACCGGTTTTGGACCGCTTAAAATTTAGGCGGTTTCAATTCAGGGTGACTAATAAAGCGTCAATGGGCGTTTCGGACCAGAATTTTCGTTAACCGAACCGTTGTTTCTGTTCGATTTCGTTGATTTGATCGATTCTCTGATCCCTGACGGCTATTTCGGAGCCGGTCCCAGGGTGACGGTTCCGCCTTCCGGCAGCGATCTGATATGGACATCGCGCTGCGGAAACGGAATTTCTACGCCATGTTCCTTGAACAGGTCCCAGACCCGCTTCAGGATCGCCGCCTTGAAATTGCCGACGCCTGATTGCGGGTCCTTGATCCAGCAGCGAATTTCGAAATTGACGCTATTGTCACCAAATTCGAGCATCCAGACGACAGGCTTGGGATGATTGAGAACGCGCGGCACGTCGACGCAGGCCTGTTTCATCAGTTCGATCGCCTGATCCATGTCGGTATTGTAGGACACGCCAACAGGAATGCTGATCCTCACGTTTGGACTGGAATAGGACCAGTTTTCCACTTCGCGGGTCATCAGATCCTCGTTCGGGATCAGATGCTCCTTGCCTTCGCGGGTCAGGACCGAGACCGCGCGCACGCCAATCTTGTTGACCCAGCCATAGGTGTTGCCGACAGCAATCACGTCACCCGGCTTGATCGAACGGTCCATCAGCAGGATGATCCCGGCGATCAGGTTACCGATGGTCTTCTGCATGCCGAAACCGATGGCGAGGCCGAAGGCGCCGGAGAAGACGGCAAGAGCGGTCAGGTCTATTCCGACCACGTCGAGACCCAGAACGAAGGCGCCGGCCAATATTGCGACGGTCGCCAGCTTCTGACCCAAAACTTTCTGGGCGCCGTCAAGTTCGCTATTGCTGATGACATAGGTTACGAGCTTCATCAGCACGCGGGCCACCGCGAGCAGAATGACGGCGGTCATCGCCAGCGTGACAATCCAGAGCAGCGAGATTCGGCGCGAACCCAAGCTGAAACCGACCTTGTCCATGGCCAGGGTAATCGGCTCGATCCCCCCGACCAGACCGGACCCGATGCTGACGAACAGCGCCAGGCCAATGGTCGTTCCCAACCAGTCCGGCATCCGGACGCCGCGGATCAGGTCATTGGCAAACAGCCCGACCGTTATCGCGATGGTCAGTGAAAAGACGACCTGCGCGATCAGATTCCAGGGATAGAATGCCAGAAAAATACCGCAAAGGATGAAAGTGGTCGCGCGCCGCGTCATATCGCGGATGCGCCGGCCGGCAAGCTCGCTTTCGTAGCCGGCGCGGGCTTCCCACAAGTGGCGCAGCTTCGGACCGATATATTTGCTGAGATACCAACCGGCAGTCAATGCCAGTATGACCAGTCCGGCCGCGACGCCGCCTTCGATATACTGGACATTGCGTGGCGTGTCGGAAGTCAGCGATTCCAGATAATTGAGCGCATCCTCGATCATGACTGTACACTGTGGTAATGTTCAAAAGCTTTGGCAAGGTCCGCGATCAGATCATCCGGATGTTCCAGTCCGATATTCAGTCGGACCAGCGGGCCCTTTTGCTGCCATTGGGTTGCGGTACGATGTTTTTTCGGATCGACCGGCAACGCCAGGCTTTCGAAGCCACCCCAGCTATAACCGATGCCGAACAGTTCCAGCGCATCAATGAAAGCCGCTCGGGTCTGGTCATCACCATCAGCAAGCTCAAAGGAAAATAGTCCGGATGCGCCTTTGAAATCCCTCTTCCATATATCGTGGCCCGGACAATCGGGCAGGGCGGGGTGGAGGACCAGACCGACTTCGGGCCGTTCCTTCAGCCAATGTGCCATCTTGAGCGCGCTGGCCTCGTGCTGGCGCAGGCGAACGTCGAGCGTCCTCAATCCGCGCGCAGCCAGATAGGCATCATCCGGTGACACGACCTGCCCCAGCTGCTGGGCGGTGCGGCGAAGGCGGGTCCAATATTTGCCATGCGTGGTGACCGCGCCCATCATCACGTCGCTGTGGCCGACAATATATTTTGTCGCGGCGGTTATTGCGATATCCACACCCTTTTCCAGCGCTGGAAAAAAATGCGATGTGGCCCATGTATTGTCGAGCAAAGTGACAATGCCTGCCGCGCTTGCCGCCTCGCAGATGGCCGGTACATCCTGAACTTCGAAGGTCAGGCTGCCGGGACTTTCCATCAATATGGCTCTGGTGGCGGGGCTGAAAAGGTCGGCGATTTCCGCACCGATCAGCGGATCATAATAGCGGGCGGTGATGCCCATGCGCTTGAGAAAAGCATCGGCGAAGCTGCGGCTGGGATCATAGCTGCTGTCGGTCAGCAGAATTTCGTCGCCGGGTTTCAACACGGCGAGCAGGGAGCAGGAAATGGCGGCAACCCCGGAGGGGTAAAGCATGGTTCCGGCCGCGCCGGGTTCCATTTCGGTCAGCGCTGCGGCCAGTGACCATTGGGTCGGCGAGCCACGCCGACCATAGAAGAAGCGCCCGTCATCATTGGACTTCAGGCCCTCCCGCAGATGGGCCACATCATCATAGAGATGGGTACTGCCCCGCCAGACAGGCGGATTGACCACGGCTCCGGTCCAATTCTTCCGGCGTCCCCCGGTGACAACCTGGGTCGCTGGCTTTTTTGAACCAGAGTCGTGATCTGCCAATTATAGTTCCAGCGGCGACCGCATGTTCAGACGGATTCTTTCGGGGTATCGGCGTCAGCGCCCCATTCGGCCCAGCTGCCGTCATAAAGCGCGGTCTTTTCTGCGCCAGCGAGGGCCGCAGCAAAGGAGACGACGGCTGCGGTCATGCCCGAGCCACAGGTCGTGACCAGTGGCTTGGACAGATCGACCCCGGCATCGTTGAAGATCGCCTTGATCTCGTCGCTGCTTTTCCAGGTGCCATCGGCGTTGAAGAAACTGCTGTGCGGAATATTGGTCGAGCCCGGAATATGTCCGGATGCGATTTCGCCGCGTGGATCCGGTGTTTCACCGCTGAACCGGTCGGCGGGTCGCGCATCGACGACCTGCTCATCCTTGCTGTGGAGATTGGCGAGCATATCGGCCTTGGTGCGGATATCCTTGTCGTCCTTCCAGACGGTGAAATGGCGATGGCGCAAGGCTTCCTTACCGGTTTCCAGCGGCCGGCCTTCCGCTTTCCACTTGGCGATCCCGCCATCAAGAATGGCGACTTCATGTGCGCCGAACATGGTCAGCATCCACCAGGCGCGAGCGGCGCTCTTGAGCGGGCTGTCGTCGTAGAGAACGACACGGCTGCCATCACCCAGACCGAGCGACTGCATGCGGCTGGCGAATTTCTCCGCCGGCGGCAGCATATTCTCGATCGGATTGCTGCTGTCGGTCAAATCACTGAGATCCATGAAGACCGCCCCGGGAATGTGGCCC
Source organism: Sphingorhabdus sp. SMR4y (assembly GCF_002218195.1). GTDB lineage: Bacteria > Pseudomonadota > Alphaproteobacteria > Sphingomonadales > Sphingomonadaceae > Parasphingorhabdus. Next base: position 1,887,015 of record NZ_CP022336.1, on the reverse strand, counting down.
GCTTCATATTCTGCGGCCGGATTACGACCGGCATCCGCCATGAATTTCGTCGCGTCCACGATACGCAGATCGGATGCGCCCAGTTCGTTGGCCAACCATTCGGTCGTTACCAGCAATTCCATATTAAACTCCTCATGCCCGCAATTATTTGCGCTACTCTAGCCGCCGTCTAGCGACTCGATTTCAAGGCGTCGAGGCTATAACGCATTGCCCGATGAATCTACCGCTTTATGTGGTTTTTGGGCCATTCAATTTTTCTGCAGTTGATCGAGAAAATTTTCGGCGCGTGTGCGAATGTCATCCCTGGTATGTGAATCCATGCCCTCCCATGTGCGATAAGGCATCGCCAACCGGTGATTATTCCCGAGCTGATCCCGGTTTCGAACAAGAAAATCCCAATAAAGGGAATTGAAGGGGCAGGCATTTTCGCCGGAGCGCTGTTTCACATCATAGCGGCAATGCTGGCAGTAATCCGACATCTTGTTGATATAATTGCCTGACGACGCATAAGGTTTGGAGGCAATGGTTCCGCCATCGGCGAACTGGCTCATGCCAAGGGTATTGGGTAGCTCGACCCACTCATAGGCATCGGCATAGACTTCCAGATACCAACGATGCACCGCTTGCGGCTGGAGACCAGCGATCAGCGCGAAATTGCCGGTTATCATCAATCGCTGGATATGATGCGCATAGGCGAGGTCCAGCGTCTGGCCGATCGCTTCAGCCATGCAATGCATATCTGTGTCACCCGAATAGAAAAATTCCGGCAGGGGCCGTTCCGCTGCCAAAAAGTTGCGATCGACATAATCGGGTCCCTCGCGCCAATAGATGCCTCGCATATATTCGCGCCAACCGATGATTTGCCGGATGAACCCTTCGGCAGCGTTCAGCGGGACGTCCCCGTCGTGATAGCGGCGCTCGACGTCCTGACAGAGCTCAAGCGGATCAAGCAGGCCGGAATTGATATAGGGCGACAAAACTGAGTGCCACAGAAACGGTTCCCCGCTGAGCAGCGCATCCTGATAGTCGCCAAAGCGGGGCAGCGCCTGATCGAGAAATTTGCGCTTCTGCCGCATCGCTTCCTCATGGGTAACCGCGAAGTGGAAATGGTCCAGTGAACCCGGATGATCCGCAAATTTCTCAGCGACCAGAGCGAGGACGTCTGCCGTTATCGCATCGGGGCGGAACCGAATCGGTTGCGGGATAGACAGGTCCCTCTTTGCCGGTTTGCGATTGGCGCTGTCATAATTCCATTTTCCCCCTTCGGGCGTGCCGTCCTGATCGAGAAGCAGTCCGGTTTTTCGCCGCATTTCGCGATAGAAAAATTCCATACGGAGCTGTTTTTTGTCCTCGGCCCAGGCGGTAAAATCCTGATGCGTTGCGATGAACCGCTGGTCGGGGCAAATCGAGACAGGAAGGCCGAACTGATCTTCCCAATTCTCGATCATCGCCATGACCCGCCACTCGCCGGCCTCGGTAATGCGGATATTTTTTATGCTATGTCGTTCGAGAGCCCGGGCGATTTCGCCGGAAAAACTGCCGCTGTTGCCGGGATCGGACAAGCTTACATATTCCACTGCCCATCCGCGTTCTTCCAGCGCCTTTGCGTGATGGCGCATGGCGGAAAATATATAGGCAATCTTTGCCTTGTGGTGCCGGACGTATGTTGCCTCCTCATCGACCTCCATCATCAGAAGCAGGCATTCGTCGGGATTCTGCCCGGCAAGCGATGAGATGTTGACAGAGAGCTGATCGCCCAGGATCGGTATAAGAGTTTTTTCAGCCATGTCGGGCCTATGACATTATCGCGCGGCAACTGGCGATGCGTTCTTTCGGGCAACATCAATATAGCGTCAGGGATTGATGACATCGCGCGCGCGCTGCTCTAGATGGTTTGCATGACCGATGATGAATCCAAAAAAACGGCACCGCGATATCTTGGACAGGATAGTGCGTTGCCAGAATCTCCCGAAACGGCAGAGCTGGACTATGTGCCTAATCCGCGCGTGGGCGAATTATATTTGACTCGCTTCGCGGCCCCCGAATTTACCTCGCTTTGTCCGGTTACGGGGCAGCCGGATTTTGCCCATCTGGTGATCGACTATGCGCCGGGCGAAACGATTGTGGAGTCGAAATCGCTCAAGCTGTTTCTCGGATCGTTCCGCAATCATGCCGCCTTTCACGAGGATTGCACGGTCGGCATCGGCAAGCGCCTGTTCGACGAGATGCAACCGAAATGGCTGCGGATTGGCGGCTATTGGTATCCGCGTGGCGGCATACCGATTGACGTTTTCTGGCAGTCGGGCGAGCCGCCCAAGGGGCTCTGGATCCCGGATCAGGGCGTCGCGTCTTACCGGGGCCGCGGTTGATGCCGCATAAGTTCTACGGCGGACAACTCTCCCTCTATTCGGGCAAGGCGCGGGCCTATCTCGACTGGAAGGGGGTGGATTACGAAGAATTTCTCAGTACCACCGAGGTTTACAAGACGATCATCGTCCCCAGAGTCGGTCGCCCGGTGATTCCCGTGATGGTTACCGAAGACGACGAAACCCTTCAGGACACAACGCTTATCATCGACCATTTCGAGGCGGAGATCGGCGGACCATCCGTTTATCCCGATACGCCCAGACAGAGGCTGGTGGCGCTGCTGGCGGAAGTGTTCGGCGATGAATGGCTGGTGATTCCGGCGATGCATTATCGCTGGAACTATAACGAAGAATGGGTCTACGGCGAATTCGGGGCGGTTGCAGCCCCCGAAGCGAGCAGGGAAGAGCAGCTGGCAATCGGTCGCGAGCGGGGCCAGACGTTCAAGGGTTTTTGCCCGATATTGGGGATCAGCGAGCAGACCATCCCTGCGATCGAGGCTGGCTATGAAGCGCTTCTCGCCGATCTCGACCGGCATTTTGCACAATATGATTTTCTGCTGGGCTCGCGGCCCTCGATTGGTGATTATGGTCTGATCGGTCCGCTTTATGCCCATTTATATCGCGATCCCGCGTCGGGCGAGATCATGAAACGGCTAGCGCCGAACGTGGCTGCGTGGGTCGAACGGATGGTGAATGTGCGAGAGCCATTGTCGGGAGAATTTTTGCCGGATGACACGGTTCCGCAGAGCCTGTTTCCCGTATTGGCAAGAATGATGCGGGAGCAGACGCCGTTCCTGCAGAAAACCGCTGATCTGTTCAGCGCCTGGAACGAGGCCAACCCGGATACGGAAATTCCGCGCGCCGTTGGCATGGCGGATTTTACGATCGAGGGCGTGACCGGACAGCGGATTGCGCCGCCGTTTAGCCTGTGGATGCTGCAGCGGCCACTGGATTATTATCGGGGTTTGGCGGACGGCGACAAAGCGGCGGTGGATGAATTGCTGTCGGCGGTAGACGGCGCAACAGGTTTTTCAAGCTTCACGATGGATCAACCATTGGCGTTCGAGCAATTCAAGCTTGTTCGGGGCTGACATCTCCCCGCTTTGCCGTATTCGGGAATAGAATCGACTTTGCCCTATCAATCGGCCACGGTCATTCTTATATATTGTCGATATGAGCAGTATTACACATCATCATAGCATTGCCATCGAACCGTCCGACATTGATTTCATGGGCCATGTCAATAATGCCAATTATCTGACCTGGGTGCAGGATGCCGTGGTCGCTCACTGGCAGAAATTCGCACCCTCCGAAGCGGTCGCTGCCCATCTCTGGGTGGCGCTCAAGCATGAGATCACCTATCGCAAGCCGGCGTTTCTGGAAGATGACGTTATCGCCGAAGTGTTGCTGGAAAAAGTCCACGGTGCGCGCGCCTTCTACAGCACCGTCATCCGGCGGGGCGAAGAGGTTTTGGCCGAAGTCCAGTCGAGCTGGTGCTGTATTGACGCGGACACCTTGCGCCCGACCCGTCTGGCGAAGGATATTGTCGCACGTTTCCTGGGCAGCAAGGACTAGGGGCTACGGGGACTGCGCCGGTTAGCGCATTAGCCCGCCGATCAGATTGCGGACGAAGCGTCCTGCAACCGGCCCCGCCAGATCCGTCACCACGGAACCGACCGCGGACGTCACGCCGGTCCGCACCGGGTTCGCCCGTGATTTTTTGCCGAGCATGGTCGACGCGGCCATACCTGCTGCCGAACCCATCGCCACTTTTGCGCCTCGGCTGAGCGCCTTCTCCCAGATACTCTTGCTCTTGCGTGGTTGTTTGCGGACTTCTTCCTCGCCCTTTTCCTCGACCTCTTTGGCGGTTTCTGTGGCGTCGATCACCTTTTGCGCCAGAATTTCCTCAGCGCTTTGCCGGTCTATTTCGGTGTCATATTTGCCTTCATAGGGGGAGATGGAGTTGATAATCGCCCGCTCCTTGGGTGAAACCGGCCCGAGGCGTGAGCGGGGCGGCTTGATCAGCGTCCGCTCGACGATCGAGGGCGCGCCATCCTCCAGCAATGTCGAGACGAGCGCTTCACCAACCCGCAATTCTGTAATGGCTTCCTCCACATCCAGCTCGGGGTTGATCCGGAACGTGTCGGCGGCCGCCTTGATGGCTTTCTTGTCGCGCGGGGTGAATGCGCGCAGCGCGTGCTGCACGCGATTGCCAAGCTGTCCGGCAACCTCCTGGGGAATGTCGACCGGATTCTGGGTGACGAAATAGACCCCGACACCTTTCGACCGGATCAGGCGCACAACCTGTTCGATCTTGTCTTCCAGCGCCTTGGGGGCATCATCGAACAGCAAATGCGCTTCATCAAAGAAGAATACCAGCTTCGGTTTTTTCGGATCGCCGACTTCCGGCAGGCTTTCGAACAGCTCGGCGAGCAGCCAGAGCAGGAAGGTTGCATAGAGTTTCGGGCTGCGCATCAGCTGGTCGGCGGCGAGGATGTTGATATAGCCGCGGCCCTGATCATCACATTTCAGGAAATCGTCGATCTCGAGAGCGGGTTCACCAAAAAACTGCCCCGCGCCCTGGCTGTCGAGCTGGAGCAGCTGGCGCTGTATGGCGCCGACGCTGGCCTTGCTGACATTGCCATATTTGGCGGACAACTGCTTCGCATTTTCCGCCGTATAGGCGAGCATCGACTGCAGGTCGTCGAGATTGAGCAGCAACAATCCTTCTTCATCGGCAAAGCGGAAAACAATATTGAGCACGCCTTCCTGTGTATCGTTCAGGTCCATCAGGCGGGCCAGCAGCAGCGGTCCCATTTCCGTGATCGTGGTCCGGATCGGGTGGCCCTGCTTGCCGTAGAGATCCCAGAATATCGCCGGATTGTCGGAATAGGCATAGTCATCCATGCCGAGTTCCTCGGCGCGCCCTTCCAGCTTGTCGGCATGTTTGAATTGCGGGGAACCGGCCATTGATACGCCGGACAGATCACCTTTGACATCGGCAACGAATACCGGAACGCCATTGGCCGAGAAGCTTTCGGCCAGGCCCTGTAGCGTGACCGTCTTACCGGTACCGGTTGCGCCGGCGATCAGGCCGTGGCGGTTGGCGCGGGAAAGGTTGAGGCTTTGCCGTTCGCCACCGCCCAGTCCGAGAAAAATTTCTGTTGCATCGGCCATAGGCGGATCCCCTCAATCATATTGCAAAGCTAGTCCCGACTTGACGCAAAAAAAGGGCCGGCGTCAAGCGCCAGCCCTTGTCTGTTACATGTGTTTATATGCGTTTAGCTGTCCTGTAGCCGGACCGCGACAAAGACAGGCTGGCGAGCGCCGCGGCGGATCTGCAGAAGCACAGCCTCCCGGTTCGAACGAGTCGCGTCGCTGATCGCTTCGTCCAGTTCGGCCACGGTGGTCACCGGCTTGCGGTTGACGCTGGTGATCAGAAATCCGCGTCTGATGCCTTTCTGGGCTGCATCGCTGTTCGGATTGACGGTGGTTACCACTACGCCTTTTTGCGTTGATGGAACACCGATTTGCCGGGCGATTGCCGGCGTCAGATCGATCACTGACAGTCCCAGCGCATCGGCGGTTGCTTGCGCACTGGTGCCATCGTCACTCTGGCCCATGGCATCATCTTCGGCGTCCGGATCGAATGTGCTGCCGGCCAGTTCTTCTTCGGATGGGCGCTTGCCAAGCTTGGCGTTGACCTTGATCGTCTTGCCGTTGCGGATCAGCTCGATCGGAACTTCGGTGCCAATCGGAAGATTGGTTACCAGATAGGACAGGGTCTGATCCGGTGTTACCGTCTTGCCGTTCACCTTGGTGATCACGTCGCCCGCCAGAATGCCGGCCTTGGCCGCCGCTTCACCAGGTTCGACCCGCTGGACAAATTCACCCCGGTTCTTTTCGAGCCCCAGGGAGTCGGCCAAATCTTCAGAAAGGGCGCTGATCTGTACGCCGAGATAACCGCGTTCGATGGCCTTTCCTTCCTTCAGGGTTTCGACAATCGGCGCGGCGACTTCCGCAGGAATGGCAAAGCCAATACCGACATTGCCGCCGGTCGGCGAAATGATCGCATTGTTGATGCCGATGACATTGCCGTTAAGATCGAACATCGGTCCACCGCTGTTTCCGCGGTTGATCGACGCATCGGTCTGCAGGAAGCGGTCATAGGCGCCGCCCTGGCCGGTGTTCCTGTGGATGGCTGACAGGATTCCGGTGGTTACCGTTCCGCCGAGTCCAAATGGATTGCCGATGGCAATGACCCAGTCGCCGACCCGGGCGCTGGTGCTGTCACCGAATTTGACGAAGGGAAGGGGCTTGCTGGCCTTGATCTTGAGCACCGCGATATCGGATGCGGCATCACGACCGACGAGCTCGGCCTCATATTCGGTGCGGTCCGGCATGATCACGGTGATCGACTCGATTGTCGCATTGCGGTTGCCCGGTGCGACCACATGATTGTTGGTGACAACATAGCCGTCGGCCGAAATGATGAAGCCGGAACCCAGCGATTGCGCTTCGCGGGTTTGGGCACCGCCGCCGCGCTGGCGGTTGCCGAACAGGCCATCAAATGGCGTGCCTGCGAACGGGTTGTTGTTGACCCGCACGCGCTGGGTGGTGGAGATATTGACCACGGCGGGCTGTAACTGTTCCGTCAGGTCGGCAAAGCTCATCGGCGCGCCTGCGCGCGGTACGACGTTGCGCATCACCGAGCTGTCGTTGGCGGCGGTCTGGGCTCCAGCCGGACCGATCCCGGCCAGAGTTGCTGCACTGCCGGCCAAAAGCAAAGCTGCTGAAATTCCGTAAGCGTAACGCACCATTATCTTCCTCTCAAATTTCTCGCGGGACAAATCGATTGTAACCGCCAGATCCGTTCAAAAATCGCGGAATGAATGGCGCAATTTTCATGAACGGATATTGAATATTAGCATATATGTCCGCCGATCTTTAGCGCAGAACTGCGGGACATTCCCGTTGCCAACCTATTTGGGTGAGCAAAAGCGCTTTCGCAAGCCGGTAATCGGTGTTTCGCAGAAAAAAACCGGCATTGTGCAGAAAAGATGACGTTTGTAGTCGATGACTGCATCGTCGAACGACCCTGATGTCAGAACTCGAATGGACCGTCGGTTTCGAACTTCGGCTTTCCCGAAAAACCGAGAGCGTCATTGGCCAACTGCGTATCGAAAAATTCGTGAACCGACACGATTTTTCCGTCGCAAAATGAAAAGATATGAACGTAGCGCTGGTCGTAGCGCTGCCCGTTTCGGGCGATTCCCCTAGCTTCCATGATGGCGGTTGCGCCCTCCGGACTGTCGTTCATCACCCGCCATTTTTCCGCAAAGCGAAAGCACTCGAAATCCAGAGCCTCGAATATGGCCGGCAAAACCGCTTTCAGGGCGGCGAAGCTGTCATAGCGCCCGGAGATGATCGTGTTCCCCGAGACATTATAAACAACATCGGGATGGTGCAGCGCCTCGAAACCATCGACGTCCATCACCGATAAAGCGGTATAATAGGCGTCGATAATCTCGCGATGGGAGGGCAAGATGCCTTACCGGCCCCGGAACTGGCGCAGATATTCGTTGTCGGGCGACAGCACGAACGAGCTTTGCGGACCATTTTCACCATTGTCCTGGAAGGTCGTCTCATAACTCTTCATGGCGCGGTAGAAATCATAGAATTGCGGGTCCTTGCCAAAGCTTTCGGCATAGGTCCGCGCGGCGCTGGCATCAGCCTCGGCGCGAATGATCTGGGCCTGCTTTGCGCCTTGCGCGCGGATCGTACGTGCTTCCTGATCGCGCGCAGTCCGCATCCGCTGATAGGCGCTGTCGAGTGGCGTGCCATCGGGGAGATCGGCGCGCTTGATCCGCACATCGACAATCTCGGCACCATATTGGCGGGCAACCCGGTTGAGGCCGGCCTGGATATTGTCCATGACCTGGCCGCGTTCCGGGCTCAGCAGGGCGGCAAAAGGCCGTTTGCCGAGTTCGTTTCTTAAAGCAGAACCCAGGATCGGCCGGAGTTCGTCGGAAACCCGCTCTTCACTGCCGGCAGCGATATACATGCGCAGCGGATCGGTGATCCGGAAACGGGCAAAGGCATCGACCTGCAAGCGAAGCTGGTCGGTCGACAGCACCTGCTGCTGTTCCATCTCGACGTCGCGGATGCGCTTGTCGATCCAAACGATCTGTTCAAAAAACGGAATCTTGGCGATCAGGCCGGCCCCGGTTTCACCAAAGGCCTCGCCGGACTGGTAACGATTGACGATCCGCTTGGGCTCGCCAAGCTGGACCACTACGCCTTGCCGTGTTTCCGGCACGATGACGATGGTGTTCAGCAAGATGAACAGCGCGGCGATGACAATCACGCCGAGCGCGACGGGATTTTTCATGATCTGTCCCATTATTTGCCCTCCACGGTTGTTATCGCGGGTTGCTGCGCGCGTTTCTTCAACTCGGGTAAAGCGAGATAGGGGGTCACGCCCCGCGCCTCGACTACGGTCTTGTCAACTTTGGAAAGGACCCGTTCCATCGTTTCATAATACATGCGCTGGCGGGTCACGGTCGGGGCCAGCCGATATTCTTCGTAAACCTTGTCAAAGGCGGCGGATTCACCCTGTGCCTGCGCGGTTAGCTGCTGCGCATAGGCACGCGCTTCGTTGAGATAGGTCTGGGCTGTCTGCTGTGCGGCGGATACTTCCTTGAACGCGTCGTTGACCGCAGCCGGTGGATCGGCCTTCTTGATCGCGATACCGCGAATGACCACACCCGCGCCATAACCATCGAGCAACTGCTGCATATTCTGCTCCACCTGCTGCTCGATCTCGGTCCGTTCGGAACCGATCGTGTCGTCCAGCGTGAAATTGGCCACCGCTGCCCGCATTGCCGCTTCGGCGACTTCCTTGATCGTTTCTTCCGGTTCGGCGATCTGGAACAGGAACAGTTCCGGTGCCTTTATGTTCCAGCGTACCGAATAGGCGAGATCGACAATATTCTGGTCGCCGGTAAGGATCAGCTTTTCGGATTCCCCTTCCGGAATATCTATGGTCCGGATGTCCTCGACATCCAGCTTGATGACTTGCTCCAGCGGCGTGGGCAGCGAGAAATGCAGGCCAGGCTGCAGCGTACGGGAATAGGATCCTAGAAAAGTCACGACGCCGCGTTCCTGAGGACTGACGCGGTGGATGCTGGTCAGCAACACCCAAAGAACAATGAAGCCGATCGCCATGAGAGGCCACCAGGAGCGTCCGCCCGGGCGCTTGGGAATGCCGCCCCTGAAGCCGCCGCCAGTGCCCTTTTTGAACAGTTCCTCGAGAGAGCCGGCGCCTTTGCGGCCACCGCCGGACGAGCCGCCGGCGGGGTTGCCCCAGGGGTTGCGCGGACCACCGCCACTGCCGCCACCATTGCCGCCGTCGCCGTCATTGCCCCAAGGGCCGGCCATATTCAAAATTGAGCCCAAAATCGATTTGCGGCGTGCGTCACCGTTAATATTTTCATTCATAGTTTCTTTATAGGTAGCGCGCCGCCAGAAAAACAGTGTCAATCCGAGAAAAGTGTAACTATGTCGATCCGATGACTGATATTTCCACAATCGAAGCAGCGCTCGATGACGTTGCCAAGGGCCGTTTCAGCGCCGTAAAATTTACCGAAGGCCGGATCACTCTGGTGCTCAATGTTGGCGGGCTGGACGTGCGCGAGCGCGGCCAGATCGAGATTGCCGTGAAAGGCAAACTGCTGGCGCTGGACGGTATCGAGAAAGTCGATATCGCGATGACCGCAGAGAAGGTCGAGCGCCGCCTGATAGCCGTGGCCAGCGGAAAGGGCGGCGTCGGAAAGTCCACATTGTCCACCAATCTGGCAATTGCCATGCAGCAGCTCGGCCGCAAGGTCGGGATGGTTGATGCGGACATTTATGGTCCGTCCCAGCCGCGCCTGCTCCGCTGTGAAGGACAGCGGCCCGAAGCGGAAGGCAAGCAGTTGATTCCGGTGCCGAATGAATATGACGTGCCGGTATTGTCGATGGGGCATCTGGCCAAACCGGGACAGGCTATTGCCTGGCGCGGACCGATGGCCGGCAAGGCTTTGGAGCAACTGGTTGACGCGCATTGGGGGGATGTCGAGGAGCTGATCGTCGACATGCCGCCCGGTACCGGCGACGTGCAATTGTCGATGATGCAGCATCACAAGCCGGTGGGCGCGGTGATTGTGTCGACACCGCAGGATCTGGCACTGATGGACGCGACGCGTGCGGTTGATCTGTTCAACCAGGCCAAGATCCCGATCGTCGGCATGGTCGAGAATATGGCCGGCTATCAATGCCCGCATTGCGGTGAAGTCAGCGATCCCTTCGGGGCAGGCGGAGCGGAAGCGGCAGCGAAGACAATGGATATGCCGTTTCTCGGGCGAGTTCCTCTCGATATCGAAATTCGCAAATCCAGCGACGGCGGAATGCCACCGGCCTGTCGCGACGATGTGCACGGACAGGCTTTTCGTGATATTGCCCGAAAGCTGGCGACATGGCTGGATAATCAATAAGCAGGAAAGAGGGCGACATGCTGCTGGAAAATGATCAGGATATTACCGAATTGCTGACATCGACGCGGCGTATCGCGCTGGTCGGAGCTTCGGCAAAGCCCGAACGGGATAGCAACCGGATTCTCAAATTTCTTTTGGATCAGGGCTATGACGTGGTGCCAGTCAATCCCGGACTTGCCGGTCAGCAGTTGCACGGTCGGACAGTGGCAGGTTCCCTGACCGCGATTGGCGGCGAGATTGATATGGTTGATATTTTCCGCAATTCCGAAGCGGCGGGAGATGTCGTCGACGAGGCCATTGCAATCGGCGCGAAATCGGTGTGGATGCAACTTGGGGTGATAAATGAAGCGGCGGCACAGCGCGCGAGCCAAGCCGGTCTCGATGTTGTCATGGACCGTTGTCCGAAGATCGACATTCCGCGCTTGGGTCTGCTGAAATAAGTCGATGACGGCTGAACCTGACATTGCGCAGCCTGAAAAAACAGCGAACGGATTGAACCGTCGCAAATTCCTGATCGGTGGCGGCGCCCTTGGCGGACTACTGGTAGCCTGGGCGGTCTGGCCGCGCCGCTATGAGCCCAATGTCGCCGCGACCGAGAATGAACAGGTTTTCGGCGCATTTCTGAAAATAGCCGAGGACGGGCAGGTCACGGTGGTCGTGCCGCAAAGTGAAATGGGGCAGGGTGTCTACACGATATTGCCGCAAATATTGGCGGACGAGCTGGGGGCTGACTGGCGGACTGTCGCGGTAGAGCCGGCGCCGATCAACCCGCTCTACAGCAATATCCCGCTGGCCGAGCAATGGGCCGAAACGCTGTTGCCAACAGGTAGCGAAAAATTGGCGGAGAATGCCGTGGTCCGCTGGGTCGCGCAGAATGTTGCGATCCGCGAGCAGTTCATGATTACCGCTGATTCCACTTCCATCCCGGCTTTCGCGGCAAGTTTCCGCGAAGCAGGAGCGGCGGCGCGCGTCTTGCTGACCAAGGCGGCTGCGACCAGATGGGATGTTGCATGGGAAGCCTGTGCGGTGGAAAACGGCATTATCTCTAATGGTGAAAAGAACCTGCGGTTCGGCGAGCTGGTTCGCGATGCGGCAAGTCAGAGTCTGCCCGATCCCGTGCCGCTGCGGACAGCGGGAGCCGGCAGCCTGATCGGACAGGATGTGCCGCGTCTCGATCTGCCCAGCAAGCTTGACGGATCGGCCAATTTCGCCGGCGACGTCCGGATCCCGGACATGGTCTATGCCGCTATCAGGCAGGGGCCGATCGGAGAGACAAGACTGAAATCCTTCAACCGGGCCGGGGCTGGCAAGATCACCGGCTTTATCGACGTGGTCAAGGGCGACAAATGGATCGCGACGGTCGCAACCAACTGGTGGGCTGCCAACCGGGCGCTCGACAAGATCAGCCCGATTTTTGAAACCAGGGGTTTCATGGCCGAAAGCGACCGGATCGACGCATTGTTGAATGAGGCACTGGAAGACGGGCCGGGAACACGCTTCCTGTCACGGGGGGAAACCAAGGGCGCGTTCACCGGCGAAAACCTGTTTCGGGCGCGCTATCATGCCAATGCCGCGCTCCACGCACCGATCGAGACGCGGACCGCCACGGCAGAATATAAGGATGGCGGTCTGGAACTCTGGATGGCAACCCAGGCGCCGGTTGCAGCGGTGCAGGCGGCTGCCAGAGCGCTGGATATCCGGCAGGACCGGGTCACGCTATACCCGATGCTTAGCGGCGGTTCGTTCGACCGCAATCTTGACAATGAAATTGCCGCACAGGTTGCGCTGATCGCGAAACAGATGGGCCGGCCGGTGCAACTGGTCTGGTCTCGCGCAGAAGATATCATGCACGACCATTGCCGGGCACCGAGTCAGGCGCGGTTCGACGCCGCCATGGCCAAATCGGGCCGCGTGGAGGCGATGCAGATCAAGATCGCGGCCCCGCCATCGGCCCGGGAACAGGCGAAGCGCCTGTTTGACGGCATGGACGGGATTGAGGCGATGCGCGCTTCGATCGGTGAAACCGATAGCAAGGCGATCGCGGGGCTCGATATACCCTATGACATTCCCAATCTGACGGTCGACCATCATAGTGCCTTTGTCGGCGTGCCGACCGGCAACTGGCGCAGCAACGCCCACAGCAGCAATGTTTTCTATCTTGAATCCTTCATTGACGAACTGGCGGGAAAAGCCGGCGTCGAGCCCTTGTCCTTTCGCATGCAGATGATGAACAATGCGCCGAGACTGGCCCGCTGCCTGACCAGCGTCGCGGCCATGGCTGGATGGGACGGCGGTCTGGATCGCAGTGGTCAGGGAATCGCCTGTCACAGCATGCGCGGTGGACATATCGCGGTCATTGCAAGCGCCAGCAGAGGGGGCAGCGGCCTCGAGGTCCGCCGCATTTCGGCGAGCGTCGACATCGGCCGGATCATTCACCCCGATATTGCCAGGCAACAGATCGAGGGTGGCATTATCTTCGGCCTGGCGATGGCGCTGGGCAGCGCGACGCGTTTCGAAAAAGGGCTGCCAACGGCCAAGCGGCTGAGTGACCTGTCTTTGCCTCGGCTCGCCGAAATTCCGCCGATCCAGATAGAATTTGTCCGGAGCGAGGAGGAGCCTGCCGGTTATGAAGAGCTTGGTGTGCCGGCGGTAGCACCGGCGGTTGCCAACGCCCTGTACTCGGCAACCGGCGTGCGGCTCCGCCAATTACCACTTTTTGGGGAAGTATCTTAAATCATGCGCGAAACCGGACCATTGCCCAAGGATCATCCGCCCGTAGCGGCGAAGAAAATAGGCCTGTTGCTGGTCAATCTCGGCACCCCCGATGCGCCGGAAAAGAAAGCGGTCAAACGCTATCTCAAGCAGTTTTTGTCGGACAAGAGAGTGGTCGAGATACCCTCGATTGTCTGGCAGCCGATTTTACGCGGAATCATTCTCAACACCCGTCCGGCCAAATCCGCCGAGGCTTATGGCCTGGTCTGGACCGAGGATGGCTCGCCGCTGGCATCCTATACGCGCAAGCAGGCCGAAAAGCTCGTCCCCAAAATCGACGGGGTAATGGTCGACTGGGCGATGCGCTACGGCAATCCCAGCATAGCCTCCCGGCTGGATGCGATGAAGCAGGCAGGATGCGATCGCATATTGATCGCGCCGCTCTATCCGCAATATAGCGGCGCCACCACGGCCAGCGTGCATGACGCTGTCTTTGATGCGATTGCCGCTATGCGCTGGCAGCCGGCGATTCGGTTGCTACCCGCCTATCATGACGATCCGGCCTATATCGACGCGCTGGCGGCCAGTCTGGAACGCGATCTTGCTGCGCTGGATTTTGTCCCCGACGCGATCGTCGCCAGCTTTCACGGCATGCCCCAGCGGACGCTGGAACTGGGTGATCCCTATCATTGCCATTGCCAGAAGACCGCGCGGCTTCTGTCCGAAAAGGTCGGCCGGGAACTGGTCGTGGCGTTCCAGTCGCGTTTTGGCCGGGCCAAATGGCTCGAGCCGGCGACCGACACCACTCTGGAAGCGCTGCCCGGACAGGGAAAGAAAAATATCGCGATTTTTGCTCCAGGTTTCTCAAGCGATTGTCTGGAAACCTGCGAAGAGCTGGCGATCCGGGGCAAGGAGCAGTTTCAGGCGGCCGGCGGCGAGAGATTCGCCTATCTGCCCTGCCTGAATGACAGCGATATAGGAATGGAGATGCTGGAGGCGCTCGTCCGTCGGGAATTGTCCGGGTGGCTCTAGAAACGACCGAAATCTTCCATCCGCCGGTCAAGCGGAGCATCACCATCGCCGGGCATCAGACGTCGATTTCGCTGGAACCGCTGTTCTGGGACATGCTGAAAGCCGCGTCCGACGCGCGCGACCTGCCGGTCAATGCTCTGGTCGCCCGGATCGACGTCGAACGCATCGCCGCAGAGCAACCGCCGGGCCTGGCGACCGCCATCCGCTTGTGGCTGACCAATGATATGCTTGGAAAAACCGCGCAAGCCGACTAAGGGACGCCCATGAACGCTACCCTTCTTGTCATGGCAGGCGGTGCGATGGGTGCGGCGGGACGCTATCATCTCGGCCGACTTGTCTTTCACCTTGCTCCCGTGGGATACCCCATCGGAACGCTGGTGGCCAACGTGACTGGCGGTCTCTTGATGGGCGTGCTGGCCGGAGTGCTGGCGCGCGGTAGCTTTATCGACGAGCCGTGGCGGCTCTTGCTCGGCGTTGGCCTGCTGGGTGGTTTTACAACTTTTTCGGCCTTTAGTTTGGAAGTTCTCAATATGATCGAGCGCAGTCAATGGGGCGTCGCAATCGTCTATGCCCTGATCTCCGTGGTCGGTTCCGTGCTGGCCCTTTTTGCCGGCCTGATGGCCGTGAGGGCGCTGGCATGAGCGGCTTTGACCCCACAGCCGAGAGCGGCTCCGAGGAAGAAAAGCCGCAGGGCTCGACCAAGGAACAGATGCAGGCGCTGAAGACACTCGATGTCCGTCAGTTCACGATCTCCGCCGATGATGACGATATCCGGGTGGATCGCTGGTTCAAGCGGCACATGGAAGATGTCCCCTTCAACATTGTCTCGCGCTGGGCGCGGACCGGGCAGTTGCGGCTGGACGGTAAAAGAGTGTCCCCGGGTGACCGGGTCCAGGCCGGGCAGATCTTGCGCGTGCCGCCGCAGGAGATCGAGCGACCGGGCCGCGTTGCCAAGGCCAAGGCTGACCTGTCGCAGGACCAGATCGATTTTGCCCGGGAACTGGTGATTCACAAGGACAAGGCCGCAATCATCGTCAACAAGCCGCCGGGTCTGGCAACCCAGGGCGGCAGCAAGACAACGACTCATCTCGATGGCCTGCTCGATGCGCTGACCTTTGATGCCAAGTCCCGGCCGAAGCTGGTCCACCGGCTCGACAAGGACACCAGCGGGGCTATCCTGCTGGCCCGTTCGCCGGGCGCGGCTTCTTTCTTTTCCAAACGCTTTTCGGGCCGCGACGTTCGCAAGGTCTACTGGGCGATTGTGATGGGCGTGCCGGAAATTGCCGATGGCATGATCGACCTGCCGCTTTCCAAACAGCCGGGTTCCGGTGGCGAGAAAATGCACGTCGACGAGGAAAACGGTCAGTCGGCCAAGTCCCGTTACCGGATTATCGAACGCGCCGGTAACCGGGCCTGCTGGGTGGAATTGCAACCCTATACCGGACGCACCCACCAGCTGCGCGTCCATATGGCCGCGATCGGCCACCCGATTGTCGGCGACGGAAAATATGGCGGCAAGGACGCTTTCCTGACCGGCACGATCAGCCGCAAGATGCATCTGCACGCTCGCCGGTTGCGGATCGAGCATCCGGACGGGCACACGCTCGACGTCAGTGCAGATCTGCCTGCACATTTTGCTGAAACCGTGGACAATCTCGGGCTCGATTTGCTGCTCGGCGATCTGCCGCTTGACGAGAAGAAGCCGGGTGGCAAGCTGGTCCGCAAGCAGCAGGCCAGAGCGCATGCCAAGCAGATCCGCAAGGACAAGCGCGGCGAACGTCGCGGTCGCGGAGAGGTCACGGGCAAGCCGACGAAAGCCGGCAAGCCAACCAAGCGCGAACGGCCCAATGCCGGCAAGGCCACGCACAAGAAAAACATGCCGCACAAGGCAAAAGTCAAACAGGCGCTGCGCAAGAAGCCCAGATAATGCATCCCGATCCTGCCTTCCGATGGCCCAAATCCGCCAATAATCACCACGACGCCGACGAGCGGGCCGCGCTCGAGGCGATGATTGCCAATATCGGCTTCGGGATGGTCTTTGCCGAGACGCCGGACGGGCCCAGGGTGGCGCATGTTCCGCTTTTTTCAACCGGCGACGGAGCGCTGCAGTTCCATCTGTCGCGCGGCAATGCGCTGACCCGCCATATTGCCGGGCACAGGGCGCTGTGTGTGATCAACGGACCCGATGCCTATATCAGTCCGGACTGGTATGAAATGGACGATCAGGTGCCGACCTGGAACTATCTGGCACTGGAGCTTGAGGGCACAGTCCGGCAGATGGAACGCGAAGGGCTGATCAGCCTGCTTGACGATCTGGCAGAGCAGAATGAAGCGAAACTGGCACCGAAAACGCCATGGCATCGCGACAAGATGGACGCCGCGAAATTCGACCGGATGGTCGATGCAATTGTCGGCTTTGAAATGGAAATATTGGCCTGGCGCCCGACCGCCAAGCTCGGCCAGAACAAGCCGGCCGCGGCACGAGAAAATGCTGCCGCTGCACTGGAGGCCGTCGGTCGACGGGCGATGGCCCATTTGATGCAGGAATTCGGAGAAACATGAGCAACAAGCTAGCCCTGTTCGATTGCGACGGCACGATGGTCGACAGCCAGGCGAATATCTGCGCCTCGATGGATCAGGCCTTCGCGAAACACGGTCTGGTTCCGCCCGATCATCATCGGGTGCGGCGGATTGTCGGTCTCAGCCTGATCGAGGCGGTATCACAACTGCTCCCGGAAGGCGACGAACAGACTGTGGCGGCGGTAACCCAGAGCTATAAGGACGGGTTTTTCGAATTGCGCCAGGCGGGCGGCGTGCATGAACCCCTTTATGAGGGATTGCTCGAGACATTGGAAGAATTGGAGGCATCCGGCTGGGTCCTCGGTGTAGCCACCGGCAAGTCGGATCGCGGACTGCACCATGTGCTGGAAACCCATGGTCTGCTCAACCGCTTTGTAACCTTGCAGACGGCGGATCGCCACCCCTCCAAGCCTCATCCCGCCATGGTGGAACTGGCAATGGCGGAAGCCGGGGCGACGCCCCATACGACGGCGATGATCGGCGACACCAGTTTCGACATGGCGATGGCCGTCAATGCCAAAGTGCGGCCGGTCGGGGTCGACTGGGGCTATCATGACGAGCATGAACTGCGCGATGCCGGTGCGGAAATAGTGGCGGCCTCCATGGCGGATCTGAGTGGAATATTGAACCGATGAGCGAGCCGATTGACGACCTGGACGAGCGGGACGACTATATTCCGGACCCGGAGAAGGAAAAGCAGGCGAAAGCCGTGCACTGGCTGATCAGTATCATCCGCCTGCTTGGCGTGGTGCTGGTGATGCTGGGGCTGACGATCGCGCTCGACAAGCTGCCGCCGGTTCCGGGTCCTGCCGGCTATGTGCTGATCATTCTCGGTCTCGCCCAAATGTGGGTCCTGCCGGTCTGGATCATCCGCAAATATATTCGCGCGCGGGTTGCTGAAGAGGAAATGGCGAAAGCCGCAGAAGGCGCGAACGGTCCATGAAGCGCTTCTACAACGACGTGTCGGTGTCCCCATCCGGTGACGCTATCGCTATCCTGCTCGACGGCAGGCCGATGAAGACACCGCAGCGTAATGCGCTGGCGGTTCCGAATTCCGCTCTTGCCGATGCGATTGCCGCGGAATGGGCGGTGCAGGAAGAGGATATTGTGCCGGCTTCGATGCCGCTGACAGCGCTGGCCCAAGGCGCGCTGGACCAGGTCGGCAGGGAACGTGCGCGTATTGTTGGCCGGATTGCGGCTTTTGCCGATAGCGACATGCTCTATTATCGGGCCGATGAAGGGCAACAGGCGTTGATCGATCATCAGGCGGACCATTGGGATCCGCTGCTGGAATGGGCTCGGCAACGCTATGATGTCGGCTTCAACCTGATCCATGGCATCCGTTACCAGGCGCAGCCCGAAGAAACCGTTGCCCGTCTGACCGCTGCGGTGGAGGCGCAGCCCGATTTTGTCGTGGCGCCCATGTTGTCGCTTGTCGGTCTGTCCGGTTCGCTGGTCGCGACTTTGGGACTGGTAGAACAGCGCTACGACACGGCTACGCTCTGGCCGCTGGTCAATCTCGAGGAGCTTTGGCAGGAACAACAGTGGGGGCGGGATGACCAGGCCGTTGCCCTGCGGGATCGCAAGCAGGCCGAATTCGAGGCAGCGGCCCGCTTTCTTGATCTTTCCCGTACTTAATTTTTCCCTTTGGTGCATTTTTCCGTTAAAGGGCTGAAACTGTAACGGAGACTACATGACAACCCAATCCACTTTATGCGCCACGCCCGCGGAAGCCGTGGCCATGCTTGAAAAATTATACGCCGAACAGATTGAAATCACCGCCGCGCGCTTTCGCCGCTATGCGACATCGAAATTGTCGAAAGACGATCGCCAGCAAGGCCTCTATCCGCAAATCAGCGTCGAAATTCCCGCTGACCAGGCGACCGAGACCAGTCATCTGGCGTCCGGTCATCTGGCCGATATCAACACCTATCGCACGACGATAACCGAACCCCGGCTTTACCGGCGCTATCTGCTCGACCAGCTGGAACGGATCGCCGCGACCTTTACCGCCAAGATCCGGGTGGAATTGTCCGACACGCCGATTCCGCTGGCCTTCGCGCTGGAAGATGCCGGCGCTGGTCTGGATCGCGCGAAAAAGGAAAAACTGCCCAATTATTTCCACACGCCCAACCTGGTCAAGACCAATGACGAGATCGTCGACGGCGGCCAGATCTTCCAGGGTGAGGAAGCTTCCGCTCTGGCCCTGTTCACCGCCGAGAGGGTCGATTATTCGCTGCACCGCATCCGCCATTATTGCGCGACCGATCCGGAACATTTCCAGCCCTTCATCCTGTTCACCAACTATCAGCGCTATGTCGACGAGTTTATCGAATATGGCCTGAAGGAAGTAACGTCGGGCAAGGCAACGATGCTGGTCGAGCCGGGCAACCGGATCACCGGCCAGGACGGCAAGCCTTCCGCGCCGCCGATCGCCAAGCCACCGCAGATGCCGGCCTATCATCTGGTCCGCAGTGATGGCCGGCCGGGCGTGACATTGGTCAATATCGGTGTCGGTCCGAGCAATGCCAAGACGATCACCGACCATCTCGCGGTGCTGCGCCCGCATGTCTGGCTGATGATCGGTCATTGCGGCGCACTCCGCCGGACCCAACGGCTCGGTGACTATGTCCTCGCCCACGCCTATTTGCGCGACGACAACGTGCTCGATGATGTCCTGCCGCCGAGTATCCCGTTGCCGACCATCGCAGAAGTGCAACTGGCGCTGACCGAGGCGGTTCAGGCGGAAACCGGGATCGACAAGTCGCAGCTCAAGCAGCATCTGCGCACCGGAACCGTCGTCACCACCGGCGACCGTAACTGGGAGCTGCGCTTCGAACAGATTGCCCGGCGCCTCAACCAGTCCCGTGCCATCGCCATCGACATGGAAAGCGCGACGGTCGCCGCCAATGGCTACCGCTACCGCGTGCCGTACGGGACGCTGTTATGTGCGTCGGACAAGCCGCTGCACGGCGAGATCAAGCTGCCCGGCATGGCCGATGCCTTTTACCAGGAACGGGTCGGCCAGCATCTGGCCATCGGCCTGCGCGCGATCGATCTGCTGGCCCAAGAGGCGGATGAGGGGACGCTCCACAGCCGCAAGCTCAGGAGCTTCGGCGAGCCGCTGTTCCGGTAGTGTGTATTCGTCATGCTGAACTTGATTCAGCATCCAGAGCGTCGCAGAGTCACTCCAATGGTTCAAATCCAAAATTTTCCGCCAAATCCAGCCATTGGGGATTACTCTTTTCAATCAAAGCAAGTTTCCATTCACGCCGCCACGCCTTGATCTGCTTTTCTCGGGAGATTGCGGATTCCATGGTTTCATGGATCTCGAACCAGACGAGCCGGTTCACAGCGTAGCGCGCTGTGAAGCCTTTGGTGACCTTCTCACGATGTTGATAAATTCTTCGCTCCAGCGCGCTTGTTACACCAACGTAGATGGTTCCGTTGCGCTGGCTGGCCATGATATAGACGGCGGGTATTTTGGGCATGATGCAACTTGTTCCACCCTGGATGCTGAATCAAGTTCAGCATGACGAAAGACTTTGATGGTTGCGGTCACACCCACCCGTCGCCCCCGACGGCAAAACCGTCATTCCAAACTTGATTGGGAATCCAGAGCGGGAGTGAGCCATCTGGATCGTTCATTCATCATAGGTCAGGATTTCGATCGAAATGGGATTTTCATCTTTATCGAAATCGAGGAAAATCTCGATATCTCTACCCAAATTGACATGCTCGCTAAGTTTCAGCTGTTTTTTAGCAATGCCAGGCTGAGCTTTTTTTGGGTGCGCGGGTAGTTGAATGAACGCGAGATTTTCGTCATCATTCGCGTAGAAGGTAAATCGACCTTTTCTCGAACGCGACTTCACCCCCCAACCCCCAGCGCCGCCGCTGCTTCGCGGATCCGCTTCGCTTCCGCGCCATCATTCTTGAACGCCTTCAGCCCCCGATCCAGCGCCTGCCTGGCCTGTGCCGTCTGGCCCAGTTGCATGCGGCTGCGGATCAGCATGATCCAGCCGTTGGCATCGTTCGGATTGGCCTGCAGGCGCTTGTCGAGGCCGTCGACCATATTGGCGATCATCGCTTCCTGCTGGCCGGGGGGCAGGGCGGCGGCTTCCTGCATCTGCTGGCGGGTGGGGCCGGGGATAGCCGCAGTTGCCACCGCAGGGCCGTCCGTGGTGATGCCGCCGGTTGGCGGAGCGGGCGTGGCTTTCGCCAGACGGGCCTTCACATCGATACCCTCATTTTCCGCCACCTGTCCGATAACACGCCGGATATCGGCGGCATAAGGTGCGTCGGCCGGTGTGTCCTCGAGCAAGGCAAACCAGTCATTGATTGCGCCCCTGTGGTCTCCGGCCATGTCTTTTTCCACCGCCAAAAAATAGCGCGCGCGCGGGTCTTTCGGGTCATGCTTCAGGGCATTGCGGAATGCGGCCGCAGCGTCCGCCGGCACTTGCTGTCCGTTGCTGGTCATCACCAGAGCTTCGCCGAGCATCGACCAATATTCCGGATTATCCGGGTCGAGCGTGGTGGCGCGTTTCATCGCGGTGGCGGATTCGGCAAATTTCCCGGTTTCAAAATAGCTCCAGCCGAGCATCCGCCAGCTTTCGGCATCGTCGGGATTGTCCTGCAGCTTTTTTTCCAGTCCGTCGATCACCTCATCGACGCTGGGCGCCGTTTCGGTCTCGGCTGCAGCGAGAGCGGTGCTGGTAGCGCTCTCGTCATTCATGCTGCGATAGATCTGCACCCCGACCGCTGCCAGCGCCAGCAAGGCGGCGATGATGAGCGCGATGCGGCTGATATTCATCGGTGGAGCTGATTTCGCCATGGTCTGTCCTCAAGCTGTTTTATAGGATCATATTCCCGCGCAGGGATAAGCAGCCCCGGCCTGCCTGACAAGCGCCGAGATGGCTGTGACATTTTGCACTGGCAATGAAGAGGCTTTTTGGTAAGATACTGCCAAAGTTCAATCTTTTGGGTCGCGCTATAGCCGAATTACAAGCTGAACCGGATCGCATTGACGTATGAGGGTGCGTCGATCGGGGGAAGCAGAGGGGGAAGCAAGCGCGTGTCGGACAAGTTTCGTGTAGTCATCATCGGGTCCGGGCCAGCGGGCATGAGCGCGGCTGGGCGCGCTGCGCAGCTGAAGCTGAAACATGTGCTGCTCGAGAAAACCGACCATCTTTCCGATACCATATTCAAATATCAGAAGGGCAAGCATGTCATGGCGACG
This sequence comes from Sphingorhabdus sp. SMR4y, assembly GCF_002218195.1. Classification (GTDB taxonomy): domain Bacteria; phylum Pseudomonadota; class Alphaproteobacteria; order Sphingomonadales; family Sphingomonadaceae; genus Parasphingorhabdus. Next base: position 1,864,555 of record NZ_CP022336.1, on the reverse strand, counting down.
CCGAGCCAGCTGGTGCTGCGCTCGGACATGGATTTCGATGCGGGCAAGCGCGAGGCGATTCTCGGCACCTGGGATGAGCAGACCGCAGAGCGCGGCGTCAATGTCATGTATAATGCCGAGCCGGTGAAGATCGAAGGTGAGGAAGGCAATTTCACGCTGACCCTGAAAAATGGCGATAGGGTGCAGGCGGAAACGATCGTCATGGCGATCGGAACCCAGGGCAATCCCAATTTGATGCGCTGCCCCGGCGGCGACAACAAGATGGTGCAATATCAGCTCGACGACCCCGGCGAATATTATGACGAGCATATCACGGTGATCGGCTCGGGCGACGCGGGAATCGAGAATGCGCTCGGTCTGGCGGCGGATGCGGCGCAGAATAATGTCGTCACCATCCTCAACCGCTCGGCCGAATTTGCCCGGGCCAAGAAAGCCAATGTGAAGCTGCTGATGGAAGCCGGCGAGCAGGGCAAGGTGATGATTCGCAACGAGACCACGCCGGCCGAGGTCAGGGACGGCGAGCTGGTGCTGGAAACCCGTGACGGGCAGGAAGTGATCAAGTGCGACCGGATCATCGCGCGCATGGGCAGCGCGCCGCCGCGCAAATTTGTCGAAGAATGCGGGATCGAATTTACCAGCGAGGACCGCGAGGCCTACCCCAAATTGTCGCCGGCCTTCGAAAGCACCAAGAAGGGCATTTATGTCATTGGCGCGCTTGCCGGCTATCCGCTGATCAAGCACTGCATGAACCAGGGCTATGATGTCATCGAGTTCATCAACGGCAACACCGATCTGAAACCGGCCGACGAGCCGATACTCGAAGCCAAATTTGCCAATCTGCCAAAGGGGCGGACCGTCGACGAATGGCTGGAATTTTTCCGTTCCAACGTGACCATCCTCAACGACCTGTCACCGCTGCAGATGCGCGAATTCATGCTCGACAGCGAGCCGCAAAGCTATGGCCGGGGCGAGGTCATTTTCGAACGAAACGATCCGGGAAGCTCGCTGTTTGCCATTGCCCAGGGCTCGGTCGCAGTGGAAATCAATCCGGACGACCCGTCGATCACCGTGCCGATCGAGCAAGGCTCGATCTTTGGCGAGGTCGGCCTGATCTCGGGGCGTCGCCGCGGCGCGACAATCAAGGCGGCCGAGGATGTCATCGTGGTGGAAATTCCACGCACTGCGGCGCTAAAACTGCAGGCGTCGGTGCCCGCTGCAAAACGCGCCATCACTCGCATTTCCACCGAGCGGCAATTGTTGCAGATGTTCGGTTCGGGCCTGACCAGGGAAGATATTGCCGAAGTCGTGGAATCCAGCGAGATCGTCAACGTCCGCGCCGGCGAAGCGATCATCGAGGAAGGCGGCGAGGGCAACGACATTTATGTCATCCGTGTCGGATCGATGGTGGTCGAGAAACAGATCGGCGGCAAACCGGTGTTCCTTTCCTATCTGCCGGCCGGCTCCTATGTCGGCGAAATGACATTGATTGCCGGAGGCTATCGCACCGCGACGGTCAAGGCGGCGATCAAGTCGGAAGTCATCAAGATCAACGGCGACGCGTTCAAGAAAGTGCTCGACGCCCATCCGGACCTGATGCGCAAGGCCAAGATGGAAATGGCCGCGCGACAGGATGTCAACGCCTTCGTCGAGGCGAAGAAGGACAGTTTCTCGGGCGTGGTCGACATGTATTCCGGCATTGCCAATTTCCTTGTCGACAATGGCATTGGCGAGGCCACGGATGTGCTGCTGATCGACGAGAATCTGTGCGTCGGTTGCGACAATTGCGAGAAAGCCTGCGCCGACAGCCACGAAGGCCTGTCGCGTCTCGATCGCGAGGCCGGGAAAACCTATGCGCATCTCCATGTTCCGACCAGTTGCCGCCATTGCGAGCATCCGCACTGCATGTCTGATTGTCCGCCCGATGCCATCCATCGCGGTCCCGATGGCGAAGTATTCATCGATGACAGCTGTATCGGCTGCGGCAATTGCCAGCGCTATTGCCCCTATGGCGTGATCCGTATGGACAAGGTGCCGCCGAAGAAACCGGGCCTGCTCAGCTGGCTGTTTTTCGGCGCCGGTCCCGGACCGGGCGAGCCGGACAAGATATGGAGCGCCGAGCATAGCGATCCATCGGTGGAGAAGCCGAAGAAAGCGATCAAGTGCGACATGTGCGCCGGAATCAATGGCGGTCCCGCCTGCGTGCGCGCCTGCCCGACCGGAGCGGCCATCCGCGTGGCACCGGAAGAATTTCTCACCGTCGCCAAGCTGGAAGGGGAAGAGCTGTGATGTCGGGGCTTTCTAATCATGCCGTTCGTGCTGAGCTTGTCGAAGCACAGATGGCAAGACGCGGTGCTTCGACAAGCTCAGCACGCACGGTCCAAGAGCTCGCAGCAATGGGGGGATCCCTATAATGGCCAGCAATGCCATCCCGGCCCCCTCCGGCCGCAAGAAAGTCGCAATGCACGACGGTTTCCTGAAACATGCAGGTTTCCGCTGGCTGAAAATATCCTCTGCGATCATGATGGTCTGCATCGTCAGCTATCTGCTTGTCGACGTGTCGCCGCGGCATAACGGCGGCAGCTGGTACGGCTATACGCTCGGCACGATCGGCGCGCTGCTGATCCTGTGGCTTACTATGCTGGGCGTGCGCAAGCGGGCGATGACACCGGGTCAGTGGTCGCTCAAGGCCTGGACCTCTGCGCATATCTATCTCGGCCTCAGCCTGATCGTGATCGGTACTTTGCACACCGGGTTCCAGCTCGGCTGGAATATCCACACCGCCGCCTATCTGTTCATGATGATCGTGATCATTTCCGGCATCGTCGGAATCTATTTCTATGTGACCATCCCGAAGGCGCTGTCGGACAATCGCGACGAGATGACCGAGACCGAAATGCTCGAGAATCTCCGCTCTCTCGACCGGCAGCTGCACGAAGCAGCGCAGCCGCTTTCGGCGGAACATGCCACGCTGGTGCTCCAGTCGCTGGAACAGGATCCCTTCGGCGGCGGCTTCTTCCGCCGTATTTCCGGGAAATATCCCGATTGTGCCACCCGCCAGGCGCAGGCCGACTTGCGCCGCGAGAGGGCCTATCAGCCGAAAATGGGCGGCGATGATCCGCTCGACAAGGTGGAGGCCCTGCTCGAGAAGAAGGAATCCACATTGGGCCGCGTCCGCCGCCATCTGAAGCTCAAGGCGATGCTGCAGGTCTGGCTCTATATTCATGTTCCGATGACTTTTGCGCTGATCGCTTCGCTCACCGCGCATATCATCAGCGTATTTTTCTACTGGTAGGATGGAGAGCCCAATATGACCTTCATTGTTCGCCAGATCACAACCACAGCCGCCGGCCGGGATATTACCCGGTCCAAACCTTTCCCGGCGGATGAAATCGGGGTCGGCCGCAGCACCACCAACGCGATTCATCTGCCCGACCTTGCGGTTAATCCGGATCATGCCGTCATCCGCAAGCGCGACGACGGGCAGATCATTGTCGAAAGCACGTCCGGCCAGAATTTTACCCTCGACGGGCAACACCGAATATCGGTCACCATCGATCCGTCTGCCGGTGCCGAACTCGGCTTTGGTGGCCATGTCATCGTCGTCAGCGAAGAGGGCGATGATATCGTCCTGACGGTCAAACGGGTCGAGGCCTTGTCTGATTCCGCCGAAACACGCAGCGAGTCGACGATTTACACGCTCAAGGGTCTGCTGCCGGGTAAACGGGTCAGCGCCTGGGGGTTCATCGCCCTGGTTCTGGTCGCCTTCCTGGCCTGGCCAATCTATACTTGGGCAACCTGGCGCGGGGTTGAGGAACGGCCCGACCAGTTCCATGCCGACACCATGTGGTCAGCCGGCGCGCTGAGCAGCGCGCATCACGGGCTGGAGCAGGATTGTCAGGCCTGTCATGTCGACGCTTTTGTCACCGTGCAGGACAAGACCTGTCTCACCTGCCACGAGGATGATGCGCATGACCATGCCGCCAAGCCACGGCTGCTGACCGCGCGTGGCGAGCCGGAAGGTTTCGGCAAAATCGGTGCCGCTTTTGCCTCGGCGTTCAACAAGCCGCCGGGCAGGTGTGTCGAATGTCACAGCGAGCATGAGGGAGCCGGTGCTATGGAACCCACTGCGCAAAAATTCTGCGCGGATTGTCACAACGGGATGGATGCACGGTTGACCGATACAAAACTGGAAAATGCGTCGGACTTCGGCATCGAACATCCGCAATTCCGGCCTGCTGTGCTGGTCAGCCCGGGGGGCAAGGATCCGCTGCGCCAGCGCGTTTCGCTGGATGACAAGCCGACCGAGAATAATGGTCTCAAATTCCCCCATGACCTGCATCTGTCGAAGATCGGCGGTGTCGCGCAAATGGGCCGGCGCCTCGCGGCGGATTATGGTTTTGGCCCCTCGCTGGTCTGCAAGGATTGCCATACGCCCGATCCCAAGGGGGTGCGTTTTGAGCCGGTCGACATGAAAGAAGACTGCAGCATGTGCCACAGCCTTGCCTTTGATGAGATTGGCGGCACGGTGCGGACCTTGCGGCATGGTGAACCGGCGATGGTGCAGGCCGATCTCAGGGCCTATTACAGGTCCACCGGCCCGGCCCGGCCGATCAATCTTGGTGGAATGAAGCGCCGCCGTCCGGGCGAAAGCAACGACATCCGAGTTGCCAGCGATTACGCTCGCGCCGTTCGCTTCCGGCCGAGCCGTGCGAATCTGGCGATCAGCGAGGTGTTCTCGCGGGGCGGGGCCTGTTTCGACTGTCACGGCGTCACTCCCCCGACCGCACGCGGTCGGGTCGACTATGGCATAAAGCCGGTGACCCAGACCGACCGATATATGCGCAAGGGCTGGTTCAGCCATGACGCCCATAAAGAAGAAACTTGCGAAAGCTGTCACGATGCACCGGCGTCCAAGCAGGCCACCGATCTGTTGCTGCCGGGCATCAAGACCTGCCGCGAATGCCATGGCGGCGAATTCCAGGAAGCGTCCGACGTACCGTCGACCTGCGCCATGTGTCATGATTACCATGCTGATGACGGAGCACCCTGGCTGATCAAGGAACAACAGAAAGACAAACAGGCAAAGCCGGAGAAACAGATTGCCCGGCGCTAGGGCAGAGGAAAAAAGGGGAGGGCGTCTATGTTAATGGCGCAGATCACGGATATTCATCTGGGCTTTGACCCCGACAATCCGGCAGAATTCAACCGCAAGAGGCTCGATCAGGCGATCAAGGCGATTTGCGCGATGACTCCGCAGCCCGATCTGTTGCTGGCAACCGGTGATCTGGTGGACCGAGGCGATCAGGAAAGCTATCAGCGGCTGCAAAATGCCCTGTCCGTTGTGCCTTTTCCGGTGCACATGTGTCTCGGCAATCACGACCTGCGGGCGCCGTTCCACAAACAGTTTCCCGATGTTCCGGTCCCTGACGGCTTTGTCCAATATGAGGTCGATACGCCGGAGCTGCGGCTGCTGTTTCTCGACACGCTGGAAGAGGGGCGCCACGGCGGCGCTTTTTGTGAGACCCGTGCCGCCTGGCTTTCCGCGCGCCTGTCGGAGCAGCCGGACAAGCCGGTCATCCTGATCCTCCACCATCCGCCGGTCGAGAGCGGAATCGAGTGGATGACTACCCATCCGGAAGAGCCCTGGGTCAGCCGGCTGGCGGAAACGGTGGCGGGTCATGACCAGGTCAAGGGCATGATAACCGGCCATCTGCACCGCAATATCTCCACCTGGTGGGGCGATATCAGTCTGGCAATCTGCGCATCGACAGCGCCGCAGGTGGCGCTGGATCTCAGCCCGATCGATCCGGACGTCCCCGATGGCCGCAACATGATCGTCGCCGACCCGCCGGCCATCGCCCTGCATTACTGGAACGGCCGGCAACTGGTCAGTCATTTCGAAAATGCCGAAGAGCATGTCATGCTCGCTCGCTATGACGAGAATCTGCAACCCCTGGTCCGGGCGCTGCTGGCCGAGAGGCCGCAATAAGCGGATATTCCGATGTCGTTCATCGGCAATAAACAGTCGTTCGTCTAATAATTGATTTCCAACGCAACCTTTTTTGCGTTTCCGCTTCGCTTTGGCTAGACGGTTCCCGATTGCGCCGAGGGCGCTTCGGGCCGAGCCGCGACAGCGGATCCCATATTTGGAGACTTATAGATGCGATTCACGATTTCCACCCGCAAATTCTTTCTGGGCGTGTCCAGCGCCGCGCTGATTGGCGCGACCGCGACACCTGCTCTCGCCGACGATCATGGAAAAAAAATGACAACAGCCGAATTGAACAAAATGAGCGCGATGCAATCTGCCCCAGCTGATATCAGCGAGAATAGCGTGCTCCAGCCGTGGACTGGCCCCTATGACGGCGTGCCGGCCTGGGACGAGATCAATGTTTCGGATTTCCCCGCCGCTTTTCAGGCGACCATGGACAAGGTCAAGGCCGAGGTGATTGCGATCCGCGACAATCCCGAGCCTCCGACCTTCGAAAATTTCACGCTGCCGATGGAACTGGCCGGTAATGATGCCAACGAGCTGTTCGCCATCTGGGGTGTCCACAGCAGCAATCTGTCGAACGAGGAAATTCGCAAGATTCAGGGCGAATGGATGCCGAAAATCTCGGCTTTCTTTGACGAACTGGCACTGGATCCAAAATTGCTCGAAAAGACCAAGGCGGTCTATGACAACCGGGAATCCGCCGGCCTCGACGCGCAGCAGATGCGTCTTGTCGAACGCAATTACGAGCAACTCGTCCGCAACGGTGCGCTGCTCGAAGGGGCGGACAAGCAAAAGCTGATCGCGCTGAACACCGAATTGTCGAAAGCGTTCAATGATTTTTCCAACAAGGTGCTGGCCGACGAGGAAAGCTATATCTATCTGACCGACGAAGCCGATCTGGCCGGCCTGCCCGCCAGCTTTGTCGCGTCGATCAAGGCCGCTGCCGAAGCGCAGGGCAAGACCGGCTGGGCGCTGAAAAACACCCGTTCGGTGATGCAGCCGTTCCTGCAGAACTCGACTCGCCGCGACCTGCGCGAGAAGGTCTATAACGCCTATATCAACCGCGGTGACAATGGCGGCGAGAATGACACCAACGCGACCATTGCCAAAATCCTGAAGATTCGCGCCGATCGCGCCAAGCTGCTCGGGTTCAAGACCCACGCCCATTATCGCATGGCCGACACGATGGCGAAGGATCCGGAAGCGGCGATGGAACTGATGATGAAGGTCTGGCCAGCTGCCGTTGCCCGGGTGAAGGAGGAAGTCGCCGACATGCAGGCGGTGGCTGACAAGGAAGGCGCGGGCATCACCATCGCGCCCTGGGATTATCGTTTCTATGCGGAAAAGGTCCGCAAGGCGAAATATGACCTCGATGCTGCCGAGATCAAACCCTATTTCAAGCTCGACAATATGGTCGATGCCATGTTCGATGCGGCGGGCAAGCTGTACGGCATGACCTTCACCGAAAATACCGGCAGCGTTCCGGTCTTCGATCCGGAAGTGCGGACCTTCGAGGTGAAGCGCGGCGACAAGCTGGTCGGTCTCTTCTATCTCGACAATTATGCCCGCGAGGGCAAACGGTCGGGCGCGTGGATGACCACCTATCGCAGCCAGCATGATCTGGGCGGCAAGAACCGCTATGTGCTGGCGTCGAACAACAACAATTTTGTCAAGGGCGGCGACGGACAGCCGACGCTGATCAGCCTCGACGATGCCTCGACCCTGTTCCACGAATTCGGTCACGCGCTGCACTATCTCAACTATGACATCACCTATCCGGGCCTCGCCGGCACGCCGCGCGACTTTGTCGAATATCCGAGCCAAGTGAATGAAAACTGGCTGCTGACGCGCTATATTCTCGACAATTATGCGAAACATGCCGACACCGGAGAGCCGATGCCGCAGGCACTGGTCGACAAGATCAACAAGTCGAAAACCTTCAACGAGGGCTTTGCGACGGTCGAATATCTGTCCAGCGCGATTGTCGACATGAAGCTGCACAACCGTGAAGAACCGGTGACCGATCCCGATGCGTTCGAGCGCGAAACCCTGGCGGAAATCGGCATGCCCAAGGAAATCGTGATGCGGCACCGCTTGCCGCAGTTCAACCATCTGTTCTCCTCCGACGCCTATTCGGCCGGCTATTACAGCTATCTCTGGTCGGAAACGATGGACGCCGACACTTGGGCCGCCTTTGAAGAAGCCGGCAGCCCGTGGGACAAGGAGGTCGCCGAACGCTTCCGCTCGATCATTCTGGCGACCGGCAACGAAACCGACCGCGGCGAAGCCTATCGCGAATTCCGCGGCCGCGATCCGGAGGTCAAATATATCCTCAAGAAGCGCGGCTTCCCCGTACCGGGTGAATGAGGCTGAGGGCGACGCGGTGAAACAGGCCGCGGTTGCCTGAATGAAGTTTAAGAGAGGGGAGTGCGGTTGCGCTCCCCTTTTTATTCGTCCCGGCGTCGTCGGGCGATCAGCGCCTGGATTTGTCGCAACCGTTCTTCGGTCATCGAGAAGCGGAAGGTGAAGACAAAGGCCAGCAGCATCAGCGGCACGATCGCGGCAGCGCCGATCAGGACCAGCGCGTCGAGCGATGATTGCTCCACCGATCCCGGCCGCATGCCTTCCTCCAGCCCGACCAGGTCGAGGGCAAAGCCGCCATAGAGCGGCCCCACCGCGCCGCCGAGCTTGGTCGTGAACTGCAGCACCGCGTAGAATCCGCCTTCTTGCCGCAGCCCGGTTTCGGCTTCGTGCTCGTCGGTCAGGTCGGCGGTCAGCGAGGCGATCGCCACGATCCGCAGGATGAAGAAGCTCATGAAGACTGCATTCTGGACCACCAGAATGGCGAAAATCACCGGATCGCCATTGTCCGGGATCAGGTCCAGCCAGCGCAGCAGATAGGGCCAGGACAGGTCGAGCAGCATCACCACCACCGCCCATTTGACAATGTCATGCTTGGGCATCCGCCGGCCGGCGGTCTTCAGAAAGACCATCGCGATCGGCACCGCGATCAGCACGGACAGGCCGAGCAGTAGCCCCATCTCGGTCGCCTGCAATTCCCAGAAATAGGTCCAGAAGATGATGTTGAGCGCAACGGTGATGCCATAGGACGCGGTTGCGCCCAGATCATAGGCAAGCACATTGCGGAAATTGCGGTTCTGGAAGGTGGAGAGAAAATCGCTCCACAGTCCGGCAAAGCCGGGCGTCGACGGCGCGCGCGCGGGGTCGATCCTGGTATGGCCGATAAATTTCCAGGTCCCGGCGATACAGGCCGTCGCGGTGATCCAGACGATCAGCGCCGACAGCCAGCCATAGGTCACATAATTGCTCGCGACAAAGCGGCCGTCGCCGCCCGCGCCCTCGTCGAACAGGAAATAGAGACAGGCCGAGGGCAGCAGCAGGGTGGTGAGAAACAGGAAGGCGGTCCGCTGCCCCATCAGGGCGCTGCGCTCGTGATAATCCTGCGAGATTTCCGCGACCAGGGTATAATGCGGGATCGAGAAAAAGGTCAGCGCGGTGCGGATCCACAACGAACAGCCCAGCAGCCACGCCGCCAGCCACAGCTGGCTGTCGCGCACGAATTCCGGCGGCGCAAACAGCGCGACAAAGCCCAGGCCCATCGGCATGGTGGCGTAGATCATGAACGGGTGCCGCCGCCCCCAGCGGCTCTTGTAGCGATCGGACCAGCTGCCGACCATCGGGTCCGACACCGCGTCCCAGACCAGGCTGAGCGAAAGCACAATCCCGGTCGCCGTCCCGCTCAGCCCCAGCACCTGCGTGTAGAACAGCAGCACGAACATGACATAGGCCGCTTCCTTCACCGCATAAACCGCCCCGCCAAGGCCGTAGGACAGGCGGTTGGGGAGGGTCAGATGCAGGGGGGCGGGCTGGAGCTTATTCACATTGATGTCAGCGTCGCACAATAGGGGGCTGGAAGCTACCGAAATTATGCTATCAAGGGATTATGGTGACAGTTTACTAAATACACCAATTCCCCGTCATCCATGAGCGTTTTTGCCAAAGCGCTTGCCTTTACCAATGAACCCGCACCATCCAATCTCCGGCGATCGGAAACCACCGGCAGCCAACAGGGAGACGATGCCTGGATCGAGCAGATTGAGGCACAAAGCAGCCGGTCGTTGAAGCCGAAGAAACGGGGGCCTGAGAAAAGGCATTTGTCGGGGGGGTAATTTGTGTATTTAGTAAACTGTCACCGTAATACCACCGCACCGCCAAGCTTGGTCGTGAACTGTAGCACAGCGTAGAAACTGCCTCCCTGCCTGAGGCCGGTCTCTGCCTCATGTTCGTCGATCAGGTCGGCGGTCAGCGAGGCGATGGCCTTGGGCAATGCGGAAATTCCATCGGACAAGACGGGCAAGGTGATTCCCGAATATCCTGTAGCCGGCAGACGCTCACCGAAGGCCGTCCGTTCGCAGATTTCTAACAGGCTTTGTCATTGGACGCCCGCCAGAACTGCAAATAGACAGGGGCAATGACCAGTCTGCAACCCAGCCACTCGGCGCCCGCCCGTGCTCTATCAAAGCCAGCTTGGCGATCAGTGTATCTGTTTTGCTTATTGCTGCTGACTACCGGTCTTGGTTCACCGGTAACCGCGCAGACAAGCGCCGCTACTTTGGATAGCTATATTGCGCAGTGCAATTCCGGCGACAAATTAGCATGTGGCAAGGCCGGGATGATCCTGTCTGATCCGACAAGCCCGGATTTCGATGCCTTTCTCAGCCTGCGCTATTTGCAAAATGGCTGCAATGGCTTCGACGGGGCATCCTGCGGCCGCCTGGCGTTGATCTATTTTGACGGGGCAGGAGATGTCGACAAGGACTGGTCCGCGGCAAGCAATTTTTCACAAAGGGGATGTGCCGAGCAGGATCGCGACGGCTGCGATGTGGCAGAAGCCGTTTTTGCCGACAGCAGTTCACCTTATTTCGATGCGGAAAAAGCACTGCGGTACCGAAGTATAAATTGTGGTTTTGGCCGTTGGCAATCCTGCATGCATCAGGCCCGTATCCTGTATAATCTCGGAGACTATCGGAACGCCGAACAATTGGCTGTCCACGCGTGCGGCTCGGGCGGTGAAGACCGCAAATCAATCTGCGATCTCGCCGGATCTCTGAAATCGCGCCGGATCAAGATCGAGCGGGCGGAAGCGGCCCAGCGCGCCCAGCAGCAAGCGGCGCAGCAAGCCGCGCAGGCGAATAAGCGCGCTATTGTCACCAGCTTCCTTAAAAGCCGGGACTATGACGGTGCAATCTATGCTGCCATTTACAATTCCCGCACCGTCGATGATGCAGAATATGCGCTGACTGCAGCCATCAATGCAGGCGCGATGGGCAGCGTCTATATCGATAATCTCCATGTGCTGGATTATTGGTTCCCCTCCGGTAGTCTGAACCGGGCAGTTAATACGGAAATCTCCCGCCGGTCGCGCGGCAATGATTGCGGCATATTCAATTGCACCAATATGCCGGGCGCGTCCTCAAGACGCTGGGCCGCACAGAATGGCGGCAGTCGGAACAGCTATCGCAGATCCTCCTCGTCTGGGTCTTCGGCCTCCCCCTCAGTCTTGTCGAGCGCAGACGCGCGGAAGCAGGTGCGAGAGAAATACCGCTCCGCACATTGCACCATGAACAATAATGCAAATCGCAATGTTTGCTGAATTTTAAAATCTATCCCTATTACCGAAGGAGCAGTCGATGCCGAATCTGTTAAAAATTATTGTTGTCTTTGCGGTGATTCTCACCGGTAGCGCGGCGCATGCGCAATCCGGAATGAGCAGCTATCAGAAAGCGGCGCTGGCCGGACAGGAAGCGGCGAACAAAGGCGACCACGCGACCGCCTTCGCCCAATATAAGATCGCCTGCTTTGACGGCAATATTGCGGTTACCTGCAATAATCTGGGATCAATGGCGTATCGCGGTACGCATGTCGCGAAAGATCTACCGCTCGCGCGACGCGCATATGCAAAGGGTTGTGCCGCGAATATTCCGGCGTCCTGCGATGTCTATGGCCGCATGCTGCGCGACGGGGAGGGAGGGCCCAAAGATATTGGTTCTTCACTTGGCCCGCTAAGCAAGGCGTGTGAGGGCAACCGGTCAAGCGCCTGCTATAATCTGGGCTATCTCTATTATGCTGGGAGTGGCGTGAGCGCAGATCTCGCCAAGGCTCGAGCTCTGTTTGACAAAGCCTGCAGCGGCGACGACGTTGATGGCTGTTACGGACTGGGGCTGATGACCCAGGCCGGGCAGGGTGGCGCGGTCGATCTGGCCAGCGCAGCCAGTGCTTTCGAAAAGTCCTGCACGAAGGGCAAGGCGGATGGATGCCTGAACTATGGCAATGCGCTCTACGGCGGCGAAGGCGTGAAGCAGGACCGGACCGCAGCTCGCGCGGCCTTTGCGCAATCCTGCAATGCCGGGGCCGTGGGCGGTTGCATGAATACGGGCATATTGGCGCGCACCGGTGATGGTGGCCCGGTCGACATGAAAATGGCCCGTCGGTTTTTCGGTTATGCCTGCAAGCTGGGCAATCAGGACGGCTGCAACGAAGCGCGTTCTATTCCGCAGCAGTGAAGACCGCTTTCCCGTATCTTTAAGCGTTGTTCGCAAGCTTTCTGCTCTCGACAACCGCAAACTATCGGGCAAGTCAAAAAAAAGGGCGCGCCGTCCACTGAACGGCACGCCCTCTTCTTGCTAGACCAGTTCCAGCTTAAAAGCGGAAACCAACGCCCGCGACGACCTGGTGGCGGTCGAGGTCGACGCCGATTTCATTGTTATCGTTGAACAATGTGTCGTTATATTTCAGCGAGCTATAGTTGGAATAGCGATACTCGAGCTTGACGAACGCGCCGGAGCCATCGCCGTTGCCGCCGGTGCCGATTACTTGCTCGACGCCTGCGCCCAGACGATAGCCGTCAACCTGCTGGCTGTCGTCGAAGTTCAGGTCGACGCCATCGGCTTCGGCCCGGTCCTGAAAGCGGGATTCGACCGCGGTGTTGGTGTAGCCGCCCTTGGCGTAGAGCAGGGTGGTCGGCGTGACCTTGGCACCGACGCGCGCGCCGATATAGAGGTCGCGCTTCAGGTTGATGCGATAGCCGAACGGCGCGTTGATATCCTCGTCGCCTTCCTGTTCGCCGGTCGAATCCATATATTCGCCTTCGAGACCGAAGACCACAGGACCCGCATCGAAATCATAGCCGAGTGCAACGCCATAAGCGAAGCCGTCGACCGACTGGTCGAGCGTGTTATTTTCGAAAATGCCGTCATTGTCGGTATCGACATCCACGTCGCTGCCGGAACGCAGCGTGTCATAGCCGCCGAGAATTTCCGCGCGCGGACCGGTGAAGGGGGAGTCGGACTGCGCGGCAGCAGGAGCGGCCACGGCAAAGCTGCCGACAACCGAGGAGAGGATCAGGGGGGTGATCATGGGGGATTTCATACTATTACTCCAACTAACTAAACATGGAACAGGATCGTTCCGGTCTTGCCCGCTATGGCTGCGGGCTTCCCCCCGATCAGCCGCCATAATGGGGGCGCGACCGATCGGGGAACCATGAGAACGGTCGGCAACGGGGAGCGTTCCATCGGAAAGTGAAAAAGATGCGATTGCGCCGCGTCTGATGCAAAATTGCCACAAGGGGCCGGCCCTGCGGAGCGATTGCCGCTGTCCTACACGGGTCCCTTGCGGTTATGCTGGCTGTGGTGACGAGTCTTTGGCCAGCCATGGCCTCTGGTCACGGGAGTGTGCGGGCGGCGGTTTGTGCAAAGGTTACACTCGGGACCGCTGCGGTTGCAGAAAAAGGGTTGTTTTCTGGGACCTTCCGGCAAAGATCGCAGAAAACAAAAGCGGGGCTATCTTGTCAATTTGCCGCCGGGTGGGCGTTATTTGTAGACAATATCGTCCGGGAAGCGCGCCGCCTGGCGCAGCGCCGACAGGGCGGGGTGGTCGCCGTCATGGGTGGTGGCGGCATTCTGGCTCCAGCTCATCACCGGTTCGCGGTGCCGGATCTTCCAGATGTCGCCGCGCTTTTCGAACCGGTCGAGATAGCGGCCGAGATAGGTCATCTCGCTGTCCGCGCCATCCGCTCCGGCGAGATAGTGAAAGGCGATCAGATAGCTTTCGACGTGCGCCTGCGGGCCATCGAAGGCGTAGAGGATGTTGGTGACCATATGGTGGGTCTGCCGGAACGCCTTGATCGCCGGCACAAGTTCCTCGCAAAAGCCGTGAGCGGGCACGGCTTCCGGTCCGTAAGCGGTGGTGGCGTCGGGCCAGTAGCAGCTTTTCAGGGTCGCCTCGTCGGCCCGGTCGACGCCGCGGCAGTGCAGCGCAATGATCTCGGCGATGGCGGCGCGATCCGCCATTTCTGCCGGGCTGGGCGCGCGGCCAGGCTCCTGCATGCTCGCTTGATTGGTATCGGCCATAGTCACTCTCCCGCTATCGATAAGGGTAATTTACCCGATCCGTCCGGCTCCTACTATGCCTCAAAAGAACAGGAGAGATGCGATTAGGGCAACCGAACTGGAGGCCGTAACGGCCAATCTGGCGATCCGCGATCTGGCCGCGCTATATATGCGTGGTCTGGACCGTCTGGACCGTGATCTGCTGCGGGCGCAATTCTGGGATGACGCCTATCTGAGCTACGGAATCTACGAGGGTGGTCCGGACGGCTTTGCCGACTTCTGCATCGAGGCGCTGAAAACGCACGAGCGCAACCATCACATGCTCGGCCAGCATCTGATCGAGCTGTCCGGCGATCAGGCCCATGGCGAGGTCTATTATCAGGCCTATCACAAGCTGACGGGCGAGGCGGGCGAGAAGCGCGACCTGTTCATCGCCGGCCGCTATGTCGACCGGATGGAGAAGCGCGACGGGGTCTGGAAATTTGCCTATCGATCGGAGCTGGTGGACTGGGTCCGCGACGATCCCTGTACCGATGCCTTCCTTGACGGGTCGCCGATGATCCTAGGCGCGCGCAAGCCCGACGACCCGCTGTACGACCGTATTGCCATGAATCGCAAATTGGAGCCCGACCATGACCTATGACCTGACCAAGCCCGCCAATCCTGAACTCGCGCCAGGGGAGGCGCGTTGCCCGGGGCCCTCGATGCAGGATATCATGGATGCCGACGGCGACAATCCGCCGCCGGCGATGCGGGCCGAGCAATATGAATTTCTCGGCGACGAGGATATCAGCTTTGATCGCTATATCGATCCCGCTGTTCATGACCGCGAGATCGACCGGATGTGGAACCGGACGTGGCAATGGGCCTGTCGCGAGGAACATATTCCTTCACCCGGCAATCAGCATGTCTATGATGTCGGACCCTATTCGATATTGGTCGTGCACGGCGATGACGGAAAGATCCGGGCGTTCGTGAACAGCTGCCCGCATCGCGGCATGAAATTCGCCACCGAGGGCAGCAGCGGTGCCAAACGCGCGCATATCCGCTGCCCCTTCCACGGCATGACCTTCAATCTTGACGGATCGCTCAAGGAAATCCCCTGCCGCTGGGACTTCCCGCATCTGAACGAGGATAATTTCGGCCTGACCGAGATCCGCTGCGAACTGTGGGGCGGATTTGTCTTCATCAATATGGACGACGATGCGCCGCCGCTGGCCGATTATCTGGAAATATTGCCGGATCATTTCAAGCAATGGCCGATGGACGACCGGTATGTCGCGCTGCACACACAGAAGGTCCTGCCGGCCAACTGGAAAATGGCGATGGAGGCGTTCCTCGAGGCCTATCATGTGCTCGAAACCCATTCGCAGGCGGTCTACACGGCCGGCGATGCCAATGCGCAATATGATATTTTCGGCAAGAATGTCAGTCGTTTCATGCACGCGATCGGCGTGCCCAGCCCGCATCTGAATCAGCCGGTCAGCGAGGCCAAGCTATTCGAGAAACTCGGCCGCGATCCGAAGGACCTTCCAGAAGGAGCCTCGGCCCGGAAAGTCCATGCCGAAATGCTGCGCCAGGAACATGGCAGCGAGTTCAATGTCGATCTGTCCGGTGTCTCGACCAGCGAGATGATCGACAGCCTCGAATATTTCCTCTTTCCCAACATGTTCTTCTTCCCCGGCATCAACATCCGCCTCTGCTACCGCTTCCGCCCGATCGACGTCGACCATTGCCTGCACGAGATATTGGTGCTGCAACCGCTTCCCGAAAATGGCGAGCGCCCGGCGCCGGCCAAGCCGATCCGGCTGGAGATAGAGGACAGCTACACCAGCGTCGAAGGCTTTGTTCTCGCGGACATCCTCGATCAGGACACCGACAATCTCGCGATGCAAAGAGATGGCGCCAAAGCCTCGAAGAAAGGCGCCCAGTCGCTTGGCAATTATCAGGAGGCTCGGATCCGGCGGCTGCAGATGACGCTGGACGAATATCTGGCGTGAAGGTGGCGCGAATCGGCAAAGTTGAGTGTTCTGTCCGGGCAAGATGAATCGCGCTCGTTCTCAGATGATCTGTGGCCTGCTTGAACAGATCATCTTGACCGGCGTGCGCCAGCTGTATACTTTATTGGCCTTCGCGAAGTAATCGCGATGCTTATCGAAAGGCAGACCATGAAAACGAGCAACAAATCAGAAGCGACACCGGCCAAACGAATTTACGAAAAGCCCGAGCTGACCGAGATTGTTTTGGAAGATTATACTGAGGGTAAAAAGAGTGTGGGGATAGAGGCCGGAACCTTGGTTGGGGCATCATAAACTTCAAGGACTGATATTAGAGCCGCTCTGACAGCTCTACTTTAATAGCTTTGAAATTGTGGCTCCCGCGCAATTCTTTCCCTATCAGCAAGCAGACATGTTTTTTGTTTGCTGGCTGGTCCGGTTGCTATGATGTTATCGGAAGGTTTCGCCTGCTCGCTAAATTATTGGAAAAAATGTTTCTTTAGGTAGTGACCAAAGGCTTTTAGCAAAAACTCTCCTTCTCTATAGGATCGCATATCGCGGGTCCGGTCCTCTGAACTCAAGTTCCCGTAGCTTCGTTTGATATCTTTCATGCCCCGGCCATCGGTGTCGACAAACTGGCCGACCACCGCGAGCGTCCTTGATTTATGTTGTCGAGCCACGGCAACTTTTCGCATTGCTTCCTGCAAAGAGATTTTTCCACCATCCAGCCGGTCCAGCAAAGCGCAGCGAAAAGCACCGCAAATCCTGGGGCGATTGCCATAGACTGTACAACATCTCGCGCTGTCCAGTGCCGGACAGGGAAGCGAAAGATAGCGTTCATCGCCATCTTCATGCGAGCGCAACGGAGGCACAACAGCGCCATCTTCAGGGACCAATGGCGCGATGCTGAACAAGCTGCCGTCGCAACAGAGGCCGCAGGATGTACAAAGCGTGCTCGCTGCATCCATTTGTTTGCTATCGTTATCCGATTGCCTCAATCTATCATCCCAAAGCTTATCAATGATATCGTCAATCGGCCTTATCGGATTTGCGGCCTCAGGCGCAACCGTCCTTGTTTGGATATTGCTATCAAAGTCCGAACCCGCACGACCCTGTATCATGGCGGCGCTCCATGTGTAGGAAATATAATGTCAGGCATCCGCAACTTTCTATCCTACATCACGCAAAACAAGCGTTCATTGGCCCGAACTTTGACGAACTTTGGCGCAGCTGGTCCCTATCTTGCGGGCATTGACTTCTGCTATGCCGGCCGAAACAGAAGAGGATATTCGCCATGACAATCGCCGCCCTGCGCACGCCCGAAGAGCGTTTCGCCGATATCCCGGACTTTGACCTTCCGGTTCACTATGCCGATGATCTGCCCGGCTACGAGGGGCTGCGCGCCGCCTGGATCGATACCGGGCCGGCAGAGGCCGAGCGGACTTTCCTGTGCCTGCATGGGGAGCCGAGCTGGTCGTTTCTCTATCGCAAGATGATCCCGCATTTCACCGCCACCGGTGCGCGGGTGGTCTGTCCGGATTTCTTCGGCTTTGGCCGGTCCGACAAGCCAACGGATCTTGATACCTACACCTTCGATTTTCATCGCAACCATATACTGGCTCTGGTCGAACGTTTGGATTTGCAGAATATCACCCTGGTGGTGCAGGACTGGGGCGGGTTGATCGGGCTGACGCTGCCGGTGGACGAAGCTTTCGAGCCACGGTTGTCGCGGCTAATCATCATGAACACCGCGCTGGGTCTTGGCACCGGAGCGGGCGACGGGTTCAACGCCTGGAAGGAATATGCGCTGACCGTGCCGGAATTTAATGCAGGCCAGATTATCGCGCGCGGTACGCCGGAAATGAGCGAGGCGGAAATCGCTGCCTATAATGCGCCTTATCCGGATGACCGCTATCAGGCCGGCGCGCGGACATTCCCGGCGCTGGTCCCGGTCGAGCCGGATATGGACGGTGTTGCAGTCAGCAGGCAGGCTGCGGCTTACTGGAGCAGCGAATGGACGGGGCCCAGCTTCATGGCGATCGGCGGCTCCGATCCGGTGCTCGGTCCGCCGGTGATGAAGATGATGCACGGTCTGATCAGGGGCTGCCCCGAACCGCTGCTGATCGAAGAGGCGGGGCATTTCGTGCAGGAATGGGGGGATGTCGTTGCGCCGGCGGCGCTGAAAGCATTTGGCGACATATAGGGGGCGGACGGGCGATGATGTTCGGATCGAATCCCCTAGTGGTGAACCTGTCGAACTATGCTTTTAGACGAGAGAAGCCCTTCGACAGGCTCAGGACGAACGGCAATAATATCCGTTCGTCCTGAGCCTGTCGAAGGACCCTCCCGTCGAGAGGCGCCGCTGGCTTCGCTGGCCTTCGGTTCGACAAGCTCGGGATGAACGGCAAGGATTGATCGAGACTGTCCTACAGCACCACAATCGGCTATGGTCCGGCAAAAGATAAACGGTCGCGTGTTCTGGTTCCTGAAAATGGGAGAAGCCGCATGCCGCAATATTATTATCTCAAATATATCCCCAAGGCAGATCGCCCGCGGGTCGTCGGCAATCTCGAGCGACTGATCGGCCAGCTCGACCGCGAAGTGCCGGACAAGGACAGCGAGCAGACGCTGCTGCTGGCGACCTGGAATATCCGCAATTTCGGCAAGGTTCGACGGTTGCCGGAAAGCCTGATGTATATCGCCGAAATTTTATCCCGTTTCGACTTTGTCGCGGTGCAGGAAGTGGTCGATCTCGACGACTGGCATGCGGTGATGGACCGGCTGGGGCCGGACTATGATTTCATCGCGTCGGACAAGACCCATCACAAGCTTGGTAGCGGCGGCGAGCGGTTGCTCTACCTCTATGACAAGCGCAAGGTGCGGTTCCAGAATATCGCGGGCGAAATCGTCCTGCCGACCGAGATGCTGATAACCGATGATACGGCTGGAGAGGGTGGGGCGCTATATCAGGGCAAGCAGTTCCGGCGGTCGCCGTTCATCACCGCCTTCCAGTCCGGCTGGTTCAAGTTCGATATCTGTACGGTGCACCTCTTCTACGGCTCGTCGTCAGGATCGAAGCTGCAGCAAAGGGTGCAGGAAATCGACCGGGTCGCCGACTATTTCGCCGATCGGGCCGAACAGGCGCAAAAGGAAGGCCGGTCACTGATCCTGTTGGGGGATTTCAATATCGTCCACCCCGATCATGAAACGATGACCGCGCTGAAGCGGCATGGTTTCCGGATTCCCAATGCGCTTAACCGGCCGTCGAATCTGGACCTCAGCAAATATTATGATCAGATCGCCTTCATGACCGATGATGACACGCTGAATTTCATAGACCGTCAGACCGATGATCCGAAGAAGGCCAATGCCGGCATTTTCGAGATTTTCAAGTCGATCTTCCGGGATGGCGACGTGCTGGAATATGAAAAGGAGCTGAGGAAGAAAGCGGGAGGCAAGAACAAGCAGGGCACTGCGCTGACGAAATATTACAAGGGCAACTGGCGCACCTATCAACTGTCCGATCACAAGCCGATGTGGGTGCGGATCAAGTCAAATGCGGCTGCTTCCTATCTGGAACGTATGAAGGCGGGCTGAAGGGCTCCTGCCGGTCAGGCGACCATCGCGGTTTTGCTGAAATGCTCGGTAAAGCGAGGCTGCATGGGCTGGCTGGCGACCATCGCCAGCGGCAGAGCGGTCTCGCAATAAGCGCATTCGGCGCTGATCCGGCCGACATGCCAATGCGATTTGCCACAGCCGGGGCAGCGATTGACGATATCGAGATGATAGAGCGGTTGATAGCCCCGCTCCTGATCATGCTCGGCCAATGGTTGAACAGGCTGATTGATGAATGATCTCGGAGATAAGTACATCGTTTCGTCCTTCCTTGCTTGTGCCGAACCCATTGCGGTTACTGCGTATCAAATGCCATTTGGTTGCTGTACCAGCGATGAACCGTTTATTTTGGTAGATGAAATGATAGTCGCTGCACCCGGAAACGATAGGATATTTTCGTCATTCGCCGGTGATGTCCGGCACAGGACGGGATAATCATCTGATTTTCAACGGCAATTAACTGCAAATTTCCAGTGGAAATTGTCCCGTCGACGACCTGTCCCGATCAGCCGCGGCCCAGCTTGCGCCAGGCCAGTTCGGCAAACTCGCATAATAGGGGCCGGGTTTCGCGCGGATCGATGATATCCTCCACGCTGAACTGTTCGGCGGTGCGGAAAGGCGAGGTAACCTTGTCGAGCTTGGCCTTGATCTCGGCCAGTCGCGCGGCCGGATCGGCAGCGCTTTCGATATCGCTCTTGTAGGCGACCTCGAGACCGCCGGCGATCGGCAGCGAACCCCAGTCGCCGGAAGGCCAGGCAAAGCGATACTGGAAATTCTCGGCATTGCTCATCGCGCTGCCGGCGATGCCATAGGCCCGCCGGACGATCACGCTGGCCCAGGGCACGGTCGCCCGATAGACCGCGTTCATCGCCTGCACGCCATAGCGGATGGTGCCGGTGCGCTCGGCCTCGCCGCCGATCATGAAGCCGGGATTGTCGACCAGATGGACGACCGGAAGATGGAATTGCTCGGCCAGCTTGGCAAAGCGTTCGACCTTTTCCGACGACTTGGCTTCCCACGATCCGCCGAGGAAGGACGGGTCATTGGCGAGAACCGCCACGGGCCAGCCGTCGAGCCGGGCAAAGGCGGTGATCGCGGCGCGGCCCCAGCGCTTGCCCATTTCAAACACCGACCCCTCGTCGAAGACCGATGTGATGATCTTGCGCATCGAATAGACCTGCTTGTCTTCCCGCGGCACGGCGGAGAGCAGACTGTCATCGCGGCGGTCGACCGGATCCCAATTCTCGGTTCGCGCGGCAAGCTGGTTCACATTGCTCGGCAGATAGGAGAGAAATTTGCGGGCGTTAACAAAGGCCTCTGCTTCACTGGCGACCTCTTCGTCGACCACGCCGTTGGTGGTGTGAATATCCGATCCGCCCAGCTGTTCCTTGCTGAGATCATCGCCAATCGCGGCGGCGACTGCGGGGCCGGCGGCGAATATCTGGGACAGGCCCCTGACCATGATCGAATAATGGCTCGCCACCGTGCGCGCCGCGCCCATGCCCGCCGTCGGTCCGAGCGCCAGAGCCACCACTGGAACCGTATCCTGGTTCTTGATGATGTCTTCCCAGCCCGGCACCGCCGGGACATAGGTGAAGCCCATGTCCTCGAGGCTTTTGACCGATCCACCGCCGCCGGTGCCATCGATCATCCGGATCATCGGTATGCCCAGCGTATGGGCCATTTTCTCGCACTGGGTAAATTTCCGGTGCAGCGCGGCATCAGCCGCCCCGCCGCGCACGGTGAAATCATCGGCAGAAGCGACTACTGGCCGGCCCTCGATATTCGCGCGGCCAAATATCAGGTTGCTCGGCGCAAAATCCTCGAACGTCCCGTCCTCGGCATAGGTCCCGCGCCCGGCGATCTTGCCGATCTCGCGAAAACTGCCCTCGTCGACGATTCCCGCAATGCGCGCTCGCGCATCAAGCTTGCCGCGACCGTGCTGGCGGGAGACCTTTTCCTCGCCCCCCATTTTTTCGGCGAGCCGCTGGCGCTCGGCCAGTTCTTCCAGTTCGGGTTTCCATGTCATGTCCTGCGTTTAACCGAGTGGTTAAGGCAGGGGAAGCGGGAATATTGCCGAAATATCATGGTACATTATTGCCGCCGTGGAGATATTCCAGCGCGCTGCGCATGGCGGGGTCTCTGCCATGCGCATCCCGATCGGCCGATTCCAGCGGTATATCGGCGATATAATCCTCGCGCGGCGTACCGTTGACGTGGAACAATGTTTCTGTACCGAGATCCATGCGCGCTCCGGATTTCTCGAGAGTGATATTGGAGAGGGCGCCCAGCAGATCCGCCATGTCGGAGGCAATCGTATAGGCACCGGCAGCGGCATCCAGACCGATGACCAGCCCTTCGCCCATGCTGCCGGTCCAGCGACCGCCCAGCACCACGACCGGCCCCCGATAGTGCGGCTCGCGCGGTTTGACCTGCTCTATGAAGCGGCGAGGCACGGTGAATTCCCGCTCTATGCTGGGAATTTCATGGATCTGGTAGGATCGCGTGTCGGTCACGAAATGGCCGATGATGCTCCGCGCCACCTCGGTATTGCCGCCGCTTGGCGTGTTGCGAAGGTCGATGATCATGGCCCGCGTATCGGACAGGTCGGCAACAGCCCGGTCGAAAGCCGGGATCAGATCATTATTGCCCAGCGCGTTGTTGATGCGGATGATGGCGATATCGCCATTTCTGCTGCTCTCCAGCAAGGGACCGGCGCTTATGGTTTTGCCGAGATCATAGGTTGGTGGCAAACTGATCGTGCGGGACTCGCCCCCGACCTTGAAGACCAGAGTGCGGGGCCTGTTGCGCAATCCGCTGACCGCCAGCATCGCGCCATAATTTTTCTGCTTGTCCGTGGGCTCGGGCAGCACCTGTCCATAAGGCCGGATCGCAGCGGAATTCATGTCGACGCCGTCGGCCGAGACAATCTGCCAGCCGGGTCGGATGCCGGCCTTGTCTGCCGCTGAACCGGCGCGAACATCTGCGACGTGGAAACGGCCATCGGAATAGCTGGAAACAATATCGGAGCCAGTAGGAATGACGGAATAATCGCTTTGGTCGAACGGCCCGACGATGAAATGCGGGTCGGAAAAAGTCAGCGCCGTCTGGTGCAGGATCTTGCGGAATTCGCCCGGGCCATCGGCTTGCAGCGCCAGAGCCCTGGATCGCGCAAGCTGGGCTTCCACGTCGATGTCATGGCGCTGCGCATAGGCGTAGAAAAGGCGGAAATGGTCTTCAAACTCCTGCCAGGCCTGCGCGGCATCAAAATTCGAGACCTTCTCGGTCATTGGAGCCGGTGCCTGCTCCGCAGCAAATACCGGCGCGACCATGAAAAGCGCCAGGATCGGCGGAATTGCTTTTACCAGTGCTGTCATTTTGGCTCCTCGTGCCTTGCGCAATTAACCCTGTCTCCGTCGCAATTTGGTTCGCCGGTTGCAACAGCCGGTTTCAGAATCCACACCGGGCTGGTTGAACTTTACAGAAGGGCAGTATTTTATTTTCTGTGACTCTTGGCTGAAGGCCGCAGAAAAATGCGGATCGCGCCAAGGCTTGGAGCCGTCTAGTGTAACCTTTCAAAAAGGCCGCTCCGATCGGAGAATCTGATTCTGCGTCAACCATCTGGCCAGCAGAGCGCGATGCAGCAATGTAGGACAGGATCATCAGACGTCTCTCCCGATTGGCTCTTATCATTTCTCCGCGAACAGCCTATATGTCCGGCAAACGGGCCCTTCTGACAAGAGCAAAGATATGACCTCAGACAATCCATCGCTGCGTCCCTGGCGCGATATCGATCGGCGCAAGTCCCGCCAGATCATGGTCGGTGATGTTCCGGTCGGCGGCGATGCGCCGATTACCGTGCAGACGATGACCAATACGTTGACTTCGGACGCCAAGGCCACGATCGACCAGATCCGCCGCTGCGAAGAGGCGGGTGTCGATATCATCCGCGTCTCCTGTCCCGATGTCGAGAGCACCGCGGCGCTCAAGCAGATCGTGCGTGCCAGTCAGGTGCCGATTGTTGCGGATATCCATTTCCACTACAAGCGCGGGATTGAAGCGGCCGAGGCGGGCGCGGCCTGTCTGCGGATCAATCCGGGCAATATCGGCTCTGCGGCGCGGGTGAAGGAAGTCATTGACGCGGCCAAGTCCAACGGCTGCGCGATCCGCATCGGGGTGAACGCGGGCAGTCTGGAAAAGGACCTGCTCGAGAAATATGGTGAGCCTTGTCCCGAGGCCTTGGTCGAGAGCGCGCTCGACCATATCAAGATCCTGCAGGACCATGATTTCCACGAGTTCAAGGTGGCGGTGAAGGCATCCGACGTGTTTCTCGCGGTTGCAGCCTATTCACAGCTTGCCGATGCAGTCGATTGCCCGCTGCATCTCGGCATTACTGAGGCGGGTGGCCTGATCGGCGGCACGGTGAAAAGTTCGATCGGCATGGGCAATCTGCTCTGGGCCGGGATTGGCGACACGATCCGGGTGAGCCTGTCGGCGGAGCCCGAGGAAGAAGTGCGGGTCGGCTATGAAATGCTCAAGGCGCTCGGCCTGCGCACGCGCGGTGTCCGGGTCGTGTCCTGCCCAAGCTGCGCGCGGCAGGGCTTTGACGTGATCCGCACGGTGCAGACGCTGGAAGAACGGCTGCAGCATATCCGCACGCCGCTATCGCTCTCGGTGCTCGGCTGCGTGGTCAACGGCCCCGGCGAAGCGCGCGAGACCGATATCGGCATCACCGGTGGCGGTAAGGGCAAGCATATGGTCTATCTTTCCGGCGTCACCGACCATCATGTGGCGGATGATGCTATGGTCGATCATATTGTGAAGCTGGTTGAAGCGAAGGCGGCGGAGATTGAGGCAGGGGTCAGCGAAGCGGCCTGAAGGGTTGCTCGGTCAGGATGACCACTCGCCCTGAGTCTGTCGAAGAAACCGGGCCATCAGCTTGCGTCGCTGAGCGGCATGGTCTCGCGTTCAAGCCAGTTGCCGACATCCGACAGATGTTCGGGCCGGGAACTCTGTAAAACCTGCGCCGCCAGATCAGCGAGTGTGACTGTTTTGAGACTGTCCCGAAACGCGCGTTCGGCGAGCGCGAAGGCCGATGCGATCTGGCAGGGGGTCTTGCAGTCTTTTTTCTTCAGGCCGCAGGGGCCGTTCTGCCGGATTTCGGTGCAGCGGAAGGCGGGGGCATGGCCTTCGATCGCCGCCGTGATATCCCAGAGCGATATATTCGTGGCGGGCTTCGCCAGCCGGTAGCCGCCATGGGCGCCGCGCGAGGATTGCACGATCCCGGCCTTGCTGAGCGCCTGCAATTGCTTCGCCATATAGGCGGTTGGCACGTCGTGATAGCGGGCCAGCGATTCCGCCTTGAGACCACGGCCGTCCGGTAATGCTATCATCATCACCGCGGCATGGGCTGCCCATTCGACGCCTTTGGAAATCTGCAAGATTTGACTCTCTGTTTAATTCGGACAATATATATCCGAATAACATGGACTCGGGATGATTTGAAGGAGAAATTGCATGCTGATGGGAAAACCCGACCTGCTTGACCGTCTGGCGCAGATGCTGGTTCTGGGGGTGGGCCTGTTCGCTTTGTTGTTTGGCCTGTTCATGATACTCCGGCCGGTCGACTGGTATGTCGCGATCCCGACGGTCATCACCACCGGCCCGCCGAACCAGCATTTCATCCGCGACATCGGGATTGCCTATGCGGCCTGCGGGGTCATCCTGCTTTACGCGAGCATCAATATCCACATGCGCTGGCTCGCCGCTTTCGCCGGCGCATTATGGCTGTCGCTGCATGGTGTGCTGCACATTTACGAAGTGTCGGTCGGGATCTGCTCGCCCGACGCCTTTATCGCCGATGCGCCCGGCGTGCTCGGGCCGCCGCTGTTGGTGTTCGCGGCGCTTGGCATCCTGTTTGCCCGCCAGCGCGTGGCGCCAGCGGGTATTCCAAAACCGCTGCTGCTCAAGGCCTCGACTGCGGGAACCGAAGAGAGCGAAACGCAATATCTTAAGGAAATCGCTGCAGCGCCCGGTCATGCGTTCGAAAAATTCGCCCATTTCCTGCCGGCGTCCCTGCATCGCCACGCCGCCCCCGCGCATCTTTGTCACGCCGCGCGTCTGGGTGCCAATATGGTCGAGGATTGCGGTCCCTGTGCATTGACGTCGGCGCATTGGGCGCTGTTCGACAATGTGCCACGGGAAACGGTCAACCGCTGGCTGAGAGCCGATCCGGACATACCCGAAGACGAGGCGCTGGCGTTGCAATTCGGCCGGGCCATCGGCTCGCAGTCGATCGATGCCTTTGAACTGGGTGACCGGATCGAGGTGCAATATGGTCGCGACGTCCGTTTCGAACTGGCGATGGCCGCTGCAATGGTGCGCGCCTTTCCCGCCATGAAACGCGGCCTTGGCCTGACAAAAGCCTGTTCCCTCACGCCGCTGGAAGTGTAATAGCCGGTGGATGAGATTCTTGCTGCTTGTTCTGGCCGGTCTGGCCCTTGTCCCGCTGTCCGCTGTATCGGCCGCTCCACATGGGGGTGATCATCCCGAAGCCCGACCGTTCGAGCAGGAAGCCGACGCATCGGCGCTGATCGAAGCCGCGCTGGCGCGTGCGCAGCTTGCCGAAAAACGGATGATCGTCGTGATGGGTGCCAACTGGTGCCATGACAGCCGCGGTCTCGCAGGATGGTTTGCCGAACCACGTTTCAAAGTGATGCTGCAGGATAAATATGAGCTGGTGTATGTCGATGTCGGATACAAGGACCGGAATATCGATATCGCGCAGCGCTTTGGTGTGAATGCGATCAAGGGCACGCCGACGGTGCTTGTACTGTCGGCGGATGGGGTGTTGCTCAACCGCAAGTCCGCTCCGAAATGGCGCAATGCCGCGAGCCGTACGGAAGCGGATATTTTTGCCTATTTCGACCAATTTTCCCCCGAACTCTGAACTGAAGGAAAGCAGGTGCCCCGCGCATTGACCTATGTCCTGATCCTGTTGGCGGTGATCGCCGTGGCGCTGTTTTTTCTGCCGCTGAGGCTTGCTGTAGGCATGGCCGGGCTGGAAGATTCGCGCTTTTCGGCGAAGGCCATCACCGGATCGGTCTGGAACGGACGGATCGAGGGCGCGCAATTGGGGCCGTTTCCGCTTGGTGACCTCGACGCCGGAGTGCGGATATTGCCGCTGTTTACAGGCGAGCTGCTGATGGATCTGGAGCGAGCACCGGTCGCGGGGGACGCCGGCCTCACTGCAACCGTCGGCAAGTCGGGTAACAGACTCCTGGTCGAGGATGTCACGACCGTGCTGAGCCTCGGCAGCCAGCTGGCGCCCCTGCCGGCCTCGGCGATCGAATTGCAGGCGGCCAGTATCAGCTTTGCCGGTGGCCGCTGCCAGTCAGCGAGCGGTCAGGTGCGGGTGTCCCTCGACGCGAATATTCCGGGGCTGAACCTGAAACAGGGGCTGCTCGGCAACGCCGAATGCCAGGACGGAGTGCTGGTGCTGCCGCTGCAAAGCGGATCGGGCATGGAGCGGTTGACGCTGAAGCTGCAAGGGAACGGATTCTATACCGCGCGCCTGTTCCTCTCCGGCAGCGACCGTGCCTGGACCTTGCTGCTCCCCACCCTGGGCTTTCGCCCGGTGCCGGATGGCTATGCGATAAAGGTGGCGGGCCAGTTGGCTCGTTGATTCTCACGGGCGGAGCGCGGCCGCGATGCTTGCCAGAGATGGCGTAGATAATGCCCTTCTGACTATGCTCGCACGGCTCTTCTGGTCATAGAGTGCAAAAGAATCGTTCCCAAAACGTGGTAATTTACATCAGTTTATATTGAGGAAATCGGAAGATAAATCCGTTTCCGGCCGCCGTCCGTTTTTTTCGGGAGTTGATATTGGAAGGCGCAGGCCTCACTTGGAGGTTCAGGAGTGATATGGTCATATGGCAAGCAAGTTGAAATTCTCGATCCTCGATCTTTCCCCGGTGCCGCAGGGGAGCGATGTCAAAACCGCCCTCGACCGGTCGTTGGCGCTTGCGCAACTCGGCGAAACGCTCGGTTACGAGCGTTTCTGGATGGCCGAGCATCATGGCATGGAGGGTATCGCCAGCGCGGCGACCGCCGTGGCGCTGTCGCATGTCGGTCACGGGACAAAGAGCATCCGTATCGGTGCCGGCGGGATCATGCTGCCCAACCACGCTCCGATGGTGATCGCCGAACAGTTCGGGACTCTGGAAGCGCTGTTCCCGGGACGGGTCGATCTGGGGCTGGGCCGCGCGCCGGGTTCGGACCAGCGGACGGCGCAGGCCTTGCGCCGCAATCTCAACAGTGATGCCAATGAATTTCCGCGCGATGTGCTGGAACTGCAGGCCTTTCTGGCGGGCGATGACCGGCTGGGGATCCAGGCGACACCGGGGCAGGGGAGCCAGATCCCGCTCTATATCCTCGGTAGCAGCCTGTTTGGCGCACAGCTGGCGGCGGCGCTCGGTCTGCCCTATGCCTTTGCCTCGCATTTTGCACCACAGATGCTCGACGAAGCGCTCAAAATTTATCGTCGTGATTTCAAGCCTTCAGAGCAGCTTGCCGAACCTTATGTCCTGTGCGGCTTTAATATTTTTGCCGCAGACAGCGACGCGGAAGCGGAATATCTTGCGAGTTCGATGATGCAGAGCTTTGTTGCGCTGCGCACTGGCAATCCGGGCAAGATGCCACCACCAGTCGAGGGTTATCGCGAAAGCTTGCCGCCGCAGGCGCAATCGATGCTCGAGCAGATCATGCAGGGAAGCGCGGTTGGTTCGCCAGAGACGGTGAAGCAGGGGGTTGAAAGCTTCGTGAAGCGGACCGGGGCCGATGAGCTGATCATCTCCGGATCGATCTTCGATCAGGCAGCGCGGGAGAAAAGCTATACCATTGCTGCCGAAGTTCGCGATCTGGTGGGCGCCTAGCGGCGAATTCGCTGCACACAGGTCTTGATTTTACCATCCGGCCTGCGCATGACCCGGAAAATCGAAATTCCGAGACAGAGCCCCCAAGGGAGAAGTAAATAGTGCCACGCTCAGGTAGAAATTCAGCGCTTCGCGACTTTCTGAAAAGCGAAGCGGCGGGCGGTATATTGCTGATGGCCGCTGCCGCGCTGGCAATGATCGTCGCGAACAGTCCGCTGTACGACATGTACCACCATTTTTTGCACGAGATAAAGGGGCCAACCCTGTCGAGCAAATTGGGGCCGATGACGCCGCATCTGTGGATCAATGACGGATTGATGGCCATCTTCTTCCTGCTGGTCGGGCTGGAAATCAAACGGGAATTTGTCGACGGACGGCTCAATAGCTGGGACCGGCGGCGATTACCGGTGGTCGCTGCTGTAGCCGGGATGGCCGTTCCAGCGCTGATCTATCTGGTGATCGTCAAGGACGTTCCCGCGCTTTACAACGGCTGGGCAATCCCGGCGGCGACCGACATTGCCTTTGCCATTGGCGTGCTGGCCCTGCTCGGGCCGCGGGCGCCGACCTCGCTAAAACTGTTTCTGGTCACCGTCGCGATCGTCGATGATATGGGCGCTGTTGCGATTATTGCTCTGGTCTATACTGCGGAAATCAACGGCGCAGCGCTACTGGCCAGCGCCGCGATATTGGCGATCATGTACACGATGAACCGCAATGGTGTGCTCAAGCTCTGGCCCTATCTGATCTTTGCCGCATTGCTCTGGTACGCGGTACTGATGTCCGGTGTGCATGCCACGATAGCCGGCGTATTGGCGGCAATGGTCATTCCGATCGTGGTCACGCCGACCTCGCCGGATGCGGAAAATTCTCCGCTCCACCGGCTCGAACATGCGATCGCGCCGTGGAGCGCCTTCCTCATCGTACCAGTGTTCGGCTTTGCCAACGCCGGTGTGTCGCTTCAGGGCATCGGTATCGAACATATTTTCGCGCCGTTGCCGCTCGGCATTGCTGCCGGCCTTTTCTTCGGCAAGCAGATCGCAATTTTTGCCAGCGTTTGGATCTCGGTCAAAACCGGTTTTGCCGGACGGCTGGGCGGTGCGAGCTGGCTGCAGGTCTATGGCGTGGCGATGCTGTGCGGTATCGGCTTCACGATGAGCCTGTTCATCGGCGCGCTGGCCTTTCCCGGCAATGAGCTGCTGATCGAGGAAGCCAAGATCGGCGTACTTGGCGGATCCTTGCTGTCCGCGGTTGTCGGTTATTGCATTCTCCGCTTTGCGCCGCAGGACCGGCATCTGGAATCGCTGGACGAGAGCGAGGCCGAAGAACTGCTTGAGGCGCTGCCTGATGCTGCGGTGGAAAAACTGAAAGATAATCTGTGAGGATAATCGGGCTTGCCGCCGCCTGTCTGGTCCTAGCCGGCCCGGCAGCGGCGGCCGGATCCGCAGCGGCACCGGTCATCACCGAAAC
The DNA here is from genome assembly GCF_002218195.1 of Sphingorhabdus sp. SMR4y. Taxonomy (GTDB): domain Bacteria; phylum Pseudomonadota; class Alphaproteobacteria; order Sphingomonadales; family Sphingomonadaceae; genus Parasphingorhabdus. Next base: position 1,834,137 of record NZ_CP022336.1, on the reverse strand, counting down.
GGCCGGTCTGAAGACAGCGAACACGCTCGATGCTATCGCGACCGATTATGTAAAGTTGACTCTCGCCTTGGGCGAGCAGGAGGCCGGCTATGTCGATGCCTATTTTGGCCCGACGCAATGGGCCGAGGCAGCGAAATCGGACCCGCGCGACATGCGCGAACTGGGCAATGCGATAATCGTTCTGATGGAACGGCTGGACGCCTTGCCGGCCAGCGACGATCCGCTGAGCGAAGCGCGCAAGCGTTTTCTCTCGGCGCAACTTGAAGCGGCGATGACCCGCCACGCGATGATGTTGGGCGAGACATTCTCCTTTGCTGACGAGGCCAGGGGGCTGTTCGGAGTGGTTCCGGACCTTAAGCCGCTGGCGGAATTTGATCCGGTGCTGGAAGAGATTGAAAATATCGTCCCCGGCGAAGGGCCGCTCAGCCAGCGGGTGGCGGCCTTTGAAAGCGGCTATATCATTCCCAAGGACCGGCTGCAGACCGTGTTCGACACGGCGATTGCCGAATGCAAGGCGCGGACCGCGCGATATTTTGATCTGCCCGCCGGCGAAAATTTCAAACTGGAATTTGTCACGGGTAAAAGTTGGAGCGGCTATAATTATTATCAGGGCGGCTACCAGAGCCTGATCCAGGTCAATACCGACCTGCCGATATTCATCGGCCGGGCCATCGATCTTGGCTGTCATGAAGGCTATCCCGGCCATCATGTCTATAATATGCTGCTCGAGAAAAATCTCACCAATGGTCAGGGCTGGCAGGAATTCTCCGTCTATCCGCTCTACAGCCCGCAAAGCCTGATCGCGGAGGGATCGGCCAATTATGGCATCGAGCTGGCGTTCAGCGGCCAGGAACGGCTGGATTACGAGCGCGATGTGCTGTACCCGCTCGCCGGTCTCGATCCGGAGACGGCGGCGGCCTACTGGGCGGTGCAAATTGCCAAACAGGCGCTCAGCGGCGCGCGGATGACGATCGCGCAGCAATATCTCGATGGCGAAATAAGCCGCGAGGAAGCCATTGCGCTCAATCAGAAATATCAGCTGGTCTCGGCCGAGCGCGCGGCGCAAATGACCGACTTCAACGAGCAATATCGCAGCTATGTGATCAACTATGGCCTCGGCATGGAAATGGTCCGCGACTGGATCGAAGCCCAGGGCGAGGCGCCGGTCTGGCGCTGGAAAGCGATGGAACGGCTGCTCAGCGAGCCGATGCTGCCGGGGGATTTGTTGGAGGGCCGGTTGCCCGACGAGTGACACCGTCAGGCTGAACCTGTGCCGGCATCCCCAGCGGCAATAGCCGTCATCCTCTGTTCCCGGCGTATTCAGACCGCTGCCAGCGAGGGGCGGGATACGTGGCTCTTATCAAAGATCCGAGCCCATATCCGTGCATATATGGTTACCGAACGGTCAGGAAAGATGTGGGCATTTCGAGCGGTGGCCGTAAATTTCAGGCCGGCATTAACTCTCTGCTAACCAATTTCGTTCACTCCGGTTTCTGAAACATGAACGGCACGGATATGTGCGCACCATGAACAGGGAACGGACCTTATGACCAGACAGATCACGCCCGCCAATGAACCGGTAGATGTCGCCATTATCGGCGCAGGGCCAGCGGGCCTGACAGCCGCCTATTTGCTTTCCAAGAAAGGCTATTCGGTCACCGTGATCGAGAAGGACCCGCAATATGTCGGCGGGATCAGCCGAACGGTGGAGCATGAAGGCTTCCGTTTCGATATCGGCGGGCACCGTTTCTTTTCGAAAAGCCAGGAAGTGGTCGATCTGTGGAACGAGATCCTGCCCGATGACTTCATCCAGCGGCCGCGGATGAGCCGTATCTACTATGAAGGCAAGTTCTACTCTTATCCTCTGCGTGCGTTTGAAGCCCTCTGGAATCTCGGTATCTGGCGCTCGACCTTGTGCATGGCGAGCTATGCCAAGGCGAAGGTCTTCCCGAACAAGAATGTAAAGAGCTTTGAAGACTGGACGGTGAACCAGTTCGGCTACAAGCTCTATTCGATTTTCTTCAAGACCTATACCGAGAAGGTCTGGGGGATGCCCTGCGACGAGATGTCGGCAGACTGGGCGGCGCAGCGGATCAAGGGGCTCAGCCTCTGGAACGCCGTCACTGACGGCCTGAAGCGCTCGCTTGGCCTCAACAAGAAGCCGAATGACGGGCAGGAAGTCAAAACCCTGCTCGAAACTTTCCGCTATCCCCGTCTCGGCCCCGGGATGATGTGGGATGCCGCCAAGGCTCATGTCGAGGCAAAGGGCAATGAAGTGCTGATGGGCCATAGCTTGAAACAGCTCGCCCAGGATGCCGAAGGAAACTGGCGTGTCAGTGCGACGAACGCCGGTGACGAAACCATCATTACCGCCAAACATGTGATTTCGAGCGCGCCGATGCGCGAGCTCGCGACCCGTATCCATCCGCTGCCGCAGTCGCTGCCGGAAGCGCAGGATCTCAACTATCGCGATTTCCTGACCGTGGCGATCAAGGTGAAGTCGGAAGACCTGTTCCCGGATAACTGGATCTATATCCATGATGATCGGGTGCAGGTGGGCCGCGTGCAGAATTTCCGCAGCTGGTCACCGGAAATGGTGCCCGACGAGACGATCGCCTGCGTTGGTCTGGAATATTTCTGTTTCGAAAATGACGGACTCTGGTCCTCCTCTGACGAGGATCTGATCGAACTGGCGAAGAAGGAAATGGCAATTCTCGGCCTGTGCAAACCCGAAGACGTCGTTGGCGGTTCGGTTGTTCGTCAGGAAAAAGCCTATCCGGTCTATGACGATGCCTATGAGCAGAATGTTGCCACCATGCGCGATGATCTGGAAAAGCGTTTCCCGACGCTGCACATGGTCGGTCGCAACGGTATGCATCGCTATAACAATCAGGATCACGCGATGATGACGGCGATGCTGACGGTGGAAAATATCGAAGCCGGCACCCGCAAATGGAATGTCTGGAACGTCAATGAAGACGCGGAATATCACGAGGCGGGTGATGAAGGTGCGCAGCAGGTCATTGCCGAGGAAATCAGCGAAGATCGTGTGGCCGCGCTGGAAAGCATGCGCGATGTGCCAAAGCGGCTCGAAGAGACCGCGCCTGAAGTCAAGCCTTCCAAAGCGGCGTAAGCAGGATGGAACGCAGCGGCGCAGACAGACGGTCAACCATCGGCGGGTTTGTGGGCAATTTGCCTGGCCCGCTGGCGCTTCTCAACCGTTTCTCGATCACACGCTATCTGCTGGCCAGCATCGTCAGCCTAGCCTTTGACGTGGCTCTTTTCATGATATTGGTCGCGTTTCTGTTCGATCCGGGATGGGCCTCCGCTGCGGGCTATAGCGCCGGCATTGTCGTTCACTGGTTCATTTCGTCGAACTTCGTGTTTCCCGGAAAGCGCCGTGCAGGTGCCGCATTGCAGATGCAGCGCTTCGGGTTCATCGCGACAGCGCTGCTTGGTCTGGGCATCACCGTCACGATGGTCAGTGGGCTGACCAGTGCAGGCGTGCTGCCGGTACTGGCCAAGGCAGCGGCTGTGGCTGTCAGCTTCTTTGCGGTCTATCTGACCCGCAAATACGGGGTCTTCCGGTGAGCTACATGGATATGGCCATCGAAGCACCTGCAGGCAGAGATCGCTTCAGTCCGGACTTCAGCAGATTTCTCAACTGGGCACTGGTCTGGATCGTGCTGGCCAATATTCCGTTCATGGCGATGTGGATGGTCGGCGCGCCGCCGCGCGCTATTCCGATTGCACTGGCAGGACTCGTCGGCCTGATTGTCAAGCGTATGCCAAGAGCGGTTCAGTGGATCGCCTTCGCCGGCGTAATGACCTATTCCCTGCTCTCTTTCGTGTCCGGGCTGTTCAGCCTGACACTCGACTCGCTGGTCTATTCGCTGCAGTTTTTCGCGGAAATCAAGCCGGGCAATTCGATCGAATATATTGCTGCGACGGTGGTGCTTTTCGGCATATTGATCGGCAGCTGGTTTCTGCTCAAGCGCGATACCAATTTCTCGAAACCGCTGCATATCCTGCTTGGCGGAGCGCTGGTTTTCGGTCTTGTCGGCGCCGACGCCGCTGTTGGTGAGGGGATGCGCGGCCATTATTTCCGGCCCGCTCCGGTGGGGGCAAGCTTTGAATCGGCGGTCGGTAAATCCGGTTTTGCCGCCCGCGCCGATGGCAAGCGCCATCTGGTTCTCATCATGGTGGAATCGCTGGGCGTCCCCGAGAATAATCAGGCGATGTCCGACAAGCTGTTCGCCTATTATAACAGCAGCGCCATCAAGGCACGCTACGAAGTCAGTCAGGGTACGAGCCTCTATTATAACAGCACCACCGCCGGTGAAATGCGCGAACTCTGCGGTCGCTGGGGGGACTATTATGAACTGCTCAAGAGCGATGATCCGGAAATACTGGACTGTCTGCCAGCGCAGCTTGCCGACAAAGGCTATGCGACGCAGGCGATGCACAGTTTCAAGGGGCCATTCTTCAAACGGGAACAATGGTATCCCAGGATCGGTTTCGAAAGGCGCGAATTCGCGAGCGATCTGGAAAAACGCGGGGCGGAATGGTGTGGCGGTGTGTTCGCCGGTGCTTGCGACCGTCAGGTGCCAAAAATGCTGGCGGAAAATCTGAAACGGGCGGCCGGGCCGACCTTCCAGTACTGGCTGACGCTGAACACCCATTTGCCGGTTCCGACCGGGCAGAATCTCAATGCCGACGATTGTGAAAAAGTGTCGGTCGATCTGGCCCGCGACTATCCCATGATCTGCCGCCAGTTTGCGATTTTTGACGATATCGACAGGGCGCTGATCGCGGAGATTACCGCGAGCGATTTTCCGGAAGCGGATATTTTGCTGGTCGGCGATCATATGCCGCCGTTTTTTGATCGCCATCACCGTTCGCAATTTGACCCGGAACGTGTTCCGTGGCTTTATCTGAAAGCCAAGGGCTCGACACCCAGGGGGTAAGAATTTGGAACGCTTGCGCGGCAATCGGCCGATATTGTTGATCTGGATCGCGGTCTGCGCACTGCTGATATTGGTGACCCGTGGCCAGATCACAACCGGCATCGGCTGGGACCCAGACGATCAGTTGCGCATGGTGCAGCTGCGCGACTGGCTTGGTGGACAAAGCTGGTTTGACACCACTCAATATCGGATCGGCGAACCGGACAGCCAGCCCATGCACTGGCCGCGCTGGGTCGAGGTGCCGCTCGCGCTGCTATTTCTGTTGCTCAAGCCATTGATCGGCTCGGCGGCAGCGGAAACCGCGGCAATGGTCGCGGTGCCGCTGGTCACGCTGGGCCTGGCCATGGTGCTGGTAGCGAAAATCACCGAACAGATCTTCGAACGTCCTATTGCGATACTGGCAGCGGCCCTGACGGCAACCGCGGTGCCGATTGTTGCCCAGATCCGGCCGATGCGGGTGGATCATCATGGCTGGCAGATCGTGCTCGCGCTGGCCGCATTATGGACCATGTTCTGGCCTGCCAAACGCAAGGGCGGAATTGCGCTGGGCGCGGCGCTCGCGCTCTGGCTTTCCATATCGCTCGAAGGATTGCCGATATCGGCTGCTTTCATTGTGCTTCTGATCTGGCGCTGGATTTTCCGGACCGAAGAGGGAGTCCGTCTGTTGTGGACGTTGCTCAGTTTTCTGCTGGCGAGCGCTCTGCTCTATCTCGGCAGTCAGGGCAGGTTTGACGTTGCGGCCAACTATTGTGATGCGCTCTCGCCAGCGCATCTGCTGGCCTGCGTGGCTGGCGCCGCGGTCATATTGCCGGCGATCAAGTGGCTGCCCGCCAATATGCCGTTGCGGGTCGCCAGTCTGGCTTTGGCTGGCGTGCCCGCATTGGCAATTTTCTACAGTCTCGCGCCGCAATGTGTCGGCGGGGCGTTCAACACGATGGATCCGCTGGTCCGCGAATATTGGCTGGTCAATGTTCTCGAAGGTCTGCCGATCTGGTATCAGAACGGCAAGACGATGGTCACTTTGCTCGGCGGTTCGATACTCGTCGGGCTGGGCAGTCTGATCTATATCCTGCGGGTCCGGCCCGACCGGATCGACCGCGACCATCTGTCTGTTCTGGTCTATGCCTTTCTCTGGGCGCTGGTGCTGTCCCTCTTTGTCCAGCGCGCAACGGCGGTGGCGGCTGCCTTCGCGCTGCCATTTCTTGCCTGGGCCGTCCATCAGGCGTTCCTCAGGGCGCGGGGGATCGGCAACACGCTGACACGGATATTCGCGACTGCCGGGGTTGTGCTGCTGATCATGCCGGGACCTGTTGCGATTGCCTTGTTCAACAGTGTGACGGCTGAAGAACAGAATGAGGAAGGCGGTGCGGACAGTGCGCTGTGCCAGAGTGACCAGTCTCTTGCCCGGCTCAATGCCTTGCCCCGCTCCAATATTCTGGCCCCATTTGACTTCGGTCCACGCATTTTGCTGCTGACCCAGCACAGCGTGCTCGCCACCAGCCACCATCGCAACGATCTGGCCATGGGCGACCAGATCAGGATATTCACGGGATCGCCGGACACCGCCCGCGCTTTACTGGAAGCCCATAATATCCGCTATATTGTTGTCTGTGAAGGGGAAGCGGAGCTGGATATTTATGGAGAGAGACATCCCGACGGTTTTTGGGCCACCCTGTCGAGGGATCAGAGGCCACAATGGCTGCAGCCTGTCCATATTCGGGACAATCGGCTCAGAATCTGGCGGGTGACGGCAAAAGACTTGCCCAACAATATCTAAACCATGATAGATAAAAGCTGATGGTCGCACATCGGGATGGTCGCAGATAAAAAGAACCACGGAGATTGAAATGGCAAGGATCACCGGCCTCGGTGGAGTCTTTCACACGGTGAAAGACCCGGCAGCAACACGGAAATGGTACAAGGATTTCCTGGAGCTGGATGGCGAATATGGCCCGATGCTCAACTGGTCGGAGGAAAAGGGTGACAAGCCGTATAGCCTGATCAGCCATTTCCCTGAAGATACCGAATATTTGAAACCCAGCGAAGCGCCCTTCATGATCAATCTCAGGGTTGATGACCTGGATGCCTATGTCGAAAAGCTCAAGGACAAGGGTCTCGAAATTCTCGGCCATATCGATGAAGGCTATGGCAAATTTGCCTGGATACTCGATTGTGACGGCATCAAGCTGGAATTCTGGCAGCAGGTGGACGCGCCGGACAGCTGATGACCCGCCTCAGGCAGGGATGAATTTCAGCGCCAGTCCGTTGATGCAATGGCGCTTGCCGGTCGGTCGGGGGCCATCATTGAATATATGTCCGAGATGCCCGCCACAGCGCGCGCAATGGACTTCGGTTCGCGGATAGCCGATTTTATAGTCGGTGGTCGTCCCGACACGATCTTTGGCAATCGGGGCCCAGAAACTCGGCCAGCCTGTGCCGCTGTCATATTTTTGCGCGGATTTATAGAGCCCGAGGTTGCAGCCGGCGCAGGCATAGACGCCTTCGCGTTTCTCCTTGTTCAATGGACTGGAATAGGCGCGTTCGGTGCCTTCCTGACGCAAGATACGATAGCGGGCCGGACCGAGGCGACGCTTCCACTCGTCGGCTGACCGGGTGACCGGGAATTTCCCACCGGCGCGCGCGCTTGCGTTGTCGAACAGGACGGATAGACCGATGGTGCCGATCGCGCCGGCGGCAAGCAGAGTGCCGGAAATGACAGTGCGCCGATCAGGTGATTTCATCTGTAATCCTTTCCGTTCTGCCTCAATCATTCGAAGCTGGACGGGAAAGGGTTACAGTAATGTCCCTGAACAGGAACTGATCAATATTTGGAAAGCTCGACTTCCAGTTCGCGGAAACCATGGACGAAACAGGCATGGACACGGCGGTGCTTGCCGGTCGGATTGACCTGCATGCGGCGCTTGTGCATTTCTTCGAGCAGAATCCGGATTTGCAATTCGGCCAGACGGGCGCCGACACAGCGGTGGATACCATAACCGAAGGCGAGATGGCGCCGCGCGTTTTCACGGTCGACCTTGATCTTGTCGGCTTCCGGGAAAACTTCTTCGTCGCGGTTGGCGGAGATATACCAGAGGACAACCTTGTCGCCCTTCTTGATCTGGTTGCCGAACAGGTCGTGATCTTCCAGAGCGGTTCGCCGCATATGGGCGAGCGGGGTCTGCCAGCGGATGATTTCCTGCACCGCATTGGGAATGAGGTCGGGGTTTTCCTGTAGCTTTTTCCGTTCCTCGGGGAACTGGCCGAGACCGTAGGCCACACCGGACATGGTATTGCGGGTCGTGTCATTGCCGCCAACGATCAACAGCACCAGATTGCCCATGAATTCCATATGGTCCATATCGCGCATATGTTCCGAATGGATCATCATCGAGATCAGGTCGGGTGTCGGTTCTGCATTGACCCGCTCGTTCCAGAGCTTGGTAAAATAGGCACCCATTTCAAAAAGGATCTGCCGACGCTGTTCGGTCAGGTCTTCGGCAACCGAGAGTTCGACATCGCCGGCCCAGTCCGACCAGAAGGTCAGTAGCCGGCGGTCTTCCCATGGGAAGCCGAAAAGAATGGCCAGCATCCCAGTGGTCAGTTCGATCGAGACCTTGTCGACCCAGTCAAATTTTTCGCCCCAGGGCAGACTGTCGAGCACTTCGGCCGTACGCTGGCGGATTTCCGCTTCCATCCGCTGCATTTCGGTCGGGGTGAAAGCCGGGGCCACGGTGCGACGCTGTCCGGTATGTTTCGGGCGATCCATGGCGATGAACATCGGCAACTGAAAATCTGAATCATCGAAGTCGGGTTCCGCGATGGTGATGCCGCCTTGGGAAACATCGGACGAATAAATATCCGGCAGGGCCTCGACATGCTGGATCGGCTTGTAGGTGGTTATATTCCAGAAGTCGCCATGAACGCCGCCTTCAATCTTGTTAATCGGTGCCTGTTCGCGCATCTCTGCAAAGGGTTTGCGCCAGAGATCCTTGCTGTACAGTTCCGCGCGGCTGACATCCCAGGGGTTGGGATCACCATCGGTGACGGGAGGATTGCGCTTGTACCATTGCTCCAGTGCCTCGTCGGCCGTGGGCGAAGTGGTCAAATTATCGAGGTCAATCTGAGGAACGGATGCCATAAGTCTCTCCTGCCGTTGCTTGTGTCAGCAATCGGTTTCGTTTCAAAACCCGTTCAATCTGCCTCTATTAACAACAATGTCAATGTCTTTTCGGCAAATGCCGTGAATCCTGTGACTATTTTCCGGTGACTCGGGCGAGCATCCCCTTCTTGCGCGCCGCTTGCCCGGATTTCATCACATTGCGGCGGAACAGCATCACCGAGAAACGGATGATGATGATCGTGAAAACAGCCTGCCATGCCAGCGCCAGACCATGTTGCCAGATATTATCCATCTGCGCCGCCCGCGCAATCATCGCGAAGGGCGAGCTGAACGGGAAGAGAACGGCAAACCATTCGACCGGTTCACCGAGCTTGGTAATCGAGGAATAGGCGAGAAAGAAGACAAGCAATTGCCCCATGGTCACAGGCATGGAGAGGGTTTGCACTTCCCGGACGGTGGTCGCCATGGCCCCGATCCCGAGAAACAGGGAGCCGAGAAGCAGATAGGCCATGGAGAAATAGACGATGAGCAACAGGCCAAATATTGGCCAGCCGACAGCGGGGGAGGGTATCGCGCTCCAGTTTCCGCCAAGCAGCAGTGCGGCCGAAAATCCCATCAGACTCCATACGGTGATACCGACAAGCGCCATTCCTAGCATGGCAAAGAGCTTGCCGAGGAATATGGCATCCATCGGAATGGCGGCGGCGAGAATTTCGATGATCTTGTTGGTCTTTTCCTCGACCAGATTAGACAGCACCATGCCGGCGAGGATCATGGTGAGCAGGATCAAGATTGCCTGACCGGCCTGAGCGGTCATCAGTCGGTTTCGGCCGCTGGCATTCAGTGTCTGCTCGACGAATGTCGTCCTGATTTCGATCGCGGCTGGCTGAGCGAAGGCGGTTTCGGCAAGCAAGGCTATACTGCCCTCCCAGCGTTGTACGTCCCTTTCCGAGCCGGTCAGTTCCGGTGATGCAATTGTTCCGGAGAGAATGGCGGTCAGCGATTGCTCGCTGTCCAGCTTCGCGGCGATGTCAGCGTCCTGTCCCGACACATCATTGAGCGCGATCAGTTCCGGCATGAACTTCGGACCGAGATTCTCCGCCAATCGCGAGCGCGCTGTCTGCAATATGTCGGCGTCGCCCGGGCTCATCGCCACGCCGATGATCGGACTGTCTATGTCCCGGGACACCTGCTGGCCCAAGCCACCGGCCAAGATGGCAATGCCGATCGGAAACAGCGGTCCCAGCAGGAAGAAAAAGAAGGATTTGGAAAAAATGATCGCGCTAAAATCGCGGCGGGCGATGACGAACGCGGCGCGGATGGTCTCGATCATGCTGCTGCGCCCCTCTCATTCTCGGCGGCATCTTCATCCATCTTTCGGGCGGCCGCTTCGCCGGCGATCTGGACAAAGGCATCGTGCAGGCCGGGACGCTCGATCGACAGGGACTCAATCCCGGCACCGCCTTCTACCAGTGCATGCAGTAGCGGCTCGACACCGCTCTCCGGCAGAGTGAAATGCCAATTGCGACCCAGCGGCGTACAGTCGGCCGGAATGGCGGCGCGCCAGGGGCCTTCCAGATTGCGGGTCTCGAGATGGACTTGCGGGCGCAGCCGGTCGCGGGCTGTGGAGACTTTGCCTTTGAACGGAATTTTCCCTTCGGCGACAATGGCAATTTCTTCGCACAGGCGCTCGGCATGCGCGATCACATGGGTCGAGAAAATCACCGTAACGCCCTTGTCTGCCTGTGCCCGGATCAGCCGTTCCAGCTTGCCCTGGTTGAGCGCGTCCAGACCGGAGAAGGGCTCGTCGAGAATGATCAGATCGGGGTCGTGCACCAGTGTCCCGAGGAGTTGGACGGTTTGTGCCATGCCCTTGGACAATTGCCGGATCTGCTTGTCGGCCGCATCGCCCAGTCCGTGCTCTTCCAACATCGACCGCCCGCGCTTGCGGCCTTCGGCCAGCGGCAATCCGCGGAGCGCGCCCATGAAGGCGATTGCGTCAAAGGCCTTCATCGATTGATAGAGGCCGCGCTCTTCCGGCAAATAGCCAACCTGATGGGCCATGGAAATCGGGTCCCGAGATCCGAGCAGAAAACGCTCGCCCTCGTCGGGGTCGATAATCCCCAGCAACATCCGCAATGTCGTGGTCTTGCCCGCACCATTCGGTCCCAATATGCCGAATATGCTGCCTTTGCTTATGGTCAGGTCAATGCCGTCAACAGCCGTCTCGCCGTCAAATCTCTTGACGATATGGCGGGCCTCGATGGCAAATTCGGATTGGGGTGCGTGCATTTACGGCTTTCATATCGGGCGTTACTGTTTGATAGGGACAGCCTATGCCGGATGACAAGTTAAGATTGACCAAAGCGTTGGAAAACAGGGCAACGGAAGAAGGCTTTGCCGCAGTCGGCATCGCTCCGGCAAGGCTGGCGCCGAAAACCGGGCTGCGCCTCCGGCAATGGCTGGAGGAGGGGCGCCAGGGAGACATGCTCTGGATGGTCAACCGGGCGGACGAGCGGTCTGATCCGGCCACGTTGTGGCCGGAAGTGCAAACAGTCATCATGCTGGGCATGAGCTACGCGCCCGCAACCGACCCTTTCGCGCTGGAGCAGATTTCCGATCACGGACGGATTTCGGTCTATGCGCAGGGCAAGGATTATCATGACGTGGTGAAAAGCGCGCTCAAGCGCACCGCCCGCTGGCTGGTCGAGCAGGCCGCCTGTGAAGTGAAGGTCTTTGTCGATACCGCGCCGGTCATGGAAAAGCCGCTGGCCGAGGCCGCCGGTCTGGGCTGGCAGGGCAAGCACACCAATATCGTCAGCCGCGACCATGGCAGCTGGCTGTTTCTCGGAGCAATTTATACGACGCTCGATCTGGCGCCTTCGGAACCGGGACGGGACCGCTGCGGCAGTTGCTCGGCCTGTCAGGATATCTGTCCGACAGGGGCGTTCCCCGCGCCCTATCAGCTCGATGCGCGGGCCTGTATTTCCTATCTGACAATCGAGCACAAGGGGCCGATCCCACTCCAGTATCGCAAGGCGATCGGCAATCATATCTACGGCTGTGATGATTGCCTCGCGGTCTGCCCGTGGAACAAATTTGCAAAGGCTGGTGCGGCGAACAGGGCCTTCCTGCCGCGTGCGGAACTGGCCGCGCCGGCGCTTGCCGACATTCTGGCCCTTGACGATGCCGATTTTCGTCAGGTGTTTTCCGGATCACCGATCAAGCGGACCGGCCGCAACCGCATGGTACGCAACGCGCTTATCGCTGCCGGGAACAGTGGCGATGCCAATCTGATCGCGCCGGCTCGGGCGCTTCTGGATGACGCGGATGAAGTGATCCGGGAAGCGGCCGGCTGGGCGCTTGACCAGATTGCATCAGCGCAGCCTTAGCGCATTGACGCAGCTCGCCCGGTCGACCGCCGCACCATCGCTGCGGCGGGTGTCAATATGGGTCACTCGCTGGGTTCCGCCGCGTTCCTGCGGATAGAGATAGGCGTCGAGGATACAGGCCCCGCTTGAAAATTGCAGTTTTCGCGCAGGTGGTTCCGATATATCGAGCTGGGGATTGCCAAACAGCCGGGTCAGTTGATCGGCGGTCTTGCCCATCACGATTTCCAGCCCTGCCACATTGTTGAGCGGCGATCCCGATACAGCGGGCAAGCCCGTGCTTCTTGGGGTCGTGGCGGTCGAGGCGCAGGCGGCCAGCGCAGGCAGGCTGAACAGGACCAGAAATTTGGCTTTCATGCGGATCATTCTTTCTTCTTCCCGTGCACCAGATGGCTAGCCATAGCGGCTGCCAGAACCGGCGCAAGAAAATTGACGAAGGGAACCGCGAGCAGCAGGGCGGCGATCAGCCCCAGAATGAACCGCTGTAGCTTGGGCAGGCTCCATTCCGCCGACAGGTTTCGATAATCCTCGACATGGCGGGCTGCGACCATGTCCTGCAGGTCGCGGCCGAGCAATATGGCGTTGATGGTGAAAAAGGCAATCGGTACACCGACACCGGTCACCAGCAGCAGCACATAGAGGGGGATCGCCAGGATATTATAGCCCAGCGCACGGCCGGCAGATGCAAGCCCCATCCGGATGCCCGTCGCATAGCCGGGCGGTTTCGCCCGCTCGGCCCGTTCCGGATAATATCGCCGCTCTACCGCATCGACGATGTCGTCCGAAAAGATGTTGAGCACGAATATGGCGACGATCCGGAACAACAGGACACCGGTCAGGATGGCGATGATCGCGGCGGCGGCCGCTGCCGCGAACCCGCCTTCGGCCCAGCCCAGCCATGCGAAAAGCCAATGCAGCCCGAAATAGGCCATAATACCGAACAGTGCGAATAGCAGGACGGTCAGCAGGACGACCTTCAGCAGGATCACCAGTGTCTTGCGGTCGGTGAGCTGCGCGAGCGCGCGGATGAAGGCCTCTATCATTCTTCCATCATGTCATGATTGCCGATCCGGCGTCAATTCTGCTTGATGGTCCAGAGCCAAATCCCTAACGAGCCTCAAATAGAGCAACCAGCCCGAAGGTATATTTATGACCACCGAAGCCCGCTATGATATCGTCGCCATCGGCAATGCGATTGTCGATGTAATCTCCCAGTCGAGCGACGAATTTCTCGAAGAAGAGCAGTTGGTCAAGGGTAGCATGGCGCTGATCGATGCGGACAGGGCGCAGGAATTATACCGCGACATGGGGCCCGCGCGCGAAATCAGCGGCGGTTCCGGTTCCAATACGCTGGCCGGGGCGTCCACCCTGGGGCGCCAGTGCGCGCTGATCGCGCAAGTGGCGGATGACCAGCTTGGCGAGGTTTTCGCTCACGATATCCGCGCAACCGGGATCGACTTTGACGTGCCGCCACTGGGCAAGGAGCCACCGACGGCGCGCTGCCTGATTTTTGTCACGCCGGACGCGCAGCGGACAATGAACACGTTTCTTGGTGCCTCGCAATTTCTGCCGCCGGCCGCGGTTAATGCCGACCTGATCGCCAGCGGCGCGATCCTCTATCTCGAAGGCTATCTGTGGGATGCCGAGGAGCCGAAGGCCGCCATGGCGCTGGGGATCGACATCGCCCGGGAAAATGGCCGGAAAGTCGCCTTCACCCTGTCCGATACATTTTGCGTCGACCGGCACCGGGAGGAATTTGTCGGCCTGATCGATGGCGGCAAGATCGATATTCTTTTCGCCAATGAAGCGGAAATCATGATGCTAGCCGAAACCGAGGATTTCGATGCTGCGGTCGCGCAGACGGCTGCCAAGGTCGAGACATTGGTGGTTACGCGTAGCGAGAAAGGGGCAATCGCGGTTCGAGACGGCGAGACAACCGCTGTCGCAGCCGAGCCCGTTGACCAGATTGTCGACACGACCGGCGCCGGCGATCTTTTTGCCGCCGGTTTCCTGAGCGGCTATATCGAAGAACGGCCGATGGACGAATGTCTGACCATCGGCGCGATAGCCGCTGCGGAAGTCATCTCCCATTATGGCGCGCGTCCGGAAGCGGATCTGCGGGCACTGGTGGAAAAACGGCTGGGCTAATCAGCTTTTCATCTTGAAAAGCTTCCGGTCTTCCGGACCAAAGCCCCATTTCCATATGACCCAGGCGTAGCTGCCCAGGATCATCGGTATGCCGATGATCAGTTCCGCCCATTCAGGCAGGCGGGTCGCGAGATAGCCGACCGCGCTGGCGACACCAATGGCGATCAGCAGCGTCCAGCGCCAGCCATTGACCGGCGCGTCGAGCAGTTTCGACAGAAAAATGGCCTTCACCACCGAGGCATAAGCGAGTGCCACCATCAGCGCCGCGGCAACCGCCGCCGCCTGGAACAGGGGGCCCAGTTCGAGATAGACGCAGATCTGGATGAAGGCGACGCTGAGCGCAGCCTGCAACAGCAGCATGGATAGCGAGATCAGAAGATTGCGGTGGCGAGCGATATAGACCAGCGCGGATTCGCTGACCACGGCGGTGGCCGCCACGGCTTCCGCGGCCAGCAGGAACGCCAGCGCACCGGTGCCGCCGACAAATCCGGGTCCGACCAGGCCCATCACGGCTTCGCCCGGGATCGCCAGAGCCAGCGCAATGCCGACCTGGGCGGCAATGATCCAGAAACCGACCTGGCTGACCTGGCTGGCGATAGCCTTCATATTGCCTGCCTCCAGATTGCGGGTGATGACAGGGCCCAGAATGGGATCGAAACTGGTCTTGAGCTTCTGCGGCAGGCTCGCCACCTGCTGGGCGATATAATAGATTCCGACGATCGCGGGAGAGGCAAAAAGGCCGAGTATGGCGAGATCAAGCCGGCGCGATCCCCATTCTGCAGCATCGGCAGCGGCAAGCGGCATGTTGCGGCGCGCCATCCTGGCGATTTTCAGTGGCTCCGGCCGCCAGCCGTGAGGCAGGCCATAGCTTTTGAACAGCGGCCAGAGCGAAGCCAGCAGCGCGGCGATCATGGACACAACATAGGAAAGGATCAGGCCGTCACGCAGCGAATAATAGGAAAAGAGAAAGGCGGCGATGCTGATCGTCCATGGTTCGACAATCGAGCGTGCCCGTACGGTAGAGGCAATGTCGTAGCGATAGGCGAGCGCGGCGAGTGCGATATCGGCTCCGACAACCGTGAAAATGACCAGCGGCAAAAACCGGTCGAGGCCGTTGATTTCACTATTGGGAAACATGATGAACGGAAAGGCGATCAATATGCCGGCCGCGACTGCCGAGGCCAGAAAGCTGACCAGCAGCCCGTCCCAGACCACATGAACATGCGGTCTCTGGGTCCTGCTCAACTGTGCTGCCAGCCCGCGCTTCAGCCCGAGAGTCGCCAGCTGGGCGGCAAACTCGACCACCAGTATCGCATAGGCAAAACGGCCGAGCGCTTCTGCGCCGTAGATACGGCCGGCGATGAACAGAAAGGGCAGACGCGCGGCGAGGCGCAGCAAAAAGCCGAAGATATTGGTCCGTCCGCCTTTTGCGAGCGCGGCAATATCATCCTTGCTCTTGTCGGCAGGGATATCGCCATCGCGTGGCGGTGCACCAGCCGTGCCTGATGGTTCAGGACTGTTCAAATCGCTCTCCGGCTGGTCCGCTCCAAGACCAGCTGTCTATAGCAGTTTCGGGAATTTGTCATCATCATGGCTCGCCGGTCTATCTGCGTTCGGAAACCAGCGGCCTTTTCATGAGCTGGGTGACTACAGACTGAACATCGGCTTGCCCAGCTAGCAGCGCGCAAACCGCGTCAACAATCGGCATGTCGATCTGACGCGCCTTGGCATCCTGCTGAAGGACAGGAGCCGTCGATGCGCCTTCGGCAACCGTGGTCCGGTCGGACAAAAGCGTGTCGGCCGACTGGCCTTCGCCCAGTCCGCGACCGAGCGAGAAATTGCGCGAACTGGTCGAGGAGCAGGTCAGCACGAGATCGCCGAGACCGCAGAGACCGGCTAAAGTATCGGACCGGGCACCGCGCGCTGCGCCGTAGCGGAGCATTTCGGCAAAGCCACGACTGATCAGGGAGGCGCGGGCATTTTGACCGAGGCCGGCGCCGTCTACCACGCCACAGCCGATCGCCAGTACATTCTTGACCGCGCCGCCAATTTCCGCGCCGACAATATCGTCCGAATAATAGGGACGGAAACGCGGCTTGGCGATCAGCGGTTTGAGCCTTTCCCACAGAGCCTCGCTTTCACAGGCTAGGGTCAGCGCCGTAGGCAGGCCTTGCGCCACTTCATGGGCGAATGTCGGGCCGGACAATACCGCCAGCTCGTTGTCCGGTCGGACAATCTTGGCGACTTCGCTGAGCAGCAACCGGCTTCGCGCCTCGATCCCCTTGCAGCAGAGGATCAGGGCCGCTCCGGTAACGGGCAAAGCCTGGAGGGTTGCGCGCAAATGTTGCGCCGGGGTCACGAGGAGCAGAACGTCACAGGCCGCGATTGCATCCCAATCCTGTGTCGCCTTTATGCTGTTGCGGAGGCGGTGCCCCGGCAGGAATGACTTATTCTCATGAGTCAAGTTGATCTGGTCGATAACCTCGGGCTCGCGGGTCCAGAGCAGCAGTTCGTCCTGATCTTCGGACAGAACTTGCGCCAGCGCCGTGCCCCAGGCACCCGCGCCGATGACGCCAATTTTTGCTTTTGGACCGGTCATGCCTTCACTCCCGCGCCACGCGCCTTTTCCGCTGTCGGATCGAGCGGCCAGCGTGGTTTCGCGACAAAATCCAGCGGATCGGTCAGGCCGGCAGCAAAGCGTTCGGCACCCGCCCAGGCAATCATGGCCGCATTGTCGGTGCACAGCCATTGCGGCGGCGCCGTGAAGACCATGTCATGCTCCCCGGCGACCTCTTCGAGCATGGCGCGGATCGGCGTGTTGGCCGCGACTCCGCCCGCAACCACGAGATGGGCGCAACTACCATGATCGCCAATGGCCTTCTCCAGCCGGTCGCGCAGGCAATCGACCACCGCCTGCTGGAAGGATGCAGCAATATCTTCCGGCCGGTGCGCGCCGCTTTGATGGGCGCGGACCACTGCGCTTTTCAGGCCGGCAAAGGAGAAATGCGGTTCTTTCGACCTGAGCAAGGGGCGGGGCAGGGGGACCGCCTTGGCATCGCCCTGTTCGGCAAGCGCCTGCACCTTTGGTCCGCCGGGATAGCCAAGACCAAGTATCTTGGCGGTCTTGTCGAATGCTTCACCGGCCGCATCGTCGATGGTTGTTGCCAGCCGGCGATATTCGCCCGGTCCCTCGACCCGCAAAATCTGGCAATGGCCGCCGGACACCAGCATCAGCAGATAGGGAAAGTCGAGATCCGGGTTGACCAGACGCGGGGATAGCGCGTGGCCTTCCAGATGGTTGACGGCGATCAGCGGCTTGTTCGCGGCCATGGCCAGCGCCTTGCCGGTGACCAGACCGACCATCACTCCGCCGATCAGGCCGGGGCCGGCGGTCGCGGCAATCGCATCGACGTCATCCAGCGATTTTCCTGCTTCATCGAGAGCTGCAGCGATAAGGGGCGTGAGAATCTCGGCATGCGCGCGCGCAGCGATTTCAGGGACGACTCCGCCATAGGGCGCATGTTCCGCCTCTTGCCCAGCCAGTTTATGCGCCAGAATCTCGCGATCAGACGTGACTAGCGCGGCTGCCGTTTCGTCGCAGCTGGATTCAATTCCCAAGATCAGGCTCATGACGCTTTTACTTAGGCGCTCAAGCCATTAGGACAAGCGCTATCATGAATGAAAACGCCAAAAAAGAGAATCTCGCCGGTCTGGACCGACCCTTGCGTATCGGTACGCGTCAATCCCCGCTGGCGATGGCGCAGGCGCAAATGACGGCTAATGCGTTGCTTTCCACCCATGGCTGGCGATCGGATCAGGTCGAACTGGTGCCGATGGTCGCTACGGGCGACAAGATACAGGATCGCGCGCTTGCCGATGTCGGTGGCAAGGCCTTGTGGACCAAGGAACTGGATCACGCGCTCGGCAACGGCGAGATCGACTGTGCGGTGCACAGCATGAAGGATGTGGAAACCATCCGGTCGGAGGAGTTCATTCTCGCCGCAATGCTGGAACGGGCCGATATCCATGATCGGCTGGTCGGAGCGGATTCGATCGACGCCCTGGCGGAAAAAGCTATTGTCGGCACCGCATCCCCGCGGCGCAAGGCGCAGCTTTTGCGACAGAGACCCGATCTGGATATTCGCCTGATCCGCGGCAATGTGCAGTCCCGGCTGCAGAAAATAGAGAGCGGGGAATATGATGCGACCCTGTTGGCTGCCGCCGGTCTGAAACGTCTCGATATGGAGGATGTGGGCCATGAGATATCAGACGAGATTATGCTGCCCGCGCCAGCACAGGGCGCGATTGGTATCGAAGCCCGGTCCAGCGACCCGCACGTCCGCAAGCTGATGCACGCGATATCCTCGACGAATACATTTCGTGCGGTCATCGCCGAACGCCTGTTTCTCAAGCAGTTGACGGCGGATTGCCACAGTCCGGTTGCCGCCCTGGCAACGATTGACGGATCGACCGTTCATCTGCGGGCAGAGATCCTGCTTCCCGACGGATCGGAGCATATCCAGGGGGATTCCAGTTTTGATACCGGCAATGTCACTGCCCCCGGCATATTGGCTGACAAGCTGCTGGGGCAGGCCAGTGCGGAGCTCAAGGCCATATTTGGCCGATGACGTTACCGCTGCTGATCCTCCGGCCGCTCGATGGCGCGCTGCAAACCGAGCAGCGGGCAAGATATCTGGGGCTGCAGGCGGTGGTGGTCGATCCGCTGTTCACGGTCGAGCCGATCCCATGGTCCTATCCGGTGCCGGAGGATTTTGACGGCTTGATGCTGACCAGTGCCAATGCCGTGACTCATGCAGGAGACTGCCTGAAATCCTATAGAGCACTTCCGGTTCTGGCCGTCGGACGGGCGACCGCCCAGGCTGCCGCGAATGCCGGATTTCATGTCTCTGAAACCGGCACATCCAGTGGGCAGCAGTTGCTGGATGATCTGCAGGCCGACCGTTGCCGCCGGCTATTGTGGCTGGCCGGCGAACAGCATAGCGCGCTCGATCCGGGCGAGCGGGAGATGACAGTCGTTCCAGTATACCGTTCGCGGGCTATCGCTTTGGGAGAGAAAGCCGTCGCCTGCCTGAAGCAGGAAACGGTGGTGCTTCTGCACTCGGCGCGTGCGGCGAGGCATCTCGTTGCGGAACTCGAACGGTTGCACATGGAGCCGGGCCCGCATCATATACTGGCCTTCTCCGCAAAAGTTGCTGCCGCGGCAGGTGCCGGATGGAAAAGCCTGCAGGTCGCGGACCGTCCGGATGACGAGTCTTTACTGTCTCTGGCGACCCGACTATGCCAAGGTGAATGAGAATATTTGGTCCGCCGGAAGGCCGGGCCGGGAAGGGAAGCCGGAATGAGTCGCGATTATGAAAGGCTTTCGCCATCGGCTGGCAAAAGCAATATGACGCGTAACATACTGATTTTGATGGTGATAGCATTTATCGGTGGAGCGATTTTGACGGGATGGATACTGTCCCGGTACAACCCCTTCGACAGCGCTTCCGACACCGAAACTGCTGCGGTTTCGAACGGCACGGGCACGCCAGCTACGCCCGATCCGGCAACCGCGCTGGCCAACCGGATCGATGCCGATGGCAGCGTCCTGCCAGCGCCTTCGCAAGCCGCCGAGGCCAGTCCTGCACCGACCCTGACCCCCGATCTCGAGCGGGCGCTGGCCGTGCGCGTCGCCGATCTCGAGGATCGATTGTCACGGATCAATGTGCAGGCGCAGGCCGCGTCAGGCAATGCAGCCAGGGCCGAGGGCTTGCTGATCGCTTTTGCCGCGCGTCGTGCGCTGGATCGCGGATCGCCGCTTGGGTATATTGATCCGCAGTTGAGGCTCCGTTTCGGGGATGCCCAGCCCAAGGCTGTGACGACGATTGTCAACGCCTCCCGTCAGCCGGTGACGCTGGAAGAATTGTCAGCAGGACTGGACGAATTGGGGCCGACGCTGATGGCCGGTCCCAGCGGTGCAGGCTTCTGGGCCGACTTCCAGCGGGAACTGTCCGAACTGTTCGTGATCCGTCGCGAAGGGACCCCATCGCCGGCCCCGCAACAGCGGCTGATTCGGGCAAAGCGCTATGTCGAAACCGGCAATGTCGATGCTGCGATTGCGGAGGTCGAGAAATTGGCGGGAGTCGAGAAGGACGAAGACGCGTTGCAATGGATGGAAAAGGCGCGTCGCTATAATGAAGCGCGGCGGGCGCTCGATGTCATCGAGACCGCAGCGATACTCGAGCCGCAGCAATTGCGTACCGCCGAAGGGGCAAAAGTGGATCAGCCTTCGCCCTTGGCGCCAACGGCGCCGATACCGGCGCCCTAATCGTTCAGAAACAGGTCCGCGAGGTCTGACGGGACACGCACCGCGCGGCCCTTTTCCCTGTCGATAATGGCCCAATTGGTTTTGGCGACCACCCTGATCTTGCCGTCGGGACCCGTGAAGCGAACATTGCGCCAGAAACGCGCGCCCTTGGGCGGTTCGGAAATCCAGGTGTGGCCGGTCACCGTTTCTCCGACCGCGACATTGCCGCGATAGTCGATCTCGTGCCGGGTCACGACCCAGATATAGCGATCTATGGCATCCCCCGGCGCAATCGCATTCCAGTGTGCGGTTGCCAAATCCTGGATCCAGCGCACCCAGACGGCGTTATTGACATGGCCGAGCTCGTCTATGTCGTCCGGCCGGGCGGTGATCGCCAGAGTGAAGGCCGATTCCGGTGGTGTCACTCGGCCATCCCCATTTGCCAGAGGATGAAAGCAAATTCCTCGGCGGTTTCTTCCAGTGCGTTCCAGCGCCCCGACTTGCCGCCATGGCCCGCGCCCATATTGGTCTTGAGCAACAAGATATTGTCATCGGACTTGGTTGCGCGCAGCCTGGCCGTCCATTTGGCCGGCTCCCAATAGGTCACGCGGGGATCGTTGAGCCCGCCGGTGATCAGCATCGGCGGATAGGCCTGCGCCGTCACATTGTCATAAGGGGAATAGCTGCGGATATATTCAAAAGCCGTCTTGTCGGTTATCGGATTACCCCATTCCGGCCATTCACCGGGGGTCAGCGGCAGGCTTTCATCCTGCATCGTGTTGAGCACATCGACAAACGGTACGTGGGCCACAATGGCGCCCCATAGTTCGGGATCGCTATTGACGATTGCCCCCATCAGTTCGCCGCCGGCAGAGCCGCCCGAGGCGGTGATCCGGCCCTCACTGGTATAGCCCTTGGCAATCAGGCCCCTGGCGACATCGACAAAATCGTTGAATGTATTGGTCCGCTTGGTCAGCTTGCCGTCAAGATACCAGTTGCGGCCCAGATCATCGCCGCCGCGGATATGAGCAATGGCATAGACGAAGCCGCGATCGACCAGACTGAGACGCGTGGTGGAGAAGCTGGGCGGCACGGCATAGCCATAAGCGCCATAGGAATAGAGGTGGAGCGGCGCGCTGCCGTCGACCTTGCTCTCCTTGCGATAGACCAGCGACACCGGCACCATCGTACCGTCGCGCACTTCGATCATCAGCCGCTCGGTGACATATTGGCTGGCATCATAGCCGGAAGGGATTTCCTGAACCTTGAGCGTTTCGAGCAACTGGTCGGACAAATGGTAATCGAAGACCGTGTCCGGCGTGACCATCGAATCATAGCTGAGCCGCAGCTTGGCGACATCATATTCCGGATTATCGCTCAACCCGGCGCTGTAGCTCGCCTCGGGAAAAGCGATGCGCTCGACCTTGGCGGGATCGGCATAGGAACGGATTTCGATCTGATCGAGGCCATTCTCGCGGCCTTCGGTCACGTAAAAGTCCTTGAAAGTGCAGACATCGGTGAGATAAAATTCGTCCGATCCGGCAATCAGGGTTGACCAGTTGTCGGGATCCGTGACCGGTGCCGTTGCCAGCCGGAAATTCACATGCTCGTCATTGGTCAGGATATAGAGCATGCCATCATGCTCCTCGACTTCATATTCGCGACCGACCTTGCGCGCTGAGACCAGGATCGGTTCGGCCAGCGGGTTGTCGGTGGGCACCAGCCGCACTTCACTGGTTTCGTGATCACCGGTCGAGATCACGATATATTTTTCCGACTGGGTCAGGCCGATGCCGACACGGAAGCCCTCGTCATCCTCGTGATACAGCTCCACATCATCGCCAATGTCGGTGCCCAGAACATGGAGCCGGGCATTGTCGGTGCGCCACTGTTCATTGGCCAGGCCATAGAGCAACATTTTGGAATCCGCGGACCAGACCAGCCTCGACAGGGTGCCGGGGATGACATCGGGCAGCTGCTCGCCGCTCGACAGGTCCTTGATCCGTGCCTCGAACCGCTCCGATCCATTGTCGTCATAGGAATAGGCCAGCAGGCGGCCGTCGGGGGATACCGAAGCCGCGCCCAGACGAAAATATTCCTTGCCGTCCGCCAGAACATCTTCGTCCAGCATCAACTGGTCTTCACCGCCCGAGACCGCCTTGCGCCAATGCTGGCGATATTGCATGCCTTCTTCGAACTTGCTCCAATAGAGCCAGTCGCCATCCTTTTGCGGCACCGAGCTGTCGTCTTCCTTGATCCGCGCCTTCATTTCCTGAAAAAGCGATTGGGTCAGCGGCTTACGATCCGTCATATTTTGTTCGAACCACTGGTTTTCCGCCTTCAGATAAGCGAGCACATCCTCGTCCTCGACCACCGGATATCGCTCGTCTTTCAGCCAGTGCCACGGGTCATTGACGACATATCCGTGCCGTTCGTAGCTATGGGGCCGCTGTTCTGCAAATGGCGGACGAGTGAGCTTTTTGGTCATATTCTCTATATTACTCCAACCGGATTTAGGTGGCGAACGGGTCTCGGAACTCCTATGTGTTCCACCATAAGCTAATTCAAGGAGTTTGCTCGGCGATGTTGATGTCTACTTACGAAGCCCGCCTCAAGGCGTTGCGGGAACAAATGGGAAAAGACGGTCTCGACGGCTTTGTCGTCCCGATCTGTGACGAGCATATGAGCGAATATGTCGGCGAATATGCGCAGCGACTGGCCTGGCTGACCGGCTTTGGCGGTTCGGCCGGTTCGGCGATCGTGCTGAAGGACAAGGCGGCGATGTTCATCGACGGCCGCTATGTCGTGCAGGTCCGCGACCAGGTCGACGGCAATCTGTACGAATATGTCAATGTGGCGGATCAGAAACCGCACGAATGGCTCGCCGCCAACGCGCCGGACGGCTCCACAATCGGTTATGACAGCTGGCTGCACACTCGCGAATGGGCCGAGACGGCCAGCAAGGCACTGACCAAATCCGGCGCGGAGCTGATCGCCGTGAAAAATAATCCGGTCGATACGATCTGGGAAGATCAGCCCGGGCGCTCGCCCGAGAAGCTGGCAGTACATCCCGATCAATATGCCGGAAAATCAGCGCGGGACAAGCGCGCGGATGTTGCGGCATGGCTCAACGACAAGGGGTATGATGCCACTGTCATTGCGGCGCTGGATTCCGTCGCCTGGTTCTTCAATGTGCGCGGCAAGGACATTGCCAATACCCCGGTGCCGCTGGCCTATGGAATCGTCCGCGCGGACGAGACCGCCACTCTCTTTGTTGCGCCGGAAAAGCTGACCGACGCGGTCCGCGAACATCTCGGCAACCATGTCGAGATCCGCGACTATGACGAGCTCGCCGATGCCCTGTCGGATATGTCGGGTAAAACCGTTGCCGTCGATCCGGAGCGTTCCGTGGCCGCCATTTTCGAATCGCTCGACAAGGCCGGAGCAACCATCGTCAAGGACCGCGATCCGACCATTCTCGCCAAGGCGATCAAGAATGAAACCGAAATTGCCGGCCACAAGGCAGCGCAAAAGCGCGATGGCGCGGCGGTGACCAAATTCCTCCACTGGATGGCCAGCGAAGCGCCCAAGGGCGATCTGGACGAATTGTCGGCGGCCGCACGGCTCCGGGAATTTCGCGCGGAAAATCCGGAGCTGAAGGACTTGTCCTTTCGCACCATTTCAGCCGCCGGTGATCATGGTGCCTTGCCGCATTATAGCGTGAACGAGGAAACCAATCAGCCGATCGAGCTGAATTCGCTCTATCTGGTGGATAGCGGCGGGCAATATCTCGACGGCACCACCGATGTCACCCGCGTGGTTGCAGTCGGCGAACCGACCGAGGAAATGCGCAAGCGTTACACGCAGGTGCTGCAGGGCCATATCGCACTCGACCAGGCGGTGTTTACCAAGGGTACCACCGGCGGCCAGCTCGACATATTGGCGCGGCAATATCTCTGGGCCGATGGTGTGGACTACGGGCATGGCACCGGTCACGGTGTGGGCAGCTATCTCTCCGTCCACGAAGGGCCACAGCGGATCGCCAGCTTTGGCGGCCTCAACGAAGCGCTGCAGCCGGGCATGATCCTGTCCAACGAACCGGGCTATTACAAGGCGGGCGAATTCGGCATCCGCATCGAGAATCTCTTTCTCGTCGAGGAAAGGGAGATCGAAGGCGGCGAACAGACCATGCTCGGCTTCGAGACGCTGACCTTCGCGCCGCTCGAGCGCAAGCTGATAGCCGTCGACATGCTCTCGCAGAACCAGCGCCAGTGGGTCGACGACTATCATGCCAAGGTTCGCGCGCTGATTGCGCCACAGCTGGAAGGCGACGCGCTGCAATGGCTGGAGGCCCAAACCGCGCCGCTCTGACCCTCAGGACCGAGAGGTGACCAGCGCCTCTGCGCCGGTCGTTTCCGCGACCCGCATGGCCATATGTCCGATGCCGTTTGCAATGGGTCGGCCAAAGCCGGTTGACAGTCAGGCGGCGCTGGGGAAAGAGCCAGCGCCATGACAGAAGAGAAAAATCCTCGCGAGGGCTTTCGCCTGATCACCCCGATTCGCGTGCGCTATGCCGAATGCGACCTGCAGGGCATTGTCTTCAACGCCCATTATCTGGCTTTCGCCGATATTGGCCTGACCGAATATATGCGCGCCCTAATGGACGAAAGCGGCACCCAGCCAAGCGGCGAAATGCTCGGTGGCTTCATGCAGCATTTTGGTGGCGACAACTGGGTGCGTCATGCCGATGTCGACTATCGTGCGCCGGCGCGCGCCGATGACCTGCTTGATATCGCGGTGCGGATCACCCGCTTCGGGCGCACCAGCTATTCTCTGCTTGTCCACCTTTTGCGCGGCGACGAGCTGCTCAATGTGGTAAAGCTGACCTATGTCTGGTTCGATCCCGCGACCGACAAGGTTGCCCCGGTGGCCACAAAATTCATCGACGCGGTCGATGAATTCGAGATCATCAAGCCCGAACGGGCGGTCATTGACGCCTAGGCTGTGATTCCCGGCCTAGGCTTTGGTTTCGGATTCGCCGGGCAGCATCTGTTTTGCCTGGGCTTTGCGGAGACGCAGATTGGCGCGCAACTGTGCCGCCAATCGCTCGGCTTTCTCCGCTTCCTCGCGCTTTTTTTCGGTTTTCGGCTGGGGTTTTGGCATGGCTTCTGATGGCATTATCCCGTGAAAAACGCAACTCCGCTTGACAAGATCGCACGCATTTGGTCTTAGCGCCTCGGTTCGGTCGAAACCGCCCAGTCGGGCGGCTGTCGCCGACACCTCAAAATGGTCCGGCTGCTGTAGCTCAGTGGTAGAGCGCGTCATTGGT
The DNA here is from genome assembly GCF_002218195.1 of Sphingorhabdus sp. SMR4y. Lineage (GTDB taxonomy): Bacteria > Pseudomonadota > Alphaproteobacteria > Sphingomonadales > Sphingomonadaceae > Parasphingorhabdus. The sequence continues at coordinate 1,807,877 of NZ_CP022336.1, read as the reverse complement.
AATGACGAGGTCGAGAGTTCAATTCTCTCCAGCAGCACCAGATTTCCGCCATTCCTGAAAGCAGACTGATGTACCATTGTACATATCACCATGTTACGGCGGCGCTGGCATCCTTCATAAATGACGGGGAGTACCGTGCATAAACAGCCTCGGTCACTGCTGTTTTTGTGTGACCGAGATATTGCGATATTTTCTGCATCGGTACATCTTCCTGCGCCATCCATACCGCGCAAGTGTGTCGGAACACATGGGCCGAAAAATGAACGCCGGTTTGTCGAGATAGCTTTTCCAGTGCCTTTTTTGGCGAGCGTACCGGCTTGCCCCGAAATTCGATAACATAGTCCGTCAATCTGCCCTTGTAGGCTTCCTCTAGGGCTGCTCGGGCGTTGGCGTTCATCGGAACTTCCACGCGCCCCTTGTTTGTCTTGACGCGTCCAGGCGGTATAAAGCTGATTGTGCCGTTGTCGAAGTCCACGCGATCCCATGTCAGGTCGCATATCGCGCCGGAACGAGCGCCGGTACTGACCGCCAGCGTTATAAAAAGCGATATATGTGGCGTCTCGCAAGCTGCCAGAATGGCGCGCACCTGATCCTTGGTTAGCCACTTGACGCGGGGCGGCGCTGCTGGCGGCATCCAAATGGTTGTCTTGCCCTTGCCGTACTTGAAGCCGAGACAGGCCCGCAGGAGAGCAAGTTCGGTCCGGACGGTACTGTCTGACACTCCGGTCAGTTTCCGCGCCCTGTAGTACGCCCTGCAATCCGCTCGCGTAACTGCGCTGCCGATCTTGTATCCGAAATGCGGCTTTAGCGCCTTCCAGATATACTGGAAGCGGTCGGTGTTCACTCCGTCCTCTTTCCTGCTGGCAACATAGGCTGGCCACAAATCTTCTACCCGATCCGACTTTGGGCGGGTTCGCGCTGCCCAGAGTTCACTGGCGCGACTTTCGGCAAGCCCTCGGTCTGCCGTACCAGTCGAGATTCGAAGCGTTCGTCCACCTTCGGACCAAGTGAGCGCCCATTTTCCTCTGTGTCGGGTAAGTCGCCAGTCAGACATTCATATCGCTCAACCTCATGGGCCGGAATACGGATCAATTTCCCGAGCGTGAATCCGGCCAGTTCACCGGAGCGGTACATAAGCCGAATTTTCTCATCGCTGCAACCCCAGCGTTCGGCGAGGGTCTGTGGGCTGTATGGTTTTGCTGTCATCCCTCAACTCCCCTTGCTTCAAGTCTCTCTATGAGGGTCATTGCTTCGCTCCAATCTCGGTATAACGCGGCTGCATGGGCTGGCTTGCCACCATCGCCAGCGGCAGGGCTGTTTCGCAGTGGGCGCATTCGGCGCTTATCCGGCCAACGTGCCAGTGTGATCGACCGCAACCAGGGCAACGGTTCACTGTGTCGGAGTGATATTGCGGTTGATAGCCGCGCTGCCCGTCATCCTTCATGTCCGTATTGAGGTATGACCGTGGGGATAGGTAGGTCATGGCAGACGCTCCAGCGTTACCTTGATTTTGTCGCCAACGTCCCATTCGCCAGCGTTTTCAAAGCTTAAATGGACCTCTGTGTAAAAGTCGCCCTCCGGACGGAATTTCGCAGACAGGTGTCCCGGACTTTTGTAGATGGACACACACTCCATTTCGTATTCATGCTTCACAATCTATTCCTTTCACGGGACGGACGTTTTACCGCCCGCCCCTGTTGGTTAACTCAATCCAAGTGCATCTTTGTAGGTGTCCAGAATAGCTTCCATTTCCTGCCGGTCGTGGGCCTCCATCTTGCGGAGGGCGACAACCTTCTTCATAATCTTGGCGTCATAGCCTTGTGATTTTGCCTCGGAATAAACGTCGCGGATATCATCCGCCATGCCCTGCTTTTCTTCTTCAAGGCGCTCGATCCGTTCGATAAAGAGGCGTAGTTGGTCGGCTGCTACTAAGTCTGTCATTTCATTTTCCTTCTGTTAAAACTTCATCAATCGTGTCTTTGGCCCGATACCGCTTCTGATAAGTCGCCAGCATCGGGTCTGGATCAGTCAGCCTTATTCCCATTTGCAGGCATTCACGCTGCACCGTGTCCAGATACCGGACCATTTGCCGGACCTTCATTTCGCTAGTCACCGGAATAAAGGCCATTGCGGCGATCTTCATTTCATAGGGCAGGGGCTTGATTGCCTTGTCGTATATCTCCCGAAACTCTCCGCTATCTTCGCGCAGGATCGGGACGCCATGCTCCAGCTTCCAGCGGTGGCGGATTTCCTCTGCCGTGCTGTCGACAAGCTGGTCAGCCGCTTCCGTAGCCCACAGGAATTGCAAGGCGTTCTGGTCCTTGCTCCGGTCGCGGCCCTGCACCCATTCGACCGTAAACGGAAGTTTGAGGCTATCCAGCATTGTCACGAATGCGGTTAGATCAGCCTGGTTGTTTATGATCCGATGCGCCATTACAATATCCCCGCATAAATTCCCTGCACCCTGTAGCCAGCGGCTAGCAGCGGCAAATGTCCAATTCCCCGACCATCAACCCACGAACGCTCGTTTCCCGACCCGTGAAGGCTCCGGTGGCATTCATCCGCCATCGGGACGACAAACTCATGATCCCGACGCCACCGCTGTTCTGGATGACGTTGCAACGGATGATGGACGCATTCTGCTTTGCGGCCACAGCCACAGACGCACAGTTCATTGTCGATCAAATAAAGATGAAAGGCGCGCTCCTTCGCGTTCGGGATACGGTTATATTTTTCCTTAACCCTGCCGAATTTGTGATGCTTGGAGAGCGCGCCGGTCATACCTCTGCCTTCGCCTTTTCCTTTGCAGCGCGATCCGCCTCTATCTCCCGATTGACCTTGCCCCGCGCCAGAAAGATGGCATCGCCAAGCCGTAGAGCCTCGCTAGTGGCCTCAAACCCGCCCTTGCGGACCGTGACACTCAAAGAGCCGCTTTCGCATCCTGGCGAGCCTTTGTGGCTGCCGAAGCCGACAACCAGCGCGGTTTCATCGCTAGCACGAAAAGACGCGATCTGTTCGCCGATTGCGTTGATTGCCTTGTAATCATCTGCGTGGTTCATGCTGCTTCCTCCAAAAGTTCACGGCGCGCCATTGTCCGCATACGGTTACGGATTGACGTTTCCGGCGCGTCCAATTCGGCGGCGATCTGGCGATAGCCTATGCCCTGCTCCCGCATTTGCAGAATGTGCGCGTCTATCTCCGGCGGGTATTTCTTGGACGGGCGGCTAAAGTCATTCGGGCCAACAATTCCGTGCTCGTGGCAGTAGTGGCAAACCATATTATGTGATATGCCCAGCTTGTTGCCGATCTGCCGGTAGGACAGGCCGCGCTCCCGCATTTCTTCTATTTCGGCCATGTCGATCATTTGCCAGCTAACCGCAGTTCATCGCGCTTCTGTCGGATAACGCCTTCAACGCCTTTGTTGTCGCCGCCGTCACCTTCCCACCATAAGGGCAGGTTGGTCATGATCTGACCGATAAGCTCTTTTGACTCTTTTGAATTGAGCAGCAAATCGAGCGTTTCGGTGTCTTCAATGTCGCCGACTTCAAGGCCAAATTCACGCGCCATTTTCTTCAAAGCAGTTTTGTTCTTGGCAGGGCCAGTCACCCAAGGCTTGTCGGCTTCAACAAATTCCTTTGTTACCGTCTGCGCGTCGTCATCCTCGCCATGAACGCGCAAGTTCAGGATTGACAGTGTGCCGTAGCGCTTGCCGTAGCTGGTGCTGGAACCGATAGCCTGCACGTTGTTCTTGCTGCCGCTGCTGTCCATAGGAAGTTCAAATTCTGTGCTGTCGCTATGGCCGCTGCTATGCTCCAAGATCGTGGTGACGACCGGCTTGCCGCTTTCGGTGGTGCTGTTCTTGAATTTCAGATCAAAGCCGTGGCGCTGCAAAATCGGCATGACGGCTTCGTGAATATCCTCGAACCGAGCAAACGGGGTCGACTGGATAATCTTATCACCATTCTTTTCTTTAATGACAATCTTGCCCTTCATTGTGATTGAGGGCAATTCAGGTTGCATCGCCAGCTTCGCAGCGGTAAAGTCTGCCTTGGCTTGGCGCTCCATAACGCGCTCTTGCATGGCAAGCAGGCGCTCCATTTTGTCAACGTCAACTGTCGGGTCAGACGCGGCGCGCTCGATCACGGATAGCAACCCAGTCTGGTAGTCTACCGGCTGAATGTCCGCGTCTTTAGTTTTGGCAATTGCGGTCATAATTAAATCTCCTGTGCATTATCTCGTCAATGGGCAGGCTCCGCCAATCGTGCGGGGCTGTGTGCCATTCTGGTATGTCGTCGTCCTGGGGAGGGATGCGGTCGCTGTTTGCTTGTTTGGTCATGGCTTAGCCCCACGATCACGGCGTTGATAAAAGTCTTTCTCGCCAACGAACCGATACACCCAGCCCAGTTGATATTCGCGCTCGACGGTTTCAAGCCAAACAAAACTATCCTTCCGGTCGAACCAGAATCCTTTCAGGCGGACAGGCCTCCATGCGAACCACTTGTGCAAACCTTTGCGTTTTTGGCGGATCTCGTATATCTCGTTTGCCCGATAGGTTAACCATACAAACGGACCCAATGTGGCAACGGCTACAAGCATTGCGGCTGCACAAGGAATGAGAACGGGCGACAATAATATCATTTGGGTTCGCTCTGAAAGTGGCTCGATTTTCACAACACCACCGCCAATCCCGTCACCGCAACCGCAGTTCCGAATATACCGGCAAGGATAAGCAGGGCTTCCATAGGGTCGCCGTGACGAAATGCTGCTATTGCGCGGGTCATGATTGCCAGCCTTCTGGAAGGGCTGTGATGCGAGCCTTTGCCACAGCCTTGCGCAACTTCTTCCGGGTTGATACGGTGGGAAGAAAATCAACTCCGCCATTATGCATACTGCCGTAAGCATAAGGGTAATTTTGTATCCAGACGGCGACACCGCCTATACGGCAGAGATAATAATTCACCTCCTCCACGCCGAACCTATCGATTGCAGCAGATAGCGCGGAATCCCATTCATAATCTGTCCGCTGATTTTGCATCCAATATGGCGGTAAAAGTCTCCAAAAATCGAATTTCATGCTTCTGTCTCCTGCTGGATAGACCGGAATATTTCAGGGTCGAAAAACTCTGCGTTCTTTGCGTCCCAAACTTGTTCCCAACTCATTCCAGCGGCGCGCAAATCTTGTTCGGACCTGCCGTGGTTGGGGTGAAAGCCATGCACCCGTTCAGCCTTCTTTCTGGCTGCTACGGCGTCGTCGAAATCTGCAAACATGCCGAGGCGAATTTGTTTGGAATCAACAATTATGTATGTTTCCCACTTTTGGAGTTGTCCATTAAACGAGACGCCAGTGCAGCCAGAAGAGTTGGATGTTCTCAGCTTCGCATTTTGAAGATTTTGCGAACAAGTCACGTCTCTCAAATTGGCTATTCGATTGTCATTCCTGACGCCGTTAATGTGGTCGATTTGGTTTTCTGGCGGCGATCCGTGGAATATCTCCCAAGCGGCGCGATGAGCATAAACCTTTTTGCGATTGACGCGCCCGTGCCTGTAGCCGCTTTTGTCCTGACAATTTAAAGCAGGCTTTCCAGCCCATCGCGTATTCCATGCGGCACATTGGGCCTCTGGCTGTCTATACTTCACCGCAAACATTTCCGGCATCCTGGCGCGCCACTTTAGCGCTCCGCTATCAGGATTGTATTCCATCAATCTAGCCAAACTCTCTGGTTTCTCAAAATCGGCCTGTAGCTGCCGGATTGTCGCGGCGCGGTTCCATTCCAGCAGGCGTTCGCTTTCATCACGCTGCCGCTGCATTTGTTCGCGGGCCTTACCCATGACGGGCCTCCTTCGCTAAATCATTGCCATAAGCTTCGATCATGTTGCGCCGTGCTGCCGCGTCGAGGTCGATCACGTTGCCGTAGCTGTCCTCAAAGCATGGGGTTGCCAGTGCCAGCGCGTCGTCAACGGCTGACAGGCTTTCGATAATCGCGTCGTGCGCCTTGTCCGAAAGAGCGTCGTCTTTCGTGGCGGCTTCAAGCAATTCGTATGCTTGGCGGATTTTGTTGAGGGTGGTCATTGGGATGCCTCCATTTGCTCGTTTAGCGCGGCTTCTGCCCCCGCATCCCACAGCTCGGAGTTCGCATCGTCATCTATTGGATAGCCTGCCGCTTCTGGCGCTTCCATTGCCGACAGGCCCGCAAATGGCCCCTTGCCATAACCCCAGTCGTAACCGGCTTGCCATGCTGCGGGCATACTCATGACTGCGCCTCCAGCTTGGCGAGTGCGTCCCTGCATCGCTTTTCAACGGCGACACATTCCGCCCACATTTCCATGCTGGGCTTTAATTTACTGCCAGTTGAAGGTCGCGCCATCTCGTTAATTGTCGCACGAGCCTCCCGCAAAGCCTCCACAACATCGGCAATGGCGTCGGGGTTTAGGCCGTCGAGGGCTGCGATACGGTGGGCGGCGAAGTCGGCAGCAAGGTCCGCTCCAAAATCACCCTCGTATTCGCTGCACCGCATACATTCTATGAATGTCCATTCATCCGCAGCGTCACGATCGGCTTGCGTCACCTGCGCTTGTATGCGGGTGTCGGTCATGATGACGCCTTCTTGTCGAGGCCATTTAGTTTAGCCATCGCCTTCAAGTGCTTAACCAACAACAGGCTTTCCTCGCCAAGCTGTGTGCCGCCGCGAGTTTCGCGCCAGTGCTTTATAGCTTCCGCGTAGGTGAAATATCTGCAACCGGCGATGATACGGGGTCCATCTGGAGTTGCGCAAACCGAGAATATATATCCGTCGCTGCGGTTCGCTGTTATGTTAGTTTTAGAGACCCGTGCATCGCCAGAGACCCGCGCACTGCCAGAGACCCGCGCATCGCCAGAGACCCGCGCATCGCCAGAGACCAGCGCATTGCCAGAGACCCGCGCATCGCCAGAGACCAGCGCATTGCCATAGACCCACGCATCGCCATTATGCGAAAGATTATCCTCTTTCTCGATCCAACCGCCGACAGTGCCTGCGGATAGCCCGAGGGCCGCAATATCTACTAGAAGCCGGATTTGCTTCAGAGTGACGCCAAAGTGTTCTTTGGTCTCGCCGGTGAACTCATATTTTTTTGGTGTGGTCATGTTCAGCTCCAAGTTGTCTCTTGAAGCTTGTTATACACACTGTGTGGAGCGTGTCAACACATAGCGTGTTTATTTATTTCGACGAAAAAAACGCTTTCCTACATCCCGAAAAACATTAGGCTTCGTTTTTCGGGTCGCGCTAGGAGATTGTATGAAGATTAATAATGCTATCAAGAGGGCTTTGATGAAGGCCGCGTATTCCAGATTGCCTGAACAGCGAGATGAGCTTTCGCCCGATGCTCGACATCATCAGGAAGGGTGTTCAATAGCCTTAGAGCTTCTTGAGCGACTTGAGACAGCACCGCCGCCCGAGCCTCGTCCATCCCGTCTAGCACCAGCAGACGTTGCAATACTGGCTCAATGTCGGTCCCAGGGCCGTGTTCACTAAGGCCTAGCACCCAATCTACTGACACACCGAGGGCGTTGGCGATCTTTGCCAGGGTGCAAATATCTGGCGGGCGTGTGCCCTGCACATAATTGCCGAGGCGCTGAGAGGATATGCCGGATAACTCGGCTACCCTCTTTTGCGTCAGGCCGATTTCATCAATACGAGCTTTGATACGCTTGCCCATGCTTTTTATGTCTACCATGCAGGGCAATATAGACTCGCCACCGTTTTTATCTATCAACGAAATGGGCTTGCAATCAATCCACGGAACGTGTATTGAATTGTTATGGCTACGAATTATCACAAACACAGCCCCCTAATCGACGCCGTTGGCGGTGAAGCGGTTAGGAAGCGGCTCGGCATCACTTCGCAGACACTCCACAATTGGCGAGTTCGCGGCGTTCCAATCCTCAAGCGAATGAAGTTTGCTGCTTTGGCGACGGAGCAGGGCGTCAAGCTGCCTGATAATTTTCTGGGCGAGTTGGACGCATGAAACCCCCTACCAGCGATAGCTCCTTTTCGCTGGCAACTAGGGAGCGCGGCCAAGTTGCTTATCGCCGCGCTCCTGATTTTCTCTCTTTCTTCCATGCTCAATAGCTACACGTAAAGGATCGTAAAATCATGTGCCTCAATCGTAAATTCGTAGATGCTGCGAAAGACGCCCAGAAAGACGTTTTTGAAGCGTGTCCTATCGCTCGGAAGATACTGGCGCATAAGACGCAGCTAAGCCCGAGCACGGTTGATAAGCATGCCAACGGTGACAGCGTGATGAATATTGCGGCGTTCAATGGCTACGCGAAGGCTGGCGTTGATCCCGAATTACTGTCCCTGCTGCTGCCCGACGGGTTCCAGATCGTCAAGACGCCAGAGGGCATCAATCACGACGAACTGGCAGAAGTCATGCACGAATATCTGAAAGCCAAGTCGGCAGCTCACCATCCCGAGAGCGAGGACGGGCGGGAGATCGGGCCGAAGGAACGCGACGCCTTGAACAGTAAAATTGCACAGATCGGAGTGAAGTCATGAAAAACAAACTTATTGACCTGAATAATCACCTGTTTGCGGAACTTGAGCGCCTGTCTGATGAAGGTTTGACGCCCGAGCAGATCGCAACCGAGGCTGTGCGCGCAAAGTCTATTATCGACGTTTCATCGCAGATTGTTGATGTCGCTGACCTTCATCTGAAAGCAGTTAAGATTGTCGCGGATCATGGCGACCGCTTCAAAGCCCAACTGCCGATGATCGAAGATCGTCCTGCGTTGAAAGCGGTTGAATCCTAATGAAGGGGCGGCGGATACCGTATAGTGAAGCAGAGTTGCAGTGGATTGAAGCACGGAGCAAGGACGCCCGCGCTGAAGCCCACCGCAAATTCTGCCGTAAGTTCGGTCGCGACGATGTCTCGCTGAGTAATTTCAACTCTCTTTGTAAGCGCAAGGGGTGGATGACTGGTCGGACCGGATATTTTGCCAAAGGCACTACCCCTCCAAACAAGGGAAAGAAATGTCCGGAAGGTGTCGGTGGACGCCACCCTAACGCACGGAAAACCCAATTCAAAAAAGGGCATCTTCCGCACAATCATAACTACCTCGGCCACGAGCGCGTATCAAAAGACGGTTACGTTGAAGTCAGTATTGCCGAAACGAACCCCCACACCGGATTTGAGCGGCGCTACGTTTTGAAACATCGCCACGAGTGGGAAAAAGCCAACGGACCAGTACCGGAAGGGTATGCGCTCAAATGCCTTGATGGCGACAGGCTGAACACAGACCCGACTAACTGGAAGGCTGTCCCTCGTGCTGTTCTGGCGCTGCTCAACGGTGGTCGCCACAGAACGGCGCTTGCCTATGACGCTGCCGAGCCGGAAGTAAAACCGACAGTGATGGCACTTGCCGAGTTGAAGCACAAGCTGCGGGAGCGGTCCAATGGATGAGCACCGCCACTGCCGCAGACGATTAACCTTAACAGAGGCGCAGCAGCTTCGCGTGGACGTTCAAACAATGCCCTTGCGCAAAGCAGCTAGCAAACACGGCGTTGCGCTCACAACGGCGTTTAAAATCCTGAAACTGGAGGCTGCATGAAACGTTGGCCAATAATTCGACATATCCGTTTCTACTGGCTGTCTTACCGCGTCCGCGCATGGGCTATAAAATGGTATCGCATGGGCGTTGGCCTCGGTCATCCAAATGAAAGTGATATTAAGCACCTGCAAGCAATATGGCGGGGTGAGGCATGATAGACGACAAATCCCCTCCCGGCTCCTACGCAGAGGCGCTTAAGAAGCCCAAGCAGAGCAAGAACGTAATGCGCGGGCGTAACAACCGCAGGCGCGGCGGAAACTTCGAGAGAGAGCTTGTAAAGGACTTCGAGGCATACGGCCTGCGTTGCGAGAAAGTCCCCCTGTCTGGCGCTACCACATACGCTAAGGGCGATCTGGACCTATACCCAGGCTTCGATCCGGATTTAGTCTACAAGGGCGAGGCGAAGCGGAAGAAGTCGCTGCCCAAGTTCCTGACCGAAAATCTCGAAGGGAATGACTTTCTGGCGCTGCGAGAGGATAGGGGCAAGACCCTTATTGTCATCACATTGGAACGCTTTGCGGAGCTGTGCCAATGACCGGAACAATTGCAAAAAGGCGCGTGGAGTCTCCGCTGTTCTCGATTGGCAGCTTCGTGCAACCATCATTGCGCGAAAGGCTCCAATGCCGAGAGATTGATTTAAAGGCCGCATTTAGCCCGGTCGAGCCGGATAAATCGCCACTGTTCATGGAGCGGGCGGCTCATGTTCTGGGCATTCCCCCATCACTTATTCGCATCCGGAAGGGCGTAGACTATCGGCCAAGCTCATCTGATCTTGAAGCCCGCAAGCAGCTTTGTGCCCGCCAAGCGTGTGCCTACGTCATGAGCAAGACGGGTAAATATGAGATAGGGGCAATCGGCAACGCCTTGGGCATGAGGCACAGCGCGGTGAAGGTTATGCTGTCCCGAGTTGAAAGAAAAATCGCGTCCGACGCCGAATTGGCCAGCATGGTGGACGCGCTGGAGGTGGTGGCATGAGGCGCGAGATTGTTCTGACGGCAGATTGCCCAAAATGCGGTTCCGCTTCTGGAACACCTTGTGTCGGAAGGCGCGGCCCACGGAAGTCTATGCACCGGGAGCGTGTTGAAGTTATCCACGCGGAAGAGAATACTCCATCACAGCCCCGTCGCTCGGGTTACGTTTACTTTATCCAGTGCGAACTAACTAAGCTGGTGAAGATTGGATTTTCAGAGTCTTACCCGACCAAAAGGATGCGCGGGTTGCAGACGGGTTCCGGTGGGAAGCTTCATTTAATCGCCTTTATCAAAACGACATTCGACCGCGAAGGTGAATTGCATCGTCGGTTCGCGGAACAGCACGAGCGCGGGGAGTGGTTCCGCCTCGAAGGTGACCTTGCTGATTGGTTGATGGAGTTGGACGCATGAGCCTTCTGGCACGCCTTATTGAAGCTGGGACGCCAGCTGAATTGATAGAAGAAGTCGCTATGATGATAGCGGAAAAGAAGGTTTCCGAAAAGGCGGTAGAAGATGCTCGTGCCAAAGCGCGTGAACGTCAAGCAAGGAAGCGTGAGCGCGATGCGTCACGTGACGTCACGCAACATAACGTGACTGACTGTGACGAAGAAAATCCGGGCCTTTCCCTCCCCCCCAAAGAAATTAATTCAAACCCCCCCACCCATACCCCCGTATATAAACACCACGGGCGCGAGGCTTTTCCGAAACCGGATTGGGCTGAAAGCGGAATTTGGCGGGATTTCCTGAAAAACCGCAAAGCCAAAAAGCTGACAAACACCGAAACCGCGCATCGGCGGTTCCTCAACGACATTGCCAAGCTGCAAACCGACGAATGGCCACCTGGCCGATTGCTGGAATACGCGGTCGGCAAGGGCTGGGGCGCGATTTACGAACCGGAAGAACTGAAAACTGGAAAGCAAAATGGAACAGGCAATCGAAGCGAAAGCGGCAAAAAATCAGGAAGTGGCGACGGTCTTTTCGATGCAGCAGCTCGGCAGCTCACGGCGGGAGGCTCTGGACGCAATGCGCTGGGATCATTGCCCGACTACAGCGGAGCGTAGCTGGCTAGAGCCACTGGCGGAAATGGCCCGCCCTGCGTTCACGCCAGCCCCGCCCGAAAAGATCACCGGAGTTATTCTGGCGCTGTCAGCGGCCCTGCCAAAGCAGCGGACCGACGAAATGCGTGGCGAAACCATGCTGGCGGTCTACCAGAAACAGTTGCGGGACTTGACGGTCGAAGAGATCGAGCAAGCGGCCCGAAAGTGTCTTGATGAACTGGATTGGTTCCCGACCATCCGGCAGATCAAGCAACGTGCAACCGCCGACAATGGCGGTCGGCTCCCGACGACCGAGCAGAACTATCACAACCGCATCAAGGCTGTGCTGCGCCGGAAGCCAGTAAGCCTGCACAGTTCGTCAGACGGGCAAGAGATCGATCCAAAGACAGCCGACATACTGGCGGGATTGAAAGCCAAGGCCAACACCACACGCGGCGCATGGAGCAAGACTAATGACATCAACTAATATGAACCCAGCATATATCTCATCCGACCTACAAGATTTAATGAGGCGCGCATCGCCTGTTGAATCCAAGGGGTATTCGGAAGAACAAGGCGATGTAGAAAAAGAAAAAATTTACGAGCAGATTAAGTCCGCTGCCCCGTTTATGGATGTCGGTTTTTCTCAAGGGGAGGGGCAGTTAAGCCCATCCGAGAAAATGATTCTGCTTTATCTGATGTCGGTGACTAGCGCAGAAGCACCTTTGCGCGCCGCAGGGTTGGTTTATGCAAAAGACCGTCTGAGAATTGCACGGCAGCGTTGGCGAGGCGGCTATTCGGGAAACCCATTTGGCGAGCCAATTGCTCGGGACATAGATGAGAAAGACGCTCGTTTGGCCCATGAATATAAAGAGGCCAAAGGAGAGTTGGCACTTAAGGAAAAATGGCAGGAGATATGGCGGGCTAAAGCTGCACTTCTTCCAGGTGAGTGTAAAAATATGCTCGTTAATGCTCAATTTGACGAAAACCTAACAATGCAATTCGAGCCGACCGCCGCGAATAAATGCTGCGCGGAAACCATGCACGAGATGAGACTAGGGCACTGGTTCGGTGATGAGTTTGTGCTTTATCACAAAATAGACCTTGGCTTCATTGAATTTTTGAAGACCACACGCGGCGCATGGACAGCAGAGACAGGAGATATTTGATGGCGGATTACACTTTCAGAATACAAATGAATGTTGGCCAAGATATGCGGCACGTTGAAGCTGACGGCTATAAACAAGAAGACCCTTGGTTGATATTTTACCGGAAGCCTGCGGAGGGTGGAACGTCAGAATATTGGCGGGTCAAGACTGACTGTGTTGTGAGCATGGAAACCAAGCGGACACGCGGGAAAAGGTGACCACCCCATCCCCCGCCACCCAATTCCACATAGACCACCAGAAAGGCCAAACAGTGCAACAGATACGCGATAACTGGAAAGCAGGGAGATACGCCGGCATCTGTCCGAAGTGGGCGGCATTCTACGCCAAGCATTACGAGGGGGCGCGGAAATGAACAATTTCAAGGTGCGGTTGGTTTTATATCCAGCGCAATGGTTTGTTAGCTTCATATTTGCTGTTTTGCTTGGCTCTTTTGTGACCGCTGAAATTGACCCGATGCAATGGAGCCAGAGTGTAAGGGGGGCGTTAGTTGCCGGTTGGGGTTTTGGGCAATGCTTCATGACAATGGCCATTGAGTTCAGCGAACTGCCGCAAAAAATTGCCAAGAGTTTGGAGCCACCCCAATGACCCCGATATTTACAACAAACACCGAGATATTCGCCCTTGGCTTTTCGTTCGCACCAGGCGGTTTCATGATTTTAATCGGGCCTTTTGCCTGCGGACTTTTTTGGGAGGATGAATGATGGACGGTAAGCGAGATTTGTTAATTAGGGCGGCGTCTTGCCAAGGTAGACACAGCGCCGAGGGACTGCACATATCGAGTGTGCTTGACGTAAAATTCCCGTTGCGGATGCCAGCCCTTGAGCGACGTGCCGTCGAACTTGGGTTTGATCCGGAAGAACTTTGGCCTTGGTTGTTCCGGATGCGGGCGAAGGAGGCCAACCCATGACCGAACCAACAGCAGCGCAGGAGCGGGGGAAGAAAATATTTCCACATCGCGGGAATTGCCATTGCGCAGACTGCATGGCGGCGTTTGAAGAACATTGCAGGAAGTTGGAAAAAGAAAAACGCGAACGGCGGGGAGAAAGCAAATGACCGACATCACCAAAGAAGCAGAAATCATGGCTCAGGCGATGATGAATGAAAAATTCCGCAACCCTTATCAGTTCGCCACCGCCGCAATCAAAGCACTAGAGGCCAATGGCCTCGCTATCGTGCCGGTGGAGCCGACCGAGGCGATGATTGAAAGCTATTTCGCCAGAATGGATGCGCTTGGCTTTCATTCGGGAATGAACGCTTCGACAGCATGGGAGGCCATGATTTCAGCAGCCATAGCAGCGAGGCCCAAGCCATGAGCGCGAACCTATCCAGACAGCAGGGAGTTTTTTGATATGGCACGAGGCAGAAAACGCAAGAAGGGTAAGCGCACACCATCCGGCCAACTGTCACGGGCAGGCAAGCCACGGGATCGCGGCAGCGCGGCAGCGGAGGCTAAGGCCAGCCTATACGGCACGGACGGCACAGACGCGCTCGGCAGGGCCTATCGGTTCAATCTGATTAGCCTAGAGGCCAGAGACACCGGCAGGGCGCTAGGAAGGGCTTATTGGCCGATATTCGGGGTAGGAAAAATGTCCTGCACCCTGGCGGGCCAATCATCCGGCGGTCATATCGAGGACGAAGAGCAGGCGCTCCGAAACGAGCAATGGCTGAACGAACGGCTTGCCACGGTAAACGCATTGGGTTCGGATGTTCGGAAGGCCTTTGACGAGCTGGTGATTGACATCAATCCCGATTGCGGCCCTGCATGGCTAGACAGGCTTATTCACGCTAAGCGCATGGATCGGGATTGCAGCAACCGCGATCTGGTAAAGCTGGCGCAGGCAATGACGGGCTTAGAAATATTGATAGACAGGCTTGACAGGGCCGCATAAGTGTGATACGCGCAGGAAATACAAAGTCAATAATTGCGTTTAGAGTTTGACGGAACGCCAGAACAACGGGAATCATCCGCAAGGTTGTAACATTCACCCGCTGGGGCCGTCATAGAATTTGGTGTATAGCTCAACTGGGAGAGCGCCCTTGAGGTAGGGAGATACGGATCGTGACCGTTTAAGCCAAGTATGCGAGTTACGGTGTGAATAAGGCGGTGAGGTCCGGACCAACAAACGCCTGACGCGATAGATTGGGGAATGTAGTTGCCCGCCCAATCCGCATAAAGAGTTTTAGAGTTTGGGGTAAACAGGGTTCTGCCCGCCCCAATTAGTTTGTGCAGCGGCGTGGAAAGCTAGGTCGCGAATAATTGTAGGGCCTTAGAGACACGCAGGAATTGTTACCGGGGAACCACAGGCAAGACGGCTCGAAGTAACACCCGCCGTCCCTGATAGCCAGCTTCGCGACTGGCCTGCACAATAACACAACAGGGCTGGCTCTAACGGGCTGGCCCTTTCATACTAGCGCCCATGTTTGTCTGAGTGGGGAACATCGAATGAGTGGGAAGGTGATTGCAAGCACCGCTAGAACCTGCATCGGACTCCATATTCACAGTTTAGCGGCTCCCTGCTTGCTTACGAGTGGCCGCTAATTCAATTCCTCACAGCCCGCATCCAACACAAAACATTATGAGCCATCAAAGCTATGCTAGGCACGGTGATTGGCGCTGCGGTGCTGTGGGGGGCATTATTGGAGATTGATAGCCATGCGTGAAAGCCGGTGACAATCCCCGACATAGACGAAACAACAATAAGGGCTATCAGCCTGGTATGCGCGATTATGCCTAATCTGCCCTTGACAAATTCAATTTCTTCATCTACGAACATACACATCTCCAATCGCGCTAACGCGCCGCACAAACTATACCTGATTGGGGACCCATAGAAAATTCGAACCCCATGCTGCTCTAACAGCGTGGGGTTCTTTTATGGCAGATGAAAAGCTGCCTGCCTGCATTTCAGGAATTCATCGATCCTATGGCCTGTGACGGCGAATTTACATTCACATTAGAGAAATAACCATGAGGGGTAGCTAAATGAGCGCACCCGAAAAAACGGGAAAGATCGGGAAGGGAAACCCGCCCGTCGAACATCGGTTTAAGCCTGGTAATCCTGGCCGCCCCAAAGGCGCTCGCAACAAGCTGGGCGAGGCCTTCATTGCGGCGCTGCACGATGATTTTACTGAACATGGCGTCGCAGTAATCCAGACTGTCCGCGCAGATAAGCCGGACCAATATCTCAAAGTCATTGCCAGCCTTCTTCCAAAGGAAATGAACCTGAATGTAACGGACACTTATAGCGAGATGTCGGATGATGAACTTATCGAGCGGATCAGAGACCTTAGCGCCTCGTTCGCTCCCCTCCTTGCTGGCGGAAATGGAGGCGTTGCAGAACGTCTTGAAAGCGCGGCAGGCGAGGGACAGTCTCCTAAAGTTCACTAAGCACACCAACGAAATATACCAGATTGCACAGCATCACGAGTTGATTGCTGACAAGCTGGAGGCGGTTGAGCGAGGGGAAATTGACCGCTTAATGATATTTATGCCACCGAGGCATGGTAAGAGCGAGTTGGCGTCGAAGCGGTTTCCCGCATGGTGCTTGGGCCGCAATCCGAAGCGGCAGATTATCGCGGCGAGTTACAACAGCGATCTTGCAAACGACTTTGGCCGGAACGTCCGAAACATTGTCGGCAGTCCGGAATTTACAGAAGTATTTACCGGCGTATCACTGGCAACGGATAGCGCGGCAGCCAACCGGATGAACACGAACAAGGGCGGGGCTTATGTCGCTGCTGGCGTCGGCACAGCGATAACGGGCCGAGGCGCGGACATTGCGCTGATAGATGACCCACTAAAGGATCGCGAAGAGGCTGATAGCCAACGGCGCAGGGATTTGGTTTGGGATTGGTATAGATCGACGCTGTTCACCCGGCTTATGCCTGGTGGCGCTGTGGTGCTTATCCAGACGCGCTGGCATGAAGATGATTTGGCGGGCAGGCTGCTTGAAGCAGAGGCTGACCAGTGGGAGGTTTTGGACCTACCGGCGATTAGTAAGCAGAATGAGGCCTTGTGGCCTGAATGGTATCCGCTGCCTGTTCTGGAGCGTATCAAGGCGACAATCGGTCCTCGTGAATGGTCGGCGCTGTATCAGCAGCAGCCGCAGCCGGACGAGGGGACGTTCTTTCAGCGGGATTGGTTCAAAACTTGGGAGAAGCTTCCCGAGCTGCGTTACTACGGCACGAGCGACTATGCTGTGACGGACGGCGGGGGCGATTACACGGTTCACACTGTCTGGGGCGTTGATAGCAGCGGCGCATTGTATCGAGTTGACCAATGGCGCGGGCAAACGACCGCCGATGTCTGGATAGAGGAAAAGCTAAACCTGATTGCCAAATATAAGCCACTGGCTTGGTTCGGTGAGTCTGGTGTTATCCGCAAGTCAATCGAACCAATGCTCAAGCGCCGGATGAGAGAGCGGAAAGTGTTTTGCCGTGTCGAGTGGATCGCAAGTGTTGCTGACAAGCCGACAAGGGCGCGGGCGTTTCAGGCAATGGCAAGCATGGGCAGGGTGTTCATGGAGCCGGATGCTGATCTTAGCGAGTTTTTGGTCTTTCCTGCGGGCAAGCACGACGATGTTGTCGATACAGCAAGTTTAATTGGGATGGTGATGGACCAGGCGCATCCCGCGATTTTAACGGTCAGCAAGCAGCGGACAACGCCTGGTGACAGGTGGGAACGCGCACTAGCCAAAGAGGAGGATGGTTCATCATGGAAGACTCTCTAGAATTATCCACCTTTGTCCAGCAGTTCGAGGAAGCGGAGGAAGTGACCCGCGATAGCCGTAAGTTGGCAGAGCGTGACCGCGACTATTTTGACGAAAAACAGCTTACGGCGGCTGAAAAGACAGTATTGGAGAAGAGAGGGCAGCCAGCGGTTGTCTACAACAGGGTAAAGCGCAAGGTTAATTCCATGGCTGGCCTTGAAAAGCAGACCCGCAAGGACCCGAAGGCATTTCCACGGAATCCTGATGATGACGATGCGGCGCAGGCAGCAACGGACGTTTTGCGTTATGTGTGCGATGACAGCCGGTGGGATGACAAACGCTCGCAGGCAGCCAGAGAATTAGCGATTGAGGGCACTTGCGCAATCATGGTGGGCGCGAAGAACTCCCGCAACGGCATCGATCCGGATATTCGCCGTATCTCGTGGGATCGGTTCTACTATGACCCGCATTCCAGTGAATTTGATTTTTCCGACGCTGCTTTTATGGGCGTCGTTATCTGGATGGACCTTGCCAAAGCTATTGCGCGCTTTCCTGATGCGAAAGATGCGCTTGAGACAACCTGGGCGCGGGCCAAAGACACAGAAACCTATGACGACAAGCCCAAAGACAAGATGTGGGCTGACCATAAGCGGAAGCGGGTTCGGATATGTGAGCATTATCAGGAAACGCCTGATGGTTGGATATTTTGTATGTTCACGCAGGCCGGTTTTGTGGTCGAACCAGAGCCAAGCCCGTATCTCGGCGAGAACAGGCAGCCAGAATGCCCGATTAAGGCTGTAAGCCTATACGTTGACCGTGAAAACAACCGTTACGGCGAAGTCCGGACAATGATCGGCGCGCAAGACGAGATTAACAAGCGGCGGTCCAAGGCACTGCACTTGATAAGCCAGCGCCAGATTCGGGTGTCGCCTAATGTGGCCGCATCGCCACGCGAGGTCCGGAAAGAGTTGTCTCGGCCAGATGGTGTATTTGTCGGTGAGCGGGATGATGTCGAAATCCTGCCGACCAATGACATGGCGCAGGCCAACATGAATCTTCTGCAAGAGGCGAAGGCAGAGATTGATTTGCAGGGGCCGAACGCTGCCCTTGGCGGCAAGAACGAGTCTGATATGTCGGGCCGAGCCATTATCGCGCAACAGCAGGGCGGTATGACTGAATTGGCCACCTATCTGGATTGCATCCGTGTCCTGTCGCTGGCTGTCTACCGCTCGGTTTGGTATCGGGTGCAGCAGTTCTGGGATGGTGAACGCTGGATACGTGTCACCGATAACGAGCAGAATATGCGCTTTGTGGGCGTCAACCAGCCTGTCACGGCATTGAAGGCCATGGCCAAGCAAATGGGCATCACAAAGGACAATATGCAGCAGGCGATGCAGGAGCAGCCCGAGGCTGTCCAGCAGTTGCAGGCATTCGCCTCTGACCCGCGCTCGCAGCAAGTTGTCCAGATTGAAAACAACGTCACCGAATTGGATGTGGACATTAGCATTGATGAAGGCATCGATACGCCGACCATCGCCGCCGAAGAGTTCCAATCCATGCTTAAACTGGCCGGCACTGGCATGGTTCAGATACCTGCGGACGTTCTGATTGAGGCATCAAGCCTGCGCAACAAGGACCGCCTGCTTGAAATGCTGAAAGAGGGGCCAAGTCCCGAACAGCAGCAGATGCAACAGGTCGCGATTGCTGGACAGGTTGCCGAGGTCGAGAAGACGCAGAGCGAGGCCCGCAAGAATGACGCCACAGCCCAGGCCGCTTTGGCCAAGGGCGAGTTGGACGCATATCAGGCGGGATTGGCGGCATGATTAAATTTTTCAAAGACCTGATGAGTAGCCTTACACCAAACGCCAGTCAGGCGGCATTTCTTGAGAGCGATAAGATCGCAGAGGACAATCTTCCGTCCGATGAGGAGCTTACTTTAAGGCGGGTTATAGCAGATTTGGGCGGTATATCGATCAAGACGCTAACGCGGCCAGAGGGTGACGCTACAGGCTGCTACGCCTCGTTCATGTTGCATGGTCGTAACCGCAGTTATGGAGTGAGGTCACGGCAGGGCGAACAATGGCTTGCCCTCGCTGATCTTATTCATTCGGATTTCGCGGCACTCAAGTAGCCGCATAAAAGTTTCAACGTCGTGATGACGTAGGAAACCGTCGCCGGGGTATCGGGCGTTAAGGGTCGCCGCCGTTAATCGGGCGTTTGTCGAGGTAAATCATGGGAACAATTGACGATATTCTGAACAAAGAACCAGCGGAAGAGGTGGCGGAAGTCACCGAGCCGGAGAACGTGGGGCCAGAGCCGAAGGCCGAGGAGCAACCCCGCGATGAAACCGGCAAATTCGCTGCCAAGGGCGAAGAAGAGAGCGCGTCGCCTGCGCCAGAAGCAGAAGAGCCGCCTTTTGACCATGCCGCTGTAAAAGGCGAGCGGACGCGCCGCCAGGAAGCGGAGCGCAAGCTATCAGAACTCGAAGAGCAGCTTAAGGCGCTGCAATCACCGCCACCACCACCGGAGGATCCCGCATCACTGTGGGAAGACGAAGAGAAGTGGCAGGCACAATTCGGAAGCAAAATTGCCAGTCAGGCCGCGCTTAATTCACGGCTTGATATGTCTGAAATGCTGGCAAGGCGGGAACACAAGGAAGATTTCGACCAGATGAAGGAAACATTCATCAAGCTGGCGAATGACAATCCCGCGCTTGGACAGCAGGCACTGAATGACCCTGACCCTTGGGAAAAGGCATATCAGATCGCCAAGAACCATGCCACGATGCAGGAGCTTGGAGCCACGGACCTGGCAAGCATGAAAGAAAAGATACGGGAAGAGCTTATGGCGGAAATGGCGGCAACAACGCCGGTCACTCGCCAATCTGTCCCGCCAACCCTGTCGGGAGAACGCAACGTAGGCGACCGGAAAGGCCCTGAATGGGGCGGTCCCAAGCCATTGAGCGAACTACTCGGCTAACATCGGTTTCCCCGTCGCGATGACGGTGCTGCCCTTAGAAGGAATTTTCAAATGACGGATACAACTCCGGCAACCGGCTTGGTTGTCCAACAGTGGGAAGACAAGTTCTTTACCGAATATCTCCATGACGGCGGTTTCAAGCCTCTCATGGGAACCAGCGAAAACTCGGTTATTCAGGTTAAGGAAGACCTGACCAAAAAGAGCGGTGACTCGATTACCATTGCTCTGGTCAATCGCCTGACCAATAACCCTGTAACCGGCACATCAACGCTCGAAGGTAACGAAGAGGATATGTCGTCCCGCTCGATGCGTATCTACGTTGATAAACGCCGTAACGCTGTCCGTATCGCTGAAATGTCCGAACAGAAATCGGCAATTTCGCTTCGGCAGGCTGCTCGGGCTACTCTGCTCGATTGGTCGATGGAAGACACCCGCGATCTGGTTATTGAGGCCCTTGGGTCTATCAATGGCGTCAGCTTCACGGACTCCACCGAAGCGCAGCGTGACGCATGGCTGGTTGACAACGCGGATCGCGTATATTTCGGCGCTGGCGTTGGTGGTTATACCGATGCTTCTGCTGACTTTGCGCTACTCGATACGACCGCCGACAAGTTCAACGCTACCGCGCTGGACGGCATGGTGTTGAAAGCGAAGACTGCCAACCCGAAGGTTCGCCCAATGCGCGATCCCGGCAACGGCAAGCGTTACTATGTCGCGTTCGCCAACCCTCACGCCTTCAAGGATTTGCGGGACAGCCTCGATACGGAAGTATTGGCGCAAACCGTTGTCCAGATGCAGGCAAGCAAGCTGTTCGAGGGCGGCGATATTATGTGGAACGGCGTGATTGTCAAAGAAACTGACAATCTGCCAATCTACACCAACCTGGGCGCTTCCGGCACCACCGAGGTTACCCCGGTATATCTCTGCGGTGCGCAGGCTCTGGCTATCGCTTACGCGAAACGCTGGAAGACTGTCACGGAAGAGTTCGACTATGGCGACAAGCATGGCGTTGCAGTTGACGGTATCTACGGGGTTCGCAAAATCCTGTTTGGCACCGGCTCCAGCGATACCGCAGACTTGAAGGACCATGGTGTTGTGACGGGCTACTTCGCAACGACCGGCGCTGGCAACACTGTCGGCATTGCCGCTTCCTAAGCAAATAGGGCGGGGCTTAGCGGTCCCGCCCTTTCTCTTGAGGGGGATGATATGACAACTTGCCGGGATATTATCACCCAAGCCATGTATCGCACGAGCATATTGGCTCTGGGGCGGACACCAAAGGCGAAAGAGGCCACCAACGGCCTGTTCATATTGCAGGGACTTTATGACGAACTGATTGACGCGGGCTGTCTCGGTGGCCTGAACGATGTTTATGCGGAGGCAGACTATACCGCCAAGGAGTTTGACCGAATATCCGCAAACGGCTTCACGATTACCAAGCCTCTGGCAATCGAAGAGGATGGACAGACACGCGAGCCTAAAGATTTGGCGGTTATTTCCATTTATGACTCTGGAAAAACCAATTATGTCTGGGACAACGGATGGGTCAGTCTGTCCGGCCTAACGCTGGACACGGACGCACCCTTTGCAAGTCGAGGTGCTGACGGGCTTGCTTGCTATCTTGCCTCCAATTGGGTTGATACGTTCGGCGGTCAGGTTTCACCGACCGTCTATCGGCGCGGATTGGCCTTCAAGGGCCTTTTGATGGGTAGCAACGCAACAGCGGCCACCGCTGCGGATTATTTCTAATGCAGATCGACTATGGGCGTTCGGCCTACACGCGGTCCCGAGGTAACTTGCCGCCGCTCGATTTGGTCAACTTGTTTGTCGAAAAGGGCAAGGCTGGCGATCCGACGATATTGCAGAGCCGGAAGGGCATAGTATCGGATAGCACCCATGGAAGCGGCCCTATCAAGGCTGTATTCCAGCGTGAGGGCGTTTTTGGTGGTGACAGGTTCGCTGTCTCCGGTTCTGGGTTCTATCGCGGCGCAACGCTTCTTGGGACAATTGACGGCACTGGCACAGTGTCTATCGCTGCTAGTGACTTGGAGATACTGGTTACAGCCGGTTCGTCGCTTTACAGTTATGACGGAACGGATTTTGTAGCTGTCAGCTTTCCCGATAGCGCAGACGTTACGGCGGTTGTGCATACTGCTGGTTATTTCATCGCTTTGCGGGCTGAAACCGGCCAATGGTATTTCTCGAACGTGCTGGATGGTCGCACTTGGGAGGGGCTGGACTTCGCCACAGCGGAGAGCGAGCCGGATTATCTGCTCGATATTTGTGTATTGGACGGAATCCTTGTTTTGGGCGGGATCAACTCTATCGAGTTCTGGGCTGCCACTGGCAATCAGGACTTGCCATTTTCCCAGATACAACAGCGGGAGTTCGAGCAGGGAGTTGCAAAGACCGGCTGCGTTGTTGTGGTCGATAACAGCTTCTATTTTCTCGGGTCGGACTTGATCCTGTATCGCAACGGCGAGGTTCCCGAAGCTATATCGGATGACGCTATTGTTGAGGCATCGCAGGCCAGCGCAACGCATCGGCTGTTTTTGGTATCTGACGAGCGGCACAAGTTCGTTTGCCTGCGCCTGGACAATAAAACCATGGCCTATGACATCACAACAAGGGAATGGTGCGAGTTCAAGTCTTATGGACGCACAAACTGGCGGGTAGGTCCCGGCATGGGCGACGACGAGACAGGGACAGTGTGGGCGTTTAGCGGCTATTTGGACAATAGCGGCCCAATGGAGCGACTTTTCACAGCGGGCGCGGTTCTGGAAGGCCCAGCGCAGATATTCAACCTTAGATTGTCTGCGGAAGTCGGCACGACCGACTATCTGGCGGGCGACTATGCGGACCCGCAGATTGAAATGCGCTACAGTGATGATGCTGGCAACACGTGGGAAGAATGGGAGCTAGAAAGCCTTGGTGAGCAAGGTGATTACAGCCAGCGGGTTGAATGGCGGGCGCTTGGTATGTTCGCTGATCCCGGCGCGCTTTTCCAGTTCCGTGTTTCCGACCCGGTTAGCGTCCGCTTCTCGAATGTCCAGGCCAACGCGCCAATAGGAGGCCGATAATGCCAACCGTTCAGATTTTTAACAGCTTCAAGGAGGCTGTGGCCGAGGGTGTGCATGATTTGGGAGCGGATTCCCTTAAATTCATGCTAACGAATGTCGCGCCAAGCCTGTCGAACACAGTAAAGGCGGATTTGACCGAGATTTCAGCGGGCAACGGCTATACGGCGGGGGGAATTGCCGTAACCGTATCATCAAGCGCGCAGACAGGCGGGACATATTCCCTTGCTCTGGACTCTGCAACATTCACTGCGAGCGGCGGCAGCTTTGCCGAGTTCCGTTATATCGTGCTTTACAACGATACAGCGGGCAGCGACGAACTGATAGGGTTTCTTGACTATGGCGCGGGCTATACGCTGACCGATGGTAACACATTCGTTCTGACGGCGGGCACGTTCCTGACCAATGCCTAGCATCACGATTACACCAGCCCAGCTAGAATGGGCTGGCGGTGATATTTCGGTAACGCCGGTTCGCCTTGGCTATACCGCTGCATCGCAGCAATGGCACGGCGGGTCGGTCACAATGGGGCCTAACCTTAGTTCGGGGCTGACATCAAAGACGGTTCGCATCCCGCGCCTGACAAGGGCTGTCCCGATCACCAATAATCTGGGCTATGCCAATCTTGATTATGTTGTGAATGAGCAGCGTAAGGCAGAATCAATAGAGGACGCCTTTAACCAGCAGGCGTTACAGATCGCGGCGCTAGAAAGGGCCTTTGCGGCAGCGCAGGCGGCACAAGACACGGCCACAGCGGCAGCGCAGGCCACGCAGGACGTTGTTACATCAACCACATTGTCGAATAGCTACACGGTCCCTGTGGACGGCAATCTAACGGCAACCAGTGACGGTGTGATAACCATCGCAGCGCATCAAAGATGGTATTCAGAGGATAATATCGTCGATGTTGACGGCGGATCGATCAGCGGCCTGTCAGAGGGCGTCTTTTACAGGGTAAAATATCAGGACGCGGCATGGGAAGGCGGCGCGGTTTCTTATGAAGCAACGACCGAAGATGTGACGCAGGCCGGCGCAACGCATATTGTCGGCGGGATCACTATCCCCACTGCTGGCGAGCCACCATCGACAGGCGGCGGTGTTTCGCCGCCAGGTTATGTCCGCCCACCTTCGGAACTGGCTTCACAGTGAAGCGCACCTTTGATGCGGATAGGGTCAACTATCTGGTCAATCACGAAACAATCAGGCCGACTTGCGGCGGAGACATAGGCCAACCGCTCGATTTCACGCCGTTAGTCAATGACCGACAGAATGTCTTTCTGGACGCAGAACATGGCGGGCTGGCCTTTATCTGGACCGCGCCAAGGGTTTTCGAGGTCCATGTCTATCTGCTGCCGGAGGGCAGGGGGAAATGGGGCTTCGATTTTGGCATGGCTGCACGGAATTACATGGCCGACCATGCCGATATGCTGTGGGCGCGGGTCGATAATCCGGCGCTGCGCTATTTTACAATGAAGGCCGGTTTCAAGCCATGCGGCCAGCAGACAATCGACATAGGCCAAGGGCCGGTTGTCTATGATCTTTACAAATGGGAGTATTGAAATGCCACCAGCAGTAGCAATTGCAGGCGTCGCGGCGGCTGCCACAGTGGGCGGCGCGGTAGTTTCGTCGAACGCGCAAAAGAAGGCGGCTAATCAGGCTTCACAGACAGCGCAGGATACGGCGGACGCGAACAACGCACTAACCCGCGATATTTACAACCAGAACTATCAGGTTCTCAACCCCTATGCCCAACGCGGCAATGATGCGGGTAACGCAATCAACGCCTTGCTTGGCTTGGGCGTCCCGCAGGAGCAGGGCGGGCCAGCGGCGGCGACGATCCCTAACACAGGAACGCAGACGTTCAACCCCGGCTATAGTGGCCTGGGCAACCCGCGTGATGATTTTGGGCCTCCCAGCTTCAATGACTCGCCGATATACAATGGCTACTGGCCGTCCAGTGCGGCGCAGCAGCAGACAGCGGTTAACACAACGCAGACGGCACAATCAGACCCGCAGGCAGATTATGAAAACGCCTTCCAGAACTACCAGAACTCCACCGGCTATCAATTCCGCGTAAACGAGGGGAATAACGCCCTCAATACAGGATACGCGGCCAACGGGGCGCTGCGGTCGGGTGCTGCAATGAAGGATTTTGCGCGATTTAACCAGAACATCGCAAGCGATGAGTTCGGCAATTACCTGGCGCAGCTCGGCAACCAGCAGAATGTAGGCCTTGCGGGTGCTTCGGCGATTGCGGGCGTCGGCCAGAACTATGTCAATAATGTCACGGCTAACAACAATTCAGCGGCAACTGTGGCAGCCAATGCGGCGCTCGCCAAGGGGCAGGCAAACGCCAATATGTATGGCGGAATTGCAAGCGGTATCGGTAACTTCCTTGGAACCAGCTTCGGATGACGGAAGAACAGCAGGCCGAATATGACCGCTTGAAGGCTAAGTTGGCCGCTCGCCGTCACCAGCCAGGTTACAAGAAGAATGTCGAGCAGATCGAAGCGAGGTTGCGGGAGTTAGAAGATGCCAGTTAATGCAAATTTCGGAATTATGCAGCCGGTTGATGTCGGCGGATCGTTTATGCAGGCTTTCCAGTATGGTAAGCAGCAGCGGGCGCAGTCTGAAACACAAAACGCGCTGACTGCACTGGCGCAAGACCCGCAGGCGGACGTTAACGCGCTGGCAAAATACAACCCGCAATTGCTGATGCAGATCAACCAGCAGCGGGCACAACAGCAACAGGCAAAGACGGTGGGCGATGCTTTAACCGGCAACGCCGATGCTCGCGGTCAGGTCGCCTATTTCGATCCAGACCTATACATGCAATTGCAGGGCGAGGAGCGGAAGCAGGCGAAGGATGCGGTTAGTTCTGTCGCACAGGCCGCACTGTGGGCGGACACGCCGCAAAAATGGGACGCGATTGTAGGCCAAATGACTCAATCAGACCCAGCTTATCAGCAGTATATCGGTCGCTTCGCCGAGCGGGAGGCTATTATAGCCCAAGCGGGCGAAATTAAGGCCCTTCTGGAGCAAAACGAGCCGTCCATAGGCTATGTGCCCGCCGACGCCCAAGCCTACGCTAAGAACGCCGCTGGAGAGACTGTATTGCAGGCATTGAATGGCCAGCAGCCACAGCCAGCAGCGCCACCGCCTCCAGGCTTTGTGATTGATGAGGGAGGTCCGGCGTCCGCGCCGGGTAGCTTTCCCCAAGCCGACTATTGAGGGCAATTTGCCACTTGGGATAAAATACCGCGTCAAGAATGGCGATGGTAGTATTTCAACCGTTCGCACCATTTCTATCGGGGTAGATGGTGGCGAAGTTGTGATTCCCACGGTTCTAAAAGGCAGGGTGGTCAGTGACGAAGAGGCTATCCAACACTACGAAAGGACGGGGGCCAACTTCGGGACGTTTGCAACTCCGGAAGAAGCAACTGCGTTTGCGGAAGAGTTGCACAATCGCCACGCCAGAGAGCTGGAACGTGAGGGCCGCAGTAGTGATTTCGCCCCTAAAGGCATTGAAGGCGAGCGCATTACAAGCAGCTACAGAACGCCGGAGCGGAATAGGGCGGTTGGCGGCGTTGCAAACAGCTACCACACCCGCAAGGGGTCGGACGGCAGGGCCTTGGCAAGAGACAGTGTGCCGCCCCCAGGAATGTCGATGGCGCGCTATGCTGAGATACTTCGCCAGCAAAACCCGCATTTAGAAGTAATTAACGAGGGCGATCACGTCCACATGGAGCCGCGCTAATGCAAACAGCCACTAATCCGCAGACAGGTGAAAAGGTCCAGTGGGACGGGTCTAATTGGGTTCCTGTCCAGCAGTCCGCGCCCGCGCCGACGATATACCGGACGCCCCCCAAGCCACTGGCTCCGCAGCGCCCCGCCGAAGCGCGTAGCGATGTGTTGTCGAACAGTCAAAAAGAGGCAGACCTGTCTAAGTCGCCTTATGAATTGCGTTCGGCGGCAGCAGGGGCGGTTAAAGCCGAGGCAGACGCGGAAGTTGCGAGGCTTAAAGCAGAGGCGGCTTCTGGGAAGAAGAGTGGCACCGCACAGCAGGCGGCGGTGCGAGATTTACAGGCTGTTATCAGGAAAATTGACGAAATAGGCCTTGACGCAAAAGACAATGACGGTTGGTTTGAGACAGGCACGTCCGGCGCTCTTTCCCGCCAGTTTTTGCCGGAAGGCACGGCAGGCTTCGACCTCGCGGAAAATCTGAAAACCATTGATGCAAACTCGGCGTTCACGTCGCTTCAAGCTATGCGTGATGCATCGCCTACGGGTGGCGCACTTGGCCAAATAACCGAGCGCGAACTCGATCTTTTGAAGGCGAAGGTCGCAAACTTGAATCCGAACCTATCGCAAGAAGCATTTCTCGCTAATTTACAGGATGCTAGAGAGTTCTATGTCGGTATGCTGGAGAGGGCTGGCGGCGTAGATGAAGGCACAGAAACTCCATCGCCTAGCGGCCTGAACGACGACGATGTAAAGGCTGTCGGCGCTTTCATCCAATCCAATCCGGACTTATCCCCAGACGAGCTGCGCGGATATATTCGCGGGACTTACGGGCTTGATGTCCAGAACGCAGACGAAATTCTCGCACACTTCGGCAAGACCGGCCAGACGCCGACCGCTGCTGTTAATGATGCGGACGCCTTGTTCGACCAGTTCCATGCGGGTGTTGGCGACATTGCGGAAGGCGTGGGCGATACGCTCGGGCTTATCGGCAATCCGCTCAACACAGGCATTAACGCGGCTCTAGGAACCAACCTTTCCACCGATCTGGGGCAAACCTTCCGCGAAGCAACGGGCGCGCCTGACAACGCCTCTCCGCTGGCCAGCGCTATCAATAAGGGCGGTGCATCGGTCTTGACCGGCGCTGGCGCGGCTACGGGCCTTGCTCGGGGCGCTGGTATGGCTGGAAATGCTGTTGTCGGCGCATTGTCACAGCAGCCTATCCAGCAGGGCGTTGCGGGTGCAGCATCGGGCGCGGCAGGGGATCTGACACGGCAAGCGGGCGGCGGTGAGTTGGCGCAGGCAGGCGCGAGCCTCGCGGGCGGCGTTGGCTCCTTTGCAGGCACGAACGCGCTTCTACGGGCCGCACAGCCAAAAACCCTCGCTCCTGTTGCACAAGCAGCCCAGAGGCAGGGCGTTGACCTTATGCCGGCCCAGACAGGCGGGCAGGGGACGCGGGCCTTGACCGCAGGCGCTCGACAGGGGTTCGTTTCTGACATTCCCATTACCAAGGGCGTTGAAAAGCAAGCCGCGCAAACATCGGCTGTCCGCAACAGGGCGGCGCGATCTGTCGGCGATGCTTTGGACAAAGAGGATGCAGGCGAATTGCTGCGATCCGCTGCCAATATTTATTCCAAAAAGACCGGAGAGGTTGGCGGTCGGCTATACACTCGCGCAAACAAGTTGGCTGGAGATACTCAAGTGCCGCTGCCAAAGGCAATTTCCGTCTTGGACGACCATATCAAGGAACTGGAGGGAACCGTTGATGGGGGCGGCGCCTTGCTCAAGGAATTTAAAACCCTTCGCAAGAACATGGCTAAGGGGACGTTCGACGTTGCAGGCGTTCGCGCTTCACGGACTCGCTTGAGGGAAGAGGCTGATTTCAAGGGACTGCGTGGAAGCGACACCAACCGCCGTTATAAAATGGTAATGGACGCTGCATCGGAAGATATAGTCGATGGACTGACCAAGGCAGGGAAAGAGGGCGCGGCCCGAGCCTTCAAGACGGCGGACGCATTCTGGCGCAAGCGGGTTGAGACAATCGATGAGGTTCTGGAGCCGCTGCTTGGCAAGAACAGCCAGAAAAGCGGCGAAAACATTGTTAGCGCCTTTGAGCGCATGGCCAATAGGGAAACCGGCAACGCGGAGAATTTGCGCCGCTTGATGCAGGCACTTCCCAAGGCGGAGGCCCGCAATATTCGGGCTACCGTCATCCAGCGCCTTGGCCGTCCTACGGCTGCGAACGCGAATGACGCTGATTTCTCGCTGGGCAAGTTTTTGACCGACTACAACAAAATGTCCAGCAAAGCTAAATCACTTGTGTTCACAGGCGAAAGCCGGAAGGCGCTTGATGATCTGGCGAAGATCGCCAAGGAAAGTAAGGACGCGGACCGGCTGCTAAACACCAGCAACACGGCGCGTTCGGTGGGCGTTCAAGCGGCTATTTCAGGCACGGCAGGGCTTCTTATCAGCCCGTTTATGGCGGGAACGATAGCAGGCGGTCAGTTTGCGCTCGGCAAGCTGTTGGCATCGCCTAAATTCGCCAATTGGCTTGCTAAAATGCCTGCTAATCCCGCTGCGCAAAAGCAGTATGCCAAGCGGCTGTCAGCCATTGCTTCGGCAGAGCCGGTAATCGCCAATGACATCAAGTCTGTTCAATCGTTCTTGAATAACTCGCTATCGGCGTCACCAGGTCGCGCCGCCGCTCAAAATGAAGCCGATAGTCGGGGCAAACCACCAGCCCAATAGGCCATAGAACCAGAAGCGGGGACGTAAGAACTCGCGCACAATCACAACATAGCACAGTCGGGGGCATTTTGCGCCCCTTTTTTTATGGGGAAACCAATGGCAAACCTTTTTCAGCCGTCCTTACAGCCCATGCTCGATGCAAACGGAAATCCGGTCAGTGGTGGCAAGTGGTATTTCTACCTGACCGGCACGACGACAGCGGCGACCATTTACAGCGATCAGGCTGGCACGACTGCGATGGAAAACCCCGTAGAGGCAGATGCAAGCGGCATCGTTTCACCGATATTCCTTGACCCAGACGTTATCTATAAAGTCTCTCGCACGGATGCGGATGGCGTTGCAATCGGTAGTGCTGTCGATCCTGTGCGCGGTTATGATGAAAGTGACGCAGCAAATGCGGCAGCGTTAACCGCAGCCGACGCGGTTGCTACTGCGGCAGATCGCGTTCAGACAGGATTGGACAAGACGGCTGCTGAAACAGCAAAAACAGAGGCGGAGGCAGCACAAGCGGCAGCAGAGGAAGCAGAAACCAACGCAGTCGCGGCGGCAGCTTCTACGGGTCTTGGCGGCGCTCTATACGCAGACACGACAGCAGGCCTTGCCGCTGTTGGCGAGGGTGAATATTTCTACGTTGAAAACGCAGACGGCGATTATGTCGAATATCAAGACCTGTCCGGCGTTGCGACTGCAACGGGGCTGGTTATTGTTGGCCCTGATCACGTTGAGGAGGCCCTGACTACCGCGACCGCTGCATCTACGGCCATTGCCACGATTACGCCGGCTTT
The DNA here is from genome assembly GCF_002218195.1 of Sphingorhabdus sp. SMR4y. GTDB lineage: Bacteria > Pseudomonadota > Alphaproteobacteria > Sphingomonadales > Sphingomonadaceae > Parasphingorhabdus. The sequence continues at coordinate 1,777,072 of NZ_CP022336.1, read as the reverse complement.
CGAAGCTCCGGCAGACCCGGCATATCCGAACATCTACGATCCCGATATTGCAACGTCAGGCGACGGCCAATATGCGAACAACAGCGGCAATGCGCTGTCTTCCAGCGCGAAGTGGCATTTCTCCGGCTTTGTTCCTGGCACACCGGGGCAGGATTATGTAATCGACTTGCGGGCGGCTGTCTCGGGCTGGGTTATCAAGCGGCCCGTCAATATCCAGCAGATCCACTGCTACACCGACACGGCGATAGGCACGTTTCACAGCTACGCATCGGCCACATTTTCGGAGAGCGACCGGAAGGTAACTTTCACCATGCCAGCGGGCGCGTCCTATTTCGCGTGGAATTGCCAGCAGGGCGGCTATGATCCATCTACCGAGCAGTTTGCAGCAATGCGCGCAGTATCCTTCGCTTATGACGCAACGGACGGCGAGACAGAACTGTATTCCAGCTATCGTGACGGCTCGGAACGCAAGCGTAAAGTGGCGGAGTTTGACGACGCGCCGGTCACTGTGGTTGTGGATGATGGCAGCGTTTATGTCCGCCAGCCATATAACGATGATTTCGACATTGTGCGACAGGTCGATGTTTCGCAGACGATTGATGCTGACCACACCGGGGCGGTCCAATTCGGTTTCGTGATGCGCGTCCCGAAGGGGGTTAAGCCGAGCGACACGGTTCTGTTTTTTGAGTCCGATGGAGACGCCCCGTATGATGCGCGGCCAATCGGGCGGGGCGGCGATACAGCAGCGCCAGAGAACCTGAACAATACCTATCTTGGCGGCGGTCATGGTTTCTATTGCCAGAAAATTACTTCGGTCGCACACGGGCTATCATTGACCGATGTTGGCGATGTTGGGACGGACGGTGCTGCTAAAAGCTGGGTGCTGGTTGACGTTCCAGACGTTGACACACTGACCATCGCCCCGGCGAATGAAGGCACGGCAACCGCTTGGGATTTTGACACCACATTGACGGGTAGCACGATCACGTTTTCTGCTGCTGGCGCGGTGGCATTCTCGGGCAGCACGGCCTATGAGGATAACTATCTCCTGCAATCCCATGCAGTTTCCGTCTGGCTGGATGGCGTCGAACTGACCGCCGACGGCGTATATCGCGGCTATCGTGCAGAGGTTCAGGAAAGCTACGGCATCCCGAATCCGGCTGATTGGTTGACGCAACTAATCGCGGGAAAGGGGGCGGCATCCCCGCGCCTGTTGAGCGACAGCCAGAACGCCACGCACGTTGACCTGTCCATCAGCTACCAGTTCGGCCGCTTTGGCGAAATGGTCACATATTTCGACCATTATGTTGCGCAGGGCTACGCACGGACTGGCGATGGTTATTGGGGCGCGCAGCAATGGTTGGTCCTGTTCCGTCGAAGCGGTTCGGGAGATCGTATCAATCAGTATATTCCGGACCTGTCTGGAACGGTTGGCGGTTATGACTTTAGCGCCATTGCGGATATTGAAAGCAATTCAAGCAGCGTAAATGTGATGGCGAGCGACTGCGTTGACCCGTCCAACCCTGCCTCGCATTTTGCGCAAATTTGCAAGACCAGCGGTGGCGATCCGCGCTGGGGCTTTGCTTACGGTTATGCCCGTCATGTTGGCATCGGAGTCCCGGCGACAAGGGCGACTTTGGTTGACCGGATTTTAAACATCTCGAATGTCGAAAAGCAATATCCAGGCGGCGTTGATGGTGAGGCAGGAGCGACCGCTTCCGCTGGTGAAAACCATCTGGCTGTCTGTTGGAACCAATATTATGATATGGCGGACAATCAGGAATATACCTGTAACAATGTCGTCGAATTTGCAGACGGGACGGTCCACTGGACTATCGACATCCACGACACGCTCGATGGCGTCTGGATTAACCACGACGCCTTCAAATATCTGATTGGCAAGTCGGCAACGGTTATCGACAGCACAGCCTTTACGCTTCATTCTGCCGCTGTGACGCCCAAGGGGCTGCGGGTCAGCACGACTGGCGGTTATGGCCGCGCCGTGGTTTCGATAGTCTAGTAAGCCAGCAAAATCCACAAAGCGCCAGGGACCGGAACAAGCCACCACCAAAGCGGTAGTTTCAGGGCCTTGGCGTTTTTGGTCAGAGCATCATTCATGATCGCCCCATAGCACGAGACAGAAACGCAAACAAGCAGCGGGATGGCCAAAGCCTCACCAATGACCACCCCTGACCAACACGAATAGAAAAGGATTCGCAATGGCTAAGTCGCAGATAACACAAAATATGAAACGGGCAATCCTATGACGAACCGCAGGGATGATGTCGAACACGTTAAGGATGTGCAGTTGAGCATGGGGCAGAAGGTGATGGTCACGGTCTTTGCCGCCTTCGCTATCTGGCTCGGGGCAACGGTCCAGAATACGGCGGTATCAGTCGCCGTGCTGATAGACCAAAATCAGGATCGCTATACCGGAACGCAGGCCGCAGCCGATAAGGCCGCTGTAAACAGCCGGATTGAGGCGGTCGAAAAACGGGCCGCAAGGCTTGAAGGCAAGCACGGGCTTTAAGATATGGACAAGGCAAAATTCTATGACACTGTGCGGGCGCGGCTCGGCAGATTGTCCACGCTTCAGGTCGAGGGCTTTGAATCCGTCTTGGAAGCCGCAGAAGGCGCTCCGCTGTCGCATCAGGCCTATATGCTGGCAACGGCATGGCATGAGACAGCAGCCACCATGCAACCAGTTATCGAGGCTTACTGGCTGTCGGAAGCATGGCGCAAGAAACACCTTCACTATTATCCTTGGTATGGGCGCGGATATGTCCAGCTAACTTGGGAAGCCAATTACAAAAAGGCAGACGAGGAACTGCGGCTGCATGGCGAACTGCTGGCCAATCCCGACAAAGTGCGGGAGCCTGAAATTGCAGCAGCTATCATGCGGCGCGGCATGGATGAGGGCTGGTTCACTGGCGTTAAGCTGTCTGACTGCCTGCCTATGTCCGGCGTTGCGACCAGGGCGCAATATATGAAGGCACGGACCATCATCAACGGGTGGGACAAGGCCGATCTGATAGAGGACTATGCCCAAGCATTCGAACGCGCATTGCGTGACGGTGGGCTGGCATGAACCTCGACATGATTAACACCGACAACGGCAGGCGCGCTTTCTCATTCATCGCGATCTGCGGCGGCTGTGCCGTGTTCACCGTCTTTGTCTTTATCTCGCTCTGGTTGCTGCGGGGTAGTCCCAGCTTTGTGTTCTGGCTGGCTCTCGCTGCCCACGCGCAAATATTGCTCGGTATGAGTGCCTTGGGCTGGGCTTTGGGTCGCCGGATGCTGTTCAGCGTCACCAAGAACGGCGCGACGGTGGACGACAAGGGCAACAATGGAAATTCTGGGCGACCAGATTAGGGGCCGCGACTTTTGCGGCATGATTGAAAGAAAGATTGATACTATGACTGATGAAGCACAGATTGAAAAAGAAATCCAGAGCAAGGGGCTTAATGCACCTCGCTTGAATCCAGATATGATCGACGCTGCAATTGCGTCCGAGCAATATCACGTTTTCCCGAACACGACGATGACCGTCTGCGCACTAACGCTCCGCAACGGATACATTGTGACTGGCGAAAGTGCGGCAGCGTCTCCCGAGAATTTTGACGAAGCCATTGGACGGAAGATCGCCCGCGACAACGCCCGCAACAAAATATGGGGCCTTGAGGGCTATTTGCTCCGCGAAAAACTGGCGGCGTAACCAACTGGGCGGGGGCTTCGGTCCCCGTCAATTCGGAGAATAATCATGAACCAAATCACGGAAGCAATTGACAGCGCAGTATATGCGGTTCGCAGCCACTGGAAGCCGTTCGCTATCGGCGCGGGCGTGGGCTTTGTCATCGGGCTGTTGCTCTGATGTTCAGCATCCTAACCAGCAAGATATTCGGCGGGCTGCTGGCCGTTGCGGTTCTGTGCCTGCCACTGGCCTATTGTAAGGGCCGGTCAGACGGAAAGGCGGCTGTCTATGCCAAGCTGGAAAAGGCGCAGAAGGTAGCGGAGGAGAAGGCCGAGAAAGCTGCCGTTAGCGCCGATGAAAAACAGCAGGGAAAGGCGGGGGCCTTCGAGGTTGAGCAAGACGCTTTGCGGAGGGTGATTGATGACGCCAAGGCGGACGATGTCAACGCGCTTGATGCGATATTTTAAGGGTGGGGCTGATGGGATATTCGGTCCCGTCCCCGTGGAGTTTTTAGTCTCCGTTGTCCATTTTAGCCTCCTGCGGAAGAAGTGAACTGCCTTCTAATAGACATAGCCAACGGAAACTATCATGAAACAGCTTAAATTGCTACCATTATTTTTCATTCTTGCAGCTTGTGAGACGATAAAAGTGGGGCCACCGCCTCCACCAGTAGAACGGCTTGTATGCGAGGCATTGCCCGCCAAGCCCGATGTATCGCCGCTGGTCGCCTTCACGGCTGAGAACGGCGCTCTGGTCTATTTCAAGGCCGATGTGGACGCGAGGGACGCAAAGATAGCCCCGTATATTGTCGAACTACGAGGCGCTTGGTTCTCATGCTCTAGTCAACTTGGCTGGAACCGTGATTACTACGCTGCCCAATGAAATCCGCGCCATATATTCTTATGGCGATCTATCTAATCGTGGCTGTCTCCAAACCCCTGCATATCCTTGGGTATTGCGTGGTGACAAGACTGCTATTGCGAGGTAAATAATGGACTATGACCGTTTACTCGAATTTTGCACCACCAACAAGCAACAGGAACTAATCAAGGCAATAGACGCCTGTCACGGCAACGTCACCGGAGCGGTGCGAATGCTTGGCTGGGAAGGGGCGATAACGAATTATCACCGGACGTTTCGGCAAGTGCAGGAGAAGGCGGCGCGTGGCGGCTATGCTCCCGGCCATTTCAGCGAAGGCGTTGCTCCGGGCTATGCAATGGGCAAAGTCACCATTCATCGCGGCAAAGACGGCGAGATCAAGAACACTTGGGAGCGGCAGTCGCCAGAAGAAGAGGCGCGGGAAGCTGCTATCAAGGCTGCTATTGAGGAAATGGCTGCGTCTATCCCGCGTGTTAAGCTAACCCCACCGCCAAGCTTAACCCTCGAAAACCTCCTAACCATGTATACGTTCACCGATTACCACATGAATATGCTGGCGTGGAAAGCGGAGGGCGGCGCTAATTGGGATTTGAGTATCGCGGAGAAAACGGGAACGGCTGCAATGCAGTTTCTAGTCTCTGGGTCGCCGTCATCTGATACAGCGGTTATAAATATCCAAGGTGATTGGCAGCACTACGATGGCCTGAAACCGCTAACTCCGGCGTCTGGGCACGTCTTGGACGGCGACGGAAGGGCGGGTAAAGGTGTTAAGGTATCTATTCGGTTAATCAAAACACTCGTTTCGCTAGCCCTTCAAAAGCACAAAAACGTGATATTGTTGATATGCGAGGGGAACCACGACATATATAGCTCTCTCATGTTTCGCAATATGTTCGCGGAATTATACGCTGACGATCCACGAGTATCTGTCCCCGATTCAGAAATCCCTTACTATGCGATAGAATGGGGCAAGACCGCGCTATTCTTCCACCACGGACACCTAAAGAAATTTACTCAACTCCCCCTCACTTTTGCAGCCATGTTCCCCGAGATATGGGGCAGGACTACTAAGAGATATGGGAATACGGGACATTACCATCACGAAAAGCGGCAAGAGGAAGCGGGTATAAAAATGATCCAGCATCCAACAATCGCCGCGAACGACAGCCACGGCTCGCGCCATGGCTACATGAGCCAACGGGAAATGACGGCGATGACATTTGACAGGAGATACGGGAGGGCGACTGAGACAGTGGCAACCCCCGAAATGCTGGAGGCCTTATGACCGCAGAAGAACGAATAAAGAAGATTCAGCGCGATATGCTGGCAACGTCAAAGCTATGGGGCGCAACGTGCGAAAACGCTATCAGGTCAGGCGCGTGGGATGAAGGATCGCTAATCAAGAACTTGAAAGATGCAGCTAAAGATTGGGCTTTCAAGCATCCCGTGGAGGTAAACCCCGATGACTGACCAACCCCGCAGCGACCACGTAGAAGCCGCTATAAGCATGCTAGGGCATTACATCAAGCAATTGCGGGCCGGAGCGCCACCGGAGGATATAGGCGCTCAGATAGCCTTGCTGGGCAGGATATTGGCGCGACGGACTTAATCATTCATCCCCTATTGCTGCGAGTGCGGTCGCCTCGCATCTATCAATAATTCTCTCATTGACGATAGGATTACCGCAGCCGTCATTATTGCAATGCCCGACTATCTCCCGCAAGGCATCCCGCAACCGCTCATTCTCGGCGCTGATTGCTGCTTTACCTTCAAGGGCGGTCTGCGTCTGCCCGGTGTTGGTTATCAATTCCAAGCGAAGTTCCTGCAACTCGGCGGTGAGGGTGGCTATTGCTTGGGCTGCTTCGTCGTAACTGCACAGCGGTATCGCCTCAATAGGGCCGGACCCGTTTATTTCTTTCCCGCCAGTGCTAAAGCGGATGACCGTTGCACCCTCTGGCGGAAATGCGGGATAGCGGTGGCAATATGTTATAATTGTTAGCGGCTCTATCAGTGTATCTGTCATTGGCTGTCCTCCTTGTTGGCTGGGGGTGGTAAAGGCATCCAATGGGTTGGTTCTCCGATCAGATGGCAATCCCATTCGCCATCCCATGTGGCTGTCTGCACCTCGTCAACATGAACGCCCTCGCAAATATCATTGCAATACGAGGTCAACTCCTCGCTGTTCCGCGTTGTAGTCCAAACAAGAATTTTAGTCCCGTCCTTCGGCGCAGTCGCAATATCCTGCCAGGGTGTTTCATTCTTCATGACAAGGGCCTTTCCTGTTGTGCGGGGGAACGCAATGCTTCCGCGACCTCCGATCGATTGTTGTAAATATCGCACAAGGTTCGCAGCGTCGGCTCGTCAAAGCTGGTAACCCATCCAACGCCATTGCTGATCGAAAAGCGTAAATGGCCATTTGATTTCATGGCCTCAATCTTATCCGCTAGTTCATTCATAGCGTCCTCCATTGACGTTGTGCGGCCTCGTTGCTCTCAACCAGCAGCGGGGCGTTTTTGTTGTTCGCGGTTGATCCTGTTTATCTCGTTTATGATGCAATCGCCCAAGGTGAACCACTCTCCTCTTTGGCGGCGCGAACTCCACCTGCGGTGATAATAGTCCTCTTTGTCTTTTCCGCCTTCGATGGTCGCAAATATCTGGAGTTTGACCGGGCTAGCGGTTTGGAGAGAACTCAGCCGGCGCTCAGGATAGATTGAGTGACCAATCTTGATTTTGGCTCCTATAGCCAGTTCCGTCCCGATGAAATAGACGCGGTCTACCGGGCGCGACGGATACCATTCTCTATAATAAATGAGCATCCGATGGTATGCGTCAAAAATGTCGGTGAAGCCCGTTTCCAGCAAGTGGCCCATTTGCCGCGAGCGGTCACAGTAAAGGCTCCAAATCTTAGTTTCCTTGTCCTGACCCAAGAAATACGGATAAAGGCAGGTCGGCAGTCTGGTTTCTTTATCGACAAACAGATCACCATCCCACCATCCATCCGGTGGCCAGTTTACTTTTTCCAATTTATGTGGTTTTAACTTCATATCCATTGCGCGGTCCTTTCGCGTTGTGGTTCGGCCCTCGTCACTCACCACAGTGGCGGGGGCTTTTTTATGTACCATGTACCAATGTACCGTTTCATGTACAAAAGCAACGAAAATCGGTACATATTGGCGAAACAAAGCGCAAAAGCCCACGCAAAACTGCCAGTTGGCGCTAATCCCCTGCATTGGTAATGACGAGGTCGAGAGTTCAATTCTCTCTAGCAGCACCATTTTTTCGTAGTCTTTTCAACTTCTTGCAGTTATTCCAAGGGTTTCTAGCCACCTCAGGTACAAAGAGGTGGTACAAATGGGTATTGCAATGGTCGCTCTGACAAGGACAAAGTCGGGCCGTTGGGCATCGCGGAAAGTGATCCCCTCAGACGTACGGGCAGCATACAAAAAGCGCGAAGAAAAGAAGACTTGGCCTGCCTCCCTCTCGGAAGAGCAGGCAAAGGCCGAGCTAGGCGCTTGGCTCTCTCCGATTGAAGAACGGATATCACTGCTCCGAGCAGCCAAGGCGGCTGTCCCCGTGGCCCTAACTGCAAGGCAGTGCAGGGCTATAGCTGGTGATTGGTACAAAGCCTTGAGCGAAGCTGAGGAAGAGAAGTTCACGGAAGGGGTAGGCGAATGGGATTGGGATGCTGATATCGAGTCCATAGTCGAGTCAAATGTTCTGACGACGGACAAATGCGGCCACTTGAATATCATTCTCAGGGTAAGTCTATGTTAAAATTGGATATATTGCGGAATTTATCCAGCTAATGCTGAGCCGTTATAGTAAATCCAGTCGATTCATGGGGGGGGTAATTTGCAATATTGCAATTCCGAGGTAAAAGAAGTATTACAACGAAAGTTAAATATGACGGGGCATAAAGTTAAATATGACGGGGCAATGGTTTAAAGAGTAATATCAAGGATATAACTATGGTTCGTGAATCTTCTAAAATAGCCGCCAACCAAGGCCGAGCCCAGAAACTGCCTTATGAGAAACCAGTTCTGATTGAAATCGAACTAGAAGATCAAACGGACGGTAAGGCAACGAAGATTACAGAAGCTGGCACGGGTCAAGGTCCGAGCTAGTCATCAAGTCCAAGGTATTGCTAGCTTCCGCTTTTCTGATAATCTCTTCATGCATGCTTTGATTTTCTGTAAACAGACGTAAAGTAACTATGTCTTTTCGAGAAATCTACTGTTAGGGTGAAAATTCTTACGCAGATAACGCCTTAGTGCGTTCAGCAAGAGCTGACCTTCTTTATATAAACGTTGATTGTCCGATTCGGGATCGTCTCCTAAATTCAGGTATTCCCGATGGATTGCGCGCAGATCACGATCTTCGACAGCAACAAACTGCCTGACAATTTCGAGTGTTTTTTCACGTTGTTCTAGAGCGAGCTCAACTTTTTTCCGCGCACTAGACAATGATATGGTGCCAGCATCAAGCTTGCGCAAAAGTGCACAGCGAAAGCTCCCGCATATTTCCGGCCGGTTCGGGTAAACGCTGCATTTTCGTGAATTGTCGAGGGCGGCGCACGGTATTTTTAAATATAAGCCGTCGTCTCCGTCGTCCGAAGAAGTTCGCAATGGACTTGTGACGGCACCATCTTCCGGCACCAATCTGGCAGAATTAAAAATACTTCCATCGCAGCAAATACCGCAATTTGTACAAAGCTGTGTTGCTTGATCTGCCGTTTTATCGGCTAGTTCTGGCTGTTTCACTGTTTTCAGCCCTTTGCTAGGCACCGCTGGCCTGTCTAAAAATGTAGATACTTCAAAGTCTAAGTTGCATCCGGTTTTATGTCGGGTCAATCCGCTTTTTGCACTTTCAATGGATTCCTCTAATTCGAAAGCTGGATGCATCCGATTTGAGATGTGCAAAGTGGAGTCCGGATGGCTGCAACGCCAATTCGATAGTATAATCTTGAATATGTTCCGGCATCAGCGACGGCAAACATATGCAACCATTTCAACTTGCAATAATTTCATAGCCAAAATGCTCGAATACTGACTTTTCCCTCTGGAAGGTCTGGTTCAGGCAGGCAATGTCGCTGTCTGAAAGCCGGGCGATTTGCTCGTCATTGAAATTGTGCAAATGTTGCCGGTAATTTTTTACCGTGATGATGTCGTCAAACGCCAGATCGGAGAGTTCCGGTATCAATGTCCGAATGTTGTCGGCCGTTTCTTCGGGCGATTGGCACATGTCTTCATATCTGAAGAAAATGCTATTGTCAGGATATCGCCTGATATTGTCTCGCTGGGACTTCATGCAGGCTACGATATGATCGGCCGCCAATTTGAGACAGGACTGTCTGTCGGGTGCCATCTCGGGCCGGCGTCGCCCGATACCTTCCGCCACAGCATATGGATTGCGCACCATGAAAATAAACTTGGTATTGTCAAAATTATCTTGCAAAATTTGCGGGATCAGAAGGAACGGCGGCGATTTGGTAAGAAAGACAACGGCGTTCGGGCTTTTGGCTGTTGCCTGAAAATACCAGGCCTTCTTTGTGCTTTCCCAACTTGGATAATTTGCCGCGTCCGAAAATAATTCAGCCGTTTCCGGCTTGGCATTCCACGCCAGAGATGTGTTGGTTTTTCGGCTCGTCGGGCCGGAAAATCCGAAAATATGCTGGCCTTCACGTTGCAGGGACCAGACCTGTTCGCATTCTGCAATAACCCGTTCCAGATAGGTCGAGCCACTGTTATTCGGACAGAGGATGAAAAGATGCGTCTTGACCCTGTTCGGCAGATCATTCTGTGCACCGAAAAATCGGCCGGATCGTCTCAAAACACCGGATGTCTGATCCTGAACGTTAGTCACGCTATATCTTATGCCTGAGCTGAAACATGTTCGATGAATCCGCGGTCGAGCAGATCTCCGACAAAATCGCGCACTTCGCTCCTGCAGGTGTCATGATCAACCTGATATTCCTTGCGCAATTCTGCGTAAATATCGCAAAGCGCGAGATCCTGTCCAATCAAAGACCATATGCGTGATGAAACCGGATTCAGTGCCAGATAGTCGGCGGTATCGACGTCCATCATCACAATTCCGTCATCAAGCTCTGACAACAGAACCTTTGTTGTCGGACGAAAGATATCAGAATCGTCCAAATTTTCTGGAATAGTCATAAAGCTCCCTGATGTTCTAGAATGGTCGCCTGAGTTTCAGGATCGCGGTGAAAAATTGTCTAGCGCGGCATGTTCTAACTTACAAGAACGGGCGGCATCGTGAATTTTGCGGGCTGGAAGTGTCGCAAGCCTTTCCTCGACCATGTCGGCGATTTGCGAGATGCTATCAATGTCTCGCGGTCTTCTGACATGAATTACCGTTACGTTTCTGGCGAGCTTTTCGACATTTTGAAAATGCTGTTTTGCAAAGCCCAGTGCATAAGCGATTTTCTTACGATAACTGGCTTTTGCGATCAGGGGCATAGCTTGTTGGGGTGTCACAATATCAAAGACCGGTGATTGCACGTCACAAGCCTCCATGCAGAATATCGCCCGCAAGGGAGCAGGCTTTCGAGCAAAGTCTTCAATCGGCGCATAAAATTTGGACCGGTTGTTCAAAATCGGCTGCAGTTCGGCGGCGTTCTTCCCGCTGCGTTCCAGAACATCGGCGCAAAGCTTCTGAACGGGATAGCTGGGTGACGCAATGATTTGACTGGTATCTCGCGTTGATATGGCCAGAACATCGTCCGACAAGGCGACAGCTTTCCGGTTCAGGAATTCGGCCAGCAATGTTGATTTTCCTGCGCCCGATCGCCCCGCAAATGCCGCTGCACCCCGCTCCGTAGCAATGGCGCTTGAGTGCAGGAGGAAATGCTGCCTTTGGTGCAGCAGACCGGCGCTGGCCGATCCCAGAATCTGGCCCATGATATCCTGGATAAACGGTTTGCAATGCGGCGCTATGATCATCGTGTCACCGCCGCTAACAAATATGCACGGAATTCCGTCGTTACAGAGCAAAAAGCCGCTGTCGTCCGCTTGCCAGTTTCTCCACGCAACCGCGCCTGCGCCAAGGGCCTCCGGGATCTCTCCAAATTCTACAGTGACGTCGGCCTTTTCGCGGGGAGAGGTCGGCTGAAATGGCAGGCTAATGTCAGACCGGAAATTGAGCCCGTAAGCGGAATAGCTAAAGCTCATGCCGCTTGCGAAGACAATTGCGACGCATCATACATCTCGAAAATGAAATGGATCCGGTCTGTCTGACCGCGGTTGAACGCCCCATGTTCCACAATATTATTGACTTCGAAGGCGTGTCCGGCGGGCAAGTGAAATGTCTCGCCGGCAACCTGAAAAGTGGCATCAGGGGTTGTGGCCAGCGGAATGTGGATTTTATGAGTCAGTAGGTGGGAGCCTGCGCCGTCACAATGCGGCTCGATCACTTTCCCGGCAGCCAGACGCGCAAACATGCTTTTGGGATAGGCCCGTTCTCTATAGCCATATTGGCGGGTCGCATGGTCCATGATCGGCATGAGCAGATCTTTCCATATGAACCATGCCCGCGTGTCATAACTCATCAAAGGATCCCGATTTTTCGGGATGAAACGATGAATTATATGTTTTGTATTTTGAAAACAGCGATACTTATTTTCTTTTGCGGCGTCTTCAGATTCCCACGCCGTATCAGACAGCATCGAAAGCCGATCCATAATCGCGTTTGCGTCAACGGGACCGAGATTCAATATTGTCGCAGGCTTTGGAACTTTAATCATGCACAATACCGGACAAAAATATTACGTGCACTTTGCAGGCTTGGGATCGGGCATCATGTGCAACTGAAAGCAAAAAATCCAACTGCGTTTGACCACCGATCAGCCAAGCCTGTCAGCACATATTTCAAATGCCGTTGGATTTCGGTTAGCTTACTCCGTAGCTCGCATTGAACTCTGTTACAAAGGTAGCGACTTTCCCTTTGGTTGCCGGGGTCACTTCGAAAACAACCAGCTTGGGCTTTTCCCAGGTTTTCAATTCGGTCGTCGCCTGATCGTTGCCGATATTATCATTTCTATTTTTCACTTAGAAGACCCCTTTTTTCTATAAACTGCAATGCATTGCGGTCGCTAACACAAACATCGACAGCCGACAAGGGGCCCTGGAGCCATTGGCAAAATTCGGATTGGAATCATTTACACCATCTCAATGGCCGTTTAGAGCCTGTCCGTGCAGATGTCAGCTCACCAACAACAATAGACAATCGCTGTTGGGCCTCAACTTTCAGGTATATTTCGGATGAGAATTTGTGACTGGATAATGGAATAGCATGATCATCGAGTCTGAAAAGAACAACCGTTATTGTCTGGCTACGGTCCTCACGCCGGATTTTGTTCCGGGCGGATTGGCGATGATCCATTCCTTCCTGACTCATAACCCATGGTTCGATGGTCAGATTGTCATTCTACACAAGGATCTGGAGCAACGCGCTCAGCAGGATTTGACCGCATTATATCCTGATCTGCGAGTGCAACGGATTGGCGGAGATCTCGAATCTGCCATTGCGCGGGTCGTCGCGCGTCGCCCGGATCTGGCGCGACGGCAATCCTCGTTCTACAAAGGTGATCTGTTGCAGCTCACCACTGCTGAAAAACTTTTCTATGTTGATTCGGACATGATCTTCCGTGGATCCATAGAATCACTCCTGTTCGATAACGCCGCTCCATTGTTGGCGGCCGGTGATAAATATCATTATCTCGGCCAGGCGATGACCAAAGAACATTACGCGGAAGCAGAGCCGGAAGAGGCTGTTCTGGACCGCACATTTGGTGCCGGTTTCATGGTCATGGACAGGATCATCAGAACCGAAAATAATCACCGGCGCTATCTTGGGCAGATGGAGCTTTTTGACAAAGGGGTCCGGACGACGGGCCACACCGACCAGGCGATTTTCAATATATTATTTGACGGGCAAATTGCGCATCTGGGTTTTGAGTATAATTATCATATTCTGGTCAAAAAGTTCGTTGAATTTGAAACGACGGCGACGCTTGATAACGCCATAATTCTTCATTTCGCAGGATGGAATAAGCCATGGGATCCGGTCGCCGCGATGAAAGCGGAAAATTTCGATACGGAACTTGGCAGGGCAGTCAGGCTATGGCGTGAAGTCTATCGTGATTGCATGGCTTCCCTAATGAGTAAGCAGCGGTAAACGCAATTCTACCGCGACCGCCCGTCGTGCGTAACCGTAGCCATGGCTTGTCGGCGCCGTCGGGGCCGCCGCCTGTCTCAGCACCCAGATGGTCTCCTCCAGCTACGCGATATATTGCCGAGCTGGCCAACGGCTGTTCCCCGTCAGCGCCTATGCCACCAGATCGATGAAGCGCTCATCCATCTGCCGGCTCGGGGGGCAATGGCGGATAGGGCGTTGTCCGGTCTGGCGGACGCGAAAGCGGAGAGGGCTCAGCTGAGGGCAAATCCAGCGCCGACTGCGTCGTCCAATGGACCCCAGCGAGCGATAAGCGGCTTCACCAGCAAGATGTACCGTTGCATGTGCATGACGATAGGCTGGCCGCGCATTGACAATTCCCCCGATTGAGCCAAAACTCGGCAATATGATTGCAATATCGATCTCAAATTATCCAGCGGCGAACAGTAAAGTTTCATTAACCAAATTGGAGCATTGTTTGTATTCGGGCTAAGCCATGGTCTCGGAATACAGGTGTCAGATATGGACAAGACGTTTGAAAAACTGAATCTGAAGAGCATCGCGCTCATGGGCAGTTTACATCGCAATCTGCAAACGATCGCGATTGCATGGATTTTGGTGATGAGCTTTGCCTGCGGGCTGCGGTTGGCATTTTCGGCGACAGAATTTGTTTTCGGATGGTCGGCAGTGGCTGCCGCCGTACCCTATTTCCTCGTCATAGCCTCACCGGTTGCCGTGCTGATCCTGTTGCTGCGGGTTTTCCCGGCCGACGGTCTGTTCGCTCAGCCAGAGATACGGCTGGCGCGCTATGGCAAATGGCGGGAGCTGAGCTGTCTGGAAGCAAACAGCCATCCGCTGTTCGGAACGACAGGTATGATGGCCTCGCTGGTGATTGGCATGCTGATCAACGTACCGTTTCGCAGCATCGAATTCCTGATGGCCATTCCCGCGCTGGGCAGCCATCCGCCCTTATGGTTCAGCGATTTGTTCACCCTGATGGCCGCCGACCTTATCGTCATGAACGGCCTCTACATTACCGCTTTTGTGATGGCGATCCGCCATGTGCCATGGTTTCCGAGATTTCTCTTGCTGGTCTGGGGCGTTGATCTGTGTTCGCAACTGGCGATCGCGCAACTGGTCGCCGCGACACCAAATGTCCCCGCCACGGTATCGACCGCGCTCTCGGAACTGTTGATCGGAAACCTGCAGAAGGTCTTGATCAGCGCGGCCGTCTGGTTACCCTATCTGCTGTTGTCGGACCGGGTCAATCTGACCTATCGTCGGCGGGTGCGGGTCGGCTAGAATGTACCGGCGCCCGAGCCCCATCCAGTGTGAACATCATGGTGGGCGTTCTCCGATTTTGCTATTGTATCGTACAAGATTTGGGCGCGACCTGCTTACTATCGGAAAGACCGCAAGGCTGACGCATCCGACGAGAAGCGGGCCGCCAAGTAAATTATTTCCAACCGTCAAAATTGTTCTGGCTTCCAATGGCATAGCTATTCATAATTCAAGGCCATTGCGATGAAATGGCGAAGCCATCGATGCAATCTGTCGGGGGAATACCATGGATTTGATAGCCGCTGGACTGAAGCGTGATTGGCTTCCGATAGCGATTTGCCTGTTATTTGCAGCGGGCACCGGCCTTGTCCGAAACTATTATAATCTGCCGGGGCTTAGCTTTCAGTCCTTTCTAACCAACACCATTCTTGTGGCTTGCGGAATATTCATTTGCGGTGTTTTCTGGCTCGGCCGGCTGCTTGTGATCGATCGCCCCGTTCGCCCATTGGCTTATTTGAACTCGAACCGCGAAGTAGAGGCGGTGATGCGCAATATGGTCGTGACGTTGCTGCTCATCTTGCCGGTTTGTCTGTTCCTGCCGAGTTTTGGGTTGCTGAAGTCGCTGGTTGGCTTCCTTCAGCCCTATGCCTGGGATGCGCTATTCATCCGCTGGGATGTCATGCTTCACGGTCAGGACGCGTGGCTCTTGCTCCAGCCGATCATCGGCTATCCAGTGATCACGTTTGTCTTCGCGATTGCCTACCAGATCTGGATATTGCTCCTGTATATCGCCTTTCCGCTGGTCTGTATCTGGCGGGGCAATCGACAGTTGCGGCAACAAATGATCATATCTTTCCTCTCATGCTGGATTATCATCGGCGTTGCCATGGCCAACTGGCTTGCCTCGGTCGGGCCTTGTTTTCTCGAACCGATGATCGGCGATCCGCGCTTCCAGGATCAAATGGCCTATCTCATTGCCGTGAACGACCAATATCCCCTGTTTGTTTTGGACGTGCAGAAGGAATTGCTCGATTCATATCTTGCCGGAAAACACGGACTGGGCCGGGGCATTTCCGCCATGCCATCCATGCACGTCAGCGTAGCATTTCTGTTCGCGCTGTTCAGCTGGCGCGTTTCCCGTTGGCTAGGCATCATTGCCACCATTTACTGCGGCATGATTTTACTGGGTTCTGTCCATCTCGGATATCATTATGCCGTCGATGGCTATGTCGCCATCATTGCCACTGCGATCATCTGGATCGCTGCAGGATTGTTCCTCAAAAACAACAGATTAAAAACTTCTGATTCCGGAGAATGATCGAATCGGACGATCGGCACGCCGGCGACTCGGAGAGAGATTCTCGCTCTACTAAACTAAAGTGGTATAACTATAGTAACTCATTGGGATACAACGAAATATATTGATTCGGATGGAAATTAAAGGCCAAGGTTAACTGGTTAACAAAACATTTACTTAAGCGTCTGTAAATAAGCGATTATTTATGCCCCATTGACAAAAAAGCTGCCGAGGTCCTCACTTGTAGCTGTTCACGGGTTGGACTTGCTGCATCGGTCGTCTCTATTTCGACCACGGGTCGCAGACGTTCGGTAGCCCCCGCCCGACGAACGTGAAAGATGCTGGAAATGGTTTCGGCAGAATAACGGGGATAAACTATGACTAAATTCTTGAAAAACTTTGCCATGGACGAAAGCGGTGCATCGGCAGCTGAATATGCGCTGATCCTGGCGATCGTGGGTTCGGGCATTGCGCTTGCTGCAGTGGCACTCGGCGATTCGATCGAAGGTGCCATGAGCGGCGCGGCCGATTGTATCGAAACTCCAAACTCCACCAACTGCTAACGGTTGGTTGAAACAGGTTAACACCATTTGGTCATGTCGGGCGACAATGGCTGAATGGAGTTAACCTATTTTCAGATCTGGCTATCCGGATCGCGTGAGGGGGAAGCTGCGCCATGCCGCAAAATCGATCTTTAATCGTATTGGGTCTCGCGATCCTTTTGGGACTGGCGGCGGTATTTGTCGCCAACAGTTATTTGAGCGGCGTCGAGCAGCAGGCGGAAACCGTCGACAAGACCATGGTGCGCGTCGCCGTGGCCCGCGTTCCGCTGGAATATGGCACGGCCGTAACCACCGAAAATATCAAATTCGTTTCCTGGCCGAGAGCATCACTGCCGGCCGGAACTTTCCCGAGCAGGACCGGACTTGTTGTCCCCGGCGCACCCCGTGTGGCGTTGCGCCCGATCGAGGTCAACGAACCGATCATGCAATCCAAACTTTCCGGCGAAGGGGGCAGGGCGTCGATATCGGCTGTCCTTCCTGAAGACAAACGCGCCGTTGCCGTCCGCGTGGGCGATGTGACCGGTGTTGCCGGCTTTGTTCTTCCTGGCGACAGCGTGGATGTGTTTATCACCCGGCAGGTTGCAGACGGCAATGGTGACCGGACAGGTCAGATTACCGATGTCCTGTTGCAGAATATCAAGGTCATCGCCATCGACCAGAATGCCAATGACAATGCCAATCAGCCCAAAGTCAGCAAGACAGCGACCCTCGAAGTCGACCCGGTTGACGCGCAGAAGCTGGTACTCGGAGAGGCGGTCGGCAGCCTGTCGCTGGCACTGCGCAATGTGGCCAATCAGGACACCGAAGCAGTCCAGACCGTCAGCATCGATGATCTGCAGGATGGTGCCTATAGCGGCCGTTATCGTTCGCCATCCTCGAGCTATGCCAATTACGCGCGGGCGCCGGTCTATCGCGTCCGCAGGAGCAGCGGCGGAGCTGCAGCAGCAAAACGCCCATCAAACACAACCAGCGTGCAAATCGTGCGTGGAACCGGGGCGACAAATTACGAGGTGAAACGTCATGCTGGTTTCTAGATTGGGAAAAAGACTGTCCGCCTGCACGTTGCTGGCACTGGCCTGCACCACAGCTACCACTCCGGTGCTGGCACAGTCGGTCTATACCGCAAATCAGTATAGCGGCGCGCATGGCGGCCAGCTGGATGTTCCGCTGAACAAAAGCCAGATTCTCAACGTCGACCGGAATTTTTCCCGCGCGATGATCGGCAATGATGAAATTGCCGACATATTGCCGATGACCAACCGGTCGCTCTATGTGCTCGGCAAGAAAATGGGCACGACCAGCCTGACGCTCTATGACAGCAGTAACCGGATGATATCGGTCGTCGATGTCGCCGTTGGCCCGGATGTGGTTTCGCTGCGCCGGCAACTCGAACAGCTTATGCCCGGCGAGAAGGTCGGAGCCAATATTTCCAATGATTCGATTGTTCTGACAGGTGTCGTTTCGAGTAGCCCGATGGTTGATCGGGCAATGCAGTTGGCGCAAACCTATGCTGGCGATAATGTCGTCAACATGATGTCCGTTGGCGGCACGCAGCAAGTTATGCTTGAAGTCCGCTTTTCGGAAATGAACCGTCAGGTCGGCAAGCAATTTGGTCTGAATGCTGCATTCCTGTCCCAGAACGGACGCTTTCAGGGTGGTTTGGGAAGCACCGCCCCTTCGACCGCTCTTTTGACCAATCAAAACGGCGTGCCGACGATCGATATCGGCGGCATATTGGACAGTTTTGGTATCGTCGCCGGTTCCTTCAATATCGGAAATCTTGATATATTCGGGGCTTTGGATGCGCTGGAACGCAAAGGCGTGGTCAAAACGCTGGCCGAGCCGACTTTGGTGGCCTTGTCCGGAGAGACGGCGTCGTTTCTGGCTGGCGGAGAATTTCCCATTCCTGTCTCGCAAGGCGGCAGCGGCGAGGATGGCAATAACATAACGATTGAATTCAAGCCGTTCGGAGTGAGCCTGGCATTTACGCCAACGGTTCTGGCGGATGGTGTTATCAACCTGGTAGTCGAGCCGGAAGTAAGTTCGATTGATCCCTCCGCTTCGATCCGGGTCAACGGACTTGCCATTCCGGGCCTTCAGACGCGGCGCGCGAATACCACGCTGGAACTGCGTGACGGCCAGTCCTTTGCAATCGCGGGGCTCATTCGCAAGGATTTCCAGGATACGGTTCGACAGTTCCCGATTTTGGGGTCGATTCCGATCATCGGTTCGCTGTTCCGCTCGACCAGCTTTGCGAAACAGGAAACCGAACTGGTCATCATTGTCACACCGCGGCTGGTGCAGCCGATGAAAGCCGATATGGTGCAACTTCCCACAGATCGCGTGAAAGAGCCTTCGGAACTGGAATTATTCCTGATGGGCCGGTCCGACAAGGCTGTGGGCGTGGATCCGTTTGATCCAGACGCACCGCCACCAGAAGCCGACACAACCATTCCAGCAGAAGGCGGCTTTATCGGGCCGAACGGATATGAATTTTAATCGCACCCTGATTTCGACCGCTCTGGCTGCGGTGGCCGGCGCCGGCCTTTCGGCCTGTACCCCTAATGATACGACCTTCGGAGGCGCTGTCCGGCACAATTATGCTGCGCAAATCGTGAACCCCGATCCGCAATATGAAGATGAGCAAACTACGGACGGTTCGGTCAGCGCGGCGGCGGTTGAGAGATATCGCACCGGCAAGGTCAAGGAACCGGTCGGTGTCAAGACAACAAGCGGTTCGAGTAGCGGTCCAAATTAGTCGTCGAAGAAAGGGCATGAAAAGTGAAGCGCGTGAAATGGAGTCAGTTCAGGAACGATGAAAGCGCTGCGGTTGCGCCCACGATTGCCCTGTCTTTATTTGCGTTGATCGCGGTTGGCGGAATCGGCTTTGACTATGCCCGGATGGCTGCAATGGACAGCGAGCTTCAGAATGCAGCCGATCAGGCCGCGCTGGCCGCAGCGACGCAGCTGGATGGCGAAGCCGGGGCCAGGACCCGAGCCACGGATGCCGCACAGACGCTGGTCACCAATTCAACTCTGTTCTCCAATGACAATGTTGGCAGCAGGGCGATTTCTGTGCCGACTGCCAATGTGGTTTTCTACGTTGATAAAGGCAAGGGAACGGTCGCAACTACGGACGCGGAAGCAAATTTTGTCGAAGTGACGACGGTGACACGCACCGCAAATTTTGCCCTGACGCCGATTGTTGCAGCTTTTTCGTCGGGGGCGCTGGACGCAACCGCGTTCGCCGGTGTCGGGTCTTCAATCTGCCGGACACCGCCAGTGATGTTCTGCAATCCGAGCGAACCATTGAACAATACCGATATTGATTATGCTTTCAGCTTGGCACCGGGCACGGGAATCAAGCTTGTCGGCGACGGTTCATACGGCCCGGGTGCTTTTGGATTTTTGGAAACCGGCTTCGGAACCGGTGCCAATAATCTGCTAAGGGCGGTTGGGTACAATACGCCGCCTGGCGATTGCATCGCCAGTGATGGCGTTGAGATAAAGGCCGGTCTCAATGCCAGTGTGATGGACGGACTGAACACCCGGTTCGACATCGATGCGAACGGCAATAGCTGCCCAACCGGCGGCACATGTTCTCCTTCAACCAACACCCGCAAGGATCTTGTTCGCGGCAATGGTGCGATGAGTTGCGGAATAACCGGCCAGGGCTGGGAGCAGCCTGATACTGATCGGTACCGCCCCACTTCTGCTGCGCCAATTTCGACCACACCCTCGGTCATGGGGCTGCCCCGCGATCTGTGTCATGCATGGAGCGACGCCGGTGATTGTGCCGCGACAACCGGGAATTCGAGAATCGGCACCGGCGTGTGGGACATCAATGCTTACTGGCGATCGCATTATGGATCGAATTACGCGAATCAGGTCGGCGCCAGCCCGACCCGCTATCAGGTATACTTGTGGGAACTTGAAGACGCCACCCGGCTCTCCGCGACACCCCAGGTCGGATCCAAACGGGCATATTCGACCCCCGCATGCATAACTCCGGGGATCATGCCGGGAGGTTCCAACGTTGATCGCCGGCGAATTTCGGCTGCGGTGATAAACTGCGATGCGCACGACATTTCTCCGTCGGACACCGATATACCAGTTTTGAAATGGGTTGATCTCTTTCTTGTCGAACCCTCCTTTGCAAGAGACAAATGCAAGTCAGGCATGGGATGTGGTACGGTCTATTCACAAAAATCCGACGTCTATGTCGAACTCATCGGTGAAACCGTAGCCGGCGGGAGCGGTAACGGCGGCACTCAAACCGTGGCGCGTGACGTGCCCTATTTGATCGAATGATGGCACGTTTACCCTTGTCCTTGATGCAATGTACGCGCGGTACTGCAGCGGCGGAAATGGCGCTGGCCACTCCGATGCTGATAGCCTTGATGTTCGGTTCGTTTGAACTCGGTAATTATTTCCTGAGCGAGCATGTCGTGGTCAAGGCGGTTCGCGATGGTGCGCGCTATGCCGGACGCTTGTCCTTCAGCGAATATGATTGCGCCAACTCCGCGAATGCAGCGCGTGACGACAAAATTCAAAATGTCGTGCGGACGGGGCAGGTGACGGACGTCACTCCTGACAAACCACGCTTGCGCGGATGGACCAATGCGATCGAGGATACGACCATCACGGTGAATGTTGCCTGCTCCGCGGCAACGACCGGGGGCATTTACAAGGACAAGACAGGCGGTGCGCCGGTAGTGACTGTTACCGCCGCGGTGCCGTATAGTTCGCTGTTCGGCATAGTCGGCCTCGCGGACCCGGATCTTACGTTGAATGCTGAAGCTCAGGCAACGGTGAACGGCATATGATCCGGCCTGTTCAGCATTTCCTTCGAGATGAGCAGGGTGGGCCAGCAGCAGAATTCGCTATGGTTCTGCCGATCCTCCTTATATTTCTGCTTGGTATGATGGATGTTGGCCGGTTGATGTGGGACTGGAACCGGGCCGAAAAAGCCACCCAGATGGGTGTCCGCTATGCGGTCGCAACCGATATTGTCCCCTCGGCTCTTGAGTCCTATAGTTTTGCCATTAGCGGGTCGGTTCTGCAGGGAGACCCTGTACCCGAAACAGCTTTTCCCGGAATAGTGTGTGAAGCGCCTGGGGGAACACCGGCTTGCAGCTGCGTGACGGGTGGGACATGTGATAGTGCATATCTGTCAACGGTGAACGCCACAGCGTTCAACAATATCGTGGATCGTATCAATCTTTTCAAACCAGACGTTGCAGCCGAAAACGTGGTTGTTGAATATGGCTATTCCGGACTTGGTTTTGCAGGCGACCCCAATGGACCTGACGTTGCCCCTCTGGTAACGATCCGCCTGCAAAACCTCGACTTCCAGCCGCTTCTGACCCAGATTTTCGGCACCACCATAACCTTACCCGATTTCAGCGCCGCACTGACGCTGGAAGACGGTGAAGGCACTTATGCGAACTAGAGGATGAACCGTGGGTATTTTTGATCATAACAAACCTGGACAGGAGTGGGCTTTGTCGCTCGATAACAACCATATTCATCTCATATTGTCGGAAAAGGAATTGGCCGCTTCAGAATTGTCCGATGCAGAGGGCGGAGCGATCTCCCTTACTCTCGATATGCTGGATCTCGATGCACCCTTGCCGACCGATTTGCTCAAGGACTCTCGAATCGTGGTTATCGAGGTGGATAGCGAAGTTCCCTCATCAATCGACCGGATTTCAAAAATCGGGAAAAAATTTCCTAACCTCCCGATTATTGCTGCTGTCCGCAATGCATCCTTGCCGCTCGTCCGCACTTTGCTCAAAAATGGCATAGCCGATGTGATCGAACTGCCGCTATCCTATTCCGACTTGTCGGAGGTTCTTCAGCAAGTTCTGGCTGGCATGAAGAAAGACGTAAAAGTCGAGACAAGCCCGGCAAAAGTCATTTCCGTAATCAAGAGCATCGGCGGGGTCGGTGCCAGCATGATCGCAACCCAGGCGGCCAGCCGATATGCGGAAATGCACGCCGCGGACCAAGGTGGAACCTGCCTTTTCGATCTTGATCTGCAATTTGGCAGCATAGCATCCTATTTGGGAGTCAATCAGCCGCTAAACCTTTCGGATCTGCTGGATGCCGGTTCCCGGATTGACGGCGAACTGTTGCAGTCTGTGGCATCCACTCTTCCGACAGGCTTGAACGTGATACCGGCGCCAGCGGAAATCATGCCGATGGAATCCGTAAATGCCGATCAGATTTACCGGATCATCGACATTGCATCCCGCGAATATGATACGATTTTCATCGACCTCCCAGGCAATTGGACCAACTGGTCCGTCTCGCTGGTCGCGCGGTCCGATATCGTCCTGCTTGTGGTAGAATTGACTATTGCCAGTCTGCGACAAGCGAAACGGCAACTCGCCCTGCTGGAAAGCCAAGGCATTTCCGGAAACCATGTGCAGGTTGTTGTCAACCGCGTCGAGAAAAAGCTGTTCCGCTCTATCAATTTGCAGGATGCCGAAAAGGCAATAAATTATCCTGTCCAGCATAGTCTCCACAACGACTATCCGCTGGTCAGTGCCGCACAGGATCAAGGCGTCCTGATCGACGAGATTCGCCGTAAGAGTAAAATCAGCAAAGATATCGAGATCATATTGGAAAGTATCGACGAAACTCTGGGACGGACTGACTGATCATGTGGCAGGTGCGTAAAACCAACAATCTCAAGCCGGGCTTCGAGGCGCTGGTAGAGGACAATGAAAAAGCCCGGGTCGCCGATGACTCGTTTATGTCCGGCGACAAATCGGCAGCGGCTGAAAATCTCGATCTGAAGGTCGAATTGCATCGGCGGCTGATCGATTTGATCAATCTTTCGGCACTGGAAACGATGTCCCGAGACCAGATTGAGGTGGAAATCGGAGAAATTGTTCACGAACAGCTTGCGCTCCAGCGTCATGCACTGAACAAGCACGAGCGCAAGCGTCTCGTATCTGACATTCTGGACGAACTGCTGGGATTGGGGCCGCTCGAACCCCTGCTGCAGGATCCCGCCATTACCGATATTCTGGTCAACGGCCATGACATTGTTTTCGTTGAGCGGAACGGATTGCTGACCCGGACAGAGGTGCGGTTCAAAGACGAGAAACATCTGCTGCGAATCATCCAGAAAATCGTGTCTGCCGTAGGCCGGCGGGTTGATGAATCCGCGCCTTTCGTCGATGCCCGACTGGCAGACGGCTCGCGGGTAAATGCTGTCGTACCACCTCTCGCGGTCGATGGTTCGCTGCTTTCGATACGAAAATTTGCCAAAATTCCGATCAGTATGCAGCGGCTGGCAGAGTTGGGAAGCGTTCCGGCCGAGATTGGTCAGGTACTGGAGGCCATTGTTCAGGCGCGGCGCAATGTGCTGATCTCCGGCGGCACAGGTTCTGGTAAAACCACTTTGCTCAACGCGATGTCATCCTTCATCGATGAACAGGAACGCATCGTGACAATCGAGGACTCGGCAGAACTGCAATTGCAGCAAACTCACGTAGCGCGGCTGGAAACCCGGCCACCCAATATCGAAGGTCGCGGCGAGGTTTCGCAACGTGATCTCGTAAAAAATGCGCTCCGGATGCGACCGGACCGGATCATTGTCGGCGAAGTTCGCGCCGGTGAAGCCTTTGACATGTTGCAGGCGATGAACACCGGTCATGACGGTTCGATGACCACGGTTCACGCCAATACCGCCCGGGATGCTCTTTCCAGAGTTGAACAGATGATCGGGATGAGCGGAATTGAAATCTCGCCACGGTCTGCGCGCGGACAAATAGCATCTGCGATCAACGTTGTTATCCAGATTGGCCGGCTGGCTGATGGCCGACGGCGACTGTTAAGCTTGTCGGAGCTTACGGGCATGGAAGGTGATGTCATCACCATGCAGGAGATTTTCCGCTTCCGGATGAAGGGGAGAGACGAAAATGGGACAGTTTTGGGCCATTTTGAAGCCACCGGCATACGGCCCAAATTCATGAAAGAACTGGCCGATCGCGGCCTGACCCTTCCCTCGGAACTATTCCGGCCAGAGAACAGGCTCGAGTAACATGACCCCTTCCATCATCCGATTATTCGTCCTGATCCTGATTTTTGCTTCGGTCTTCCTCGCTGCCGAAGCCACGATCAGCTGGATGCGTTCGCGCAGCGGGAGCAGGCGTGCAGTCAACAAGCGGTTGAAGATGATGGAAAGCGGCTTGGACCGCGAAGTGGTTCTATCGCAATTGCGCCGATCAACCGAAAGCAATTTTGACTTTCTACCCCTCGGGCTCGGCAATCTGGCCCGTCGTTTCGAACGCATATTGCAGTCCAGCGGCATCAACATGCCGGTGCGGAATATAGTCTTTTTCATGCTGGCCGGAACCGGGCTGATCTTCGCCATAACATTGTTTGGCGCAGCGGTAGCAGGCTATAGTATATCTGCAGGTATTACCCAGTTGGCCATAGTCTTCTCGGCAGTGATGGGGATCGGTGTTCCCCTCGTCGTCTTCACTCGCCTCAGCGACAGGCGGCGAACCAAGATGCAGCAGCAATTTCCGGTAGCTCTTGATGTTTTTGTTCGAGGGTTGCGCGCGGGACATCCGATTTCTGCTGCCCTGAGTCTTCTTACCACCGAGATGCAGGATCCGATCGGCAGCGAATTCGGCATCGTTGTCGATGAAGTCAATTACGGTGCAGATTTGCGAGACTCGCTGCAGAGTATGGCCGACCGGTGGGACATGGACGATATGCAGATGTTTGTCGTTTCTCTGTCTGTCCAAAGCGAAACCGGCGGAAATCTGGCAGAAATCCTGGAGAACCTCTCGGGTGTCATTCGTGAGCGCGCGAGCATGATGATGAAGGTCCGGGCGCTGAGCTCGGAAGGGCGCATGACCGCGTTGATCCTGACAGCATTGCCGATACTGTCGTTCGCAGGACTGTTTCTCGTCAAACCGAGCTTCTATCTGGATATAGCGACAGACCCCGCGTTCATCATCGGATTTTCCGGCCTCGTCCTTCTGTATTTCATTGGTTTCTTTACCATCCGTCGAATGATCGATTTGAAAGTCTGATATGTTTTCTGATCTCGCCCTTTCCGGCACCATACGCATCGCCGTTCTGGTTGGTGTGTTCGCCCTGGTCTCCGTGGCGGTCGTCCTGATATATTCCATCCTGTCAAAGCGTGCCGCGGTTCAGTCGCGCCTGGACGAGATGCAACATGGTGTCGTCAGCGGTTCGGGAGCGGACACATTGCGGGCGGACGCGTTGAACAGCGGTTGGACGCGTCTGGCGGATGCCATCGAGAAGCGCGGCGTTTCACTGGTTGATACCCGCAGCGAGTCTCTGCGGTCAAAACTGATTGCGGCCGGTTATCGATCGCCGGCTGCTCCCCGGATTTTTACGTTGACGCGACTGACA
Source organism: Sphingorhabdus sp. SMR4y (assembly GCF_002218195.1). GTDB lineage: Bacteria > Pseudomonadota > Alphaproteobacteria > Sphingomonadales > Sphingomonadaceae > Parasphingorhabdus. The sequence continues at coordinate 1,750,767 of NZ_CP022336.1, read as the reverse complement.
TTGACACTCGGTTTGCCAATGATTTTTGTATTGCTGACCTTGTCCTCTGGCACCCCGCCGTCTTTATTGAAGCTTTATCTGGTGGGTTTGGTGCTTGCTCTGGTTGGTCTTTTTCTCCCGAATCTGTGGGTTCGGGCACAGGCAGACCGGCGCGAGCAGAAAATTGTCAACGGATTTCCTGACAGTCTAGACCTGATGCTGGTGTGTGTAGAGGCCGGCCTGGGGCTGGAAGCGGCATTTGACCGTGTTGGGCGCGAAATGGCGATATCCTGTCCGCTTGTTTCGGAAATTCTGTGTCTCGCCGTGCTGGAACTGAGGGCCGGCAAGAGCCGCGAAGAGACCTTGCGGATGATGGGCGAGCGTAATCAGATCGACGATATCCGCTCGTTTACGACATTGCTTATCCAGTCCGACAGCCTGGGTTCGAGTATCGGAACGACCTTGCGGATCTATGCTACGGAAATGCGTGAAAAACGTAGAATGCGGGCGGAAGAAAAAGCGCACCGGCTGCCAGTTTTGCTGTCTGTTCCACTTGTTGCCTGCATGTTGCCGGTGATGATTGGCGTATTGATGCTCCCGGCTGCGATCCGGGTCATTCGCGAAATTGCACCAGCGCTAGCGGGGTAATCATTATGAATGCACATAGAGTAATATTATTGATCACAGCCGGCATACTTGCGAGCACCGCAAATGCCCGGGATCGCAAGCATGATATTGACGTGCGGATCAAAACCCAGACACCGCAGTTGGCCGCTTCGATGAAGCAAAGCCATTATCTGATAAGAAACAGACAATATGGCCTTGCGGTAGATGTCCTCCGCAAAATCATTCGCACCCAACCTGAAAATGCCAGCGCCTATAGTGCGATTGCAGTCGCTTATGATGGCCTGGGCAGGCCCGACCTGGCACGCAAGAATTTCGAGATGGCGCTGGCCTATGCGCCTCTGGAAGAACGGCATTATCGCAATCTTGCCCGTCATCTGGATGCTAGCGGCCAAAAGGCACTGGCCCGCAATATCATGCACGATCTTGAAATTGCCCAAGCTCAAAAAGCCGCAGCTAATGTAATAGCGGCCCCGGTGCCAGACCTCGATATAACTGCTCTTCTGACAAGGCTGGATCGCCAAGCCCTGCCTGTTACTTCAGATTCTCCGAGTGAATCTCCAGGTGCTCCTTTGCCGGAGGCTCCGGCAAATAAATCTGCTGCGATCGTCTCGGCGGACCTCAGAATCTCCTCAAAAGGCACGCAAGCGTTCGAACCGATTGCAAGCGGTAATGGTGAAGATGATCCAAAAAGCGATGGAAGCAGAGCAACGATCGTTGGCGCTGGCAACAGCTATTCCATCCCATCGACCACAATTGCTGATGTCGATGAATCAATTGCCGCAATTTATAAGGGCCTCGGCATAGTGATCTCCGATCCTGAACCTGACGCCGCTTTCCTCGATACGGTCATGGGTGAGGTGAAATCACAGATTAGCGAAACCGCTGGCGACAACGCCGAGGATGGCAATGACACAATCACCAATATTGAGTCCGCAGCCAATCTGGGTCGATGGTTGGAAGGCCTCTCAGAGCGGGACGCGGAGGTTGCGACCAACCGCGAATTTATCGAGCGCCAAAAGTCTCCAGACGGCAAGGCCGAGAGATTACAGTCTAAAAAGGCTGGTTTCCAGCTTGTAAGACAATCATTGGGTGAGGTTTTGTTGACTGCAAATCATGTCGATTGGTTTGTATCGAACCCGGTCAGGACAGCAGGTGTGAATTTCAATGCGCGACAAACGCAAATAAAAAGCTCGGCCAAACCGGACAATGAGAGCCAATATTTCGCTGCCATCCGGTCCGTATTTGATAGCCGCGCCAATCGAATGGCAGCCACATCGTCCGATCTCCTGACCGATGTTGCGTTAAAACAGCTGGACGTTGCCATGGCCGAACTGACGGCAAAACGGCACAGTCGACTGCCAAGAATTGACCAGGGGCCATCACCCGAATTGCGGCAAATCGCGGTAACGCTGTACGAGCGGGCCGAAACTGCTCGAAGAATTCCACTGCAACCGGCAAAGCAGAATATGCGCGTGGCGCTGTTCTATCGGACCGAAACTGCATGCGCGGCCTGATCTCATATTTTGTGCTGGGGTTGGTCATGTTGATCCCCGGCTCACTTCGGGCCACCGTTCTTGCAGAGCGTGACCAATCGGGTCGAGGCGCGATAATCGAAGCAGCGATTGACGGCGGGCGTCTGATACAAGCCTCGGAGATGCTCCATCAGATGAGGAAGCATTCGCTGGATTCCGAACGTGCCGAACTGAAGATTCTGGAAGCGGAGCTGGCTATAGCCAAAAAAGACGATAGGCATGCGATCAAATTATTTGCCAGATATCTGCAAAGCCCCGAATATCTGTGCCGGGCCAAGGAAGGAAGCGGAATTGCGATTGCCCGGTCAGGTGACTGGGATATCGCGATAGGTCTTCTCGCGGATGTGACGATAAAATGTCCGGACCGGTGGAAGGCATGGAACATGATGGGGATAGCTCTGGCGCATTTCGGCAAATATCAGGCCAGCAGATATGCGTTCGACAAAGCGCTTTCTTTGTCTGACACTTCTCCTGTCGTGCTCAACAATCTCGGCTATTCTCTGCTCGCCAGGCAAAATTACGTGGAAGCAGTGGGTATTTTTGAAATGGCGGTCATCCAGCAGCCTGAAAATAAGAGATTCCAGAATAATCTGGATATCGCACGGGCTGCCATGGGAGAAGCACCAAGGAGAGCCACGAAAGAGTCCCAGTCGCGCTGGGTCGAACGATTGACCAACAGTGGTTATGCTGCGTTGCTGGCCGGGCACAAGCAAGCCGGCACCGCCCTGCTGTCCAATGCGGTAATTGGTTCCAGTTCCATGGCATCAAAGGCGGCTGCCAATTTGAGCTGGACAGCAACCCACGGGACTAAGCCATGACATCAGATTGGCTTTTGATCGTCCTGACCATGCTACTCGTTTCCGCTGCCGTTCAGGACATGGCGACGATGCGAATTTCAAACCTGTTTCCGGTTGCGGTCATCGCGTTGTTCGGTGTGTGGATTGTTGTTCACGGTTTCCCGGATAACGGATGGGAAAACGGAGTGCATTTTGCCATCGCTCTGGTTGTTGGAATGGGTTTGTTTGCGTTGGGGTGGTTTGGTGGCGGTGATGCAAAATTATACGCCAGCTGCGCTTTGTGGTTCGACCTTGCGGCTAGTCCGGTTCTGTTATTGTGTATCTCCATGGCAGGTTTGATCTTGTTGCTGGCCATGCTGTTCACACGCCGGTTTCGCAGAAAACGGGTCCGCGCAGGCCCGTTTCAAGAAACAGATGCCCGTAAATCGATGCAAATGCCTTATGGTGTCGCGATCGCGGCCGGCACTATTTTCATGATTTACTGGGTCGGCGTAAATCCAGCCACGTTTGTTTTTGATCCGACCGCCGTATCCGTTCCCTTGAATTAGAACCGTGTTCCCTTCCTTGAAGGGTCGCTAGATAAAATCATCATCGGAAACCTTGCCAAGAGCGATCAGCAATTGGGTCCTCGATTTTACCGCCATTTTACCAAAGATATTGTGTAGGTGGGTTTTGACCGTACCTTCGGTCAATCCGCATTCTACCGCTATTTCCCGGTTCTTTAAACCTCTGGAAACAAGCGAAACGATTTCTCGCTCGCGAGCGGTCAAACTGTCCAGGGCCTCCTTCCGATGGGATGGGGTGTCGACGGAATGCTGCAATGCTCGTTCGGTTACACCCCTGTCGAAATATGTACCGCCGTTCAGGACCATTGTAATACAGTCCATAATCTCGGACGGCGCGCTTTCCTTCAATATGATGCCTCGCACGTCGAGCTTCAAAGCCTCGACAGTATCCTGCGGTGTAATGTGCACCGTCAGAAAGATTACCGGGACAGTGGATCCGGCTTCATTCAGCGAACGCAAGATATCCATCCCGCCTCCGCCAATGATGGTAATGTCCAGGAGCAGCAGGTCGAACTGGTTATTGTCCATTAGCACCGCAGCTTCTTCAGCGGATTTGGCGCATAAAACTTCGAACCCGTCGTGGGATTCGACAAATTGCTTTAGCCCGTCGAGGAAAATGGGGTGATCGTCTACAAGTAGGAGTTTAATCATTTTCAGTAAAATCCATAGGAATACTAATCGAGAGCAAGGTACTGTCTTCCAGACCTTCCGAATAGGCGTGACCGTCGACCAGTTCCAGTCGCTGCGAAAGGGAACGCGAGGTTAATATCTCCCGGGCCGCATGAACGCTATCAGTCTGCAAGTTCGAAGCGCTTAGATCGTCTTTCAAAGTCATTATTAAAACCCCTTTGCTTAATGCCATTGCGAATGTCAGCTGCTTTGCCCCTGCATGGCGAATAGCGTTGGCAATGATCTCGCGCACCAGATATTCTATATTCTTGGCAGATTCGTGATCCACCGGAAGTGCTGGTTCTTGCGACGCCAATGTTACCGATATTCCCCACTGGATACTGAGAGTCTTCAGGCAGACTTCTATCATTTCAACGAGATCTACTGAATCATTGTCTGCTTCATCATTGTGCAGCAGCGCCCTCAATCTGGTCTGCTCCACGGTGACCATATCAATGGTCTTGCGCAAGGCGTCGATATCGGGACGAGAAGAGAATCCGGGGGCTGATATGATTGTAACCAGCCGCATTTTTAATGCTGCGAGAGACTGCAATATACCATCATGCAGATCCCGACGCGCCTGATCGCGCGCCAAGCCCATCATTTCTTGACGCCTTTTATCCCAATTTGTCGCATTGTAGAAAAATCGGTCCAGCTGCCGGGTCAGCATTATCATGTCATTTCTCAGAGACTCTTCGATCGGTGTGCCCGTCGAAAAAAATAGACGTCCGCGATTGCTGCCGAGTTTGAAATCAACGAGGATCCCGTTGTTGAAACCCAGTCCGGTCAGCCCACGAGTCATTTTTTCTAAAGACGCAGGGATCGGAGATCTGCGGCCACTTCCAATTTCAGTTTGAATGTCATCGTCCAGTTCCAGAATGGTAGGCCGAGTGCCGTGAGACATATAATCCGTCAATTGGGATTGCAGCGATGCAACGTCTGATCGTGGAATGTTGGAACTCGTTATGACTGCTTTTCCTTCCCGTCTGTTGGGACTGTCCAGGATGCAAACGAGCCGGCTATCCGGATAAATCATCTGGATACAATCAATGACTGTTGCGATATTATGTTTGCCGACGCCCACTGCAAACTCTTCTTCCCAAGGTTGCTGAAATCTCAGCGGCCGTTCAACCATTCGGATATGAATGATGATCAAGATAGAAAACAGGGCACAAAATAGCGAAAGCAGAAACGCGACAATTTCTCCAGCGCCGCCAAGGCTCGCATAACTCACTGGCCACACCATGCCGGACAAATTCAGGATCCCCAGCGGACGAACAAGCATTGCAGCCAACGGGAGGCCCGAGAGCAATAAGCTAAAACGGCCCGCGCGCCTTAAAATCATGAATGTCATTGAAAGGACCGCCAATGCGAGCGCGGATAATGTGTAAGCGGGAAAAATAACAATCACGACTGCGCTGACCAACATGTCGGCAACAACCATTATCCGTCCGCCCGTTTTCCAGCGGAATCGCCCGGTCAGCGCCAGCGCGATAGCCAATAGAGCCCAAGCGAGCGGAAGCAGAGCCAGCCAGTCTATTGTCGTCCATCGGAAATCGTCTCGGTTCACGATGGAATCCAGCAATACGACCGAAAACAGAATCCTGGCCGCAGCCAGAACGACATTCAGGAGGATCACAATGTGTCGGCGCAGGAAATCGACAACATCTGATCCATGGGTCGGCGACTCGGAGTCGTTTTGAGCGGTGTTACGTTCCGTTGGCTGTGTTCCCATGCAACAAACCCTGCATCAATAATCTGCCTTTGTCAGCAGTTATATCCTTTCTCATACTTTCGATTTAAAACTTTAGGTAAATTTCTGTAAAATCGGGATAAAATTCTGGAAAAATTCCTTAATAAATAGTTAATCGCCGTGACTCTGAAATTGAATCAAAATATAAATCTGAGCGCGGATTGAGCCTAATTTTAAATTTTCGGGTCGCCCCTCAATCCAATTTTTGTTTCGGGACCGGCTACGAGGACTTTCCTCTCGCTGACCCTCATTTGGCTGCGGGGCGACTATGCAGAACAGACGTGTGTTTTCGATTTATTTCGGACCAACTTTCGATGCGACCATCGAAGGCAGCTGGACGTCGTCCGATACGAAAGCAGCCGGGACCTTGGCGGGATATTTCTCCCCAAGCGGTTCTGCTTTGCCAGCCAACACGCAACTCATCCTGACGGGAATTTGATATGGATTTCGAGCACAATAGCCTGGACCAAAATTTCGACACCCCGGCCAACAACGATAGCCGGGATGGCGGGAATTATGGTGGCGAAGCGTCTTTCAGCTCAACGGTAAGCCTTCAGGCTGCAGGTTCCATTCCGGCGCTTCAGGCAGGAACGCAAAACACGGTAATTTTGCCGGCGGGCGTTGAATTGGATGACATCCGGGTAGTTGGCCGCGATCTCGTGATCAGCCTGCCTGACGGAAACGATTTGGTCATCCCTGACGGCGCGGTGTTCATCCCTCAGCTTGTCATTGACGGTGTGTCCGTTCCCCCTCTCAATCTGGCGGCCTTGCTGGTCGGCAACGAACCACAGCCTGCTGCTGGTCCGCCGCAGAGTTCGGGCGGAAATTTCGCCGATCCAGTCGGCGATATCGGCGATCCGTTTGCATTGGGTGATCTGTTGCCACCGACCGCGCTTTCCTTCCCGGAATTCGAGCAGGATGAATTGTTTCCGTTCGAGCCCGAGGATGACGAAGACGAGCTGCCGGCTGTCGTTATCGTTACGCCGGATAATCCGACCGGTGCGACCAATGCCTCCAGCAGCGTCGACGAATCCGGCCTGCCTGCGCGCGGCAGCGAGCCGGAAGGAACAAATGCTGCCGGCAATGGTGAAACCACTGTCGGCTCTATTATATTCATTCCCGGCGATGGTCCGGCGGTCGTTTCGATCAACGGAGTCGCTGTCACTGCTGTTGGGCAAAGCTTTGTCGGCAATTTCGGCACGCTGACGATTACCAGCATAAGCAATGGTTCCATCGATTATACCTATACGCTGAGCGATAACACATCGGGGGATAACACGGCTGATCTGTTCGCGGTTTCCGTGGTCGATGCTGACGGCGATGTTGCCAATGCCGATCTGACTATTTCCATCATCGACGATGCCCCGGTTGCCGTGATGGACACGGACAGCATAGCGGCGGGCGACTATGGTCCGGCGACGGGCAATGTGATTACCGACAGCGAAGCCGACGGCGGCGCCGACACCCAGGGCGCGGATGGCGCGGTTGTGGCCGGGGTTGCGGCAGGAGATACCGGCGCTGTGCTGGTTGATGCCGCGACGGTCGGGACGACAGTCAACGGCCTGTACGGGGTTCTGACCCTCAATGCCGACGGCAGCTACAGCTATGCGCGCAATGCCGACAGTCCGGGCGGCGTGCAGGATGTGTTTACCTATACGCTGCAGGACGGCGACGGCGACACGTCGGTAACGACCCTGACCATCGATATTGCCGACAGTCCGGTCACCCTGACCCTTCCGGTCAGCGGTGAAGCGGGCGCGATTGTCGATGAGGAAGGCCTGCCGGCACGCGGGTCGGAATCGCCTGGTTCGAACGAAGCGTCCGATCTGGAAACAACAGCGGGAACGATCAGCTACACTGCTGCTGACGGACCGGCAACGGTGACCATCAACGGCGTGGCGGTGACTGCGGTCGGCCAGACTTTTGTCGGCGCTTCGGGCACCTTGACCATCACCGGTATCACCAACGGTTCGATCACCTACAGCTATACGCTGACCGACAATACGGCTGGCGACAATACGAGCGATGATTTTGCGGTCGTGATCACCGATCAGGACGGCGATGCCGCTTCCGGCACGCTGAGCATCGCGATCATCGACGATGCCCCGGTTGCCGTGATGGACACGGACAGCATAGCGGCGGGCGACTATGGTCCGGCGACGGGCAATGTGATTACCGACAGCGAAGCTGACGGCGGCGCCGACACCCAGGGCGCGGACGGCGCGGTCGTGGCCGGGGTTGCGGCAGGAGATACCGGCGCTGTGCTGGTTGATGCCGCGACGGTCGGGACGACAGTCAACGGCCTGTACGGGGTTCTGACCCTCAATGCCGACGGCAGCTACAGCTATGCGCGCAATGCCGACAGTCCGGGCGGCGTGCAGGATGTGTTTACCTATACGCTGCAGGACGGCGACGGCGACACGTCGGTAACGACCCTGACCATCAATATTGCCGACAGTCCGGTCACCCTGACCCTTCCGGTCAGCGGTGAAGCGGGCGCGATTGTCGATGAGGAAGGCCTGCCGGCACGCGGGTCGGAATCGCCTGGTTCGAACGAAGCGTCCGATCTGGAAACAACAGCGGGAACGATCAGCTACACTGCTGCTGACGGACCGGCAACGGTGACCATTAACGGCGTGGCGGTGACTGCGGTCGGCCAGACTTTTGTCGGCGCTTCGGGCACTTTGACCATTACCGGTATCACCAACGGTTCGATCACCTACAGCTATACGCTGACCGACAATACGGCTGGCGACAATACGAGCGATGATTTTGCGGTCGTGATCACCGATCAGGACGGCGACGCCGCTTCCGGCACGCTGAGCATCGCGATCATCGACGATGCCCCGGTTGCCGTGATGGACACGGACAGCATAGCGGCGGGCGACTATGGTCCGGCGACGGGCAATGTGATTACCGACAGCGAAGCTGACGGCGGCGCCGACACCCAGGGCGCGGACGGCGCGGTCGTGGCCGGGGTTGCGGCAGGAGATACCGGCGCTGTGCTGGTTGATGCCGCGACGGTCGGGACGACAGTCAACGGCCTGTACGGGGTTCTGACCCTCAATGCCGACGGCAGCTACAGCTATGCGCGCAATGCCGACAGTCCGGGCGGCGTGCAGGATGTGTTTACCTATACGCTGCAGGACGGCGACGGCGACACGTCGGTAACGACCCTGACCATCGATATTGCCGACAGTCCGGTCACCCTGACCCTGCCGGTCAGCGGTGAAGCGGGCGCGATTGTCGATGAGGAAGGCCTGCCGGCACGCGGGTCGGAATCGCCTGGTTCGAACGAAGCGTCCGATCTGGAAACAACAGCGGGAACGATCAGCTACACTGCTGCTGACGGACCGGCAACGGTGACCATTAACGGCGTGGCGGTGACTGCGGTCGGCCAGACTTTTGTCGGCGCTTCGGGCACTTTGACCATTACCGGTATCACCAACGGTTCGATCACCTACAGCTATACGCTGACCGACAATACGGCTGGCGACAATACGAGCGATGATTTTGCGGTCGTGATCACCGATCAGGACGGCGACGCCGCTTCCGGCACGCTGAGCATCGCGATCATCGACGATGCCCCGGTTGCCGTGATGGACACGGACAGCATAGCGGCGGGCGACTATGGTCCGGCGACGGGCAATGTGATTACCGACAGCGAAGCTGACGGCGGCGCCGACACCCAGGGCGCGGACGGCGCGGTCGTGGCCGGGGTTGCGGCAGGAGATACCGGCGCTGTGCTGGTTGATGCCGCGACGGTCGGGACGACAGTCAACGGCCTGTACGGGGTTCTGACCCTCAATGCCGACGGCAGCTACAGCTATGCGCGCAATGCCGACAGTCCGGGCGGCGTGCAGGATGTGTTTACCTATACGCTGCAGGACGGCGACGGCGACACGTCGGTAACGACCCTGACCATCGATATTGCCGACAGTCCGGTCACCCTGACCCTGCCGGTCAGCGGTGAAGCGGGCGCGATTGTCGATGAGGAAGGCCTGCCGGCACGCGGGTCGGAATCGCCTGGTTCGAACGAAGCGTCCGATCTGGAAACAACAGCGGGAACGATCAGCTACACTGCTGCTGACGGACCGGCAACGGTGACCATTAACGGCGTGGCGGTGACTGCGGTCGGCCAGACTTTTGTCGGCGCTTCGGGCACTTTGACCATTACCGGTATCACCAACGGTTCGATCACCTACAGCTATACGCTGACCGACAATACGGCTGGCGACAATACGAGCGATGATTTTGCGGTCGTGATCACCGATCAGGACGGCGATGCCGCTTCCGGCACGCTGAGCATCGCGATCATCGACGATGCCCCGGTTGCCGTGATGGACACGGACAGCATAGCGGCGGGCGACTATGGTCCGGCGACGGGCAATGTGATTACCGACAGCGAAGCTGACGGCGGCGCCGACACCCAGGGCGCGGACGGCGCGGTCGTGGCCGGGGTTGCGGCAGGAGATACCGGCGCTGTGCTGGTTGATGCCGCGACGGTCGGGACGACAGTCAACGGCCTGTACGGGGTTCTGACCCTCAATGCCGACGGCAGCTACAGCTATGCGCGCAATGCCGACAGTCCGGGCGGCGTGCAGGATGTGTTTACCTATACGCTGCAGGACGGCGACGGCGACACGTCGGTAACGACCCTGACCATCGATATTGCCGACAGTCCGGTCACCCTGACCCTGCCGGTCAGCGGTGAAGCGGGGACCATCGTCGACGAATCGGGACTGCCCAATCGTGGCGCTGAGCCGGAAGGTACAAACGAACCTGCAGATAGCGAGTCTACGGCGGGAACGATCACATTTGATGCGCCGGACGGTCCCGGCACTGTCACGATCGACGGCGTGGCGGTGACTGCGGTCGGCCAGACTTTTGTTGGCGCTTCGGGCACCTTGACCATCACCGGTATCACCAATGGTTCGATCACCTACAGCTATACGCTGACCGACAATAGTTTGGGCGATGCTACCAGCGACAGCTTCGCCATAGTGGTTACGGATATAGACGGCGACATATCGAATGGCATATTGACGATCGATATTATCGATGATGCGCCGATTGCCGCAGACGATCTGGCGATAACGCTGGCAGAAGATGCTCCGGGCACCGTGGGCGGCAATGTGCTGGCCAATGATACGCAAGGTGCTGACGGCGCAGTGGTTACTTCTGTCACGATCGGTGGCGTTAGCACGACGATCAATGCAGTCGGAACAACCGAGGTGGTAACGGCTAACGGAACCTATTCGTTCACAGCTTCCGGAGCCTGGACATTCGACCCGAACCCGAATCTCGACCAGAGCGGCGGTGATGTCGATGCGTCCTTCACCTATACAATCACCGACGGCGACGGCGATATCGCGACGGCGGAGCAGCCTATCTCGATTACCGATGGCGCCGATCCGATCGCGGGTGACCCGATAACGCTGACCCTTGATGATCAGAATCTGGCCGACGGTTCGACACCGGCAGGTCCCGACTTTGTCAGCGGGGATATTACGTTTACTGCCGGATCCGATGCGATCAGTTCGATCGTTTTTGGCACGGATCTCAGCGCATTGTCGGGTGGGCTGACATGGGTACGTGTTGACAGCAACACGATCACGGGCAGCGATGGCACAAATGTCGTCGTAACCCTGTCTCTGTCGGTTTCTGCCAATGTTGCGACGGTGACAGCAACGCTGAACGACAATTATGACAGCCATCCTGTGTTCACCGCCGATGATCTGCAGGCACTCGGTTCGGTTACGGTGGTGGCGACAGACAGTGATGGCGATACCGCTGCCGGTACGGTCAACATCAATGTTTCCGACGATGTCCCGACAGCCTTTGCCGATGTTGACTCGGTCAAGGAAGACGGCGCGTTAGTCGCTGACGGGAATGTGCTCACCGGCATCGGCGGCGCGGATGCCAACGCTACCGACGGCGTCGCGGATGTCCAGGGCGCAGACGGCGTGATGGTCACCGGCATTGCATTCGGCCTGATCGCTGGCACCGTCGGCACCGCGCTGGATGGCGCTTATGGCAAACTGACGCTGAACGCAGATGGCAGCTACAGCTATATGCTGGCCAATAGCGATCCGGCCGTTCAAGGGCTCGATGACGGTGAGACGCTGACTGAAACTTTCACGTACACAATTACCGACGCTGATGGCGATATTGCGACTACGACCCTGACGATTACCATCAATGGCACCAATGATGCTCCGCAAGTGGGAGCAGCCACGGCCGTTGTTTCCGAAGAAGGGCTGGCTGGCGGTATCGCCGACGGCGCTGCGGCGGCGGGGAGCAGCGATACGACCGATGCAGCCACTGTCACGGGCCAGATCACCGTCACCGATGTCGATGGCGAGGCGCAGACAGTAACGCTGGGAGATCCCGGTGCGGTTCTGACTTCGGGAAGCGCTGCAGTCACGTGGAGCGGCGTCGGAACGCAGACGCTGACCGGATCGGCGGGCGGAAGTGCCGTTATTCAGATCACTATCGACAATAGCGGCAATTACACCGTCACCTTGATCGGCAAGATCGACCATCCGGATACGGGCTTCGAAACGGCTGGCGAAGATCAGCTGGTCTTCACCGTTCCGGTGACATCGGATGACGGAACGGTCAGCACGACCAATGCGACAGGCCTGACCATTACCATAGAAGACGATAGTCCGTCTGCCGTTGCCGACACCGCCACCGTGGCGGAAGGCGCAACAATCGGCGGAAATGTCGTCACCGATGCGGTTACTGGTGATTCAGCAGGTGCAGACGGTTTCGCATCCTCCGGTGCCGTGACAGGGGTCGCGACCGGTAATGATATTAGCGGCGCGGTTTCGGGCAATGTCGGCACTGTTGTCAACGGAACCTATGGCAAGCTGACGATCAGCAGCGACGGCACTTACAGCTATATATCGACGCCAGGGCTCGTGCCTCCGGGCGGAGCCACAGACACGTTTGTCTATACGGTTACAGACGGGGATGGCGACACGTCTACGACCACATTGACGATCTCGCTCAATGACTCCGGCCTTGCAGCAAGCAGCGACGATGTCAGTGTCAACGAAGCGGCGCTTGATACGGTGGGCAGCGATCCTGCCAGCAATGCCGAAACAATATCGGGCACGATTGCCGATAATGTTACCGGCGGCACCGGACCCTATAGCTATACCGTTGTTGGCAGCAATGTCGGCTCCAACGGCACGCTTACCCTCAATCCGGACGGCAGCTACAGCTACACGCTGACCACGCCGGTAACGGGAGCTACTGCCAATGATGGCGCGAACATCGAAAATGATGTCGAAACCTTCACCATCGAGGTCAAGGACGCAAACGGGAATACAACAACAACGACCATCACGGTCGATATAATTGACGATATTCCGTCGACCACGAGCAACACAGCGGTTCAGCTGGATGACGATGCCCTTGGTGGCAATGCCGGCGGAACTGGCGACGTTGATCCGGACACGGCGAACGCCACCGGTACACTGAATCACGTGTTCGGCGCGGACGGAGGCACGCTGTCCTTGCTCGCCTCGGGCACACCGCCAACCGGTTTCACCTATGAAATCTCTGGCGGTGATCTGCTGATCAAACAAGGCGCGACAACCGTGATCACAGTGACGCTGGACAGTGCTACCGGCGCCTATACGGTGACCCAGAATGCACCGATTGATCACGCCGCAGGCCTCGATGAAAACGATATCAGCTTCACGCTCAACTATCAGGTGACTGACGGTGATGGCGACGTTGCTGCGGGCAGTTTGCAGATCAACGTCGATGATGACACTCCAACGGTAAGTGTCGTTAGCCCGCCCGTTTCGCTGGTGGTAGACGAAACCGACCTGGGCACCGACGCGAGCGCGAGCTTTGCCGGAATTTTTGCCAGCAGCTTCGGTGCGGATGGCGCGGGGTCCATCACCTATGCGCTTGGTACAATCGCAGGTCTCAGCGGCCTTGTGGACACTGCAACGGGCCAGAATGTCCTATTGTCGCTGAACGGAACAGTGGTTGAAGGCCGCACCGAAACGGGCGGCGATCTTGTGTTCACGATCACGGTAGCCGCTGATGGAACGGTCACGCTCGATCAAGTGCGTGCGGTTGTTCACGGCACCAATCCGGATCCCAACGATCCGGCCAGCCTGTCTGCCGCCAATCTCGTTACATTGACCGCAACGGTCACCGATGGCGATGGTGACTCCGCCACCGCCATCGCCGATATTGGATCATCGTTTGTCTTCCGCGACGATGGTCCATCCATTGATGCCGCTGTGTCGGATGCTGATACGGTGATGCTGGTCACACAGGATGCCGATACGGTTGGTCCTGCATCGGATATGGCTGTATCCACAGCCAACTTCGGCGGCGCCTTCTCGATCGCATCCTCCAGCTATGGCGCGGATGGTGCGGGCAGCACGGCCTGGTCCTATGCACTGGTCGTCGACAATGCCGTTTCGGGCCTCTCCAGCGATGGTGTGCCTATTACGCTGACTCTTAACGGCACAGTGGTCGAAGGCCGCGCCGGTGCAGATCTGATCTTCACGATTGCCACAGATGCGGCAACCGGTGTCGTCACGCTGACCCAGTTTGCAGAGATTGATCACGGCTTGCCGGGCGACAGTTCCGGCTATGACGCTCAACTGGCAACTTTGGCTAATGGTCTGGTTTCGCTAGAAGGCACCGCCACGATCACCGATGGTGATGGTGATACGGCCAGCGAAACTGTGTCTCTGGACCTGGGCGGCAATGTCAAATTTGCCGATGATGGCCCTTCGGTTACCGCTACTCCTACCGCGGCCATGCTGATGGTCGACGAAACCGCTCTTGGCACGGATGCCACCGCCGATCTTTCGGGCGCATTCGCGGTCGTCTATGGCGCGGACGGGGCGGGAACAACCACCTATGCGCTTTCGATATCCGCTACGGACGCCGATAGTGGTCTGGTCGATGTTGCCACCGGTGAAGCTGTGCTTCTGCGGGTCAATGGCAATATTGTCGAAGGTTATAGTGCTACTGGCGGGGTGGTCTTCACACTTTCGGTAAACGCCAGCGGTGTGGTCGAACTCGACCAGCTGCGTGCGGTGGAGCACACGCCCGACACCGGGGCAGATCAATCCGCAGGATTGGCGGGGACGAATCTCATCACGCTGACCGCAACCGCCACCGATGGCGACGGCGATACAGCATCGGGGGCAATTGATCTGACCGGCGCCTTGACCTTCAAGGATGACGGGCCGAGCATCGATGCCGCTGTCGACGCGGCGACCGCCGTAATGCTTGTAACCCAGGATGCGGAAACCGATGGCGATCCGACGGATCAGGATATTGCAAGCACGACTGCCAATTTCGGCGGCGCTTTCTCGATCGCTTCATCCAGCTATGGAGCCGATGGCGCGGGATCGATTGCCTGGTCCTATGCCTTGGTGGTCGACAGCGCCACTTCCGGCCTGACCAGCGGCGGAGACGCGATCACCCTGTATCTGGTCAGCGGAACCGTCGTTGGTTCCACAGCCGCGGATGCCGGCTCGATCACGGCGGGGAACACGATATTCACGATCGGAACTGATGCCGTAACCGGTGTTGTAACGCTTACGCAATTTGCCGAAATAGACCACGACACTCCAGGCGTCGGAGCCGACTATGATTTGCAGCAGGCCATCCTCGGTGACGGTCTGGTTTCTCTCGAAGGAACCGCGACGATCACCGACCGTGACGGTGACAGCGCATCTGAAACGGTATCGCTCGATCTTGGCGGCAACATAAAGTTCGATGATGATGGTCCTTCGGCCAATCCGGGCAACTCGACAGGAACTGTCGATGAAGACGGCCTTGCGGGCGGCATCGAGGGGGGAACGGGCGATATTGCCGGAGTTGTGACCAGCGTTTCGGGCAATGTCACCGCGCTGTTCAACGCCGGAGCAGATGCGCCGCTCACCTATCAGCTTCTGACCGACACGAGCGGATTGCCGGCGCTGACTTCGGGTGGAACGCCTGTAACATATGCTGTGGTCAACAATGTCCTTACGGCATCGGCTGGCGGCAATCCGGTCTTCACATTCACGTTGAACGAAACATCCGGGGCATGGGATTTCGTCCTTTCGGGACCGCTTGATCACGCGATCGGTGACAATGAAAATGACATCGTGCTCAGCCTTGGCAGCCTGTTGCAGGCAACCGACTTCGATGGCGATTTTGTAACGGCGGCGGGTTCGGTGGTGATCACGATTGATGATGATACGCCGACTGCAACCAACGAAGCATCGCAAAATGTCAATGAAGGCGCTACGGTTTCGGGGACGCTGGATTTCTTGGGCGGCGCTGACAGTGCGACGGTTACCCATGTCAATGGTGCAGCGCTTGTCTTCACGGCCGGTCCTGCCGAGTTTAGCGACTGGGTGGATATTGGCGATGGCATGATCCGCGTGAAAGCTGACGGTTCATATGAGTTTACCGCCGATAATCCGACGGTTAGCCCGGTAACGCCAACGACAGCAACCTTCACGGTTACCGATGGCGATGGAGATACGGCCACCGCCAATATCAGCTTCCAGATCCTGGATGCCAATGTTCCGACCGCCGGCACGAGCGCAGCTCTGGTTGACGATGATGGTCTGGCCGGCGGCAACCCGCTCAGCACGATCGACGGCGCAACCGATGCCAATGCCGATGGCGACAATAACCCCGCGACCTTTGGCGGCATATTGACCCACAATTTCGGCGGTGATGGTGCTGGGTCGATCAATTTTGCATCGATGGACGGCCTGACCGCGACCATCGGACAGGAGACGGTTACCTATGCCTGGTCAGGCAGCACCTTGACCGCGACCATTACTGGTGGAGCACGCAACGGCATTGATCTCTTCACGGTCGAGGTCACTGACTCCGCAACAGGGGCTTATGAAGTCACCTTGCTCGACAATGTCCTGCATGCAACAGGACCCAATGACGAAAATGCGACCGATCCGGTTGCGGTGCTTGGCTATACGGTGCTGGACGCCGATGGTTCAAGCGCATCGGGCACGTTAAACATCAGCTTTGACGACGATGCGCCAACGGCCGCCGATCTCGATGGCGACATGCTCACGGTGGGCAATTTCGTCAATGCGATGGCTGACGGTACATTTACTTATGCGCCAGGCGCCGATGGGCACAGCCAGTTCGATATCACCGGTCCCGCTATCACTGGGATAACTTACACAACAACACATACGGCCACTGGCAGTGTTTTGACCGCTTCGGCTGACACGATCGATTTGTTCACATTGGCAGTCAATACGGATGGAACATATAAGTTTACCCTGCTCTCACCGGATGCGGCTGTAGATGAAACGATTTCATTCGCCAATCTCAGTGCAGGGGGCCCCGGATTTAGAGAACTGGAAGATGATCCTGCTACACTGGGAATCAATGAAGCAGGGAGAGTAGAATTCCAGTCCAACGGAACCGGCGTAAATGCCAGTACCCAGGGCTTCGGTGTCAGTAACCAGTTCCTGGACCAGAATGAATGGTTTGAAATGGAGTTTCATGATCCAGGAACGCTTGGAAATGACGACCCATGGGTCAATGCCGACAATCTCGGTTCTGTGACACTCAATATTCAGCAAGTGAAAAGTGGTCCAGTCGATATTGAATGGACAGCTACGCGATATAACTCGGACGGAACGGTCGCTGCGACGGAGACTGGCACGACTACGATTACCTCAACGGGCGCCATTACGATTGATCCAACAATCGAATTTAGTGTGTTGCGGATCGAGAATATTGATAGCAACGCAAATGCCTCTGTGCGTATTGCGACGGATATTACCGTTTCCAGAACAATTCTGCCGACCGATCAGGAATATGAATTTGGTATTGTTGGTATCGATGGAGATGGTGATGAAACATCGCTGTCGACGATCGATGTGCTGATCGACGCCTCGATCACTTCCATGGTTCTTCCGCTGGCTCCAATGGCTCCTCTCGCGCCAGTTAACTTCCTCGGTGTCGAGAATGAGCCGGTTCTCCAGTCGGCAGATAGCGGCGAGCGGATTGCCTCCAACGACAATGGCGGCCTGATGCTGCAGAATATCAGTGGCCTGGGGGAAAATGTCGCTCTGATCGAGCCGGCAAAAGTCGAAACAACACCGGCTGCCAAGACCATGCTGGCCAATTCCAACGAAGCACAGGCGGCTCGAGCCGGAGTGAAAGCACCGGCAACGGCGCCGATCGCACTGGCTGCAACCCTGCTGGCTGCAAATAGCAGGCCCGAGGAGTCGGCCGGTAGCAGGGATGCGCCGCTTGCAGAGGTCGGCAATCAAGCGGCTCTGGATTTCCAGGCCGCTGATAATCAGCCGCAACCCGAAGCCGTCCAGCTTGATGGTGGAGAGGTCGCGAATGACGAAAGCGGCCCTGCCGGTCAAGATACCGCGTCCGGTAACTATAGCGGCGGATCTGGCGAAGCATTGGCGGAAGCTGCGGTTGACGCCGGCGAAGAGATGTTTGCCGAAGAAAGTTCGGGCGGCAACGACGCGCAGCCCGGCTTCGATGCGAGCGAGTTCCAGCCCGCCTCTGGCCTGCAGCTCGACATGGGTATTGCTATGAACGTGGAAGCGCTGGCTCCGGTTGGCGAAACGCCTGCACCAGTGCAGCTCGACATCCCGGCCCCCGATACCCCACCGGCAACTGTTGAGGAGATTGTTGCCGATGCGATTGATGGTGGTTCACCGGAGATTGTTTCGATTGACGCGGTGATCGATACCTTCGCGGGCAATGAAACCGAAGGCGGTCGTGGAGCGATCGAGCATCTTCCGGAGCATTCGCTTCCGGAACAGGTACTGGACATGTTCGTGCTGGGTGATGTCGGACCGTTGTCGCCGGTCGTATCAGACGGCCTGCAAACGCAGATCGATATGGCAGATGCCGGCCAAGCGGCAGGTTAGCAAAAAGCAGATAATGATTGGGAAACCGACTTTCCGGAGGGCAAAATGAACAAGAAGACAAAAATATTAACCATGTTTATCGGCGGATGTGCGATCGCACTCCCGAGCATGGCGCTGGCGCAGGAAGGCGCGCTGATGTCATTGGGTAAAGCCGAATTGCGCGGAGAAGTGGAAAGCCGATACAATTCTGCTGTTGCGGCGACGCTTGATGAAACTGTCCTGAGGTCAACGGATTCCCGCTATTATTGGGCTTCGGAGACCAAGGTCCAGTGCGGTATCGCGATGGGATTTCTGAAGAGCGGAACCAAAGATGCCGACAGTGTCAACAAGTGCGAGAAATTTGCGTTGCGCATGGTCGGCGATCCATTGCCACCGCCGCCACCGCCTCCTCCTCCGCCGCCGGTCAACGAGATTCAATGTGCCGAGCAAATGCCCATGTACGTCTATTTCGACTGGGATTCGGCGACACCACCACCCGACGCTTCGGCAACGGTCTCGCTGATTGCTGAAAACAGGGCCGTTTGCGGATGGAATGCCTTTTCCGTCGTCGGTCATACCGACCGGTCCGGTTCGGACAGCTACAACTTCCCGCTCTCTGTTGAACGTGCACAAGCCGTCGCGCGGATGATGGAAGGTGCCGGTATCTCAGCGTCGTCGATGACAATAGACGGCCGGGGAGAAACCGAACGCAAGGTCGAAACGCTCGATGGTGAACGCAACCCGTCCAATCGCCGGGTGGAAATCAATACAGTGCCTGCGACTCGTTAAGCAGGGGGGATGAAAAATGAGAAATAGCAAAATGAAATGGTTGGCAGTCGGTTCCGCAATATCGGCGCTCGTTGCATCCAATCCGGTTTCGGCGCAAACCGTCGAACTGGTGCAGGCAGTAGAAGCGGCTCTGGAATCCAATCCTGAGATCAATCAGGCAATCCAGAACAAGGAAGCCATCGAGTTCGAGCGGGAGCAGGCTCAGGGTCTGTTCTGGCCCCGAATCTCGGTGGAGGGGCAGGCCGGCGCGCGCAAGCTGAAAAACGTGACGCGCCGCGCGCTTGGCATTGCCAACCAGACACTCTATCCGGCGGAACTGAGTATTTCCGGCGAGTGGACAATTCTTGACGGCGGTCGCCGGAGTGGCGAACTGAAACGTCAGGCAGCCCGCACCGATGGTGCGGCGTTGCGCGTGGAAGAGAGATCAGAATTTATAGCCCTTCAGGTCGCTAGGCAGTATCTTGATCTCTTGTTGCAACAACGAATTGTTGCGGCTTCTGATGACAACATCACCTTCCACCGCAACCTGGTTACCGATCTTTCCGAAGGCGTACGCCAGGGATCGATCAGCATTGCCGATCAGCAGCAGGCCGAAGAGCGGATGCAGGCGGCACTTGTCCGGAGGACCGAGGCCGAGGAAGACATGGTGAATGCAATGATTGCGCTCCGCAGTCTCACTGGTCTCTCGATTTCCGATGTCGCAATGCCTGGTTCGAGCCGTTCCTATGTGGCTCCGACGCTGGCGGATGCTGTTTCGCTGGCCCGCACGAGTAATCCGAAGGTGCAGGAAGCCAAGGCGGATGTAGATGCGGCGCACGCTATGGTACAGAAAGCAAAAGCAGATCTCGCGCCAACCATTGGCGTTGAAGCCAGAGCACGAGCCGGTGATGATGTCGACGGCTTCCGCGGGACCACCAGCGATTATATGGCGATGGTCGTAATGCGATGGAACATATTTGACGGCGGCATCAATCGCGCAAAAGTGCAGGAAATGGTCCGTCGCGCCAGCGAAGCTCGCTTCCGCCTGCATGAGATGGACCGTGAAGCCGAGAGCGAAGCAAGAACATCCTGGAACCGTCTCACCACGCAGGGCAAGCTACTGGAAGAGCTGAGCCAGCAAGGTCGGGTTTCCGACGATCTGCTGATCTCCTATCGCGAGCAGTTTAATGTCGGCAGGCGCTCGCTGCTCGATGTACTGGATGCACAAAACACCCGCTATAATGTGCAGGTTCGCACCGAAACGGCGCGTTTTTCCGAAATGTTTGCGGAGTTCCAGCTGCTGGCCGCGACCAACCAGTTGCTCGAAGCCCTGAATTTGGGGGCGCCTGATGCGGCCAGAGCTTATGCGAGAGAGCGTTATAATGTTGGCCCCACGCCTCCCGCTGAAACTGACTATCGTCGGTATCCGAAATAATATGGTTTGCGTTGTATTTTAGTAGTTTGATGACAAGGAACCTGCGTTGAACATGGAAATGCCTGACATGCCAGGTGATGATGAAACTCGTAGCGACGAAGTTCTGAATTGCTTGGTGTTTCTGGCCGAACATTTTGGTCAGACTACATCTGCGCCTATCCTGCGCTCGGGACTGGCCGTTGACGAAGCCGGCTGTCTGCCGTTTCATCAGGTAGAACCGGCACTTGAACTTCTGGGACTCAAAGCCACTCCCGTGGCGCGCAAACTGGCGCGACTTTCGGACAAGCATCTGCCGGCCATGATTTCGTTGCAGGATGGCAACGCTGCCGTAGTGCTCGAGCAGAATGACGATGAATTCCTCATATTCCGACCATCTGCGAACGGTATGCAATCGATATCGGTCAGCGAACTTGCGGCTGAACAAGATGGAGAAATAATTTCTGTAGCGCCGGATGCTACAAAAATTCGTCAACATGAACGGCCGTGGGATGCTGCACGAAAGAGCCATTGGTTCTGGGATGAAATGCGCAAGGAAAGCGGTGCATTCAAGCAGGTTGCGGGCGCGGCCCTGTTCATTAACATGCTTGGCTTTGCGCTCCCGCTTTTTACGATGAATGTCTATGATCGGGTCATCCCGAACAAAGCATCAGCAAGCCTCTGGGTGCTCGCCGTCGGCGTTTTTCTTGCCTTCGTTCTCGAATTTGGCATGCGGCTGGCCCGGGCGCGGCTTATCGACGAGACCGGCCGCAAGCTTGATACCAAACTGTCGCAGAAGCTGTTCGAGAAAATCGTTAACATCCCGCTGGGTAGCCGCTCCGGTAGTACCGGAGCGATGGTGCGTCGGGTGTCGGAATATGAAATCGTCCGCGACTTTTTTGCGTCAACGACGATTGTTCTCATCATCGATATGCTGTTTCTGGTCATCTTCGTCGCGCTGATTGCAGTGCTGGCTGGCTGGCTCGCGCTGGTGCCGGTCGTGATGATCCTCATCATGCTGGTTGCAGGCTATGTCCTGCAGAAGAAAATGGGAGTTGCGGCTTTTGAGGCGCAGGCGGATTCCAGCTTGCAGCATTCGATGCTGGTTGAGTCCATCGCTGGTATTGAAACATTGAAGGCCTGTGGCGCCGAAGGCCGGATGCTGTCGCGGTGGAGAAACTACGCGCAGATGAGCGCCGATACGCAGGAAAAAATGCGGCGATTGGGCGCCGTCGCGATCAATCTGGCTTCCCTGTGCCAGCAGATCACCAGCATCAGCCTGATAATCGGGGGATTTTACCTGTTCAACGCAGGCGTCATCTCGATGGGCGCGATCATCGCCATCGTCATGCTTGCCGGACGCTCATTGAGCCCGGTCGGTCAGCTGGCGTTCCTGATGACGCGGGGCCGCCAGGCATTTTTGACACTGGACAGTATTCAGACAATGACCGAGCAAGTCGATGAACGCGGTTTGGGCAGTCGCTCGATAACGCCAGAAGTCAGCGCGGGTGAGATTGTTTTTGACAACGTCAGTTTTGCCTATCCGGAAGCGGATACTGAATCTCTGTCGAGCCTGAACGTCACGTTCCGGCCAGGCGAAAGGGTCGCGGTGATCGGTCGTGTTGCTTCCGGCAAGTCTACATTGGGCCGATTGATCTGCGGACTATATCCACCGGCGTCCGGCGCAATATTGGTCGACAGTCTGGACAGCCGGCAATATCCTCCGCGGGGACTGCGATCCGTCTTTCGGTACGTCGGTCAGGATTCCGAACTTTTCAGCGGCTCCATCAAGGAAAACCTGACGCTTGGCGCTGCAAAGAGCGATCAGGACCATATGATGGCGGTATTGCGCAAATCCGGTGCTGACAAGTTTCTTGCCCGTGATGCCGTCGGCTTTGACCGGCTTGCGGGAGAACGCGGTGCAAGCTTGTCTGGCGGACAGCGCAGCTTCCTTGTTCTCGCCCGTGCCTTGATGAGTCCGTTTAAGTTGCTCTATCTTGACGAACCGACTGGCGCGATGGACGTCGAGACGGAACGCCAGTTCATTGATCATCTCAAAAGCGCGCTCGAACCCGACCAGACACTGGTAATATCCACGCACCGGCAAGCGATTTTGTCGATTGTTGATCGGATCATCGTGATGGACCATGGCCGCATCGTCGCGGACGGCCCGCGGGACGAAATTTTGTCGCGGGTTGGCAATGGCGGGAAACTATCATGATTCACCAACCCAAACTCGGAGCGGCGAAACCGATGCGCACGGCTCTGGTCGGTTCGGACAGCGGCCAAAACATAGGCCAACGTCCCGTATTCTTTCTGTTATCGCTGTTGCTGGCCATCGCCGTGATAACCTGGGCTACCCATGACCGCTGGAGTGGTCCGATCCTTAGCTTGCTGGATGCCGATAGCGCAATTCTGCCGGAAGCAGCAGCGATGTCTGCTGAAAGAACAGCGGAACAGAAAATGCTTATCGAAGCTACACAAGGTGAGCTTGCGGAAGCTGTTGTAACAGGTGAAAATGCGAAGGTCGCAAATGAGGCATTGCCATTTTCCGATCAACTTGTTCCTGTCGCTCGGCCTTTCAGGTTGGCTGATATCGCTGCCAACGAAGTCGCGCGCGCCGAGATTTGTCTCACGCAGGCGATCTATTACGAAGCGGGCTTTGAACCACTTGGTGGCAAGCGAGCCGTCGCCCAGGTGGTGTTGAACCGCGTGCGCCATCCCGCTTTTCCTTCGTCGGTATGCGGGGTCATATACCAGGGACATCAGGCGCGTGTTTGCCAATTCAGCTTTACCTGCGACGGTGCCTTGTTTCGTAAACCACAAAAAGCTGCTTGGGCCGTTTCGAGATCGGTTGCAGAAGCCGCGCTGGCCGGCTTCGTCGAAGCCAGCGTAGGAACGGCAACCCATTACCATGCCGACTATGTATCGCCTTACTGGGCTCCCAAGCTCGCCAAGATCAAACAGCTGGGTGCGCATATTTTCTATGCTTGGCCCGGTGCATGGGGACAGCGCGCGGCGTTCAGCAGTCGATATTCGGGTCGCGAATATATTCCGTCGCTGGACTTGATTAGAAAGCCGTCCGAAGAGATCGAAGACGCGGCTGTTATCGATTTCGCAAAAACCGGCCTCTCGGTGCCGCCCGCGGTGACAGACCGTCACGCAAAAACCGACGTTGGCGGACGGCTTGATGTCAATAAGGGTTGGACGTTGCGGATACCAGAGCCTTCGGAAACAAGAGGGAATTTCGCCAAATTGACAAATATTCAGCATGCGCCCGCACCGGCGGCCAAAACGGGTTCGGAAGGCGTCGGTCAATGAAGTCGCTGCTGTCTTCGCTGAGCGCGTTAAACGGTAGTCAGCGTATCCTGTTGATTGGAGCGCTGGGCATGTTCCTGTTCATCGTCTGGGCGAGCCTCGCGCAGGTCGATGAAATTACCCGTGGTCAGGGACGGGTAATACCTTCGAGCAAGGTGCAAGTGGTACAGGCGAGTGATCCGTCGACCGTATCCGACATTCTCGTTCGGTCAGGTGAACAGGTCAAAAAAGGGCAATTGCTCGCTAGACTGGATGATACAGACTCCTCCTCGGAGCTTGGACAAATCCAGGCCGAGAACAGATCCCTGTCGGCAAGGGCTGCGCGTCTGGGGCAGGAAGGTCGCGGGACGGTTAGCGACTGTCCGCCCGGCGCGCCCTGTGCCGAGGAGGCCGTGTTGCAACAAGCTCGTCAGGCAGCTTTGCGTTCCAGATTGTCCGGACTATCTGCCGCTATCGAACAACGGCGACGGGACCAGAGCGAGGCGCAGGCCACAGTGTCTAGCCTGCAGGGCAGTGTCAAATTGGCGCAAGATCAGGTCAATCTGTTGCAACCTCTCGCGGCAAAATCGATCATCCCGCAAACCGAGTTGATGACAGCACAGCGCGAATTGGTTGATCTGCAAGGCCGCCTTGCGGCCGCCCGTCAAAGCGTAGCGCGTGCAGGTGCGGCAGTACGGGAGGCTCAGGCGCAATTGTCCGAAGCAAATCTCCAGTTCCGTCAGGAAGCACTGAACGAACGGAGCCAGATTGCTGCAAAAATAGCCGTAAATCAGGAATCCATTCGAGGGGCGCAGGGCCGTCTGGAACGTTCCGAAATCCGGTCTCCGGTGGATGGTATTGTCAACGATGTACAAATAACGACAATCGGCGGATTTGTTGGGCCTGGTGAAAAAATCATGCAGGTGGTTCCAATCGGTGACAAATTGTTGATAGAGGCGAGAGTTCGGCCCAGCGATATTGCTTTTATCCGGGTCAGGGATCGCGCCAATGTCAAAGTGACAGCTTATGATTTCTCGATTTACGGTGGCCTGCAGGGCAATGTCGTGCAAGTCTCGGCGGACAGCATTTACGACGAAGTAAAGCAGGAAGCCTATTTTACTGTCATCGTTGAAACCGACCAGGCATGGCTGCAATCCGGCGGCAAAAAATTGCCCATCACTCCCGGCATGATATGCGATGTCGAAATACTGACCGGCCGGAAAAGCATATTGAGCTACTTGCTCAAGCCGGTACTGCGGGCGAGATCGCAGGCACTGACCGAACGCTGAGGCAGTGGCTATCTTCCGATAGCAAGCGACGCGATCTGGGTTCCGCTTGGCTTGGCCGGATAGCCGTGTAGCCATTTCCCGTTCGCGCTGTAGCTCATGATCGGCCGGTAATCGCGGATATCGTCGGCGTCCAGTATCTGGTCCGTCTCGTTGTCCAGCACCAGCATCTGGTTTCCGACACGGATGACGAGCAAGGAATGATCGGACCGGCGAACCAGATCTTTGGCAATGACCAGAAACATATCAGATGCCTTTACGCCGCTGGCCTGCAGCAGCTGCATTTTGGCGATGGCAAAGTCTTCGCAATCGCCGCGTCCCGCTTTCAACGTTGTTCCGGCGCTTGCCCAGTGATCCTCCCGTCCATAGAGTTTGCGGTCCTCGACATATGTTATATTGGCGTTTATCCAGCGGTTCACCGCCCGGATATTCTCTTCTTTGTAATTGGCGCCAAGGGTCGCACCGGCCCTGACCAACGCCGCTCTGGCCATGGCCGTTCCTCCGCCGCTTTGTGCGTCGCGCCATTTCCTATCCAGCGGAGTGTGACTGACTCTCAAGGCCACAGAACCGAAAATGTCAGGTTTGCCGCTAAATGGCCGAGTTGCTGCAGGCATGCCCCGGGGCACTCTTGTTTTCGTTGCCGCAGTTAATTTGTCCTCGTTGGACGTTGCTACACTCGCGAATCTATGAACCGTTGGATCGGGGGTTGCTTTTCGAGGTACGGCGGGTCCGGCTTTAAGGGGAGCCATGAACCTGGCGGATGCAAAACCGGAAAAGGGGCCGGACCGTCCGCGAAACTGCTTCCCGCTCAAATTGGCTAACGTCTCTGCCAGTACAGATGGATTTGCTGTGATAGCCAATGCCTCTGCCGCCTTGTCGAAATCAGCACCGGCGGAAATTGTGTTAACTGCTATTTTGGGAGAAACCACAACAACCGGTTCAGAGGCAACGATTGACGCGCCGCGGCAGGCCGATTTGGCATCCAGACGCTGGTTAGCCTGCACGGCTTCCAATGCGCTCATCTCGCGGCCCAATATGGCCTCGGATTTACTGGCAACCGGCTTCACGGCAGACTCGCATGGAGCGGCATTATCCTTTTCGATATCAAAGAAGGAGGCCGCGGCAGGAGTGGACAGGCCGAATTGAAATGCAAATGCCGCTACCGCGCCGGTCCACCCGATGCGGGAGGGCCGGGCCGATATCGCAACTGTCGCCAGCGAAGTGCTTTTGGCACTGCCAATGGATCGGGTTCTGCTCATCCCACACGCTTTTGCAGAACTGCGATAAATTTCGGTTCATACACGTAGTTAGCGAGTTTTGAAAAAGCCTGGTTAACAGCTAAATAATGTATAATTTTCAGCTATTTGTGCATGAAAGCCGTTTTGACATCATGGCGATTTTCTGCTAATCTCCGCGGCTCGTGAGAGGAGAGAAGGCCATCGTCACCGGACGCCACATCTTCGGTTTTAAATTCTGGCTTGTCGTGACGCTGATTTGGGCATTTCCGTCATGGGCTGCGCAATCGCTGGAACCTGATCCGCTTGCGGAAATCAATCGAGACTTGATCAAAGAGAAAGTTCTCAAGCTCGGAAAAGCCGCGCAAGTCGCTTATGATCAGCTTGAAATTTTGCCTGCTGTGGAGGCGTCGGACAAAATTTCTATTATAGTCAAAAACGAAGCGGACAAGAATGCCCAAGACAGCGCCGGTGTATATAAATCCTATGCATTCGATTTGCATAAGGCCGGATTTTTTTTCGCTGCGGAACAGTTGTTTTATTCTGCTTACCGGATCAATGCCACCGAGGTCGGGGAATATCATCCTTTTACACTGTCCAGTCTCAACAATCTGGCATCTAATCTCAATGCGCAAGAACGCTTTGCGGATGCAGCGACTCATTACGAGAAAGTGTTGCGCTTCCGCACTTTGATCCTCGGATCGCGGCACTCTGCGACAATTGATAGCCTGGCCAACCTAGGCTACACATATAATCGGCTGGGTCTGTCGGACAAGGCCCGGGATTTGCTGGACCGCGCGGTGAATTTAAGTATTGAAACACGCGGGCGTGATCACCCCGAAAGCGCCAAACTGATGGTCCTGTTCGCTGATATACTCGGCAACAGAGAAGATGCTCCGAAGTCAGAAGCCTATCTCAGGGAAGCCTTGAAGACGCTAACTGCCGTCAACGGCCCCTATCATGTTGACACCATGAGTTGTCTGCAGCGACTGGGAACCAATCTGTTTGAACAGAAAAAATATAGCGAAGCTGAACCCTATTTCTACCATGCATGGACGCGGCGTCAGAACAAATTGGGCAAGGATGATCGCGCGACCGAGCAGAGCAAGGAGAGCCTGATCGCAAGCTTGAACAGCCAAGGCCTGTACGAGGAGGCGGAAAAAATATTCGGGACCGGGGTCTTGGCGGCAGAGTGATTGTACCGATTGCTCCGCGGGATATGTCTGGAGACGGTGTTTCCGTTTGTGCAGCGTTTTTGGATAGGCAAGCAGAAAGATCTGCGCTGATTTCGCGGGCTTTTCTCGCCGGTCAGGCGGAATGGTCCCATTCCCGGGGATCCGGATAGCGGCCCAGTGCCAGCAGCGCTGCTGCCGCGATAACCAGGGCACCGACAACGGCGAGCATGACGCCGGCCGGACCGAGGCCCGTCTCGACGAAATAGGCGATCGTGATTGAGCCCATGCCTGTTGCAAGGGCAAATCCGGCCCAGAGCCAAGAATAGATGCGACCATAGGCGCGCATGCCAAAATAGCGGACGCAGAGGAAAGCGATCAGGTCAAACTCGGCGCCGGCGGCCACGCCGATAGCGATAACGGCGAAAGCCGGCGCAATGCCCTGAGAAAGCAGCCCGCAGGCACCCGCTGCAATCAGCACAAGCGTGGCTGCCACTCCGGGAGCCCAGAAGCGGTCGATCAGATAACCGCTGATCAGACGGCTGAAGATAATCGCAATGCCGATCAGGCTCACATAATAAGCAGCCTGCCTGATGCCCATTGTCTGCATGATCGGCACAAGATTGGGAATGGTTCCGCTTATCGCGAAAGTGATCGTGCAAAATGCCAGAAGAATCAGCCAGAAATGGCGCGTTGAAAGTGCCTGTCTGAAGCTCAGGCCGGTCAGCAGGCTGGTTGTTTTCGCAGGCGAGCCGGCGTTTTGCTGGGCGGAAATCCGGAAAAGAAACCATGTGGAGGGAATCCCGACCAGCGTGATGGCGCCAGCCAGGGCAAAATAGCCCGCGCGCCAGCCATATGCCTCGATAATGGTTTCAATTAGCGGCGGTCCGGCAAAAGCGGTGATACCGCTGCCCGACAGGGCAATGCCGAGAGCAAGGCCACGACCGCTCTCGAACTTTTCGACAATGCCGCGGGACCAGCTCATCGGAGAGGTCCCTATACCGAGCAGCGCCAGCATGAACCAGTTCAGCTGCCACAGCCAGAGCGATCCGTTCTGCAAAGCCAGCAAGAAGAAAGCCAGAGCAAGTCCTGCCTGGCTGAACAGCGCGATCTTCCGAACGCTATAGCGGTCGATCATCCAGCCTGCCAGCCAGGCAACCAGCACGGTGCCGACCATCTGGAAGGACAGACCGGATACAACCATCGTTCGCGACCAGGCGAAATCATCGGCAACCGGCTGCGCAAAAACGCCTAATGTGTAGAAGGGCAGCGCGCTGATCCCCAGTGCCATGCCCATCACGCCAGCCAGCAGAATTCTCCACCCGCCGCTGAAGGCTTCTCCGAGGAATCCTTTAGAATGGTTCAAATTGGCCACCCTGCCTTTGCAGGCGATTGATCACTGGCGACACGATCGGCTCATAAGGTTTTTGCCTGAAATCGGATTGAACGGCGGAGAATAAATCCGGGAACATGAGTGCACGAACCGGCGCTTGTGCAACAGCAATATCGGGATATTGTCCGCAGGGTGGCTATCCTCAGTCGGCTTATCGTTTGGTTTCACGAGAAAATATCTCCGGTATCAACGGCGCAGGCTTATTTCGAGACGAAGCAGCCCACCGATGTGAATTGCCCGAAGCTGCGGCCGCCTGTGACATTTACCCGGCCCGACACCACCCAGGCATGGGCCTTGATCTCGCCCAGGTCTTCCTCCTGCTTGCTGCGCATCAGGCCGAAAAAGAGGGCGTAGGGGATATTGTGTACACCCAGAATCAGACGGGCGGTGATCGCCTGGGGAAAGCAATTGGCTTTCCATGGCGCAAATTTGGCTGCGACAATAATGGCGCTGCTTATAGCGCGTGCGCGCTTCGCCTGTTCCTCTGTCGTCACCGGGGTGCGCGGGGCCAGGCCGTCGTGCATTCCGAGCCAATGGGCGAAACGCTTGAAGGTCACGGTGAGGATGACCAGACGGCTCAGCCCCAGGAGCACCCATGCAGGGCCCAGCCAGAGGTAGAATAACGGCGGCATCTGCTTTGCCGTCACAAATTTTCGTTTCAGGGTCTTGATCATGTCCGTTGCGACGGGAGAGAAACCCTCCATTTTCTACTCTGCCAGCTGCACCAGATTGCGTTCGCGCAAATCCGTCAGCAATTCCATGACATCGCTCTGGCAAGTCGCGAGGTCGACGTCAAAATTCTTGGTCACCTGATCACACAGGGCGGCGATGCTAACCGGCTTTTCCATGGCGTCCCACAGATCGGAACCCACTGCGTTCAGCCCGTAATAGGCACTGTCTTCGATACTCATCATTACCATTTCGCCGTCCATTTCGGCGGCTACCATCTCAGGATTGCGCTGTACGACACTGTCGAGGGTCAATTCGCTCATAAATAAGTCTCATGTGGTTGAATTTCTAATGGCATTATCAAAGGGAAGTCTGGCTGGCAAACGATACAAGCGGGATAGGAGCATGAGGCGCAGGACAACGTGAAAAGCACTGGCATGCAATTCGATATCACCCTAGTGGTCCCAACGGAATAATCAACAAGGGGCCAATCCAGAATATGTTCGCAGGTCTGCTGTGTTTTGAAAATGCTCCACCGGTCGAAGCATGGGTTGAACCGGAAACCTGGATTTCGTCTCTCTATCCCCGGTGTAAACCGGATGTGAGCGGTTTTCAGCGTGATCAACGCAGTTTGCTGGTAGAGGCCGACATTTTCAATACGCCGTCATCGCATCATATCGACGCAGTGCCATTGGTGGCGGGCCGGTTCCGCGTTGCCTTCTGGGGGCGGCTCGACAATCGCGATGAACTTGCAGCACAGCTTGCGCTGGACCGGCCGCTGGATGAAACTCCTGATGCCAGGCTTGTTCTGGCCGGATGGCTTGAATGGGGAGAGGACCTGCCTGAAAGACTTGCCGGGGACTTTGCACTGGCAATTATCGACAGCGAAAAGCAAACCGCATTTCTGGCCCGCGACCCGGTCGGCGTCAAACCCTTCTACTATTGGCCACACGAAAAAGGCCTGATCTTCGCATCCACGCCGGCGGCTCTGCTGAAGCTGAAAAATGCCAGGCCAACGCCAGATCCCGCGTGGATTGCGCGTTATGTCATAGGGCAGTCCAAGAGCCAGGACCGAACGGCCTATAATGAAATCATGAAATTGCCGGGCGGGCATGCGATGAGCGTGTCCGACGGCAAATATGCGTTGCGGCGCTATCATCAATGGCGCGATGATGCGCCGGATATTTTTACCCGCGACCCGGCCCGAGTGGAGGCCTATCGCGCGGTTCTGGAAGAGACGATGCGCTCCCAGATGGTCAGCGACTATACGCTCGGAACGGAGAATAGCGGCGGCATCGATTCCGCAACCATTACAGCATATCTCGGGAAGTTTCTCGGTGTTCCGGGTGACCGGCTGCACAGTTTTGGCTTCGCGCTTTCGGCAGAAGAGCCTGCCTATATTCTGGAAACCAGTCAGGCCGCGTCAATCGCCCATAATCACATCAATACTTCACATTATGGATATGCTGTTTACTCGACAGATCAGATGCAGGAGGATCTCCAGATACTTGGTTATCCGGAAGAACATGGCAATGCTACGTCGCACCGGCCTTTCTACGATCAATGTCGTACCTACGGGATCAGGACATTGTTCTCCGGATATGGCGGCGATGAAGTGGTGACCAACTATGCCAATCACATCCAGCGGGAACTGGTCGACAAGGGAGCTTACAAGGCCGCGATTGACCTGATGAAAGGCAATTTGCCGATGCGGATATACCGGCTGCTCAGACGGATATATGCCGAGCGGAAAAATGCCGGATATAATCCCAATTTCCTGACGGCCTGGAGAGAAAGATGGCCGGAGCAGCCGCTGCGCGACGAGATTGTTGAACGCTATGATCTGCAGCGGGAATATATGGAAACGGCCCGCTATGATGCTGTTCATCGCAAACATAATGACTGGATCATCAGCGGACTGTTGAAGATGGCCTATGTGCCGACGCGGCTCGAGAATTGCACATTGATGGCTGCATCCTACGGCATTGATTATCGTTGGCCGCTTTGGGACAAGCGGCTGGTACAGCAATATCTGTCCACGCCGATAATTGAGCGCGCGGGGCCGGGCGGAATGGGACGATATCTGCATCGTCGAGCGATTACGGGAACGGTGCCGGACCGGGTGGCATGGAAAAGATCCAAATATATGGGGGAACGGCAATCGCCTTCAATGCGCGATACCGGCGAACTTGTCGCCAGCATGAAGCAAATCGATGCCGACCTGCACCCGATGCTGGTCGACATGATCGACCGTGACAAATGGCGCACGAAGATCGAGCGGATTGAGGCGGGCGGCTTCGATGACATTCGGGATTTCCAGACCATGCGGCACATACACGCATTGCAGTGGCTTAATGCCTGGCTGCACGGGCTGTCGGTTGCTTAGCAAGGCGGCAAAATTGTTGAAGGTGCTCCGCCGGGAACTCTGGGGGCGCAATATCCCTCATGGGTTGATCAGTTGGCGTTATTTGTTTGAGGGGAGCCCAAATGTGGCAGCGCACAGGCAAATATTCTGGAATGCATTGCCCGGCGTGCCGAAACCGCTTTATCTGGCGCTTGAAGCCCTGTTGTGGCTGAAATGGTCCGGACTGTTCGGCTGGCCGGCCCTGTTCCGGATCTTGCGCCGACAGGGCGTTGTGACCCGTGACCGGCACGGCATTTCCATTGCTCGCCAGTTTTCTCGGCTCGTCCGGCTCAGCATCGGAGCGTGCATGCCGCCCGGTGATGTCTATCGTTTCGGGTTGATCGAACATCCCGCGCGCCTGTGGAACTTTGTCAGCGACCGTCATGTTGCCGCTTTTCACAGGTGGCAGAACGGTCGTCAGCCTGCCGCTTCGCAGTTGACGCCCCGGCTGGGAGACAAAGCCGAGGCGACCGATATCCTGCTGTCCAGCGGGATACCGATGGCGCCGATTTTGGCAACCGTTGCCAAAACAGACGATTTTGATTTTCTTGATGCTTTGAGAGCGCATCGCCGTCTGTTTTGCAAAAGCAGATCCGGCAATCGCGGGCTCGGGGCGTTTGAATGCTGGCAAGATGGGCAGACCATAGAAGGCCGGATGTTCGAGGGAGATGCGCTGCCCGATCAACAATCGGTGACTGCGGCGTGGGACGCCTTGATGCAACGCGACCATGCTCTGATACAACCGGCGTTGCAAAATCATCCGCAGCTTGCTCCTCTGGTGCCGGACGGGCGTGCCGTCACCGTCCGCTGTATCACGCGTCAGAACGGACAGGACATCGCCATTTTATGCGCTTCACTGGAAGTCCCCACCGAACGGAGTCCGACGGACAAGCACGAGATATATGTTATCTTGCCAATCGACACGGGCAGTGGACTGGCGCGCCCGCTTCCCGGCAAAATGTTTCTGAATGAGCAGGCGCGGCAGAAACAGCGGGATGTGCTGGCGGAATTGGGTGAACAACGGCCACTGCCCGATTGGCAAGCGCTGATCGATTACAGCCGATTGGCGCATCGCCAGTTTCCCGGTTTCTGGGCGATCGCATGGGATTGGGTGTTAACCCCCAGCGGCCCAATATTGCTCGAGGGCAATAACGGTTTTGGCGGCAGTCTTCCGCAAGTCCTGACGGGCGGGTTTCTGGCAGAGCTTTAGCATGGGCAATCGCTTGGCTGCCCTCTCAGCCAGCAGCGGGGGGCGGACCGCATTGCTCTATAGGGGGTTATCGTTCTGGTCGAGATAGTCGAAGCGCCGCATCACCGGTCCATGATCGGCAATGATTTTGGCAATCTGTTCGTCGTTGAGTTCCTCCCGCCAGCCGCCGCTCTTGCCTTGCCGAAAAAAGGAAGGCGTATTGGCTGGCTTCTCTTTGAACCCTCCCGATTTTTCCTGCTCCTGCAAACGGTCAAAACGGCTGAAATGGAGCGCTTTTTCAACCCGCGGCTGGTCATGGGGAAGCTCCAGAAAGCGTGCGGCCCGGGTAAATGTTGCGAGGCTGTCGGAGAGCATGTCTTCATAGCGAAGAATCTCGAGATTGAGCCCGGGAGCATCGACCCAGCTAAGCACATGGTCGGACCAGCTGAGCAATTTCTGCCGCACTTGATTGTTCAGCTTTTTCGCTGATTTTACAAACGACATTTCCGGCGACGCCATCCGCTCGATCGCCTGGTCGACGCTGCACTGCAAATGATTGGCGAAGGAAGAAGCCACATCAAGCGGATTGCGTATAAAATAGACCGCGCCGCGCGTTGCCTTGCTGCTGACCAGAGGTTCTCCGGACGGCAGGAATGTGTAAGCATCATGGATCTTGTGATATTCGAGATCAGGATGCTGCAGGCTCCACTCGTAAACCGCGGGCCGCAAGGCATCGATATCGTCATGCGGCATGTCGGCGGTATCAAAGCCCAGGACTTCATCCAGCCAGCCGCGGCCGCTGGCGATCGATCCGGTATGCAACTCGTTGATGTCGACCGGTGCATCGCCGTCCTGTTGCAGATTCTGCAGGAACGTGCGGAACCATGTGTTGCCGGATTTCGGATAGGAGGACAGCCAGTATATCGCGCCCATGTTTAAACGCTTTCGGACAGGTCAGACAGTATATGGTCGACCAGTTGATCGATTTCAAAACCCTGGCGCGGACGCACAACACGCGTAATCGCGGTTTGCCCGGCGAGTTTACCGCAAAGATTGAGGTGATCGGGCCGCAAATCCATGCTGTCGAGAAACTTCTGGCGATATGTATTGGCATGGAGGGCAGGGAATTTTTGCAGGCCTTTGATGGAAGTCGATGAGAAACCGTTTTCATCATCATCGCTGCGCAAAATATAAATATGCTTGACCGGCAGCGGCTTGGATACGAAATTTTCCGTTATCGGCAGATTGAATTTTTCCATATCCGGACGGATCCGGTTGAGAGGCTCTGTATCGATTTCCAGCTTGTCAGCGGCATCCTGCCACAACTTGATCCGGGGGAAACCAGGAATCGCCAGGCAGTCATTGTCGATCGGCACAACATCATCGGCCAGCAGATTATAGCCGCGCTGCATGAACGCGGCTGCGAGTGTGGACTTTCCGGCACCCGAGTGGCCAACACAGATGATGCAGCTGTCCCCGATTTGTACCGCATTGCCGTGCAGAACCAGATAGCCGCGCTGGAACAGAAGCGCGCCCAGTGCCGAGCCGAGCATGAACACCCGGACGCTGTCGTCATCAATGCCGGGTTCCGGATCATAAACAATGCTCTCGCCGTCGCTGACCAGAAACCGGGCAACATCCGGTATGTGTAATTGCAGGGCAGTCGGAGAAGCCCACATGAAGGGGCCAATCTGCTCTGCGCCGTCCAAACCGTCCGGGTTAACCACGCCCTCTGTTATCCGCACATCTATGGCTTCCGGTTTTTCGGTCAGAGCGACCATTTCGGACAATGCCATGTCACTTTCGATGGCGAGATTATAACATCTGTAAAAATGGGTCATCGACGTCTGGTTCTTTATACTATTTTGCGAAAATTGGGTGTTTGGATTAGCAAGCCCTAGAGAATTGCACCAGGCAATCAAGTCCGGATGTCTGCATCAACGTGAAATCGAAGTCGATGGGCAGAAACTCAAAATTCATCCGCAGCCGGGGCCGATCTGCTCCAGGTGGTTGCAGAGATGGTGCAAGTGAGCGGACAGGAAGGCCTGATCAGTATAATATCCGACCAAATGACCGGAGATCGGATATATCTCCCGGTTCACGATCAGTAAATAATGAGAATCACTTGCAATAGCAATAAGAAGCTGTAATTGCCTCCTCCGTGATGCGAATGATTCGCATGAAACATAGCAGGGGGCGATTTTGGCCGAGAGACGTATCGGATATATTTGTAAATCCATGGCAGTGGCGGCAGTGCTGACACCCGCAAGCGCTGCTGTTGCTTCTTCTTCTTCTTCTTCGACCATCCCCGTCGATCTGAGCGTCGGTGGCATGTTTGCGCAGGCGGACTGGATCGTAAAGCTCGTCATCATTGGCCTGATCATCGCCTCGCTGGTTAGCTGGACAATTTTCATCGCCAAGCTCGCGGAACTGCGCAAGGCGATGGCAGCAGAGAGGATCATCCACGCGGAGGTCGCCAAGCTGCGCTCGCTGGAAGACGCCAACAGTGATCCCGCGTTGTCCAAATCGGTTCTGGTAGGGGAAGCGTCGGCAGAACTCGCGCTGTCCGCTGATGCCCTGCAGGATGGCGATGGTATCAAGGAGCGCATCGTGTCCCGGTTCGAACGCTTTGAAGCGGCTCTGTCCCGCAAGATGACACGCGGCGTCAATATTCTGGCGACGATCGGGGCGACCGCGCCCTTCGTCGGATTGTTCGGCACGGTCTGGGGTATCATGAACAGCTTCATCGGTATTGCTGAAAAACAGACGACCAATCTGGCCGTGGTTGCTCCCGGTATTGCCGAGGCATTGCTTGCCACGGCGCTGGGCCTCGTTGCGGCTATCCCCGCGGTGGTCATGTACAACCATTTCTCTCGCCAGATTTCCGCCTATCGCGCGCTTGTATCAGACACTGCTTCGGCCATCTTGCGGCTGGTGTCCCGTGATCTCAGCCGCGGCACCGTGATCGTCAAAAAGGATTGAATCGATGTCGATCCGGCTCAACGACAACAGCGATGACCTTCCGGTCAATCACGACATCAACGTCACGCCCTTCATCGACGTGATGCTGGTGCTGCTGATCATCTTCATGGTGGCCGCACCACTGGCGACGGTCGATGTCAAAGTTGATCTGCCGGTATCTACCGCTAACGCGGCACCCAAGCCCGACAAGCCGGTTTTCCTGTCGATTCAGGCTGATGGCAATATTCTGGTCAACGAGACACCGGTTTCCCAGGCTGCCCTCGGGGCCGCGATCGAGACCGCGACCCGGTCCGACAGAGAACAGCGCATCTTTCTGCGCGCCGACAAGAGCATTACTTATGACACGATCATGGGTGCAATGAATTCCCTGCGCTCGGCCGGTTATCTACATGTCGCTCTGGTGGGCGCGGAATCGGGCTCTGCAAAATGAACGAGGGGCTGCTCGGCACAGACGAGAAACGTCGCTGGGCAACCGCTGCAGCCATTGCTGTGGCAGCACATGCCTTCTTGGCCGTGGCTGCCATGGCGTGGAAGCCTCCACATGACCGTCCCATCCCTGAACCGGTGGTTCTCGTGGAACTTCCCCCTGCGAGTGCGAGCGAGGTGCTGTCCGAGCCCACGCCCGCATCGCAGCCGGAATATAGTCCGCCGCAACAGCAAGCGCTGCCGTTCGAGGTTCCGCCGATGCGCGCGCCATTGCCGGACGACGCGATCAAATTGCCGACCGAGACCAAACAGCCGCCATCCACGGTGACGCCGGTGCAGCACGCGGAAGGCACGCCCGTTGCAGTGGCGGCTCCCGCCACTAGCGAGGCGCCCCCCACCGTCGCGGCGCGATCTGCGCCCAGCACTACTTCCGGCAACAGCCCGAAAGCCAGGAAAGAGCGGGCCAATTATTATGCGATGGTCAGTGCACATCTGAACAAACGCAAAAAATATCCGACCGAAGCCCGCAAGGCCCGAGAGCAAGGCGTGGTCAAGGTCCGGTTCACCGTTGATCGCACCGGCAATATTTCAAACGTGTCGATCACCGGTTCGAGTGGCCACGATATCCTGGATCAGGCCACCTTGGCACTGATGCAGCGCGTCGCGCCCTTGCCGGCGATGCCCGCATCCATGCAGCGAGACCGAGTGACGATCTCGCTGCCCATTGATTATTCCCTCCGAACGCGTTGAAAAAAGGTAGATTGACGATGAAAAAAACCATGTCCCAAATGCAAAGACCAGCAAGCCTGCGGTCCTCGAGCTTTGGTAAACGCAGTGCCGTCATGGCATTGGGCCTGACCACGGCGCTGACCAGCGCTCCCGTTTTGGCACAGGAGGTCGAGCCTGAAGAGGTTGAACTGGAAACGCTCGAGATCGAAGACAATGCGGCCGACGTCAATCCCTACACGCAGAAAGGCGCGCCCTATAAAGCCCGTATTTCGGGTGATCCGCGCCGAGTGAAGCCGCTGTCGGAAACGCCGGCAACGATCACTGTGCTGACCGAAAGCCAGCTCGATGAACAGGGCGCCACCAATTTGCGCGATATTCTCGATAACCAGCCCGGCGTCACCGTCGGTACCGGCGAAAACGGCAACGCTTTTGGTGACCGTTATATCATTCGCGGCCACGAAGCGCGCAGTGACGTTTTTGTCGATGGTTTGCGCGACCCGGGCATGACCACCCGCGAAACCTTTGCGGTCGAGCAGATTGAAATCACCAAGGGCCCGAGCTCTTCTTTTGCCGGTCGCGGTTCGACCGGTGGCGCGGTGAACTCGATCACCAAACAGGCCAGCACCGACTATAATTTTAACCGGATCGATCTCGGCATCGGTACCGACGATTTTTATCGCGTCACTCTGGACAGCAACTGGGCGCTGAGCGACGATATCGCTGTGCGCGCCAATCTGCTTTACGGCTATGAGGAGGCGCCGAACCGCAATTTCTCGGATCGCGAGCGTATCGGGGCGGCGGTCTCGGGCAGCTTCCGGCTGAACGATACGGTGCGCGTGCTGCTCGACTATTATCACCTCGAAGCCGACGACACGCCTGATCTGGGCGGCTATGTACCGCGGCCGACCGGCACGGGTCCGAACGATGTGACCGTATATGGTCCATGGGATGATGTTCCGAACTACACCCAGACCGGAGACTTTCTCAACACGACTGTCGATACCTTTACCGGACGTATCTTCATTACACCGTTCGAGGGTTTCACGATCGTCAATTCCACCCGCTATGGTGAAACGTCCAACGGCTATGTGCTGACCGGTCTTCGGGGCGGCGCTTATGATGCCGACACTGACACCTTCGCGCCGGTCACGCTGAGCACCCACCAGGGCAATCAGGAAGTCGAATATTTCGTCAATCAGCTGAATATTCTCGGCGAGTTTGAAACCGGATCGATCGCGCACAATCTGGTCGCCGGTGTCGAATATTCCGATCTCAAGGTCGCCAACGGCACCTATGACCTCACAAACAACGGTGCCACCAATTGTGTGACTGCCGGACGCGGCGGATTGAGCCCGTCCTACTGCATCACCGATGAAAACCGGGAGCTGATCGTCACCGATATCCACGATATATTGCAACGTGATATCGCCTTCGGTTCCATCGACAGCAATTGGCAGGTGGAAACCATGTCCGTCTATCTGATGGATACGGTCGACATCAATCCCTGGCTGTCCATCCACGGCGGCGTTCGCGTCGATGCGTTCGACTATAGCAATGATGTTGTCAGCCGTGGCACCGAAACCGGCTATCGCTACAAGGACACATTGTGGAACGGACATGCCGGCATTGGTGTGAAGCCAATGGACGAGGTCTATGTCTATTTCAACTGGGGCACGGCCAAGAATATCAATGGCGGTGAGTCCGATCTGGGCGGAAACTGCGGCTACGGCGGTATCTGCGTCGATGACGGAACGGACATCGGTGACGGTCGTCCGGAAAGTTCGACCAGCTATGAACTGGGTGTGAAAGCGGATCTGTTCGACGATCATCTGCTGCTCACGGCCGCTGCCTTCCAGATCACCAAGAGTGACGTGTTTGAATCGGCTGGTGACGGTTATACGGCCGGTGGCAGCCTGAACACCGGCGAAAACCGCGTACGCGGCATCGAACTGGGGCTGGTCGGCAATATCACGCCGAAACTGTCCGGTCAGGCATCGGTCACTTTCATGGACTCGGAAATTACAGATTCGAACGATGCCGACAAAATCGGTCGCCGTCTGAGCAACTTCTCCAACACCCAGGCCTCGGCGCAGCTGCGCTATCAGGCGACAGAGGCTTTCGCCTTTGGCGGCACCGCTACCTACAAGGGAGAGATGTTCACCGGCCAGCCGGATGATGCGGCAAGCTATGACAGCACGCTGGAAATCTACACCTACCGGGTTCCGGATTATTGGACCTTCGACGCCTTCGCGAGCTACAAGGTAAACGAGAATCTGTCAGCCCGGGTCAATATGACCAATGTCGGCAACAAGGATTATTATCTTGCCGGTTATCGCAGCGGCCATTTCCTCTACAAGGGCGATGAACGCCGTGCGACGCTAACGCTCACCGGACGTTTCTGATACGAGAAGAAGGGGCGGCGATTCGTCGCCCCTTCTTCAATCCAACAAACGGCTGACCCAATGCTCGCAATCATCGAAAATATTCTGGACGAAGAACAGGTCCGGGATTTCCGACAGAAGCTGGAGTCCGCGGAATGGGCAGACGGTGCCGATTCAGCCGGTACGCGCTCGGTCAAGGTGAAGCAGAATCTGCAACTGCCTCGCCAGAACGCGTTGTCGGTCGAGCTGGGCAATCTGATCTTGCGCAGGCTTGGCAACGACCCCCTGTTCATCTCCGCCTCTCTGGCCGAGAAAATCTGGCCTCCCATTTTCAATCTCTATCAGGACGGCGGTCATTACGGCACGCATAGTGATGCCGCTCTGATGCGGCTTCCCGAAGCCAATATGACCATCCGCAGTGATCTTTCGGCCACGATATTCCTGTCGGATCCGGACGAATATGATGGCGGCGAACTGGTGATAGAACAGCAATATGGCGCGCAGCCGGTCAAGCTGGCGGCCGGAGACATGGTGCTATATCCCTCGTCCAGCCTGCATCAGGTCACCCCGGTCACGCGCGGCAAGCGGATTTGTG
This sequence comes from Sphingorhabdus sp. SMR4y, assembly GCF_002218195.1. Classification (GTDB taxonomy): domain Bacteria; phylum Pseudomonadota; class Alphaproteobacteria; order Sphingomonadales; family Sphingomonadaceae; genus Parasphingorhabdus. Next base: position 1,710,008 of record NZ_CP022336.1, on the reverse strand, counting down.
CGATCACCTGGATGCAGAGCGCGGTGGCCGATGCTTCGGCGCGGGAGCTGCTGTTCGACCTCGACCAGTCGATCCAGTCGCTGACGCCCGACCGGCCCCATGACGATCCGGAAATCGATCGGCTGATCCATGTCTATCATAATCTGCTGCGGCGCTGGGCAACGGTATGAAGGGCTATCTGACAAAGGGACTGTTCTGGCTGCTCCTTTCGCTCCCCGGCTTGTTGATGTTCCGCTCCTTCTTGCAAGGCGACGCTCTGGCGATGGACATGCTCCATCCCAGCGGTGAAATGTCGGTTCGACTGATGATCCTCGCCATGCTGCCAGGGCCGCTTTCCGAATTTTTCGGTCTCAACCGCTTCTTCCGCGGATGGATGAAAATCCGGCGCAATCTTGGTGTGGCGGCCTTCGGCTATGCCATGCTCCATCTGCTATTCTACATATTCGATATGAACAGCCTTGCTGCGATGCTCGAAGAATTCGGCATTCCGGGAATCTGGACCGGCTGGCTGTCGCTGGTGCTGATGCTGCTCCCGGCGCTGATCAGTTTCGACGTGGCCATGCGCCGGCTGGGCCGGAACTGGAAAAATATCCAGCGGCTGGTCTATCCCGCGCTGATCATCGGGCTGGTCCACTGGATTTTGCTGGATTGGGCCTGGCAGCCAGCAATGGTTCATCTCGCACCGCTCATAATCGCATGGATTTTACGCTATATCGGCCGCACACGGCGACACCGCAGGCAACGGAGTATGACATGAGAAAAATTTCCCGTAAATATACGGCTGTAGCCGCCGTTCTTGCCACCATGATGCTGGCGCAACCGGCCTATGCGGACGGCGATATCAAATGCGATGCCGGCCCGACCAAGGACTGGAAGTCGATCAAGAAACTGAAGAAAAAGGCCTGGATGGAAGGCTGGGAATTGCTCAAGACCCAGGTTGAAGGCGACTGCTATGAAGTCTATGCCCGCACCGAAAGCGGCCAGGCGATCGAAGCCTTTTTCCATCCCGTCACGCTCAAGAAGCTGGTCGTCTTCCGGCGCGGCACCGAAATTTACCGGGCTCCGGGCTTCAAGGGCTAGGCTGCAACAATCGCGAGCAGAGCGCTCGCCTTGCGCGATGTCCTATCGCAGCTCGACGGCGCGCTCATAGGCGGCCTGGAGCGTCCTGCCGATCAGCGCGGAAAATTCTTCCTCGCCATTCAGCGCATGGAGACCGGCCGCCGTGGTGCCGCCCTTGCTGGTGACATTTTTGCGCAAATCTTCAAGCGACAGGTCGGAGTCCAGCGCCAGCTCCAACGTGCCGCGGACGGTTCCCAGAACCAGATTCAGCGAATCCTGCTTGCTGAAGCCCAGTTTTTCAGCGGCTTCGACATAGGCGCGCAATATCTCGAACACATAGCCGGGCCCGCTTCCCGCCACTGCCGTCAGGCGATCCAGCATATCCTCGCTGTCGACCCAGACGATATCGCTCGAACACAGAGCCAGCCGCTCGATTTCGCTCGATGCCGTTTCCGGGACGGGGCCGTGCGCATATAGGCCGCTGACGCCCTTGCCGATGACAGCAGGCAGGTTCGGCATGATCCGGATCACCGACCGGCCCGGCGCATGTTCGGCCAGCTTTGCCGCTGCATATCCGGCCGCTATCGAACTGATAACGCCAGACGGCTTCAGCCGTGGCAGATAGTCCGGAAGCACATTATCGATCAGCTGCGGTTTCAGGGCGACGATGAGATAATCAAATAGTTGCTCGCCCAGATCCTCGACCGAACCGACCTGCGATACGCCTTCCGGGAGATCGGGCCTGGCCGGGTCTGCCACGGTAAATTCATGATCGGTGTTGGCGGCCCATGCCTTGAGCAGCGCACCGCCCATGTTTCCGCATCCGAGGAGCAATATTTTTGTCAATTCAATCTCTTGCTGTTAATGGTCAGGGGGTGTGCGATATGCTTAGTATTCAAAACAGATATGTCAACAAATGCTTATTTTATGCAGCTTTTGCGCAAAATTTAATATTTTGATCACTAAATTATTGCACTGGTATGGATCAATCCCTACCTCCATCGCTGAGTAATAAGGGCACCACGGTACATGATACAAGGCAAAACAATCGTTGTAAAAGTTGGCTCCAGTTTGCTTGCCAACGAACAGAGGCTCACGCCGCGTTGGGCTTTCATGCATAATCTGCTCGAAGATATCGCCCGGCTCCGGGAAGGCGGCGCGAAAGTCATCTTATGTTCGTCCGGATCCGTAGCGCTGGGCATGAACATGATCGGCGAGCGGCCGGAGACCGCCGGTTTGCGTGACAAGCAGGCCGCAGCGGCATGCGGCATGCCACTCCTGCTCAATGCCTATAAGCAGGTGGCTCACGAATATAGCTTTGAAATTGCCCAGGTTCTGGTGACATTGCGTGATCTGGAAGACCGCAAACGGTTCCTGAATACCAAGAATACGGTCGACCGGCTGCTGGATGCCAATATCATGCCGATCATCAACGAGAATGACACGATCACCACCGAAGAAATACGCGTGGGGGACAATGACCGCCTGTCTGCGAAAGTCGCGCAGATGCTGCAGGCCGACGAACTGATCATTCTGACGCAGGTTGACGGCCTGTACGACAAGGATCCTTCCGAACCCGATGCCCGCTTGGTGGAGGAAGTTGCTGATGTCTCGCCTTATCTTGCCGTGACCGAAGGCGTGAGCAGTCTTGGCAGCGGGGGCATGCTGACGAAGATCCAGGCCGCGCACATGGCGCAGAATGCCGGATGTGAAACGCGGATTGCCCACGGCGAATATGAACATCCTGTCACGTCGGTCTTGAATGATGAACGGCGGCACACACGAATCCACGCCAGCGAACGGCCGGAATCGGCCTGGGCCAACTGGTTGTCAGATCGTTTGCAGATGGCGGGCAGCATTGTTGTCAACGAGGCGACCGCGGAAGCGTTCAAATCCGGTCGGCGGAATATCGGCCGGGAAGATGTGCTGTCCATTCAGGGCCCCTATGTCAAAGGCGATGTTATTCATATATACGGAGAATCCGGCGACGAACTGGCCAGAGGCCTGACCAATTTCTCATCCGACGAAACCATGGCCCTGGCCCGCAACCCGGGTTTGTCCGCCATGCAGCTGCTGGGTTATAAAACGCTTGGTACGCTGATCACGGACAAGAATATGGTCGTTCTGGACGACCGCCATCTGACGTGGGACTTGCCGGCAGATGATGTCATGACCGAGGTCATACCACAGAGCTAGATTTCGCCGATCTCGAGAATGGGGGCAGATTCGATCTGGTTCGCGTCCATCATTACAGCAATACGCTGGACCGAGGAGATCAGCAGATTCTGTTCCCAGGGTTCGAGTTTCGACAGCGCCACCAGAAAATCTTCCTGCAGCAGCTCCGGCGCATTTTCGATGCAGGTGCGGCCTTTTTGGGTTAGTACGATTTCAACGGAGCGCCGGTCGTCTTCACTGCGTTCGCGAGTGACCATTCCGGATTTTTCCAGCCGGTCGACGATCGAAGTGACCGTGGCATGCGACAGGTGCACCGATTTTGCGATCACCGACGGCTTTGCCCGACCGTCTTTTTCCAGCGCCTTCAGCAGCAGCAGTTGCGGAGTCGTCTGGCCGGTTTCCCGTTCCAGTTTTTTGGACTGCAAGTCGATCGCCCGGTTAATCTGCCGCAAGGCGACCAAAAGTGCGTTTGAATTTGACATGCCGACACTGATACAGATTTTTCCGTCAATGGCCCAGACTATTGCATATTTCTTGGCAAGCGGGCGAATGGCCTGATCATTCCCAGACCGATATGAACTGCGCCTTGTCTCCGACCAGGTCGGCAAGCGTAAATCCGTCGAGATGGCGGAGAAAAGCCTCGACTCCGTCGGCGAGCACATGACGCAGACCGCAGACCGGCGTGACAATACAGCCGCCATCCGCGGCGTTAAAACATTCCACGAAGCCGCCCAGTTCCTCAAAAGTGCGGACCACATGGCCGACATTGATCTTGTCTGCTGGCTGGTTGAGCAACAATCCGCCGCTGCGGCCGCGCACGCTGTCGACAAATCCCTCTGCCGCCAGACGCTGGGCGACCTTCATCAGATGGTTTTTCGAAATCCCGTATTGCCGGGCGATTTCGGTGATCGAATGCTGACCCTTGTGCGCGGCAAGATACATCAGGGTGCGCAATGCATAGTCGGTTTGGACAGATAATCTCATAAAAGATGCATATCATATATTGCATTTAAATGCCAAGCGGCATAAATAGTGCATATCAAATGCATCTTAAGTGAGTCGAGACCATGACCGAGGTCAGCTATGCAGAACGCGCGAGAGCGAAGAAAATGGCGCAAGCCCATGCGCTGGGCATCAATGATGCGCTGATCTCCGAGCTGGTAGAGACATTCTATCGCGCCATCCGCAATGATGCTCTGCTTGGTCCGATTTTTGCCTCGCATATTGCCGACTGGCAGCCCCATCTGGCGAGAATGAAGGACTTCTGGGCGTCAGTCACTCTGGAGTCCGGCCGCTTCCGCGGCAATCCGATGCGCAAGCATATCGCGATCGATGGTCTGGACGCGGGACATTTCGACCGCTGGCTGCTGCTCTGGACCCGCACTGTCGATGACGTGGCACCGAATGATGCGGCGGCCCGGCTTTTCCGGGAAGCAGCCGAGCGGATTGCCGCAAGCCTGCTCACCGGCATCGCGGTTCAGCGCGGTGACCTCGACGCTATTCCCAAATCAGAGGAGCAGCAATCATGCTGATGGATTTTCAGGTTGAAGGCGGTCAGACGCTCGCCGCAGAAATCAATGCAGAAATGCAGGACGTGTCCCGGCGATACCGCGGCCCGGTGCACGAAAGCCGTACGTTTGAATTGCCAGCTGTGGTCTGGGTGATGATGTTCGGCTCTTATGCTGTCTTCTTCACCGCCTTGTTCATCGCCACCGGCCGGGACGCGGCCGCCGTATTCGCGCTGCTGATCAGCATTGCCTATACCATCATGTATTTTGCTGCGGCGGCTGTGTTGAACCATGTCAGTGCAAGCGAAAGACAGGCGCTGCCACCGGCTGTTTCTGCGAGCGGCATGGAAACGCAGACCGGCTGGATGGACAATATGGCCATATATGCCCAGATTTTGACCGTACCCATAGTGCTGGCCCTTTTTGGCTGTGCCTTTGCCGTCATCCGGGCGCTGGTCTGATGGCCAACAAGAATATTATCGCTCCTTATAGCGCATCGCCGATATTCGATGAAAACAGCCTGCCGGACAAGCTCCGCAACGCGCATAGCACGAAGGACGGGACATGGGGTCTGTTGCGGGTGCTGGAAGGCGAGGTCGAACTGGTCTTCATCGATCCGCCGTCCCGGCGGCACGTCACTATCAATGATCCCGCACCGATCCCGCCGCAGGCGCCACATCTTGTCAGGCTGACCGGCCCGATGAAAATGCAGGTCGAATTTTACCGGGACTATCCCTTGACCCGGGACAAGCCAGCCGAATGATGATCAGCCGCTGGCTTGCGTGTCGGCGCGCTTGATCTGCTTGTGGTCATCCTCGATCAGGCCGCGTTTCCAGTAGCTTGAAATATAGAGGCGGTCGGGACCGAAGCCCTGTTCGACGCGCAGATATTGCCGCAACAGCTTCATCGCCTCGAATTCGCACGCGACCCAGGCATAAGCCAGTCTGTCCACATCCGATAAACCACGCGCAGCGTCCGCGAGAAGTGTGGGATCGGCGCCCAGGTCGGCATCTATCAGCCAGTGGATATTCACGCCTGCCGGTTTGACCAGCGGTTGCCGGTCCTCTTTGTCCCGGACGAGGAGGATAGCATCCCCGGTTGCATCTTCCGGCAGAGCTTCCAGATTGACCGATATGGCAGGCAACGCCGTCATGTCGCCGACCAGCAGAAACGGCCCGGGTCCTTCAGGCAGCGGTTTGGCGTCGCCCGGCCCGCCCAGCTTGATCATATCGCCCGCTTGCGCGTTGATCGCCCAGCTTGTCGCGGGGCCGGAATCCTCGTCCGACCCATGTAGCGCAAAGTCGACCGATATGCTGTCCTCCGCCTGGCTGCGGATGGTATAGGTCCGCACCAGAGGGCGGTCACCCGCCGGACCGGGCAGCATCAGCTTGACATAGCCGCCGTTCCGATCGGCCGGAAAGCCGGCAATCCCTTCACCGCCCAGCGTCACCCGGTGCATATTGGGGGTCAGGCGCATGCTGGCCATCACAGTCAGAGTTCGTGGTTCGGGTCGGGCCATGATATTTCTCTTCGTCTCTTCTAATCGTCGTTTCTGTCCCGGGCAGCTTCGGTGGCTGTCCCGGTGCTATCGCCAGCATAAGCTGCATATCAGCCGGGGGCCATCAGGTTCCGACAGGATGGGCAAATAAGCGGTGCCAATATTGCTTGAACCGCCGCTTTCCAGAATATTCCAATATCGTCAGTGCCGGAATCAGCAATTGCAGGATGACCGCGCCAAACAATACGCCAAAGCCAAGGCTGGCCGACATCGGGATCAGGAACTGGGCTTGCACGCTGGTCTCGAAAGTGATCGGAGCAACCCCCAGAAAGGTCGTCAGCGACGTCAGCATGATCGGCCGGAATCTTGACTTGGCGCCGGCAAGAATGGCCTCTTCAATCGGCATGCCGTCGCGCAGATTCTCGTTGATGAAGTCAATCAGGATCAGCGAGCCGTTCACGATCACGCCGGACAAGGCGATCATTCCGAACATGCTGAGCACGCCCAGCGGCAGGCCGAGCAGAAGATGCCCGATCAGCGCACCGATGATGCCGAAAGGAATCACGGCCATGATTATCAGCGGCTGCATATAGGAGCGGAACGGTATCGCGAGCAGCGCATAGATCATCAGCAGGGCGGCGCCAAAAGCGATGCCGAGATCACCAAAGGAATCTTCTTGCTCCTGCTGTTCACCACCGAAGCTATACTGCAATTGCGGATAGTCGGCTTGCAGTTGCGGCATGATCTCGTTGGTCAGCGCCTTGGCAATTTCCTGGCTGGTGACGATATTGGTATCGATATCGGCGGTAACGGTCGTGATCCGCCGGCCATCGGTACGACGGATAACGGCAGGGGCCTGACCAAAAGATACCTCGGCCAGGGTGGCGAGCGGGACTTCTCCGCCCGGCACGCGGACCCGGAACCGTTCGACGTCTACGATCGAATTGCGTTCCTCTTCGGGCAGGCGGATATAGACACGCATATCTTCATCCCCGCGCTGGACGCGTAGCGCTTCACTGCCAAAAAAAGCCGCCCGTACCTGCAGCGCGACATCCTGCAAGGTGACCCCGAGAGAGCGGGCCTCGGGTTTCAGCCGGAGCTGGATTTCCTTCAGGCCCTGATCCTGATCGCTCTCGATATCGAAAACACCGGCAAAGCGGTTCAGTCTGGCCATCAAGTCCGACGCAGCGGCTTCCACCACCGCAGGATCAGGGTCGGACAGTTGCACGTCGACCGGAGCGCCAATGGACAGAAGGTCCGAGGCAAAGACCAATGAGCGGGCTTCGACAATCGGCCCGACATTCTCGCGCCATGCATTTTCAAAATCCCGCGAGGCGAGTTCGCGCTGGTCGCCGGGAATGAAGCTGAACTGCACGCTGGCAATATTGGCCGAAAAGCCGTTACTGGGCAGATTGGGTCCGTTGGTGCGCGGTTCCTGTCCGACAAGCGTGAATATGCCCCGTAACGCTGATGGTTCATCGGCATCCTGCCCGGCGTCGAACTTCGCATAGGTCTCGCGGCCCTTTTGCTCGATCAGGCGGGCGATTTTCTCGGTTTCCGCAATCGTTGTGCCGGCCGGCATTTCCAGATTGGCCGTAACGACATCGGCCTCGATGGCGGGGAAAAAGGAGTTTTTGATAATGCCCGCCGGGATCAGGGATGCGATAAGGATGAGCAGCGCAACGTTAGCGGCCAATATGACGAACGGCATGCGAATGGCGTAGCGCACGGCCCGATCAAGCGGTCCGTCGACGAACCGCTGATATTGCACGTCGACCTTGGCCTGAACTCTTTCGAAAAAGCGGGTGACCGAATTGCGCGTCGGCGTTCCGGGAGCCGGCAAATGGCTGAGGTGACTGGGCAGGATCAGCAGGCTTTCAACCAGTGAGAGAAACAGGACGGCGACCACCACCAGAGGGACGTCGGCCAAAATCTTGCCCATGATACCACCAACCGCGAACAGCGGTGAAAAGGCAGCGACTGTTGTCAGCACTGCGAAGATTACCGGCACGGTGACCCGTCGTGCGCCGGTCACTGCCGCACCCATTCCGGTGCGCCCGGCTTCGCGTCGGGCATAGACGCTTTCGCCCACGACAATGGCATCGTCAACCACAAGGCCGAGAGCGAGAATGAAGCCGAACAGCGAGAACATGTTGATGCTCGACCCAGCCAGATCGAGGATGAAAATCGCCCCGACAAAGGTAATCCCGATTCCCAGCGCCGTCCAGCCTGCGAGGCGGATGTCGAGGAACAGGGTGAGGGCGATCAAAACCAGGAACAGGCCGATCGCTGCGTTTTTCAGCAACAGGCTGAGGCGATCGTTGAGCAATTCGCTGTCATCGCTCCAGATCGCGTAGGAAATACCCTCGGGCAGGGAATGTGCAAACTCCCCCTCCAGAAATTCCTTGGTGGCGCGCGACACGTCAAGCACGCGTTCGTCGCTGGTGCGGAAGACTTCGACAAATGCCACGGGCTTGCCATTGTACAGCGACACGAGATCCGTATCCTCGAACTCGTCCCGGATATTGGCAATCTCTCCGAGCCGGATCATCGCGCCATTCTCATTGCTGACCAGCACGATATCCTCGAAATTCTGCTGGTTGTAATTTTGCCCGATGGTTCGCACGCGCACTTCTTCGTTGTCGGTATCGATCGAGCCTGCCGGGCTGTCCAGACTGCTGGCGGCAACCGTGCGCGATACGTCGTTGAGCGACAGGCCAAAGGCTTGCAGCGTATCCTGTGGCACTTCGATCGAAACTTCGTAGTTGCGGATCGAACTGGTATCGACAAAGGAAATTTCGGGCAGGGCGGCGAGGGAATCTTCCAGCCGATAGGCGGTTTCCTTCAGGGCTTTTTCCGAAACATCTCCGAAAATTGCGATCCGGATCACGCTCTGCCTTGTGGTCAGTTCCCGAACACTGGGTTCTTCGGCCTCATCGGGGAAGGACTGGATCTGGTCTATTTCGGCTTTGATATCGTCCAGCGCCCGGTCAATATCGGTCCCCAGCTCCAGCTCGATCGATACGGTGCCGGTATTCTCCGCGGCATTGGATTTGATCTCTTTGACATTTTCGACTGCTTCGACCGCTTCTTCGATTTTCTGAACGATCGATTCCTCGACCTCGTCGGGCGTTGCGCCGGGATAGGCGACGCTGACCTGAATCGTGTCGAGGCTATTTTCCGCAAACACCTCCTGGACGATCGTCCGGTAAGAGGCGATGCCGGCGACAAACAGGAAAATCATCAGCAGATTGGCCGCGACACCATTGCGCGCCATGAAGGCGACAATGCCGCTTTGCTCCATTACTGCCTTGCTCGGTTGTTCCACCTGGGGGGAATCAAGGTCGGTTGTGCTGGTCATTTAACCGTTTTGGCTTTCGAATCGGAGGTGGCACCGGTCGAACCGTTTTTCGCGGACGTGGCCGCCGGGCGCGGCTCTGCGACCCGGACGCGCAGGCCCTCTGTTGCGATTTTCAGATTTCCGGTTACGGCCACTGGCTTGGTGCCGAGCCCTCTTGGGCTGACCAGCGCGGCCGTGTCGGTGCGCTGATAGATCTCGACCGTGACAATGCGCAGTCGCCCGTTTTCGACCAGCCACACCTTGTTGCCAGCGCGCAGCGCAGCCAGCGGCAGCACCGCATAGCTGTCCAGCGCCATGCCGGTAATTTCGGCATCGACAAAGCTGCCGACAAATAATGGCGGCGCGGAGGCTGCGGTTGCCGATTTCCCGGCGTTGGCAGCATCTGCCGCCGGCGAGCCGCCGCCGGTCGGGCGAGGTATGCGCAGGAACACGTCAATCGTGCGGGTCTGGGGATTGAGCACGCCGTTGACGCGATCGACATAGGCCGCCCAGCGATAACGGACACCGCCATAGTCGGAGAATATCGATGCTTGAATCCGGCTTCCTTTGCCAGCGTCAAACAGTTGAGGGATCAGCGCGGCTTCGCTTTCCGACAGCGGAATCACCGCTTCATAATCAGCCGTTCCAACCATCGAACCCAGGCTTTGTCCCGGCTGCACATAGCTGCCCAAGGCAATGTCTTCGGCCCGGACAATCCCGGAAAATGGCGCGCGAACCACGGTGCGTTCCAGCGCGGTCCGGGCATCGGCAAGATTGGCCTGGGCCCGCCGCAGACCCGCCTGCGCGGATTGCAGCTGTGGTTTCCGGGTGGCCAGACCGTTGGGGACTATAGGCTGTTTTGCTGCCGGTTCTCCGGGTGCCGCCTTTTGCGCCAAGGCATCGGGCGGGAGAATGCGTGCGGCATAATCGCTGCTGTCGACGCTCGCATAGGCACTGCTGCCGCTGCTGCCACGCTGCTGGAACCGGTCCAGTTCAGCCTTTGCCAAAGCGACTTCTTCCTTTGCCTGCAAGACGGACACGGATTGCGATGCCACATCGGCCTGCGCGGTTTGCACCGCGTTGCGATAATTGGCCGAATCTATCCGAAAGAGAACAGCACCCTGCTGAATGCGCTGGCCCTCCCGCAGATCAGGATTGACATAGACCAGCTTGCCCGCAACTTCTGCGGCCAGTGTCAGTTCTTCCCGCGCACGCACCGTGCCGGCGCCACTGACCATCAAATTGCCGGAACGGATTTCCAGCGTTTCAGCCTGCACCAAGGGGATCAGGTCCTCTGGCGGCTTCTCTTCGGGGTCGGAACGCAACATGATCAGGATCGCGGCAATCAATATTGCCCCGAGCAGGATCAGACCGCCGATGACGCGTTGCCTCTGCACTTAATTATCTCCTTGCGTATGGGAAGGATCAGCGATTGCATCTGATATTTGGATTGCCGGCGTATCCCAGCTGCCACCGAGGGCACGGTGAACGCCGAGCCGCGCGAGCGCAACGTCACGCGCGGCAGACGACAGGGATGATTCGACCTGATATTGCGCGCGCAAGGCGTCGAGATAGTCGATATAGCTGCCGACACCATTGGCAAACCGGCGCGACTGCAATGCTGTCGTCGCCTCCGCTTCGTCGAGCTGGGAAAACAGAAAGCGGTAGCGCTGGCGTTCTTCTTCATAGCGTTCGATCGCGGTTCGCACTTCCTGATAGGCGGTCAGCACGGTGCGTGCATAGACCGCTGTCTGCTGTGCATATTGGGCGTCTGCAATATCGATATTGGCCTTGATCCTGCCGCCCTGGAACAGCGGTGCGGTCAAACCGGCGCCTAGGCTGAGAACCCAGTTGTCCATGATCTCGAAGATACCCGACGGCTCGCCGGCCTGGGTCCCGGTGCCGGCAGACAGACTGAGCGATGGAAACCGTTCTGCGCGTCGCGCGCCCAGATTGAAGCGGGCGGATTCGAGCCGTTGGCTTTCGGCAAATACGTCCGGCCGCTGGGCCAGAAGATCGATCGGCAGGCCCGCCGGAACCGGTTCAAAAACCAGCTTGGGTGTCAGCGTATCGCCAAGCAGCGTCTGCATATTGTTTGCATATCGCCCGACCAGGACCGCGAGTTGCCCTTCGGTCGCTGCCAGCTGGGCTTCCCGCTGCGGCAAGCTGGCCTGTATGTTCCGGAAATCCTGCCGCACCTGATAGAGTTCGAAGGATGTTACCAGCCCGCGACCATAGCGGTCTTCTGTCTGTCCGACGCGGTCGGCGAGAACATCGATAATCTTGGTGGTCAGGGCAATCTGGTGCCGCGCATCGACGATATCAAAATAGCTGGTAATCGATTCCGCCAGCACCGCCAGCCGCACGGCGTGCAGATCGGCGGACGCTGCGATCGCGTCGGCCCGACCGGCACGGGCTCCATCGCGGATCTTGCCCCAGATATCGATTTCATAGGACAAGGCCAGGCTGGAGGAATAGGTTTCATTTTCCAGCCGCCCGCCGCCGGCAATCGCGCCAAAGCTGGTGCCTCCGGCCGGAGACTCGGAATAGCTGCCGTCGAGCCCGGCATTGAGTTGCGGGAACAGACCGCTCTTGGAAAGGCGTGCTTGCGCTTCGGCGGCGCGCAGTCTGGCTGATGCTTCTGCGAGATCAAGATTCTTGCTGAGCGCCTCTTCCAGCAGATTGTCCAGCACCGGATCTTCGAACGCCTTCCACCAGCCCGCAGGTTGATAGCGGCCGTCGGCGTCTCCCTGGTCAAAGGTCGCAGGGATGCCGGCGGCAATGTCGGGGGCCGTCGAATCGGGCGCAAGACTTGCGCAGCCGCTGACAGCGAATGCCATAGCAAGAAGCAAGAATCGGGAGTTCTTGTACTGTTTTGTCACATTTTTGTCCGCGGTTGAATCGGCTGGGTCTTTACCAAGCATCAATAATATGGCATCAGAGAAATTGAACGTCAACGTTTAAATTGAACGTGACCGTTCAATTTATGTCTGGTTGCAGGACGAGGAAGGGGAAAATCGTGGAAAACACGGATGTGGAAATTCTGAAGGAGCGGGCCGACCGGCCATCGAGTCAGCGCAAAATCGCCAAGATTCTTGCCGCTGCCCGTAGCGAATTTTTCACCGCCGGTTTTACCGGGGCGAGCATTGAAGCGATCGCCGCACGCGCGGAAGTCTCGAAAGTCACCATCTACAACTGGTTTAAAACCAAGGAGAATCTTTTTGCCGAAGTGGTGAAGGAACAATGTCGCGTAATGAGCGAGACTCTGGTCGACGAGAATTCGAAGACCAGAAGTCTCCGCGAAACTTTGCTGTTTACCGCAGAAAATATGCTGGACACCATGATGGTGGAAGAACGAATCCGCTTCGATCGCATATTGGCTGCAGAGGTGAACAGGGACCCCAAGGTCGGAAAATATTTCCTCGACAACGGCCCCCGGATGTTACTGAAAAATCTAATGAATCTATTGAAAAAGTCACAGGAAAGAGGGGAAATCCAGACGACCAATTTGACATGGTCTTCGGAAATGTTCGTCGGTCTGGTCTTGGGCAGGCTCGACTTTTTTATCCGCTATGGCGAGAATTTCAGGCTTACCACGCAGGAACGCCGCGAACGCGCGGAACGGGCGGTTGACGCCTGGATGCTGATCCACAAAAAATAGAGATTTCCGCCGCCTTATTCGCGAACTGCACGCAGCGCCGCTCCGGCGGCAAGAGGCGCGACCGCAACCAGCAACAGCGAAATTGCTGACAGAAACAGCAACGCACTGTTGCCGGGGGCAGAGAGGCTACCGGCGCCGAAAATCAGCAGCGGGATGGCCAGCGGAACAAGCAATAATCCGCCCAGCGCGCCGGCGCCCTTCATTCCGGCAGTCAGTGCCGCGATCATCACGGCCAGACCGGCAAGAGCCGGTGTCGCAATCGCAAGGCTCGCCAGCAACGTGCCAAGGGCAGGCCCCTCCAGTCCCATCAGCCCACTGGCCAAAAAGGCGGCGAGCAGCAGTGGCGGGCCGAATGCCAGCCAGTGCGATATCAGCCGCGCCGCCGCGATGGCTTCGTCGGACAGGCCCCGCACGATCATCTGGTCATAGATGCCATTATCCAGATCGGGCTGGATCAGTCGGTCGAGTGGCAGCAAGGTCGCAAGCAGCGCCGCTATCCACAAGATCCCCCCGCCGGTTTGCAGCAGCAGCGCCCGGTCCGGTCCAACCGCAAAGGGGAATAAAGTCGCAGCAGAAAGGTAAAATATGACCGGCAGCCAGGTCCCGCCGCTGGCGTAGCTCTGTCGCACATCGCGCCAGATGATGGTTGCGATGCCGTTCATCACGAACATGCCTCCAATTCTTCCAGGGGTTCGAGCTTCAGGCTGAAATCGAATGCGATCGGCAAGGGGATATGGCTGGCCGCTAGAATGATCCCGCCATTGTCGAGATGCTTTTGCAGCGCCTCTCCCAGTCGACTGACCGAATCCGTGTCGAGCCCATTGGCCGGTTCGTCGAGCAGCCACAGACTTGCGCCGGCCTGATAGGTGCGTGCCAGTCGCGCACGCTGTCGCTGGCCGGTCGAAAAATAGCGCACCGGCACTTCCGCAAGATGGCGCAGACCCGCTCGCTCCATGGCAGTTTCTGTGTCGGTTGCGCCTTTGCCATCCAGCTTTGCCCAGAAACCGAGGGCCTGATCCAGCGGCAGATATTCGTCGAGCGCCAGCCGGTCGTCGCACAGGGCTCTGGTCTCCGGCGCGCTATAGGATCCGGCTGATGGCTCGAGCAATCCGGCGAGCAAGCGCAACAGGCTTGATTTGCCGACACCATTGGGGCCGGTCAGCAATCCGGCCTGGCCCGGTTCCAGCGAAAAACGCAGGTCCCGGAACAATATTCGCCCTCCCCGCGCGCAGCTCACGGCATCGGCGACTAGCCGATCATTGCTTCCGGTTGACTGGGTCTTGCTCATCGCACAGACTTAAGACATGGATTGGCGCGAAAGCCAAGCAAGGAGCGATAAATATGGTGGCGCAATTGAATGACGCAGAGCGCAAGGCGGTTCTCGCCAGGCTTTCCGACTGGCAATATGATGCCGACAGGGACGCGATCAGCCGCTCGTTCAAATTTTCCGATTTCACCGAAGCCTTCGCCTTCATGACCCGTGTTGCCCTGCATGCGGAAAAGGCCGATCATCATCCCGAATGGTTCAATGTCTACAACCGTGTCGACATCGTGCTGACGACTCACGATGCGGGTGAAAACGGCGGCTTGTCTCAGCGCGACATCGACCTGGCACAGATCATCGAGCGCTGCGCCTAGACCCTATTTCTCTTCCGATCCGGCCAGTACATCGCCAAGATTGCTGGCCAGACTGACCGATTGTTTGCGCACCCGGCCCGGCATCCACCGCGCGGCGAAGGCCAGCTGTTTCGCCATTTTGTTGACCGGTGTATGAAGCTTGTCACCATGTACCGCGGCCCAGGCAGCCGGCCCGATAATGGAAACCGGGCTGACCATGACGCCTGCTTCTTGCAGCCGTTCCTTGCCGCTCTGGTTGGTGCCCTCGACGACATTGGAAATGATATTGGTGTCGATGAAGCCGGGCATCAGCGACCGTGATTTGATGCCATATTTGCGCAGTTCGATATCATGCGATTCAGCCAGCCCGCGCACGGCAAATTTGGTGGCGCTATAGACACTGAGATCGCCGACCCCGTAGATGCCGGCGGCCGATGCGGTGTAGAGAATGCAGCTGTCCGGCGTGTTTTTGAGAATGTCGAAGCAGGCACGCGTGCCGCTGATCACGCCGGTCAGGTTGATCGCGATCATCAGATCGATATCGGCATCTTCCATGTCCTGGATCGGACCGCCTTCGCCGATCCCGGCATTGTTGAACAGGACATTCATCCTGCCGCCGGTAACTGCCCCAAATTCGGCAACCGCCTGTTTCCATTGCGCCCGGTCGGTCACATCGAGCTTGTGGATCGAGCTTTGCCCCTCGGGGATCAGCGCGGCCGTTTCGGCCATACCTTTCTCGTTGATATCGGCGATCCCGATAAACCAGCCCTTCTCGGCGAAATAGCGGCCAACTTCACGGCCAAGTCCGGATGCACCTCCGGTAATGAAAATCGCTTTTTGCCCGTTTTGATAGCCCATGAATCCGCTCCCACATCGTTATTAACATTGATGTTCATTCGAGCCGTTTTTGCTGCCAAGGTCAAGTGAAGTTGGACATGCGCGGCAAAGCGCGTCACAATATATTCCGATGCCAGTCTCCGGTCCCTCCCTAAGTCTCCGAAACGTCAGCCGGCACTATGGCGCGCTTCGTGCTGTTGACGGGGTCTCGCTGGACATCGCGGCGGGTAGCATGGTGGCTCTGGTCGGCCTGTCCGGCTCCGGGAAATCGACCTTGCTGAAAATGATCAACCGTCTGGTCGATCCGGACAGCGGCACTATCCTTGTCGCAGATGAGCCGGTCGACTCGGTCGATCCCCATATCCTGCGCCGTCGCATCGGCTATGTGTTCCAGAATATTGGCCTGTTCCCGCATATGACGATCGCCCGCAATATCGCCATCGGGCTGGAACTGACTGGCGAGACAGAGGGCAGGGCCGATCGGGTCGCCGAACTGCTTGATTTGGTCGAACTGCCGCAGGACATGGCCGCGCGCATGCCGGATCAGTTGAGCGGCGGTCAGCAGCAGCGTGTGGGTGTCGCTCGTGCTCTGGCAACCCGGCCCGGACTGATGCTGATGGACGAACCTTTTGGCGCGCTCGACCCGGTGACCCGCGACAGTCTGACCGATCAATATAAGGCGCTGCACCAGCGGCTCGGTCTGACCACGATCATCGTCACCCATGATATGGCCGAAGCGCTTTATCTTGCCGACCGCATCCTCGTGATGGAGGGCGGCCAGATCAAGGCCGATGCCACCCCCGCCGAGCTCCTGTCCGGCAATGTCGGTGAAGAAGCCGAAGCGCTGGTCGCCATTCCCCGCGCGCAGGCCGCCCATCTGATCGCTTTGGGCAAGAAACCGTGACCGAGGTATGGCAACAGGCCCTGTTGCGAGTACCGGAATTGCTCGCAGCCCATGTGCAGATCAGCGTGTCCGCGCTGGCTCTGGCAATGCTCATCTGTCTGCCGTTGGCGATCTGGGCCGCACGTTCGCCGCGGGTGGCTGGGGTCGCGCTGGCTGTTGCCAGCCTGATTCAGACGATCCCCGGACTGGCCCTGCTCGCCCTCTTCTATCCGCTGCTTCTCGGCGTGTCGGCGCTGGTCGGCGACGGTATATCAGCATTCGGCTTTCTGCCGGCGCTGCTCGCGCTGACACTCTATGCTCTGCTACCGATCCTGCGCAATGCGGTGACCGGATTGACCGGTGTCGACCCGGCGGCAAAGCAGGCGGCAGATGGTCTCGGCATGACCAGCCGTCAGAAGTTATATCTTGTCGAGGCCCCACTGGCGGCGCCGACGATCATGGCCGGAATCCGCACCGCTGCCGTCTGGACCATTGGCGCGGCGACATTGTCCACCACCGTCGGCCAGCCCAGCCTTGGCGATCTGATCTTTGCCGGACTGCAGACGCAAAACTGGACGCTGGTGCTGGCAGGCTGTCTGTTTTCGGCGGCGCTCGCCATTTCGGTCGACCTGTTGCTCGGCCTGATCGAGCGCGGCATTCGCGAACGCCGGCGGATTTTGGCATGGGCCGGGATGGCGATGATTGCGGCGGGATTATTGGTCGCAACGCTGCCGCTGATGATCGCCCGTGTCAATATCGTGGTGATCGGGGCCAAGGGCTTTTCCGAACAATATATACTCGCGCGGCTGATCGGGTCGCGGCTGGAAGAATCGGGCTATACGGTTCGCTACCGCGACGGGCTGGGCTCGGCCGTGGTCTACCAGGCGCTCTCGCAGGGCGATGTCGATGTCTATGTCGACTATTCCGGAACGATCTGGACCAACCAGATGCAGCGCAGCGACAATCAGCCCAAATCGGCGATGCTTGAGACGATCGCGCAATGGACCAGCGCCAGTCACGGGGTCAAAATGCTCGGCGCGCTGGGATTTGAAAATACCTATGCCTTTGCCGTGCGGCCGGAAGACGCCCGGACAAAGGCGCTCCGCTCCCTCGACGATCTGGCGCGGGTATCGAGCGATTTCAATTTCGGCACCGATGTCGAATTTCTCGAGCGGCCCGAGTGGCAGATGGTGCGCGATGTTTATCCGATCCGCTTCAAGGATGCCCGCTCCTTCAGCCCCACTTTCATGTATCCGGCTCTGGCCAGCGGAGAAGTCGATGTGATCTCCGCCTTCTCGTCCGACGGCCGGATTGCCGCGAACGGGTTTGTCGTGTTGGACGATCCGAAGGGCGCAGTACCCTCTTATGAAGCAGTGCTGCTGCTGGCACCGGAGCGGGGCGAGGACGACAAATTTGTCGCCGCGCTAAAACCCCTGATCGGTGCAATCACGGTAGAAAATATGCGCGAGGCCAATTATATGGTCGATCGGAATGAAGACAAGAAAACACCCCGGCAGGCCGCTCGCTGGCTGGATGATGAATTGAGGGAATGAACGTGAAATCTGCTTTTGCATATCTGTTGAGAATGGCCGGTCTGGCCGTGTGTCTGGTCATGGCAAGCTTCTCGTACGCGGCGCATGCGGAGGTGACAGTCACATTCTATTCCCACGATTTCGGCAAGAATTTTCCACACGCTTTCTTTGTCGCGAAAGGGGAACTGTCCGATGGCAAGAAGGTCGATACCGGCTTCGGCTTTACCGCGATCAATGTCTCGCCGGGCATTTTGTTCGGCTCGGTCAAGGGCCATGTCAAGGCCCCCTCCGCCGACTATATCGCCAGCAGCAACCCGCATTTTACCGTCAAGGTCAGCGACAAGAAATATCGCGAACTGCTGGCTGTGGTGCAGAAATGGCAAGCCATTCCACAGAAAAGTTACAGCCTCAACAAACGCAATTGCGTGCATTTCATCAATGATGTGATCAAGACGCTCGATCTCAAGACCAATTTGAAAACGGCCAACTGGAAGAAGCCCAGGTCCTTCATGGAAGAAGTGATGAAGCTCAATCCTTTCCTCAAATAGACAAGGCGCGCACTATGACGGACGTTTGCATGATAATCGGGGCAGGCGCCGGTATTGGCGGTCACGTCGGCAAGCGTTTTGCGCGGGATGGCTATCATGTCGCATTGTGCCGCCGCAGCGACCAGGACGGACTCGACAGAATGGTCTCCGCAATAGAGGCCTCAGGGGGCAAGGCCTCCGGCCATTTGCTTAACGCGGTGGACGAAGGGGCGATCGAGCGGCTGATCGACGATGTCGAAGCCGATATCGGGCCGATCAATGTCGTGGTTTACAATCTCGGCGCGCAGATCGGCAACCGGACACTGGAGGATACACCGCTGAAGACCTTTGAACTGGGCTGGCGGATGGGTACGCTCGGTGTTTTCCGGGTAGCGCAGAAACTGTTTCCGAAAATGGTGGCCCGTGGTGGCGGCGCGCTGCTGGTGACATCGGCCACGTCCGCGATGCGCGGCAATGCCGGACAGCATAGCCATGCCGCAGCCATGGGCGGGCGGCGAATGCTCTGCCAGACGCTCAACGCCGAATTCGCGCCGCAGAACATTCACGTCGCGCATATCTTGATCGACAGCGCGGTCAACGCGCCGGATACGCTGGGCAAGCTGCTCGGACCGGAACGATTTGCCCGATTGCAGGAAGCCAAGGCCAACGGCAAGGACGAGATCATGGAGCCCTCGGCGATTGCCGACACCTATTTTCATATCGCTCACCAGCACCGCTCGGCCTGGACCTTCGAACTCGACATGCGTGCTTTCACCGATACCGCCTGGTGGAATCATCCGCTGGATCTCTGATACGGTGGACTGAAAACGCGCGGCAACGCGCTTCGTCATGCTGAACGTGTTTCAGCATCCATTTGGTTCCTAGCAATGACGGCGGCCGTTACCGCTACATCACCATCACATGATAATGGTGCCAGGTGAAAATCGCGACGGCGCCGCGATGCGGGGACCAGCTTTGCGCGATGTCTCGAACGTCCTTTTCCGAAGGGCGCTCCGGCAGGCCGAGAAAATCTCCGACGCCGACCTGTATCGCAAGATCACCCGCCGGCCAGATATCCGGGCGGCCCTGCGCGAACAGCAGATAGATTTCCGCTGACCATCGGCCAATGCCCCTTATTCTGGTGAGCAGCGCGATCGCCTCTTCATCATCCTGCGGCAAATTTCCGAGATCCACTCCACCGGAGAGAATGAGCTCCGCAAGGCTTCTGGCATAGCCCTGTTTCTGCCGCGAAAGCCCGCAGGCGCGCAGTTCGTCAAATTCCGTGGCAAGCAGCGCCTCGGGGGGACAGCCGTCGCCCAGCCGCGCCTCCAGCTTGTTCCAGACCGCCGCTGCCGATGCCACGCTAACCTGCTGTCCGACTATGGTGCGGAGCAAAGTTTCATAGCCTTCCGGCCGGATGCGCGGCTCGGGATAGCCGGACGTTTCAATGGCGGCCGCCAGCCGGGGTTCGACGGCAGCGGCATGGTCGAGACCCGCTTTGATTCCTTCTTTTGATAGGCCCATCGAATATCGGTCCTCGTTTCGGCCCTTGATTCTTTTTAAAGGTCGAGACATAGCGTGCGGGATTTTCAATGAACAGTCACTAAGGGGTAGCTATGCCAACGATTCATGTAACCGGCCGCGATGGCGAAGAAAAAGCAGTTTCCGTCGATGCCGGAACGAGCGTCATGGAAGCGATCCGCGACAACGGCTTCGATGAATTGCTGGCGTTGTGCGGCGGCTGCTGCTCCTGCGCGACCTGCCATGTCCATATCGACGCCGACTGGAAAGGCAAATTGCCGGAAATGAGCGAAGACGAAGATGACCTGCTGGAAAGCAGCGACCATCGCGACGAGTTTTCCCGTCTCAGCTGCCAGATCGAACTGTCCGATGAACTGGACGGATTGAAAGTCCGGATCGCCGAAGAAGACTGATGTCTTTCGGCAGATGATAAAAAAGGGGCTGCTGGATAGCAGCCCCTTTTTTTTGCCGGTCGGGAAACTAGTTCGTCAATTTGATGATCGCGCGCGGGCTGCCGTCCGCAACGCTCGTGGCGTCGACCTTCCAGCGCATCTTTTTCATCCTGCCTTCGAGGGTCAGACCGTCTTCGGTATTGTTGGACAGCACTGCACCGTCAGTGACGATGGTAAAGGTTCCGTCGATCGGCTGCGCCTTCGATTTGGCGTTTGCGCTGCCCATCGCCAATGGCCCCATGGTACTTGCCAGCCCGCCCGCGCCCGCCATGGCCGGTGTCAGCACTTCCAGTTCGCCATCGTCGCGCCGGATAATCTGGACGAAAGGGAATTGCATGATCGCACCCGGTATCGTCGGAAAAGCCAGCATCCGGTCGAATGTTCCGCTGACCGCATATTCGACCTCGAACAGATTATTGCCCATATATTCGACCTTGTTCCAGCCGTCATATTTGGCGAGTTTTTCCGCGAAAATTGTCAGGCCTTCATCATCACCGGGCACGGCGCCTCCGAAAATCGAGCGCATCGCGGCGTTTTTCTGATCATCGTCGCTGCTGTTGCTGTCAGTCTCCTCGTCATCCGCCGACGCGCTTTGCGAAGCCACAGCATCGCCTTTGCCTTCGGCCAGTTGCATCTGTCCGATATAGGTGAAGCTATAGGTGCCGTCATTCATCAGCCGCAATTGCGAATCGAATTTTCCCGGAACGAGCAGACAGCCGGCCAGCAGCATCGGCGCGATCAGGGCCAGCATCCCTTTGCAAAATTTCTCCACGGCTATTCCCCCTGTTTTCTGGTATACTCCGCATATAGGGCAATGGCAGCGGCATTGGAAACATTCAGGCTTTCCATCTTGCTGCTCATCGGCAGGCGGGCCAATGTATCGCAATGGGCTGCGACATTCTGTCGCAGGCCTTCGCCCTCCGCCCCCATGACCAACGCGATCTTGCCGGTGCCCATGGCCGGCTCGAGTTCGTCGACCGCATCGCCGTCGAGGCCGATTCGCCAGTAGCCGGCTTCGGCAATATCATCGAGCGCGCGGGACAGGTTGACTACGCGGATCCACGGCACGATTTCCAGCGCACCCGAGGCCGATTTCGCCACGACACCCGATTCGGGCGGCGCATGCCGGTCCTGGGTGATGATCGCAGCTGCATCGAAGGCCGCGGCGGAGCGCAATATCGCGCCGACATTATGCGGATCGGTCACCTGATCGAGCAGCAGCAGCGGCCGGTCGCTCTGCTGGTCGAGAATATCGCCGAGCCAGATATCGGGCAGGGGGTCGACATCGGCAACCATGCCCTGATGTGGCGCATCGCGCGGAATCACCCGCCCGAGATCGGCGACATCGCTGATGACAACCGCGATATCATCGGGAATCTCCAGCGTTGCCAAGGCCTCGCGCGTGATTGAGATTTTCTTGATCACCCGTCTCGGATTGTCGAGCGCGGCTTCCACTGCGTGCCGTCCCCAGAATTTGAGACCACCACCGGTTTTCTTAATAGATCTGTTCTTGCGTGCCATATTGGCTCTCTAGACGCTATGGCTGCTGCCGACAGCCTTTTTTTCTTCAAATTTCAATGAGGAGGCATTGACAGTTTGTCATCCCTTCGTCATTGAGCCGCTCTTGTCGCCGATGGCGGCCTTGGGTACCAAATGGACAGGTGGCCGAGTGGTTAAAGGCAGCAGACTGTAAATCTGCCCGCGTAAGCGTACATAGGTTCGAATCCTATCCTGTCCACCATCCCTTTCAGAAAACGCCACAACTCCGCTGCTTTGACAAAGTGGGTTTCCTGTCTTCATCATTTTTGCTACATAACATTGCTACACAACGGCCAAACTGTTTTGGAAAAAGCTGTTCGGTCCCCTTTTGCTGAGGGAATAATATCAGCAGGGACGGTCCAAGCTTTCAGGTGGGGCCGGAACCGGGGCGTGCCGCAATGAGCGGAAGACATGCTCCTCACCTTCAACGCCGGAACGGCATCTATCACTTGCGCATACGTGTGCCTGATAGATTGCGGCCTCGCGTCGAACGCATGGAGATCAACAGGTCACTCAAAACCTATTCCAGCGTGATAGCGCGACGGCTTGCTGCAAAAGTTTCGGCACAGGTGCAGGAGACGTTTGTCGTGATTGAGAATAATGTCAAAATTACCCCATTAGAAGCAAGGGAGTTGATCCAGTCTTGCTTTGTAGAATTGTCCGACCGAGTGGATCAACATTGTCTGCTGGTGCTGACCAGCGACTATCCAGATTTGGAGGTCTTGGAACAGGAAGCTCTGGCAGAAGATAAAATAAATGAACTGCAGGGACGGATTGTATCTTGGAATTTTGGATCGGATATTTCTCGGAAAGCCTCTAGGTATCTGCAAAAGCGAGGTATCTCGTTTGAAACCCAAGGGGATCAAGATCAGCTAAAGCTACTGCACGGCTTCGCCCAAGCTTTAGTTGAAGAACAAAGGTACTTTCAGCATCGCTTGCGTAGCCCACTTTCTGCTTACCACGCCCAGAACTCAATTTTTCAAAACGCAGAAGCTCTAAACTCTGCGGCAATCCCGTCGTCTATGTCGGAAACGGGATTTCAGGGGCCGACTTTAAGTCAAGCTGTTAGCGACTATCTTGCGTCAAAAAAGAAATCTTGGATTGCCAAAACACACAAAGCGCGCGTCTGGCAGTTGGGGTATTTGGTTGAGTTTCTGGAGGAAGGAAAAAGGCTTTCCGATGTGATGCCAGCCGATATCCGGGAATATAGAAAAAAGCTTATAACGTTAAGAGCCAAACACGGGCAGGGTAAATCTCAGGGTTTTTTCGAGAAGCTTACGGAGAATGAAAACGCGCAGATAAAGAACAAGACGGCGAGGTTGATTTATGAACCAACTCAGGCCTTTTTCAGATGGGCGAAATCAGAAGAAGGGCTGATAGCCGTAAATCCAGCGGAAGATATTAAATGGATTGCGCAAAAAACTCCGAAGGGAGAGCTCGCGCGCCGACCATATACCGAGGCCGAGTTGTTGATACTATTCGGTTCCCCACTTTTCACCGGATGCAAATCCAAGCATCGTCGTTTCTTACTTGGGGAAAATGTGTTCAAGGATGCGAAATACTGGATACCCATTCTCGGTTACTACACCGGCGCCAGATTAGGAGAATTGGTCCAGCTTCATGTAACCGACGTCAAACTGGACGAGGACATGCCCTACCTTGATCTCAATGAGAAGCAGGGGTTGGGGGACAAGAAACATATCAAGTCCAGCGCGGGGATAAGGCAGGTTCCGCTTCATCCCGACATTCTCCAATTGGGGTTTGCAGATTTTGTGGCGCAAAGACGAAAATGGAAACATTCATCCAGACGTTTGTTTTCTGAAATGAAGTTTGGCAGCGATGGTCAAGCATCCACTGAGTTTTCCAAAATCTTTGCGCGGTGCCTTGATAAGGTTGGTCTAGATGACCCTGCATTGACATTTCACAGTTTCAGACATGGAATGGCTGACATCTTAAGAGATGCAGAAATACCTCTTTACGAGATCGACCGCATATTGGGACACGATAGCGGCACAATGAATGCGCAATATGGAAAAGGCAGTTCAATCGGAGTTCTATCTGCTTCGATGCAGAGGGCAACATTTCGGCCGTCGTTGGTAGGTGTTATCAGTTGAAAACAATCTCACTCGAACGACAGATTGGCTAACCAGTTGATTTGACTCGTAATTGTTACCAAGCTCACGCGAATAACTTCACTTTCGTTTGATTTCATTGTAACCCATTGCAAACAATAGATAGTTATTGACATTGCAAATGGTTTGAGCTAGTAGGATTTTGTGTCATTTCCATGGAGGGAAGCTCAAGGCCGTCGTGAGACGCCCAGCGGCAGCACAGCAAGAGTTTGTTGTCCATGGAGTAAATTATGACGGAAAAAGCACTAACAACTCAAGAAGCAGCGGATCATCTCGGCGTTTGTTCGTCGACACTGGTTAACTGGCGTAAAAAGCAAGTTGGTCCCAAGTGGTATCGGTTAGGTCTCAAGCGAGTAATTTATAGAGCTGCCGATCTTGATTCCTATGTCGAAGCTCAAGCGAACGGCTCGTTCCAATGATTGCCGTGTCCGATTTGATGGGTCGCGGCGAGGCCGTTTTCGGTTCACATTGGAATTTGAATGATGAGCTTCGGGAAGAAGTTGGCCAGCGAAGCAGGGGATTCATCAGGAAACTTAGGTCGCTGAAGAAGTGTGATCGGCGGCAACAAAGAGCAGCAATTGAGCGACTCCTAAAGAGCTACGATGCAAAATTGATCGCATTTATCCTAGCCTGGAATGGCAAGCACCCAATAACAAGAACAAAACTCGATACCCTGTTAGACGGTCTTGATCCGTGGGTAGATTGTGGTGAGTATATTCATCCAATCGCTGTCCCGAAAGACAGTGGCATGAGGCTTACATTCTCATTTGGCGTCAAACGACGGGTCCTACAAAAACTTGTCTTACTCATTCTGACGAGTGCTTTGGGTCAAAGCAGGTATGAATTCGCTCGCAAAGGGAAAGGTCCAGTTCGAGCGCTGAATTTAATAAAAGACGCAATACAGCAGAAAGGAGGCCCTCGATGGTATAACATAAATGATATTGAGAATTTTTATGGCTCTGTAACGAGAGATCGTATGAAGGAGATCATTCCGCTCCCTGATAGAGTGATACAGAATGTAATCTTCCTTCCTTGTATAAGAGAGGAAAAGTTTCTTATTGAATTTCCTTTACTCCAAGCGGCTCAAGTGGGGATCCCACAAGGCTCGCTTGCATCACCTTTCATTGCTTCTAAGATCATGGAGTCAATTCTGGACAAGGTTTCGGGTTATCCGAAAATTGTCCATGGCGACGACGTGATTATTGGGAATGATCGAGAGTGTGTTGCTCAAGCAAACGAAGGAGTCGTTCACGCACTTTGTGCGGGACACCCTGCTGGGCCGTTTAAAGTAAAATCGGAAATTTCAGAATTTGGAACTCCACTCGATTATCTGGGGTATAGAGTTCGCAAAAGACCAAAAAAATTTGGAGGAGGGGTTCGTTTCACTCCATCGCCTAAGTCATTCAATCGACTTGAAACAAGGATGTTCGAAAGGCTGTCTGACAGCCACCCATCGGAAATTGAAGAAAGAGAAAAACAATATCGGACAAGTTGGATGAGTGCGTTTTCAATCTGGGATCGCTCGAAGAATGGGGATGATCTTGTCGAGATAAATATTGGTGCTCATGTTGTTATGCCAGCCCGAAGGGCCGCCTATGCGAAACACAAGGCAGCAAAAAACACAAAATCCAATTAATCCTTCCCTGCCACGCCAACTTGAATAGCGTTTAACACATAAACCAACCTTTATCTGTTTGAGTTAAATGCAAAAATTCGTTTCATATCTTCGTGTATCCACAAATAGGCAGGGCCAATCTGGTCTCGGGTTGGAGGCGCAGCGGGGTGCGGTTCGCAACTACCTAGCTTGCATCCCGCATGAGCATATTGACGAGTTGGTCGAGGTAGAATCCGGGTCCAAATCCAGCCGTCCCGTTCTTGCCGAAGCATTGGCACAATGCCGGAGGGAAAAGGCCACGCTGGTTATTGCCAAACTGGACAGGCTGGCGAGGAACGTAGCTTTCATTTCCTCAATGATGGAAACAGGGGTGGATTTTGTTGCAGTCGATGCTCCTTACGCAAACAAGTTGATGCTTCACATCCTGTCGGCATTTGCTGAGCACGAACGAGAGCAGATTTCTATGCGCACCAAGGTTGCCTTAGCTGCCGCAAAGGCGCGAGGAGTCGAGTTAGGTAATAACGGCAAAGTCTTGGCGCGGCAAAACCGTCTCGCAGCCAAAAATTTTGCCGAAACAATGCGCACAGACATAGAATGTTGTCTGGATCAGAGCATAACGACATACACTGGAGTCGCAGAGCGCTTAAACGAGCAGGAAATCTCTAGCAGAGCAGGAACAGCCTGGTCAGCAACAATGGTCAGCCGGGTCATGAAAAGACTGGATATAAAGTTCTCTTGATCTTCAGTAGTTCTTTACCAAACCAAGTCTGGAGGTTTGTCAGGTTTTGGAGGAAACTCGCAGTTCCTAAGGCAAACTCAGCAATCCCATCTGCTGTATAGAAGCAGGGTCTACTGCGGTTGTTTACCGTTTCGTTTCTAGCGCTGCATCCACCATACCTGACAGCCACTTCAGATCATTGTCACTCGGCTTAGAGAGTCTCGAAGTCAATAATTGGTATTTTTCGCGTGAAGTTGCGTTGGTCACCACTTCACTGGAAAGCAGGGCTGTTGAGACACCTTTCAGCGCTACAGAGAGCTGTTCAATTATGCGGAGCCTCGCACCTGTCGTGCCAGCCTCAATCAGAGCGATCGTCTCTTTACTTGTTCAAGCGCTTGGGAATGGCAACAACTGGGTAGAGAGCAGTCATGCAAATGACCCAACATGGACGACCGTTTTTTGGCCGGTCGCAGGCTGACGGCTTTCGGCCGACGAATCTACGAAGTACGATCTCGTGATTGGGACTTGAGACCCAACGTTGCAGTCCGTAGGGTCGCCTGCGGAGGAAGCGCATGAAAGTGTTCTGGTCTTGGCAGGCTGATCTTAACCGACGTCTGCATCAATATCTGGTGCGGGATGCACTGCGCGACGCCTGTGACCAACTGGCACACGATAGCGAGATCGACGGCCCGGTGCGGCCCGAGGTCGACCACGATACGCTTGGCATGGAGGGCACGCCCGATATCGTAACCGGGATCCTGCGCAAGATCGAGAGCGCTGCGGCGTTTGTGGCCGACATGACGCCTATCGGGCAGACAATTCCCGCCGAGCTTATGCCGGGTACACCCGACAACGAACTTCCGCCGGTGAAGCATCTTCAGAACCCGAACGTGATGTCCGAGCTTGGCTACGCCGACCACGCGGTTGGGCAGGACAACATCATCCTCGTCGCGAACCGGACGCGCTATCCCGGTCCAGAAGCCTTGCCTTTCGATTGGCGCCATCGACGGGGGCCGTTGCTTTATACTCTCGCCGACGACGCGACCGCGGCCCAGCGCCGCCATGTCAGACAGGATCTGGCTGCACAGTTCGCCACGTACCTCGCGCCGATCCTCGCCCGTGCCGCAGCGAGGCTCCCGCCTATGTCGCCGTTGCTGATGCAGTGTCCGAGCGAGGGCGATCCAGCCGTATGGGCGGGCGCGGAGCATGGCGTCACGTTCAATGAGTCGCTGATCCATGACGAGCGCAAGACCGCGCACCTTGATGATGGGCCGAGGATCTACGTCCGCCTAGCGGTCGATGGGTGGACGCCGCAGACGCGGCAGGCCGTCGCCCAGCGGATGAGCCAGCGTGATATCAAGTTGGCCGTCCGGTCGGGATACGGATCGTCAGGATCCAACGGCGACGGCGGCTTCGCTGCCAGCGGCATCCGCACGATCGACGATGCAAACTACGGAGCGCGCGGGATCACGCAGTGGTTCTCCGCTAGCGGTGAAATCTGGGGCGTGGATACCACCACGTTCGGTCGAGAGAACGAAAGCCCAGGTTGGTACTTCTCTTACCAAGTCCCGTTTGGATACCTCGCTAGGTTCGTGCGCGAGGCTATCGCCGGCCTACGCTCGTTCAATGCAGAGGGAAGGATAGAGATCGAACTCGGCGCAGCCGGCTTACTCGCCTCGTCGATTCCCGGCGAATATAGATCGCACCGAACGCCCGCGCTGGCGGATCGTGTCAGCGTCCGCGACGATGCCGAGGATTGGACCGCGCGTTGCCGGAACGCCCTGCTGCTGCGCTTCTGGAACGAGATGATGGACGCATACGGTCATTCGCCAGCACCCGACCTTGATACCTTTGAGCGAGTGGCGGCGGTATCCCTGAGCCAAGAGGAATGAGCAACGAATTAGGCGGCGGTTAGCGATCCTCAACCGGCCCCACTTCAACGATGGTAGCGCCTATCCGTCCCTGACATTCGCCGACCGCCTCACCGTCGGGATCTATTTTGAAAAGGTCGTAGACGTCGGCCTCTTCCTTGTTGGGAAGTCCGATATATTTGCCGTGAAGCACCCGCGCCTCGCCGGGGCTAATCGCTATAGCGAGCGGCACGTTAAACTCGAAATTCACACAGATTCCCGATGGCATGATTGCACCTCCTCACCTGACCTAGTGACGCAGTTCCAAATTGCAAGGTCCGCTCGGAGAAGTCCAGTCTCGAGAGGAGCTGGCTGACATTCAGCGCGACCGATTTCTCTATCGTGTCGAGTGTGACGAACTACGCTTCTTGTATCTAAAACAAGGAGTTAGAACATGTTCGATATTTGGCAGCCAGTATCTGAATTGCGCCAACTATGCTTGACGCGACCTTTGCCCGAAGCTTTTCTGGGGTCGGATGGTCTGGTAAAATCCAGCCTACTCAAATCAATGGATGAGCTGCTTTGGGAGCATACCCTCTCTTCTTTTTCAGATTGTGAGGCTCCGCCGCATGAACTGATTAAACTGACTCCGGCGCAAAAATGGCTCAATATCAGCGCGCTCCAAAAAGCAATCAGACGAGGTGAAGGGGGCAGGGCTATCCAGTTTGCCAAACAAGGGTGTCAGTTGGATGCGGATCATGTCTTCCGCAGGTTGGCAGTTTGCGCTTTAGAAGATGTGGGCCTTGGCAATCTACTTGCTGTGGCGTCTTGTTTAGCTGTTCTTGGAGATCGCAGACGGAGGCGTGAGGTCGGGGAAGCCGAATTTGCAGGCTATCTGGCCCAGACATTGGCGGCGAGTCCGAAAAGCCGATTAGCATGTGATTTGCTCAGCCTGGTGGAGTACAACCTCGGCTTTAAACCGCTTATCGTTGAGTGGGCCAAAGAACCTGACCATGAGCTTGCCAAGCGCGTCAGTGATGAAGCGCTCCCCATTGAAAAAAGAATGCTGGCGACATGGCTTTTGGCCGGTACTCACCGATTTCAAAGCGGCGTGCTCCCAAAATCCAATTATCGCCCCCGCGCCCCACTTATGGAAGAGATGGCAAAGGCAAGAATGCCGCTGATCGTCTATTACATTGCTGACCGTGGTGCAGCTCGAACGAGCGACGCGCTATTCTGCTCTTATCTGCAAATTTGGTTTCTGGTGAAAAACGAGAGCGAATTTAGGCTGGTACAAAATGGCCTACCGTCGTCCACCATGATCGGCAATTTTCCAGCTGAAGCTTACGATATGCACACGCGCGAAGGGAGGAATGCAATTCGCGCTTGTGAAATTAACTTCACTGACGAATTTTTTAGACTTGGGCAGAGGGTTGGCTCTCTGAAAAATCTAGTTTTTCGGCTCGAAGGCGGACTCTTAGATTCAGAAATCTCGACGGACTGGTCCGCGACTATTTCTTTGAACACCTGCCTGTTGGAAGTCGGGGCCAAAACGGTCGAAAATTTCAATCTCATGTGCCGTTCAACGAGTAGTTTATTCCCCCTCTTGAACTTAAACCGTCAAAAATTCGCGAAATAAGCCTATTTCAGCAGGCTTGTGGCGTTTACTTATACCCCTTCTCCCCGTGCACAAAATAGCGCCACAGAACGATTTTAGCCGATTTCCAACTTTCTGTCGAATAATGCGTGAGTTAGCACCTGAGATGCCGCGTTTACGATTAGGCTTCTGGCATCTATGAGGGTTCTTGCGGAGGCAGGTTTTCTGTCCACGGCAATGGAGAAATCGATGGCAATTCTTGACGGGTACATGGCTGGCGATGTGGGGCGTGCGCTCGCTCTGCTCACTCAAATCGAAGTTGAACGGCTCGAAGCGAGAGTGAGTGAAAAGAATGACAAGCTTTACGTTCGCTGCCTGAAGCGTGAGAAAGATATTAAGGTCACTCCAGAAGAAATCGTCAGGCAGCTTTGGCTGGACCGCCTCATCAACGGCTACGGATATCCGTTGTCACGTATCCGTGTGGAAGACCCAATCGTGATAGGTCGAGATGCCACGAAAAAAGCTGACATCGTAATCACTGATGAGCATCGCCCCGAAGCTCTATATGCGGTAATTGAAGTTAAGCAGGTCAAAGCAAAAGATGGCAAAGAGCAGTTGCGCTCATATACCAACGCTACTGGAGCCCCTTTAGCGATTTGGAGCCGTGGTTTAGAAACCATCGTATGGAATCGCAAAGATCCTAACTTCTTTGTTGAAATTGCCGAGCTCCCAACGGCCTCTCAAACCATTGCCTCCATAGTAAATCAGCCCTGGACGATTGTTGATTTGATCACAAAGGAAGTGGAACGCAATGCCAAGCGCGAGCAAGCGCGTACACTACGCGATTTGATTATGGACCTTGAGAATGAAGTCCTTGCCAATGCAGGCGTCGATGTCTTCGAGGAAGTTTTCAAGCTGATATTCATCAAGCTATTTGATGAAATGGAATGCCATCGCGGACGATATAAGTATCTGCGTTTTCGGAACGAAGACAGCGCGTCACAGGTCAAAAATGCTCTCTCGGAACTGTTCGATGAGGCCAAAAAGAAATGGCCTGGTGTTTTTGCCACGGATGAGCGCATCCGCCTCTCACCAGAACATCTTCAAATTTGCGTTGGTAGTCTTGAGGAATGGAAACTTTTCAACTCCAATTTAGACATCATTGATGATGCTTTTGAATATCTGGTCAACAAGACGTCAAAGGGTGAGAAAGGGCAATATTTTACGCCTCGCTGGGTGATTGATATGTGTGTAAAAATGCTCAACCCGAAAGAGCATGAAAGCGTGATAGATACCGCTGCTGGATCAGCAGGATTCACCGTGCACAGCATGTTTCATGTTTGGCGCTCGATTATGGATGATCAAGGACTGGCACAATCGCATCTCTTCACAATGGATGCCAAACCAGCCCGTTGCACTGACTATGTGAAGGACAAAGTCTTTGCGATTGATTTTGATGAAAAGAGTGTTCGCGTTTCGCGCTGTCTTAACCTGATCGCGGGTGACGGAGAGACCAATGTGTTGCACCTAAATTCGCTTGATTGGCGTAGTTGGTCTGAAACGGCGAAGGACGAGGATTGGGACAATGCCTACGGAGAGGGTTGGCGACGCTTACGCCGCCTTCGTGCAGCAAAAGATGATCGTGAATTTAGGTTCGACGTTTTGATGGCTAATCCCCCATTCGCTGGTGACATCAAACAAGCGGCTTTACTTGCACCATATGACCTAGCCCACAATGTTAAGGGGCGACTGGAAAAGAAAGTTGGTCGCGACCTGCTATTTATTGAGCGTAATCTGGATATGTTGAAACCCGGCGGGCGAATGGCGGTTGTGTTGCCACAGGGGCGATTCAATAACTCCAGTGATAAGAGGTTGCGTGACTATATTATGGAGCGTTGCCGCATCTTGGCGGTTGTCGGCCTACACCTCAACAGTTTCAAACCGCATACAGGCACCAAAACCAGCGTACTGTTTGTGCAAAAATGGAATGATAACAAAGCGGCGGGGGTGCTTTGTCCAAAGACCGAGGACTACGAAATATTCTTCGCTACGCAGCAACTCGCGAGCAAGGACAATAGCGGCGACAAGATATATGAAATGGATGCCGATGGTGGGCCATTGCGTGATGACCATGGCCATTTCATTATCCAGCATGATTTGTTCAATCATGAAGGTAAAACCCGAGACGGCATAGCCGAAGCTTTCATCGAATTTGCAAAACGGGAGAATTTGAATTTTTTTCCCTAGGCCCCTTCGATAGCGTCCGCTTTGCGGCGCTGACGAAGGGGCTAGCGGTTAGGTTGGCTTCTGCAAAGGCTACTATTTTGCGAAAGCGTCTTGACGCTGATTTTTTTGCACATCCTGAGACTGAGAGATTAGAGGCGATTGAGCGCGATCCACGCGCCCTTCGTATCGAGGATATCTGCTTAAAGAAGACTTCCGGTTTTACCCCCAAATTACCGAACCTGAAAGATGGAGAGGCAAAGTTTATTACTATCGACTGCATCTCGTCTCTTCGCCTTCATGAAGAGCGTTTTAAGAACATCCCCCTATCTGCCTATGAAGCCGGATTCTCAAAAACTCGTCGTATTGCAGCAGGTTCGGTACTCTGCACAATAAAACGTCGAATTTGCCAAGCATATCCATTCATTGAAAACCCAAAAGAAAATCTCGCCTTCAATCAAGACATCGCTCTCTTGGTTCCCAACGATGAGAGGGTTTCTGCGGTTTTTTTGGCAGCGTACCTTGGAAGTTCAATCGGGCAAGCCCTCGCGAACCGAGAACAAACAGAACAAATGAACCCCTATCTAAGCCTCATCGGTTTGGGCAACTTACCGATCGTTCCTGTTGGAAAAGCGGTTGACGAAGGCATTTCTCGGTTATTTTTTGAAAGCAACTCCAAGTCCGACACAGCGCGTCAGAAAAGGAACGAGGCAGAAGACCTACTTCTGGACGCATTGGGGCTGCGAGAATGGTCGCCGCCTGAACCACTAGCCTTCACTGCTTCGGCTAATGAGGTGCGTGAGGTGGAACGCTTTGACGCTAATTATTTTGCGCCAAAATATCTAACCGTTTTGGAAAAGCTGATTAGCACTAACGCTGCGCACTTGTTAGGGGACGGATTGACCAAACTGGTTTCGCGCGGACAGCAACCGAAGTATGGAATTGTCGGGCTTCCTGTGATTAACTCCAAACACGTTCGAGTTAATCGTGTGTTGCTCTCAGATGCTAACCGCGTGGCTCAACCAGGAAAACACATTATTCAGAAAGGCGATGTTCTCATCAATGGAACCGGAGTTGGGACTATTGGACGCGCTGCACCCTATCTAGAAGATCAACAAGCGGTCCCCGACAATCATGTGACGATTGTTCGGCCAATTGGAATAGATCCACTTTACCTCTCCGTATTCTTGAACAGTCCGGTTGGGCAGATGCAGGTTGACCGCATGATCTCTGGCTCATCCGGCCAAATCGAACTCTACCCAGATGATGTAAAACAGATATTGGTTTGGAATGCACCTGAAGCACTTCAAATCGAAATCGCTGAAGCAATCCAACAGTCATTCGAACTCGAGGGACGGGCAAATCAACTTTTAGTCGATGCAAAACGTGCTGTCGAAATCGCTATAGAGGGCAGCGAAGCCGCCGCACTTGCCTATATCGCTGAACAGGAGACCGCTTATGCCTAGACCAGCAGAGGTCAACGATTGGATTGCCCGAGCTGAAATTGATTATCTCGGCCCATTTGTAAGTGCTTGGGCCGCATTCAATGCTTGGTATCGGCATGTCTCCGGCTCACGACGTGATAATGAAGGATTGCTTCACATCCGAAACCGTCAAAATAGTTTGCGTGGCGCTGTCCTGCCTTATTTAGACTCGCAGACCATCGATAATGCCGAATCAGCAGCATTTAAACAGCATATTGCAGACCTGCATGGTGCGTTGGAGGCGCATCGTTTGGAGAGCGATCATAACGGAAATTTGGAACATATTAGCTTACGGAGTGTGCCGCTGAGCCGTGGTCAACCCCTACCACAGAATTCTGAACGCGCCGGACGCAGGTATGAAGTCGAAAAAGTCAGTCGAGTTTGGATCAGCAAGGTCTTTGATCGGGCCGGAACGGAAATTTGCCGAATAGAACAACCGGCCTATGGCGTGCTCGCTCTTACAGCGACACCTGCCTTTCTAGCCCTGTCTCAAGCGAGCCAAGGGCAATTACGAGCTCTCTATTCAGACTGTAATCCAAGGCCAATGACAAACCTCTTGAACGGCAACGATCCAGCAATCCAATGTGGCACTATAAATTTCCGTTGCCCTCCGCAGGACCTATTCTCTGGTGTCGTCATCACGATTTATCGCATGCGTAACACCCTACTGCATGGTGAGCTAGCTCCGCATAGTGCCGCGCTCGCTTGCTACGGACCCGCCTATCAGCTGGTCCGAACTATGCTCAACCATTGCGCCTGAGGAGAAAGTCAACATGAAAGCCACCGAAGCAAGCCTGTTGGCGTTCCTCAAAAAGTCACCACAATTCGTGATCCCGATTTATCAACGAACCTATTCTTGGACCGAGAAGGAATGCCGCCAGCTCTGGTCAGACATCATTCGGGCGGGTAGCAGTCTTGAGCTGCCGCACTCCTCCCGCGACTGCGCTGGAATACCATCTACGCCATGCCACTTCCGTGGGTTGGGTGAAGTCGAACCGGGAAGCTTTGTCGGAGATGATGATGATGTCGTCACCGAACGGAACTATCAGGTCGGTCAGTTCTTTGCCCGGCGCATAGAAGGTGTTTGGTAACACCCACAGCTTTAGAAAGGTGCGATCAGCAAGCGACATCAAAAAGGTCTCGGATGCACTCTTCGTCAAACCTAGCGCCCTTTTAGTTTCGATTAGTCTTCTATCATATGGCAGGCCATGCGCCGTCGCGCCATAAAAGTATTATTAGGGGGAAATCAGAAGCCTCAGAAGTGCTAGTGTCATGCGACTAAGCGGTCATAAATTTGTTGTGCATCAAGCATTCTCTTCAGAATTCGGAAAACTCACGTTTCCTCTTCCCTGTCCCCATTTTGTAGGGCAAAATTGCGCAACAAACTGCCATACATTTCTCCGGCAAGAAATTTTGACGTTCAATTATTTCAAGGACTTATAGAATTGACAGCCCTAGCCACCGAATCCCTCCATCTCTGCCAGACTTATCGAACCCAATTCTCGAAATACTAATAGCTTTATCCGTTTTGAGACAAAGGATTGATTGATCCGGTGCAGTTAACTTCACCCCTTCCGTGTAGTGCAGTTAACTTCACCCCTTCCGTGTAGTGCTGTGACTGCTACACTTTGCCACACACCTTGCTACACAAAGGTAAAATATGTCACGCATTTCTCCCGGTTTTGATCGAAAGTGGAAAACAGGAACTCCTCCTATCCTGTCCACCATCCCCACTCGGGGTCTTTTCGCTTCCTTTCAAAGTTCCTGTTATATCGCCGGGAAAGAACGCGAGAATTGGCTATATCGCCTATTACGAAGCGGTGATTCGCAACAGCTTTCTATCTTCAGTTTGGCCCTGTGCAAAAAAGACCGATCGTCTGGTAATCTACTATAGTCGGTTATTTAAGCCATGGTGTCAGTTGCGCGTTTCCTCTGCGCACGTCTATGGTCTGGAAATGTTCCGCACCGATGTTTGGGACGTTAAATATCCACTCATTTCAGTTCCCGCTTTTATCTCCGCGCTTCTTCCGGTTACGACAAACGCGAGTGTTCCGATTGCGAGGGCGGTTAATACGGTTTCGGTCGTGCCGCCTTTGCCACGATTGCCGATTGAACCTTTAAGCCTAACCGTTCCATTCTTCAGCTCGGCATATAACAGCCGTGCTTCCAGTTTTCCTGATTTTCCAAAAGCCCCCTTTTTTTCTGCTCGGGTAAGCTCTGCCAAAACCTTGGTGCCTTGAGGAATTGCCACCAATCCATCGATTTTTAGATCTTCGACCGTGAAAAGATGAAACAGACCGCCTTTCACACTTGTCTTTGATGAAATGGTCTCACCCATGACGAGTGGTATTTCTGTGCCCGCTGGAATGGTGACATCTCTGCCCTGAGCGTTGGAACTTGAGGCAATCACGCATTGGATCACAGCAAGTGCAAGCGCTAGAATATATCCGCTAGTTTGCACTCGGAACTGTCACTGATTCTGATGTAAACGCAGTCATCAATTCACCGGCCTTGATTTTGGCATTATTGCCTTTTGCAAATAGTCCCAATGGCCCCAATGCAAGCACTCCCATGATCGTTTCAGCTGTCCCGCTCTTGCCCTTGGACGTTGTACCACCGGAAATGGGAAATCGTGTTCCGTTCACATCGACATATAGAAGATTGGCAGCCATCTTCCCGGACCTTCCGACATTTCCGCTGTCGTCCGCAGCAGTGACTTCTCCCCAGGCCAGCGCTCCAACCGGCATAATTACTCGCCCGTCTAGCATGACGGGTTTGTTGACTCTCAATTTGAAACGGTGGCCGGCTTGATGGGTCTTGGTCGTTACTTCATTGAGCACCATCAGGTGTACGGGGGTGTCCTTGGGTAATATTTGAAGAGCAGTTGCTTCGGTTTCTGTCTCCGGGATTTCCATTTCCTGGATTTCTGCTTTCGGAGATTTTTTGGCAATCCCGATCAAAGTCTGATCGGGATGTAATTCGCTCGGTCCGGCAGGTTCAAACGCCTGAACCGCGAGCAATAATGTCAATCCCAAACTCATACTATCCCCCGGACTACGCAACTGATTATAAATCAAAAACAAGTCTCGTGTCGAATTGTCGTTGACTTATGTGGGGTCATATTGAAGCGTGAAATTGGTTCAATCAAGGGGAATACATATGAGGTCCATGAAGCTGGCAATACTAACGACTGCGGGTGTACTGTTGAGCGTGCAGCCTGTAGCCGTTTCAGCTGCCGAAAATGCAGATTTTGTTGTTGTCAACGAAGAGATGGGCGTACCAGTCTTTCCTTATGATATTACCGACAAGCCATATAAAATAGTTGGACCAGTGAAGGCTGGAGTGCGCAAAGCCACAATTTTCAGCAAAGAGCCTTCCCAAAAAAAAATTTACAATGAGCTTTGGGAACGCGGGGAAAAAATGGGAGCCGATGCCATCGTCAATGCTACTTATGGTGATAGTCACATATCAGCCATGAGTTGGGGCAAAACAAATGCATTGGCGTTCGCAGTGAAATTTCTGACTGCAGAAGAAATCGCGGCAGGCGAGCAGGGTGAAACAGCGCCTGCGCCGACCGAATATAATGAAGACATGTTCAAGGGCGCAAACAAGGTACGCGGCGAATAGGGCTGTTTGTTTTCGATTGATGTGCAACGGTCGAGGCGTGTGTCTCGGCCGTTGATTGAGCCGATGCTCGTTTGCAAGAGGTATAAGGTGTCGCCGATAGGGGCGCCCGCATTACCGCGACAGGCTCAACATCCTTTGACTCCGCGGGTGGCTATAATCTTCGGAATGGTCCGATAATTTGAAATCATGTCGTTCCGCGAGATCGTGAAAATAGGAATACGGATAGCTGAACTGCTTATATCCGTTTCGCTTGAAATTTTCTGAATCCTGATAGGTAAAATAGAATAGGCTATTGGGGCCCATCACGCTGCCAATATGGGCAAAACATTCTTCGACATGATCGGGCATGAGATGAGTAAAAACCGACTGGGCGAGCAAATAGTCAAATTGCATGCCTAGAGATTCAGCGAATCTGAGATTTTTTTCCCTGTTTACATAAAGAGTGGGGCATTTGTCCGACAATAGTTCCGCTGAAACAAGGCCTTTCGCCGCGGCAATCGCCTGTTCCGACAGGTCGAAGCCATGATAGCAGCCGGCATCCAGATAGTTGATAAAATGCCGTCCGCCGCGCAATGTTCCGCATCCGATGTCAAGAAGTCGGTGATGCGGTTTCAATCCTTGTTCCAGCAGAAATTGAAATTGCAGCTGACCAAGCTGGTCCCAAAAGCCGCCCACCGCTTGCTCCGTGTCATATTGCACCCGCTGGTTCGTGTGCTCGGTATAGGCTTCCAGATAGGATGCATTGCGATAAAGCCGGTCGAGCTTGTCCTTGTTCATAGGGTCAGTTAGGTCCTTCTCCATGGATTGTCGATAGGGTCACGGTCGCCATCGCTCAGCCGGATATGTGATTTTGCATCTGGGCCTATATCAAAGTCCGTCCCCCGATTATCGAGCTTTTGCCGGCCATAGAGGGCGCGTCGTCAAACAGATGGATAAACGGTGATGTGCCGGCCCGCCGACTGGACATTCCCAGCGGCAGCCAGAAATTCTATGACAACTGGTGAGTTAATTAACTAACACACATGGAGCTAACCCCGGCCAAGGCGGGGATTTGGAAATGCTCGAGCTCAAGAATGTTACCCACGTCTATCGGCAGCGGATCACAAGGCTACGGTCGAGACCCTGTTCAGCCAGATCAATTTAAACAGGTTAGCCAGATGCTTGCCGTGCTGCTCATCCGCGACAGGTTCAAGGGTCCTCCCTACGCGATATCCACCGATCTGCTCGACGAAATCGACATTGGCCTGTTCAACGGACGACCGGACCAGCGACGACAATATTGTCGCGGTCTCGGAACAGTAGCCATCTTGACGCGCCAGAGCCCGTGAGCCATGCGCTGGCCATGCGATTTTTCTCTGACAATGCAGCCTCGGTGCACCCCCAAGTTCTGGAAGCGCTGGGAGCAGCCAATGGACAGGACACGGCCTATGATGGCGATGCCCTGAGCGGGCGGTTGAATGCGGCGTTTTCCGATCTGTTTGAGACCGACGTCGAGGCGATGTGGGTAGCGACCGGAACCGCGGCCAATTCGCTGGCGCTCGCCGCGATGTGCCAGCCGCACCAGGGCGTGATCTGCCACCGCGAAGCCCATATCGAGCAGGACGAGGCGGGGGCGCCCGGTTTCTATACCGGCGGCGCGAAGCTGATGCTGCTCGACGGCGAGGGTGCCAAATTGTCGCCGGAAAGCGTCGAGACGTGTTGCGCGGCGATCCGCGACGATGTCCATCAGGTCCAGCCCGCCGCGGTGTCGATCACCAATGCCAGCGAATATGGCATGGTCTACCATCCGCACGAAGTCGCCGGTCTTGCCGAAGTCTGCAAGGCGCGCGGGCTCGGCCTGCATATGGACGGCGCGCGTTTCGCCAATGCGGTGGCGACACTCGGTTGCTCGCCGGCCGAACTGTCCTGGCAAGCTGGTGTCGATGCGCTGAGTTTCGGCTTTGTCAAAAATGGCGGCATGAGCGCTGAGGCGCTCGTCTTCTTCAACCGCGAACTGGCCGCCGACACCCATTATCGCCGCAAGCGTGCGGGCCATTTGCAGTCCAAGGGCCGCTTCCTCGCCGCGCAGATATTGGCGATGCTCGAGGACGACCTGTGGCTTGACAATGCGCGCGCCGCCAATGATGGCGCTCAGATCATTGCCAAGGCCGCTGGTGACCGGCTGCTCTACCCGGTTGAAGCGAACGAGATTTTCATCCGATTGTCGGCAGACGAAGCAGCCCGGCTGCGCGGCGCCGGATTGGATTTCTACGACTGGGGCGAGGGGCAGGCCCGGCTGGTGACCAGCTGGAACCAGGGCGCGAATGATATCCGCCCGCTGGCCGAAGCGATTGCATCCCTATGAACGCCGGTGAAGAGAGCGAGCCAAGCCTGCTCGCTCCCCGTATATTGATCCCGTTTCTGCTGGTCTCGCTGATCTGGGGGTCGACCTGGCTGGTGATCAAGGACCAGATTTCCGAAGTGCCGCCCGGCTGGTCGGTGAGCTACCGTTTCCTGATCGCCGCCGCGGCGATGTTCGTGCTGGTCGCCTACAAGCGCCTGTCCTTCCGGCTCGATCGTACGGGCTATCTGTTCGCTCTGATCCTCGGCCTGTTCCAGTTCACCTTCAATTTCAACTTCGTCTACAACGCCGAACTGTTCATCACCTCGGGTCTGGTTGCGGTGCTGTTCGCGCTGCTGATGGTCCCCAATGCGATTATGGGGCGAGTGTTTCTCGGCCACAAGATCTCCGGCGCCTTTCTCGGCGGCTCGGCGATTGCCGCAGTCGGCATCGCGCTTCTGTTCTGGCACGAATATCGCTCTTCCCCGGCCAGTCTCGAACAGGTGCTGATCGGCGCGGCGCTGGCATTTGGCGGGATCATGTCGGCCTCGATCGCGAACGTGATGCAGGCGGGGCAACGGCTCAAATCCTATCCGATCATCACCGTCCTCGCCTGGGCGATGCTGTTCGGGGCGCTGATCAACATCGTGCTGTCCTGGGTCACCGTCGGTCCGCCGGTCTATGAAACGCGCGCCGCCTATTGGGGCGGCATTGTCTATCTCGGCGTGATCGGTTCGGTGGTGACCTTCCCGCTTTATTTTGCGATGATCCGCGAAATCGGACCGGGCAAGGCGGCCTATTCCAGCGTCTTGGTACCGGTGGTGGCGATGATATTGTCGACGATTTTCGAGGATTATGTCTGGACCTGGCTGCCCGCCGTTGGCGCGGTGCTGGCGATGGCCGGATTGCTGGTCGCGCTGCGCGCCCGCAAGCCGAAGACACCCCGGATCGCGGCCTGACGATCAATCGAGCAGCGACTGCAGCCCCGTTTTGTAATCCGGATAGCGCGGCGTCCAGTTCAACAACCGCTTCGCCTTGCCGTTGGCAACGCGCCGATTCTCTTCATAGAAGCCGAGTGCCGCTTTGGATAAATTGGCTTCTTCCAGCGACAGCAGGGGCGGAACATCCATGCCCAGCAGCCGCGCCGCCTCGGCGACAATTTCGTGCTGCGGCGCGGGCAGATTATCGGCAATATTATAGACGCCCGGCGGGCCATCGTAGGATGCGATCACGGCGCTGACAATATCGTCGACATGGATGCGGCTGAACACCTGTCCGGGCATATCGACGCGCTTGGCTTTGCCATCACGGACGCGGGTCAGCGGGCTGCGCCCCGGACCATAGATGCCGGGCAGACGAAAGACATGCATATCGTTGCGCACGTCCTGCCAGCGCTGATCGGCCTCGCTGCGCGCCTTGCGACGGCCCGACCCGATGGGGGCGCTTTCATCCACCCACGCCCCATCGACATCGCCATAGACACCGGTGGAGGAAAGATAACCGGTCCATTGCAGCGACGTAGCGCCGATCGCGTCGCCATAATGGTCGAGCACCGGTTCGCTGTCGTCGCTCGAGGGCGGCACCGAGGACAGGACATGGGTCGCCGATTCCAGCGCCGCCAGCACGGACTGCCTGTCATCAAAAGCCAGCGCGCCATCCTGCGCTTCGCGGCGGGTGCCGATCACTTCGCAGCCCAGGGCCCTGAGCCGGTGCGCCAGCCGCGAGGCCGTGTAACCCATGCCGAATATCAACAGGCGTTGCATCGCTTGCTATTCCTGTTCCAGCTTGCCGGGATTGAGCATCTGCGGATTTTCGACATTGTCGGCCTTCCACTGCATCGCCATCCGGACTCTTGTGGCGCCAGACGGATGGTCGAAGAACAGCATTTCTTCCACCGGCCCCGGTTCGATCTTGCGATATTCCGACAATCGCATCGCCACTTTGGCAAAGCCGTCCGGTTCTCTGGCGGTATCAAGCCCGAACCGGTCGGCGTCGCTTTCGGTAATCCTGACCAGACTGTTGAGCGCCGGTGTCGCGGCGAAGAAATAGGCGGTCAGGATGAGACTGAGCAAGGGAATGACCGCAGGGTCCGACATGTTCCGGATGCCCCATCTGCTGCCATGGCGTTCGATCAGCCGGGGCGCAAGCCACGCGACAACGAACAGTCCGATACCGATGATCAATGCGAGAATGACTATGGTCCGCCATATATGGCCAAGGACATAATGGCCCAGTTCATGCCCCATCACCGCCGCGACTTCATCCGGATCGGTGCGCTCGAGCAGATTGTCGTTAAGCGAGATCCGGATCGTCGGTCCGATGCCGGAAACATTGGCCGATATCCGTTTGTGCTGTTTCGACTGATCGAAAACATAGATATGATCGGCCGGAATATCATATTCCGCCGCCATCGCGACAATCTTGTCGCGCATCGGTCCCTCTGCCATCTCGTTATATTCGTTGAACAGCGGCGAAATGAACACTGGCCCCAGCATCATGCCGATGAATAGAAAGATCGAAACCACGCCGGTTCCCCAGATCCACCAGGTTTTCGGCGCGCGCCGGATCACCGCGAAAATGGCCATGATCAGCAGCGGGAATATGACCAGCGAGATGACAAGCCCGATCACCTGCTCGCCGAACCAGCTACCAAAATCCAGGCTCATCAGCCCATATTGCTGCTCCCGGAAAAACCCGGTGTAAATCGTCCAGGGCAGGGTGAGCAGAAATCCTGCGATGACATAGGGAAGCGTATAGAGCGCCGGTTGCATCCATTGGCGCTGGGTGACCCGTTCGGCCCAGTCGCGGAAACGGGCGGAAAAACGGGACTGGAGAATGATCAGGTCGACCAGAACACCGATCAGAGCCCCCCAAAGGATCAGCCAGTAGCCGCCTTCAAAATAATTGTTCGACTTTTCCAGCTCTTCGCCCTGTAATGTATTGATATAGGCGCGGCTGGCCTCTTCGACGTCAAAGGCCGGTGCGCTGGTTTGTGCGAAGCCGCTTTCCGCTGGCAGACCGGCGATCAACGCGACGGCGATGAATAGCATCAATATTCTGGTCATGACCCACTCCCTTCTGTCCAAGCCATAAACGCAATTGCGCGGGGTGCAAATGGCTCTTATGGCAAGGCCCATGCTAGATGTTCAGAAAACCCCGAATGACGAAATGGCCGATGCCGCGCCAGCCCCCAAGGATCCTGCGACGATCCGCCGCGAGGATTATCGCCCGCCGGCATGGTTCATCCCGGAGGTGGGACTCGATTTTCAGCTTGATCTGGAACATACGCTGGTGCGTTCAACGCTGGACGTCCGGCGCTCGAAAAGCGCGACGGCAGGGGAACCGCTGGTGCTGCAAGGCGATGATATCACGCCGACAGCAGTCCGGGTGGATGGCGCCGCATTTACCGACTGGAAACTGGTTGAAGGCGATCTGGTCCTGCCGCTGGACGGCGCATCGCACAGCGTCGAGATCGAGGTCGAGCTGGATCCGTCGACCAACACCCAGTTGATGGGGCTTTATGCCTCGAACGACATGCTGTGCACCCAGTGCGAGGCGGAAGGATTTCGCCGGATCACCTTCGCCCCCGACCGGCCCGATGTGCTGAGCCGCTATCAGGTCCGGATGGAGGCCGACAAGGCGAAATTCCCCGTATTGCTCTGCAATGGCGACAAGGTGGCGGAAGGCGATGGCGACAATGGCCGCCACTGGGTGCAGTGGAATGATCCCTGGCCGAAGCCGAGCTATCTTTTCGCGCTGGTTGCCGGTGATCTGGTTGCGAATAATGACAGCTTCACTAGCCTTTCGGGCAAGCCGGTCGAGCTCAACATCTGGGTCCGAGACGGCGATCTCGATCGCACCGGCCATGCGATGAAGGCGCTCAAGGATTCGATGCGCTGGGACGAGGAGACCTACGGCCGCGAATATGATCTCGGCCTGTTCAATATCGTCGCGGTCAGCGATTTCAACATGGGGGCGATGGAGAACAAGGGGCTGAATATCTTCAACTCCCGCTATATTCTCGCCGATCCCGAGGTCGCTACCGACGGTGATTTTGATGGCATCGAAGGCGTGGTCGCGCACGAGTATTTCCACAACTGGTCCGGAAACAGAGTGACTTGCCGGGACTGGTTCCAGCTGAGCCTTAAGGAAGGTTTCACCGTCTATCGCGACCAGAGCTTCTCTGCCGACATGGGTTCGGCGGCGCTGAAACGGATCGAGGATGTACGGATATTGCGGGCAGCGCAATTCCCCGAGGATGCCGGCCCGCTGGCCCATCCGATCCGGCCGGAAAGCTATCAGGAAATCTCCAATTTCTATACCGCGACCATTTATAACAAGGGCGCGGAAGTCATCCGGATGATGAACACGCTGATGGGGCCGGACAATTTCCGCAAGGGCACCGATCTCTATTTCGACCGGCATGATGGCGAAGCGGCAACCTGCGAGGATTTTGTCACCGCGATGGAAGATGGCGGCGAGATTGATCTCAAGCAATTCCGCAAATGGTATGAGACACCGGGCACACCGCGGGTGACCGCCAATCTGTCCCACGACCCGCAAACCGGCACGGCGACGATCCATCTGACCCAGAAAATCGCCCAGAATGGTGAACAGGCGAAAG
Organism: Sphingorhabdus sp. SMR4y; assembly: GCF_002218195.1. Classification (GTDB taxonomy): domain Bacteria; phylum Pseudomonadota; class Alphaproteobacteria; order Sphingomonadales; family Sphingomonadaceae; genus Parasphingorhabdus. Next base: position 1,665,669 of record NZ_CP022336.1, on the reverse strand, counting down.
CGTCGGAGCTTCTTATCCCGTTACGCACCGCGCTGCTCGATCCCGGAACCGGAGCGCATCCGGGCGAAGAGTTGCTGCTGCTCGATCAGTCCGAGAAAAGCTTCGTCCTCGAGGGCTATGAGGAGCGTCCGATCCTGTCGATCAATCGCGGTTTCTCCGCGCCGATCATTTTGGACAGCAACCAGAGCGCCGAGGAACTGGCGTTTCTGTCTGCGCATGACGACGATCCGTTCGCCCGGTTCGAAGCGATGCAGCAGTTGATGACCAACTATCTGATTGCGAAGGTTGTCGGCACGCCGGTCGATCGTGACATCATCCTGCTGGCGGTGGCCAAGATTCTTGCCGACCCGTCGATCGATCCCGCTTTCCTGGCGGAGTTGATCCAGTTGCCCAGCGAAGCCTTTCTGGGAGACCAGATGGTCGAAGTCGATCCGCAGGCGATTCACGAGGAACGCGAGAAATTGCGCGGCAAGATCGCGGTGCAGTTCGAAAAGCAGTTCCGTAAACTCTATAACAGCTGCTGGCCCGGCGAATTCTCGCTCGACGCAGAGGCCCGCGGCAAGCGCAAATTGCGCAATGTGACTTTGGGCTATCTCGCCGCGTCCTTCACCGAAGATGCTGCTGAAATCGCCTTTGACCAGTATCGCGACGCGGACAATATGACCGCGATGCAGGGCGCGCTGGCGGTATTGTCCAATCTGGAATCCGAAGAACGGACTGCGGCCTTTGACAATTTCTACAAACGGTTCCGGGACAACGCGCTGGTTCTGGATAAATGGTTCAGCCTGCAGGCGATGTCGCAGCGCCCGGATGCGCTGAAGCGGATCGACAGCCTGTCGCGGCACCCCGATTTCAATTTGTCCAACCCCAATCGCGTCCGCGCGCTCTATGGGGCTTTCACGGGTAATCAGGTCCGCTTCCATGATCCGTCGGGCAAGGGCTATCAGCTGATCGCCGACATGGTGATCGCACTGGACAAGCAGAACCCGCAAACCGCGGCGCGCTTCATTCCGGCGCTCGGGCGCTGGCGCCGTTACGAACGGGGCCGCTCGGACCTGATGCGGCTGGCACTGGAGAAGATTGCCGCGCAGCCGAAGCTGTCGAAAGATGTCGCCGAACAGGTGCACAAGAGCCTTGCTTGATATCGCAACCTCTCCTCTGCTCAGGGGCGCGAAACATGCTTTTCTCGGCCGGGCAGGGGGCGTTTCGGAAGGAATCTACAGAGGGCTGAATATCGGACTGGGCAGCGATGATGATCGGGATGTCATCATGGAAAATCGCCGCCGCGCGACAGAGGGTGTGCTGCCGGGCAGCGAGCTTGTCACCGTGCACCAGATCCACAGCGCCGAGGTCGTGACCGTGACTGCACCGCTGTCGCTTGACCAGCGGCCACTGGCTGACGCGATGGTCACCGACCGGCCCAACCTGCTGCTCGGCATATTGACCGCCGACTGCGTGCCGGTGCTGTTCCTCGATTCCAGCGCCCGTGTCATCGGTGCCGCCCACGCCGGCTGGAAGGGCGCACTGGCCGGTGTCACCAACAATGTGATTGGCGCGATGGAAAAGCTTGGTGCTGACCGGGACAATATCGCCTGCGCCATCGGTCCCTGTATCGCGCAGGCCAGCTATGAAGTCGACGCAGCCTTTCGTGACCGGTTTCTCGAAGCGGACGCGGCCAATGACCGCTTTTTTGCTGCGGGCAGGCCGGGCCATTTCCAGTTCGATATCGAGGATTATGTTGCCGCGCTCCTGCAAGGGGCCGGCATCAGCCGCGTCGATAAGCTTGGTCTCGACACCTACGCCGATGAGGACCGCTATTATAGCTACCGCCGCTCCTGCCATTGCGGGGAAGCCGGCTATGGCCGGCAGATTTCACTGATCGGCCTTGCGGTTTAATATTGATTTCTCCGGTCACCCCAGCGCAGACTGGCAGAACGGGGGAACGGGAGAGAGCATGAACGCACAACGCATCGGTCTATGGGCGGGGCTCGCCGGGTTTGTCGCCATGCTGCTGGTTCCGGCTCCGGAAGCCATGTCGACGCCCGCCTGGCACGTCGCCGCGCTGACCCTGCTGATGGCGACCTGGTGGATGACCCAGGCGATCCCGCTGACCGCGACGGCCTTGCTGCCTTTTCTAGCGCTGCCGACACTGGATGTGATGACAGTGGGCGAAACCGCCAGCCAATATTATTCGCCGATCCTGTTCCTGATTCTCGGCGGTGCCTTTCTGGCGCTGGCTATCGAGCGCGTCGGCCTGCACAAGCGGCTGGCGCTGGCGATTATCGGCCTGTCCGGCAAGACCGCCTGGGGCATATTATTCGCCTTCATGATCGCCACGGCCTTGCTCAGCATGCTGATTTCCAACACGTCCTCGACCCTGATCATGATCCCGATCGCGCTGGCTGTGCTGGTCGCCGGCGGCGTCAAGGAAGGCGAGACCGACGGTTTTGCCGGTGCCCTGATCATGGGCGTGGCCTTTGCCGCGTCGATCGGCGGGCTGGGGACTCTCGTCGGCAGCCCGACCAACGCGATTGCCGCCGGTCTGATCAACAAGACATTGGGCATGGACCTCAATTTCCTCAGCTGGCTGAAATTCGGTATTCCAATTGTGGTCATCGGCATCCCGGTTCTCGCGGCCATCCTGATTGTCGTGCAAAAGGTCGGGCAGCACAGTTTCGACGGGGTCAAGGCAAAGCTGGCCATCGGCTCGCCGGGGCCGTGGACCGTGCCGGAAAAACGCCTCGTCCCGGTCGTCGCGATTGTCGTGCTCGGCTGGCTGTTCCTGCCGCAGCTCAAGGCAATTTTTCCGGAAGGCGCCCTGCACGATGGCAGCATCGCCATTTTCGGTGGCCTGCTGCTCTTCTCGCTGCCAGACGGCACCGGGCGGCCGCTGCTCAACTGGAACGAAGCCGACAAGGCGCCCTGGGGCGTGATCATGCTGTTCGGCGGCGGCCTCGCGCTGGCGGCGGGAATCATCGAATCCGGGCTGGCAACTTGGCTGGGCGGCGCGCTCGAACCGCTGAAATCGGTGCCGGTGCTGGTCATCGCCATCGCGCTGGTCGCGCTGGTCATCCTGGTCACTGAATTTGCCTCCAATGTTGCCACCGCCAGCGGCATCATGCCGGTGGTCGCCAGCCTGATCCTTGCCACCGGAGTCGATCCGGTATTGCTCGCGGTCCCTGCGGCGATGGCGGCGAGCTGGGGCTTCATGCTGCCCAGCGGCACCGGCCCCAATGCCATTGCCTGGTCGACCGGCCATATCGAGCTGCCGAAAATGCTGAAATCCGGCCTGCTGCTCGACCTCGCCGGCATTCCGATCATAATCGGCTGCATCTGGATGGTTTCCGTTGTAACCAGTTAGATTTTCGGGCAAGACTTCATGCAAATATATTGATGTGGAGAGACAGAATATGGCCAAGCAAGATGATCCCAACGCAGCCGTCCCGGTCACGCGCCGCATGCCCAAGGCGCCGATCGAGAAAATCGGCGGCCGCAAGCTGAAACCGGCGACCCTGATGATGGGGCACGGCTATGATCCGGAACTGTCCGAAGGCGCGCTCAAGCCGCCGATTTTCCTGACCTCGACCTTCGCCTTTGAAAATGCCGCCGCCGGCAAGCGCTTCTTCGAGGGGATCACGGGAAAACGTCCCGGCGGTTCGGACGGTCTCGTCTATTCGCGCTTCAACGGACCCAATCAGGAAATTCTCGAAGACCGGCTGAGCGTCTGGGACGAGGCGGAAGATGCGCTTGTGTTTTCCAGCGGCATGTCGGCGATCACCACGGTGCTGCTGGCCAACGTCAACCAGGGCGATGTCGTCGTCCACAGCGGCCCACTCTATGCCGCGACCGAAACGCTGATCAACAAGATTCTCGGGCGTTTCGGCGTCACCTTCCTCGACTTCCCCGCCGGCGCGAGCCCGTCCGAAGTCGCCAGTTTGCTTGAACAGGCGAAAGCACAGGCGGCGGCCAATGGCGGCAAGGTCGCGATCATCTATCTTGAAAGCCCGGCCAACCCGACCAACGCTCTGGTCGATATCGAGGGCGTTGCCGATGCACGGCGCCAGGTCTTCGGCACCGATAACGCGCCGCCAATCGCCATCGATAATACTTTCCTTGGCCCGCTCTGGCAGCAGCCGCTCAAACATGGCGCGGATATCGTCATCTACAGCCTGACCAAATATGTCGGCGGCCACAGCGACCTGGTTGCCGGTGGCGTACTCGGCAGCAAGGCGCATATGGATCCGATCCGCGCGATCCGGAACACAATCGGCACAATCTGCGACCCCAATACCGCCTGGATGCTGATGCGCAGCCTCGAGACGCTGGAACTGCGGATGACCCGGGCGGGCGAAAATGCCGAAAAGGTTTGCGCCTTCCTGCGCGACCATCCCAAGGTCGAGGGCCTGGGCTATCTCGGATTTATCGACAACAAGAGCCAGCAGGATATTTACGACCGCCATTGCAGCGGCGCCGGTTCGACTTTCTCCCTGTTTATCAAGGGCGGCGAAGCGGAGGCCTTCCGTTTTCTAGACACGATGAAGATCGCCAAGCTGGCGGTGAGTCTCGGCGGTACCGAAACGCTGGCCAGCCTGCCAGCCGCAATGACCCATATCTCGGTCCCCGACGAACGCCGTGCCGCGCTCGGCATCACCGACAATCTGGTGCGCATTTCTATCGGTGTCGAGGATCCGGACGACCTGATCGCCGATTTCGACCAGGCGCTGGCGGCGGTTTGATCGCAGACTGAACGCTTCTCCAGATTAGCGCTTTCCGGTTTCGGCCGGAATGCTATATCGCGGTCATGACAAAGCGACCCGTCTACCCTGTGATATTCACCGACCTGGATGGCACGCTGCTCGACCATCACAGCTATTCGGCGAAGCCGGCCGATGCGCTGGCTGCAAGCCTTTCCAGACAGTCGCTCGCGGAAATCATTCCGGTCACCAGCAAGACCCACGCGGAACTGCTCTGCCTGCAGCGGGAAATTCCGCTTCCTTTCTCGCTCTGCGTGACGGAAAACGGTTCGGTTATCCATGGTCCCGACAGCTACTTTCCGGGCGATGATGGTCGATCCGGCAGGCTTACGCTGGGCATGGCCTATCCGGCGATACTCGATCAGATCGGAAAAATGCCCGGCTCTCTGCGCCGCCATTTTCGCGGTTTTGCCGACATGTCGGTGCACGAGGTTGTCGACGCCACCGGGCTGGCCGTCGATGACGCGCGGCGCGCGAAAGACCGGCAAGCAACAGAACCCTTCCTCTGGTCCGGTACTGACGGCGAGCTGGAAACGCTCGCTACGATCGTCGCCGAATCCGGCCTGCGGATTCAGCGCGGCGGACGATTTTATCATCTGACCGGCCACGCGACCAAGGAGCAGGCGATGGCACAGATCATCGAAACGATCGCCGGACACAAGCCCGATTGCGACCTCGTTTCGATCGCTCTCGGCGACGGGCCCAATGATCTGGCGATGATCGAGGCGGCCGATTTCGGGGTGATCATGCCCAATCCGCAAGGCGTTACCATCATTTCGACCAGGCCCGCCGTCCGCACCGCTCCGGTGCCGGGACCAGCGGGCTGGGTGACCGCGGTGACAGAAATTCTGGCAGAATTGGGTTTAAACATTCCCGAAAGCTGATTAGGCTCGTCTCTCCGCAATCACAGGGACATCTATGGCTGACTTTCATCAAAACGGTTCAATTTCCACTCTCCACAATCTGTCCGATCGCTCGGTCGAATCGCTGGAGACCGATTTGATGGGCTTTCGCAAAGCCAATCCCATGGCTCTGGTTCTGCCCAGCCTGTTCTCCGAACTGGAAGGCCCGGCGCTCGAAAATATCGTCGATGAACTGTGCAAGGTGCCCTATCTTGACGACATCATCATCGGCCTCGACCGGGCTGACAAGGAACAGTTCGAATATGCGAAGCGATATTTTTCGCGCCTGCCGCAACGCCATCATATCCTCTGGAACAGCGGCCCGCGGCTGACCGCGCTCGACGCCGAACTGAAGGAATGTGGCCTCTCGCCGGCGGAACCGGGGAAGGGTCGCAATGTCTGGTTCTGCTTCGGCTATTTCCTCTCCGCCACCAATGCGCAAGTGGTCGGGCTGCACGATTGCGACATCCTGACCTATGACCGCGAATTGCTCGCGCGGCTGATGTATCCGGTTGCCAATCCCACTTTTCCCTATGTTTTCTCCAAAGGCTATTATGCCCGAACAACCGAGGAGAAATTCAACGGTCGGGTCGTCCGCCTGCTGATCGGGCCCCTGCTCGCCGCGTTGAAGAAAGTCTGCGAACCGAACGACTATATCACCTATCTGAACAGCTTCCGCTACGCGCTGGCCGGCGAATTCGCGATGGGGCGTCAGGTGGTGAAGAATATCCGCATCCCGTCCGACTGGGGTCTGGAGGTCGGCGTCCTGTCCGAAGTGTGGCGGAACCAGTCGACCCAGTCGATCTGCCAGGTCGAGATTGCCGACAATTACGACCACAAGCACCAGTCGGTTTCGCACGACAATCCCGAAGGCGGTCTGTCGAAGATGAGCATCGACATCACCAAATCGCTGTTCCGCAAGCTGGCAACCGATGGTCAGGTCTTTTCCTCCGGTACCTTCCGCACGCTGAAAGCGACCTATTTCCGGATTGCACTCGACAGAATCGAGACCTTCTACAATGACGCGGTGATGAACGGCCTGACGCTCGACCGGCACGAGGAAGAAACGACGGTTGAACTGTTCGCGCAAAATATCATGACCGCTGGGGAAGTCTTTCTCGAATCACCGAACGAAACGCCCTTCATGGCCAACTGGAACCGGATCAACAGCGCCATTCCGGATTTCACCGACCGGTTCAAGGAAGCGGTCCGGCTCGACAACGAGGACTAGCCCGGGTCGGGCGCGACGTTGCTGAACCAGACGGTGCGATAGGGCGACAGGCTGAAATCACCTTCGATATCGGTGATGATATGGCCGGAAATCAGATCCCACCAGCGGTCCCCCGCGATCAGATTGATATCCGCCAGCGACAGCGTCTTTTCTTCGTTTGTCACGTTGGTAATGGCGAAAATGCTCTGCGTCCGTTCGCGGCTCTGGCGCCAGATGCCGAATAGCCCCTCGGGCAGCGCCAGCGTGAATTGCACCGCATTGGGGTGAAAAGCCGGCTGCTGCTTGCGGGTCTCGACCAGCGCGAGGAAACGCGAGAAGACCTGCGCCTCGACGGCTTCCGGATCGACCAGTTTCGCGGTGATCCTGTCATAGTCCAACTGGCAGCGGTTGATTGACCGGTTATGCCCGGTCCGGTTGACATCTTCATAGCCGTTCGGCGTCGCCAGCAGGCTGTGGATATAGATGGCCGGAATTCCTTCCAGCGCCAGCATGATTGCCATCGCTGCCATGAACCGGTCGATCTGATATTCGTCCGGTCCGTCCAGCGTGCCCTGCATCGCCTCGAAAAAGGAGATGTTCATTTCATAGGGTTTCTCGGTTCCGCCCGGTCCGCGCCGCATCGACACGCGCCCGCCAAAGCTCTGGATAGTGGCCAGCATCTGGTCAACCTCGCCCTGCGGCAGCGCCCCTTCGGTCGGGCGCAAGCCGATCCCGTCATGGCTGGCGGTAAAATTGAGGTAGGTGCAGCCGGTCAGCGCCGGTGGATTGCTTCGCGTCAGCCGCTTCAGATAGAGGGCGTTACCGGTCAGCAGCGCGTGGACCAGCAGCGGCGGCAGCGAGAAATTATAAATGACATGCGCTTCGTTCTGGTTGCCGAAATAGGTCAGATTCTCGTGATTGGGAATGTTGGTCTCGGTGATGATGATCAGTGTCTCCGCATGGTGGTCCATCAGCGTCCGGAGGAGCCGGATGATCTCGTGCGTTTCGTCGAGATTGATTGAGGGCGTGCCGATTTTCTTCCACAGGAACGCAACCGCGTCGAGCCGGAATATCCGCACGCCATGCTCGATATAGGCGGCGATGATCTTGACAAATTCAAGCAGCAGTTCGGGATTGGTGAAATCGAAATCCAGCTGGTCGCTGCTGAACGTGCTCCAGACATGGCGGTCACCGGACACGGTGCGAAACGGCGTCAGCAGCGGGTGCGCGCGCGGACGCACCACCTGCCCGAGGTCGGCGGCCGGATCGGCGGTATAATAATAATCCTTGCCGGGAGCCTCATCGGACAGAAATTGCTGAAACCAGACGGATTTGCTCGATCCGTGATTGATCACCAGATCGCCCATCAGCCGATAATCACCGGCAATGGCTTCGATGTCGGACCAGTCGCCCAGCTCTTCGTCGACCGAAAGATAGTCGATCACCCCGAACCCGTCATCACAGCTATAGGGAAAAAACGGCAGGATATGGACGGCGCCAATGGTCTGCCCGATATGCTGCTTCAGAAACCGGTGCAGCGTCCGCAGCGGCCGCTCGCCATCCGAGCGAATCGTGCCGCCATAGGTGATCATCGCGATATCGCTCTCGTCCCACAAATGCTTGTCGGCGATTTCCGATCGCGGGATCATCTTGCTCTTGTCGGGCCAGAACAGGTCGACAATGCGTCCGGCCAGCGCCTCGCAATCATGATCGGGATAGACCGCACCCAGATGCGCCGTCAGCCGTTGCAGAAGATGGTCGATAGTGGCGCGATCGTTCATGGTTGCTTCTGTCACTCCGAAAATCTTCTTGACCCCGGCCGAACAATCGGGCCCTTATTGTGCAGTGCATCAAACAACAAATCCCGATTCAATAAAAGCTTTTTTAGAAGATCTCTATTTCCAGGCGCTGCAACCCGCGTTGCCCGTCAATGCCATGCGCGATGTCGAGTGGCCGCAAGTGCCCGGCCGGACCTATCTGCTGTCGATCGGCAAGGCAGCCAGCCAGATGACATCTGCCATTCTCGATCGCCTGCCGAAAAATGTCGATGGCTTGATCGTCACGCGTCAGGGCTATGTCCAGCCGGGCTTTGCGCCGGACAATCTGCAGATTGTCGAGGCCTCGCATCCGGTCCCCGATTCCGTCGGCGCGGAGGCAGCGCAAAGCGCATTGCAGGCGGCGGATGGGCTTGGCGCAGATGATCTGCTGCTGGTGCTGATGTCGGGCGGTGCCAGCGCGCTGCTCCCCGCGCCGGCAGAGGGCATATCGCTGGTCGAGAAACAGGCCGTCACCCGGGCGCTGCTGGGATGCGGCGCGCCGATCAGCGAAATGAACATGGTCCGCAAACATCTCTCGGCGATCAAGGGAGGAAGGCTGGCGGCGAGAGCCTGGCCAGCGGCGACCCATATGATCGCCATTTCCGATATTCCCGGCGACGATATCGCGATGATCGGCTCGGGTCCTACGGTCGTGGACAGCTCGACCTGCGCCGATACACTGGCGATAGCTGCCAGATATGACATCATATTACCGCCACTGGTGACTGAAAAACTCGCTTCCGGGGCACTGGAAACGCCTAAAGCCGACGACCCGAAAATGCAGCGTGCAACCACCGAACTCTGCGCCCGGCCGGCCGATATGTGCGCGGCAGCGGTCGCAGCGGTCGCGGCCATGGGCTATGAACCGATCATGCTCGGCGACGCACTGGAAGGCGACGCGCTGGAACTCGGGTGCGATCATGCCGCACAGGCGCTGGCGATCAAGGCGAGTGGTCGCAAGGCGGCCCTGATATCCGGCGGCGAGGCGACGGTGACCTTGCGCAATCGAAATGGTCGCGGTGGTCGCTGCACCGCCTATCTGCTGGCCCTTGCCCTGACATTGCAGGGTGAGCCCGATATCTGCGGCTTTGCTGCCGACAGCGACGGCATAGACGGTTCGGAAGACAATGCCGGTGGCTACTTGTGGCCCGGGATATTGGACCTGATGGGCGGGGCAGGGCAGGCGCGAGAATTGCTCGAACAGGACAATAGCTATCTGGCTTTCGAAAAGGCGGGGGCTCTATTGATGACCGGTCCTTCTGGCACCAATGTGAATGACTTGAGAGTGATCCTTGTCGGCTAGCTTGGGGCTTTCCTAAAATGGGCCTGATCGTTTATCCTTGGAAGCGGCTGTTTGACATTGCGTACGAGACATGGGCGATATTGCTTGTGACCGGCAGCGGGCCGAGCGGGGCCATGCTTTCTGGAAGGTCACACTAGCCACCAGATTGGTGAAGGGAATATCCTGGAAATTTGAGGTTTTCAGGCAAAGGTCACAAAATTAAAAAACTTGGGTGTCTGTCAATTTTGCCTGTCCGGCCCCGCCAATCCTAGGGCTGCGGAATCGGCTCGATCGACAGGATTTCAATCGCATCCTCGCGACCGGAAAAATCAGCAAGCTCTCCTTTTCCGAGTCCCATCAGTGCGCGGCTGACCGGCGCGGAAAAGGAGACCAGCGCGCTGGCCGGATCGGCCTCGTCATCGCCGACGATGGAAAGAGTCTTTTCCTTGCCGTTGAGCAGGAAAGTCACTCTGATGCCGAATTCGACCCGCTCCCCGCCTGGCACCGGCGGCAGTTCCGCGGTCGATTGCCTGGTGTTCCAGTAGCGCAGGTCCCGCTTGGCTATTTTCAGCGCAACTTCGTCGTCGGTCAGCGCAGCGACCTTTGCCTGTAATTCCGCCACGCGGTCCTTGATCAGTTGCAGACCGCGCGCGGTCACCAGATTGGGACCGACGGGAATCGGATGTTCGAACTTGGGTTCGAGATGCTCGTCATCACCTTCTCTGCGGAAAGCAACGCTCATCGCTCAGGCTTTCTCTGCCTTGGGAGTGACCCAGATCGAGACCGGAGCGACAAATTTGCCATGCGCCGGCGTGCCGACGTCGATGCGTTCGGCGGTGACCAGTTCGCCGCTCTGGAGGATGAAGGAAGCCCAGGGTTTGGGCATGCGGCCAAAGGTCATCTTCTGGATCGGCTGACCGGTGGCGCTGTTCATGATGGTTGCGATAATTGCCATGCCGCGCCACCTGCGACGGAAGGGCGGGACTGTCAACCGTCCGCTCACGCCCGGAAGCCGGACGATCAGTCAGCTGGGATCGTGTCTGGCCGAATATAGGGAAACATGTGCGGAATATAATCGGCCTTGCCGAGTTCTACCCCTTCTCGGCGCAATATCGCATAAGCGGTCATCAGGTGAAAATAGAACTGGCCCAGCGTCCAGTCGCGGGCATATTGCTCCACAGTAAGATCGAGCACCATGCCATTGGGAAGTTCGTGAGCGACGGGGGCGCCCGGATCCGTGTCGAGCGCGCTGGGGCTCAGACCTTCCAGCAACGCGATGGTCTCGTCAATCCGCGCCTTTGCATCCGCGAACGAACCGGGCTGTTGTCCCGCGTTGCGTCCCTCATCGACAAGCGCGCCTAGCGAAGGAGGAAATGTTTCCCCTTGCAGACGGAATATTGCTTCCTGCGCCTGCACGCAGGCAAATCGGATTTGGGTGGACAGGGGAAACATGTCGGGCGCGAGGCGCGCGGACAGTAGCGCGTTCGCTTCCGCTTCCGGCATTTGATCCTGTGCCTTCTCGAACCAGCCCCAGAGAGCCTTCAGCATTTGAGTATAGGTTGGTACGAGCAACTGCGTGAATGACATGTCTTGTTATCTCCGAAAGCGGGCCATGAAGGGCAATTCGGTCGATCTGGTTTATCGCCGCTTCTTTGTCCACCGGAAATCAGCCTGCTGGCTGCGGCAGGATCAGTCTTCGGCCCTTCGCTCTGGGGAATTCGGGGTCGCCCGGTCAGCGCCAGTCGACGATTTTCCAGCCGCGCTGCTCCGCCAGACGGCGCAATTTGGGGGTCGGCGTTGTCGCAATCGCCTCGTCGGCCCATTCCAGCATCGCCTTGTCGCTGACATGATCGGAATAGGCCCGGACATGGGCGTCCGCGCGCTGCCAGCCCTGTCGCTTGAACAATGACTCGATCCGGCCGATCTTGGCGTCGTCATAGCAATTCTCACCGAGGATGACGGGAAGCACGCGGCCCAGGCCGTCGATCTCCAGTTGCGTGCCGATCAGATGATCAAAGCCGAGGCGCCGGGCGATGGCCTCGGCATAAAGTTCATAGGATGCGGTTACCAGCACCAGTTTGCGTCCCTCCGCGCGGTCCGCTTCGATTTGCTCAATCGCCTTTTTGTGCCGGTTGGAGCGCAGGACCTTGTCCGCGAAGCGCTCGATATGCGGTTGCAGAAGCGACAGTTGCGGCGCGTTGCCGAGCAGCATCTGCTGGTTGAACGTCTTCAGTTGCCCGCGGCTGATCAGCTTGAGCCCGTAGGCGGCAAAGCCAAATGGCAGCAGCGGCAGAAAGACCAGACGCCAAGGCGCAAGGGCAAAGACCATGTGAAAGAGAAACGGTGTGTAGGTTCCGCGCACGGTGATCGTGCGGTCCATGTCGTAAAGCGATATTGTCTGCATGCCGTCCCGATATTGCCGTTCGCGCCGTCCATAGCAGCCCGCTGACAAATGCACCAAATATTTGCGCCGTTTAATCGCTTGAGCTTTGGCGCAATTTCAGTCACCTATGGATACGATGTCGATACCGAGCGATTTTGTCGAAGAGACAGCCGAAGATGGTGCGGTTACGCTGCATTTTTCCGGTGACCTGTCGATCGCCAGCATCGGTGATCTGCCCGAACGGCTCCGGGAATATGAAGGCGAGGCGGAGCGGCTGGATATAGCCGCGACCGGCTATGTCGATACCGTCGGCGCATGGCTGATCCATCGCACGGCACGGGACTGGCACGCCGAGATTGTTGGCGCTGACGATGATGCGCAACGGCTGATCGCCGCGGTTGCCACTGCCGACCAGCCGACAGATATCCGGCCGGAACCGATCAGCCCGGTCATCCGGGTGCTCGGCGAAATTGGCGAGGCCACTACCGTAGCCTTCACCACGATGACCGGACTGATCGGCTTTTTCGGCGCGATCATGATCGGATTTCTGCGACTCGTCCGGCATCCCGGCAATATAAGATGGAATGCGGTGATCCAGCGTTTCGACGTTGTCGGTGTTCGCTCGCTCGGGATTATCGGGCTGATGAGTTTCCTTATCGGTCTGGTGATTGCACAACAGGGCGCGGTGCAACTGCGGCAATTTGGTGCGGAAGTGTTCACCGTCAATCTCGTCGGCCGACTGACCTTGCGCGAACTGGGCGTGCTGATGACGGCGATCATGGTTGCAGGCCGCTCGGGGTCCGCCTTTGCCGCGCAAATCGGCACGATGAAGCTGACCGAGGAAATCGACGCGATGCGGACAATCGGGGTGTCACCGATCGAAGCGCTGGTGCTGCCGCGCTTCATCGCGGCCATCGTGATGCTGCCGCTGCTCGGCTTTTACGCCTCGATTGTCGCGATCATTGGCGGCGGCCTGCTCAGCTGGGTCGAGCTGGACATTCCCCCGGCAACCTTTTTTGCCCGCATCCGTGAGGTCGTGCCGCTGACGGACGTCTATGTCGGGCTTGTCAAGGCGCCGGTCTTCGGTGCGATCATCGCGGTCACCGGCTGCTATCAAGGTATGCAGGTCAAGGGCAATGCCGAAGATGTCGGCAAGCGGACCACCGCGGCAGTGGTTCAGGCTATCTTCCTCGTTATCGTGCTCGACGCCTTTTTCGCGGTCTTCTTTACCTGGATCGGATGGGACTGATGCTCGATTCGCAAACCATCGCCTATGACCCCGATTATGAAGGCCCGATCGTCAGTGTCCACGGCCTGCGCAATGCATTTGGCGAGCAGGTCGTCCACGATAATCTCAATCTCGATGTAAAGCGCGGCGAAATCATCGGCGTGGTTGGCGGCTCGGGTACCGGTAAATCGGTACTGATGCGTTCTATCATTGGCCTGCAGACGCCGCAGGAAGGCGAGATCAAGGTGTTCGGCGAACCGATATTGGGCAAGTCCGACGCCGAGACGATCGAGATTCGCAAGCGATGGGGCGTGCTGTTTCAGGGCGGTGCCCTGTTCTCGACCTTGACCGTGGCGGAAAATGTGATGGTGCCGATCCGTGAATTCTATCCGGACATGGATCGCGAATTCCGGCGTGAGGTGGCCAAATACAAGGTCTGCCTGTCCGGACTGTCGCCCGACGCCGCCCCGAAATTTCCCTCGGAACTGTCGGGCGGAATGCGCAAGCGGGCCGGCATCGCGCGGGCGCTGGCGCTCGATCCGGAATTGCTGTTTCTCGATGAACCGACCGCCGGGCTGGATCCGATCGGCGCGGCCGCGTTCGACAAGCTGACCAAGGAATTGCAACAGACTCTCGGGCTGACGGTCTTTCTGATCACTCATGATCTGGACACGCTGCACGCCATTTGCGACCGGGTTGCCGTACTGGCTGATCAGCAGGTTATCGCGGTCGGTACGATCGACGAACTGTTGGCGCTCGATCATCCCTGGATCCAGGAATATTTCAACGGCCCGCGCGGCCGGATGGCATCCGCCGGAAAGCAGGTGCGGTGATGAGAATGGTGAAGCGGGTCAGAGAATTGTTGCAGCTGGCGGCACGGCTCGTCATAAAGGTGAAATAGATGGAAACGCGCTCCAACCATATCCTTGTCGGTGTTGTCACTTTGGCGATGCTGGCCCTTGTGGCCGCCTTCCTCGTGTGGATCGTCCGCTTCGGCGACGGGACAACGAAGGAATATGACATCTTCTTTGCCCAGTCTGTCGGCGGACTGGCTTCGGGAACCGGCGTCACCTTCGCCGGTGTGCCCTCCGGACAGGTGCTCAAGGTCGAGCTGTGGAAGAAAGATCCGAATTTTGTGCGCGTCCGTATAGCGGTCAGCGAAGATACGCCGATCCTGGAAGGCACCACGGCCACGATCCAGAGCGTCAGCTTTACCGCACCGCCGAATATTCAGCTTGATGGCGCCAAGAAGGGCGCGCCACCGATTACCGATCTCGGGCCTGAAGGGGTGCCGGTGATCCCGACCAAGCCGGGTGCGCTGGGCGAATTGCTCAACAGCGCGCCTTTGGTGGTCGAGCGACTGGCGACTCTGACCGACCGGCTGACGCTGCTGTTATCGGACGAGAACCAGAAATCGATCACCGGCATCTTGGCCAATACCGACAAGCTGACCGGCAGCCTGGCCAAACAGGCGCCGGGACTGGAGGCGCTGATGGAGGAGTCGCGCATTGCCATCCGCAATGCGGGGCAGACGGCCGAAAAGCTGGGGCTGGTGGCCGACAACACCAACGCTTTCCTCACCAACAATGGCGAGCCTGTAGCAAAAAATCTCGCCACCACGCTGGATTCCGCTTCCAGAAGTCTGCTGGCGCTGGAAGGAGTGCTGAAAAATGCACAGCCTGGAGCGGAGCGTTTCTCGAAAAAGACGTTGCCGGAAATCGATCAGCTGGTTGAAGATATGCAGGCTCTGACCAAGTCCTTGACCAACGTGACCGACCGGCTGGATCAGGGCGGGGCAGGGTCCCTGCTCTCGGCACCGGCGCTGCCGGATTACGAGCCAGAAAAATGAAGGGGCCGAGATGATGAGCACAATCTGGAAAGCCGTCGGCCTGCTGGCGATGACTGCCGCGCTGAGCGCTTGCGTCAGCTTCGGTGGCGCTGAACCGCCACCCTCGCTGCTGACGCTGTCGCCGGACCAGAGACTCTCGGCCGGAGCTGTGCGGAGCGGGCCGCAGACCGGATCACTGGTGGTGGCCTTGCCCGCCGCGCCGCAAAAGCTGAACACGATCCGGGTGCCGGTGCAGACCACTGGCACGGGGATTGCCTATCTGAAAGACGCCGTGTGGGTCGACAAGCCGGCCCGGCTGTTTCAGGATCTGCTCAGCGAAACGATCGCTGCCAATAACAACCGGCTGGTGCTCACGGCTACGGAGGCAGGCGGAAATGCGCAAACCTACATTACCGGCGAACTGATTGATTTCGGTCTCGACGGTCCCAGCCTGACCGTGACCGTCACCTATGACGCGGTGAAAATGGTTGCCGACAAGCCGGTTGAGAAAAAGCGCTTTCAGGCCAGTGAAAAAGTCTTTGCCGCCGAGCCCAATCCGGTCGGTGAGGGCTTGAACCGGGCCGCCAACACAGTGGCCACTGAAGTTGCCGAGTGGGTGGGTTAGCGGTCTGGCACCCCCCCCCCCCCTTATTCCTCGCCGTAGCTGAACCCTTCGGGATCCGGCCAGTCGAGGGAGGTTGCCGCCATCACCTGAAACAGCCGGCCCATTTCGTCCACATGGGTGAGCCGTTGATGGGCAGCCAGAATATTGTCGATTTCTTTCGGAGACGCCGCCATCAGCGCCTCGGCGCGCTGGTCTATTCCCAGCGATTTTAGCCACTGCCCCTGTTCAGAGGGCCCGTGTGTTTTCAGCATCCGCGTGCGCGCGATATTGGCCAATGTGTGAAAATCGACATGGGCGGTCAGATCAGAGGCTCCGGGACTGTCGAACGGGCTTATCGGCAAATGATCCTTCACGGCCTGCAGGGTGCTGCCGGTTCCTGGGCGTATATAACCATAATCGATGATCAGCAGGGGCCCGCCCTGTTTCGTCAGCCGGCTGGCGATTTCGCCCAACAGTTTCACGCTGACCGGCGAACGCTCGAGGATCGTGCCATCTGGGAAACCGCTCATGCTCCCGGAAACCCGTTCCTCGGCGACGTCCTCGCTGGGAACAGCAACAAATTTGCTGCGATCCCGCGCGACCATTTGCCGCCGCCAACCCGCCGATGTCGCAATGAACTGCTCAATCGGCAGCGCGTCGAAAAATTCATTGGCGACGACCAGCAACGGCCCGTCTTCCGGCAGGCTGGCCATGTCCTCATGCCATGTGGCGTCGGGGTGCAACGCGGCCTGCCGGGCTCTCAGTACCGGGCTGGTCTCGACAAAATGGACCGATGGATCGCAGCCGAATTTCCGCATGGAACGCAGCGCATCTTTCGCCAGAGTGCCGCGTCCCGGGCCCAGTTCGACATAATGACAAGGGCCGGGCGATCCCTTGCGCAACCACAGATCAGCCAGCCAGATGCCGATGATTTCGCCGAACATCTGGCTGATTTCCGGAGCCGTGACAAAGTCGCCCTCTTCGCCGAGCGGGTCCTTGCTGGCATAATAATGGTCATTGGCGATCGCCATATAGTCGCCGAGCGGGATCGGCCCTTCGCGGTCAATCCTGTCCGCGATGATATGCGCTGCGCTGGGAAGGTCCGCTTTGGTGCCGTCAGGCAACGCTCTTGTCTCCGGCAACCGGTTCGACGCGTACCCGCCGGCCCTTCGCAGTGAACACCAGCCACGCGCCGAGCAATATCATCGGCACCGTCAGCCATTGGCCCATGCTGAAGCCCGATTGCTCGACCAGCCAGGTAAGCTGGGCGTCCGGCTGGCGGAAAAATTCGACGAAGAAGCGGCTGAATCCGTATACCAGCAGGCCGGTGCCGACCAGCTTGCCCGGCTGATAACGGGCGTCGGTCTTCCAGAAAAGCAGCGAGAGAATGATGAAATAGAGAATACCTTCCAGGCCTGCTTCATAAAGCTGGCTGGGATGACGGGCGACATCGCCGCCCATCGGGAAGACAATGGCCCACGGCACGTCGGTAGCCCGCCCCCAAAGCTCGCCGTTGACGAAATTGGCCAGTCGGCCGAAGAACAGGCCGAAGGGAATGACGCAGGCGATATAGTCGCACATCCGCAGAAAATCGAGTTTCTCCCGTCGTGCGGTCCACCACAGGGCGAGTACCACACCGAGCGTGCCGCCGTGCAGGGACATGCCGCCGTTCCAGACCTGCAAGATCCTGACTGGTTCGAGCAGGATTTCCGGAGCGTAGAAGAACACATAGCCAAGCCGGCCGCCGACAATGATGCCAAGCGTCGCCCAGAAGATCATGTCATCGGCATGGCGGCGGGCCATCGGCGAGCCCGGCTGGTCGACCAATTTGGTCAAATACCAGTAGCCGATCAATATGCCGGCAAGATAGGCCAGCGAATACCATTTGAGCTGGAAAAATCCGAGATCGAGCGCATTGGGAGACAGGCCAAGCTCTGTAAACTGGGTAAACTGTGCCGCATTGGCCAAGATAATATCAATCAACTCTTTTCCCCGCGTGGTTTCCTGTCCATATAAAGGGAAATTCCCCTTTACCAAGAGGGAACAACGGGAGACTTGAATTATGGCCACCTCTGAACTGGACCTGGTGATCGACAAAACGCTGGAAGCGCTGACCCAGCCCGGGCAGTTGCTGGAACTGGACACGATCAACAAATACGGCGTCGACATGCCGATCTTCAAAAACGCGCCACAGAATGTGTCGGACTATTTCGCCTATTTCTGCAATGAGCACGCGGACAAGGAATTTCTGGTCGATGGCGATATTCGCCTGACCTTCGGCGATACCTATAAAGCGGCCCGTGTTTTGGCCGGCGGTCTCGTCGAGGGCTATGGCGTCCAGAAGGGCGACCGGATCGGCATTGCCGCGCGCAATTCGGCCAACTGGGTCATTCTCGACATGGCAATCACCATGGCCGGCGGCGTTTCGACCAAGCTGAACGGCTGGTGGCAAGGCGACGAACTGGCTGACGGCATCGAGGATGTCGGCTGCTCCTATGTTTTTGCCGATTACCAGAGAGCCCAGCGTCTGGTGGAATCCAGGCGCGATCACGGCGCCGAGCTTCTGATCTTCGAACATGACAAGCCGCCGCTCGAAGGCTTGAAAATCGTGCTGGAAAAAGGCGGCGGCGCGGAAACGCCACTGCCGCAGATGGCGCCGGAAGACAATGCGACCATTTTGTTCACCTCCGGCTCGACCGGCCGCTCGAAGGGCGCCTATGCCGAGCATCGCTCGGTGGTACAGGGCGCCATGAGCTTCGTCGGTACCGTGCTGGTACTGGTGCATATCATGGAAAAACAGGGCAAGATGCCCGAGGGACAGCCGACCGCGATGGTCTGTGTGCCGCTGTTCCACGTGACCGCTTCGGTGCCGCTGGTGCTGGTCAGCTACGCGATCGGCCGCAAGCTGGTGTTCCTCAACAAATGGGACGCGGAAGAGGCGATGCGCCTGATCGAGAAAGAGCGCGTGACCTATTTTGTCGGCGTGCCGCTGATGAGCATGGAAATCTATTCCCACCCGCATTTCGACAAATATGATCTCAGCAGCTGTGTCACCATGGCCGCTGGCGGTGCACCGCGTCCGGTCGAACATGTCCGCCGGATCAAGGAGAAGATGGGCGATGGCTATCCGGTGATCGGCTATGGCCTCACCGAAACCAACGGTGTCGGTTGTTCCAACCAGAATGAAAATTATCTTGCCAAGCCGGACAGTACCGGCCGGGCTACGCCGCCGATTGTCGATGTCGCAATCCTCGACGATGATGGCAACAAGATGCCGCAGGGCGAGCGCGGCGAAGTCTGTATCCGCACCGCTGCCAATTTCACCGGCTACTGGAACAACGAGGAAGCAACGAAAGAGGCTTTCACCGACGACGGCTATTTCCGCACCGGAGATATCGGCTATCTCGATCCCGAGGGCTATCTGTTCATTGTCGACCGCAAGAAAGAGATCATCATCCGTGGCGGCGAGAATATCAGCTGCCAGGAAGTGGAAGCGGCGGTCTATGCCAATCCGGCAGTGGCCGAAGCCTGTATTTTCGGCGTGCCTGACGAGCGTTTCGGGGAAGTGCCGGCTCTTGTCTACCACACCAAGGACGGACACAGCCTGACCGACGAAGAGCTGATGGAATTTCTCAAGCACCAGCTCGCACCGTTCAAGCTTCCCGTCCATGTCTGGCAGTATGACGAGCCGCTGCCGAAACTGGGCACCGCGAAAATCGCGAAAATCGTGCTGGCGAAAAAGCATCGTGACGAACTGGATGCGACGGGATGAATATACGCGCTGATATTCCGGCGGCGCCGGCAGATCCGGCCAAACGGATCGTCCGGCAGCGGGATATCATCAACCGCCGGGAGCTGGCGGAAGAGGTCGACGCGCTGATTGCCGAACATGGCATGCCCAAGGCCCGGCAGAAGATCCTGCCGGTCCTGCAGGAAGCGCTGGCATCCGGGCGTGCGGAAATCAGCGAGCGGCTGTTGAAGAAACCCTCGGCCGGGCACGAAATGGCGGCGGCGCAATCCTTTCTGGTCGACCAGCTGGTTCGCCTGATCCACGATATCGCGGTCTATCATCAATATCCGGTGAGCAACCCGTCGTCGGGGGAGCGGATCGCGGTGATGGCGGTCGGTGGCTATGGGCGCGGTGAAATGGCACCGCACAGCGATGTCGATATCGCTTTCCTGACCCCGCACAAGACCAATAGCTGGACCGAGCAGGCCGTCGAGGCGATGCTCTACTGGCTCTGGGACCTCGGTTTCAAGGTCGGGCAGAGCAGCCGCTCGATTGACGAAATGGTGCGCATGGCGAAAGAGGATCTGTCGATCCGGACCGCCTTGCTGGAGGGGCGCTATATCTGGGGCGATACCGGCGTTTATGAAGAAGCCAAACAGCGCTTTTTCAGCGATGTTGTCGCTGGCACCGACAGTGTTTTCGTATCCGAAAAACTGGCCGAACGCGATGCCCGGCACGTGAAGATGGGTGACAGCCGCTACGTCGTCGAACCCAATGTCAAGGAAGGCAAGGGCGGCTTGCGCGACCTGCAGACGCTGTACTGGATCGGCAAATATATCCACCGGGTAACTTCCGCCGAACAGCTGGTCGATGTCGGCCTGCTCACCGCTGACGAATTCAAGCGCTTTCGCAAGGCCGCCAATTTCCTCTGGGCGGTGCGCTGCCACATGCATGACATTACAGGTCGGGCGGAAGACCGTCTGACCTTTGACCTGCAACCCGAAGTGGCACGCCGAATGCGCTTTGCCGACCGGCCCGGCAAATCGTCGGTCGAGCGGTTCATGCAATATTATTTCCTGAACGCGAAAGTCGTCGGCAATCTGACCGGTGTTTTCCTCGCTCATCTTGATGAAACCCACAATGCCGGGGTGCGCCGTTTCCTGCCTTCGCTGACTCGCAAACCAAAGAAACTCAAGGGTTTCGTGCTCGATCGCGGCCGTCTGGCCTTGCCCCGTGACGAATTTTTCGAGGAAGATCCGCTGCGGCTGCTGGAGATTTTCTGGCTCGCCGACAAATATGAACTGGAAGTGCATCCCATGGCGATGCGGGCTGCGCGCCGGGACGCCAAGCTGATCGACAATAAGGTCCGCAAAAACGCGCGGGCCAACAAGCTGTTTCTGGACGTGCTCTGCTCGCCGCGCGATCCCGAACTGGTGTTGCGCTGGATGAACGAAGCCGCCATCTTCGGCCGCTTCATCCCCGACTTTGGCCGGGTTGTGGCGCAAATGCAGTTCGATATGTACCACCATTATACGGTCGACGAGCATACAATCCGGGCTATCGGCCTGCTCGCCAAGATCGGACGGGGCGACCTTGCGGACGATCATCCGAACAGCACCGCGACGATGGAGAAGCTCCAGAACCGGCGAGTGATATTCGTCGCGACCCTGTTGCACGATATCGCCAAAGGACGCGGTGGTGACCACAGCGTGCTGGGTGCGGAAGTGGCGATGAAACTCTGTCCGCGGCTGGGTCTCAAGCCGCATGAAACCGAACTGGTTGCCTGGCTGGTCCGCAATCATCTGCTGATGTCGGCGGTCGCCTTCAAGCGGGACCTTTCGGATTTCAAGACCATCCAGGATTTTGCCAGCCAGGTGAAGAGCGTCGAACGGCTGCGCCAGCTCACCGTATTGACCGTTGTCGACATTCGCGCGGTGGGACCTGGCGTGTGGAACAGCTGGAAACGGCAGTTGCTGACCGATCTGTTCGAAGCCGCGCAGGAAATGTTGCTGCTTGGCCACAAACAGCGCGGCCGCAAGGAGCGGGTCGAGGAGAAAAAGGCGGTACTGGCCGAGGCGCTGAAACTGCCGGAAGCCACATTCAACAAGCTGGCCCAGCGATTTACCGATGCCTACTGGATCGCCGAGCCGGATGATATCATTGTCCAGAATGCCCAGCTGGTTCTCGAGGCGGGGGATACGGATCTGACAATTTTCGCGGATGTCTATCCCGAACGGGGCGCGACGATGGTCACCGTCTATGCCGCTGACCATCCCGGACTATTCTACCGGATAGCCGGCGGTATTCATGTCTCGGGCGGCAATATCATCGACGCACGCATCCACACCACCCGCGACGGCATGGCGCTGGACAATTTTCTGGTGCAGGATCCCCACGGAAAGGCCTTTTCGGAAAAGGCGCAGCTGGAGCGGATCAAGCAGGCGGTGGAGGATGCCCTGGCCAATCGGGCCAAGCTTTCCACCAAGCTGGAAGCGCGTCCACTGGCCCATTCCCGGGCAGAAGCTTTCCAGATCACGCCTTTCGCGCTGGTCGATAACGAGGCGTCCAACCGGTTTACCGTCATCGAGGTCAATGCCCAGGATCGCCCGGCCTTGCTCAACGAACTGGCCTATGCGCTGTTCGAATCAAAGGTCACCGTGCACAGCGCGCATATCGCCACCTATGGCGAGCGGGCGGTGGACACTTTTTATATCACCGACCTGCTCGGCAGCAAGATCACCAGTAAGCAGCGGCTGAACGGATTGCAGAAACGGTTGACCAATGCGGCAGCGCGCAAGGATGACAAGAAGACGGTCTAGGGCAGTTTGTCCTTCAGCGCGGCGAGCGCACCAAAGGGACCGGCTTCTTCTTCCGATTTGAGAACTTCCTGCGCAACTGCGTCGGCATTGGGGCCGCGCGGAAAGGGATCGAGCGCGAGATAGAGTGTCTGGGCAATGGCTTCACCGAGATCGAGTTGGCCGTTTTCATATTCGATAATGTCGCAATCGTCTTCGGTCAGTTCGATCTCTTCGTCCGCGCTGCCGATTTCCAGTTCCGGGACAAAGGCAATATCGAAATCTTCGCGAAGCCTTACCTGAAAGCTTTCCCCGGTGATTGCGCAGCGCTGCTGCAGGTCCGATTCCAGCCGTCCGGTAAAGCCGATGCGATTGTCGCCGGCCTCGAGGCGATAGCTGGCCTCCAGCGTGTTGATTTTTGGCAGGTCAAAGCGCTGCGCCAGCTGGCCACGTTCTTCCGCGCTCGCGCTGAGAGTTCCGGTGCGTGCCACGGAGCCGATTTCCGACAGTCTGACGATATGGGAAAATTCCGGCTTGTCGATCATGCGGGCGCTCCGCTGGCCGGCAATTGTCCGGCGATGATGGTGTCG
This sequence comes from Sphingorhabdus sp. SMR4y, assembly GCF_002218195.1. Taxonomy (GTDB): domain Bacteria; phylum Pseudomonadota; class Alphaproteobacteria; order Sphingomonadales; family Sphingomonadaceae; genus Parasphingorhabdus. The sequence goes on along the minus strand of NZ_CP022336.1, from coordinate 1,642,546 downwards.
GTGCTGCATTGACCCAGCGCGGCGTGATAGGCCGCCAGCCGGCTGGCGAGAAAATCCAGTGCCCGATCACCGGGTTTTTCACCACGGAACATATTGCGGATGATCGCGTCCCTGAGATCCGCGTCCTTTTCCAGCGCGTCACGATAGGCGCCAACCCGGCCTCCAAGCGCGCCCATCATGCGACCGACATGCTTGCCCACGACCATGTCGCCGATGCCGATCTGGCGCAATTGGCCTTCCATGTCGCTGATGAAAATTTCCGTCAGCCAGGCAATGTCCTGACCGCGTGCCTCGTCCTTTTCCAGACGGACCAGCACCAGCGAGAATATCGCCGCAATCATGTCGAACCGGCCGTCGATAGTGTCGGGCACCTGGCCCTCTTCATACCAGGCCAGTTGCCGCCCCTCGCCGACAATCGCATTATATAATGGCTGCATCTTTGCGTTCGGGTTATCACGGGTAAAAATCTTGCTGAAAAAGGACATTGCTGGTTCCGCTGGTTGGATCGCAGGTTTATGGACGATCGGGCCGGTTGTTAAGTCTGGATACAGGGCATATTGATATTTATGACGCGAGATGCAATGGGCGATGACAAGTCGGGCACCGATACGGTGCTGGCGGGATAGTGGAGAATGAGTTTGATGGCCGGCAATATCAAAAAATACAGTCTGTGGCTTGGGCTAGTGGCCGGCACGATGACGATCGCCGGTTGCACGCAGGTGCGGGGCCATCAGGGCTATATCGCCGACGAGGTGCTGATGTCTGCCGTCCAGGCAGGCGTCGACAATCGCCAGTCGGTGGAAGCTTCGCTCGGCCGGCCGACCTTTACCGGCCAGTTTGACGATAATACCTGGTATTATCTGTCCCGCGACACCCGCCAATATGGTTTCAACAACCCGCGCCCGCGTGAACAGCAGGTGATGCGCGTGATTTTCGACGCCGACGGCAATGTCGCCTCGGTCGATCGCACCGGTCTGGAGCTGGTTGCAAGCATCAGCCCGGATGGCGACAAGACGCCGACGCTGGGCCGCGAACGCTCCTTCTTCGAGGAATTGTTCGGCAATATCGGCGCGGTGGGCGCCCCTGGTGCGCAAGGCGCAAGCAACGATCCCACCCGGCCTTAGCCGCTTCGCTGGCGCGGCCCGCACCAGCCGGCCGCTATTTGGCGCCGCTATTTGGCGATGCCGCTGGCGGCGAGAACCGCGAGCGTCACCAGTTCCGATGCCGTGGATGCCATGGTGGCGATCTGGACCGACTTTTCCAGACCGACGAGCATCGGCCCGATGACCGAATCGCCGCCCAGTTCGCGCAGCAGTTTCGCCGAAAGATTGGCCGATTGCAGGCCCGGCATGACCAGAACATTGGCTGGCTGGGACAGGCGGCTGAACGGGTAATTGCTCATCAGCTTCGGGTTGAGGGCAACGTCCGGCGCCATCTCGCCTTCATATTCAAACGGGACGCGACGCTGGTCGAGCAGCGCCACGGCTTCCCGCAGATTTTCCAGCCAGCGGCCTTCGGGATTGCCGAAGGTCGAATAGCTGAGGAAGGCAACCCGCGGCTCGTGCCCCATTTGCCGGGCCACAGCAGCCGTCTGCTCGGCGATATCAGCCAGCTCATGCGCCGTCGGCCGCTCGTTGACCGTCGTATCGGCCATGAACACCGTGTGATGCTGACCGACCATGACATGGATGCCCAGGGCCGTCCGGCCCTTCTCTACGTCGATCACCTTGGCAACGTCGCGGAAGGTCTGCGAATAGGGCCGGGTCACGCCGGTAATCATCGCATCGCCCTGATCCATGGCGAGCAGTGCGGAGCCAAAGATATTGCGGTCCTGATTGACCATGCGCTTGATGTCGCGCTCCATAAAGCCGCGACGGTGGAGACGGTCATAGAGCATGGAGACCATGTCGGGGACCAGCGGACTGTTGCGGCTGTTGTGAACCTCGAAGCTGTCCGGATCGCTGACGCCCAGTTCGGCAAGCTGCTGGCGAACGCGATCTTCGCGTCCGACCAGAACCGGCGTACCATAGCCGCCATCGCGGAACTGGATCGCTGCCCGCAACACGACGGCTTCTTCCGCCTCGGCAAATATGACGCGTTTCGGAGACATGCGACAGGCTTCATAGGCCTGCGTGAGCACCGAGGTGGTCGGATTGAGTCGTGCCTTTAGGCTCTGCCGGTAGGCGTCGAGGTCCTCGATCGGCTTCTGGGCCACGCCGCTATCCATGGCGGCCTTGGCGACAGCAGCGGATACCACGTCCATCAGCCGCGGATCAAAGGGAGCAGGAATGATGTAATCGACACCGAAGCTGGGCGCTTTTCCACCATAGGCGGCGGCCACTTCTTCCGGAACCTGCTCGCGCGCCAGCTCGGCAATGGCGTGGGCTGCCGCGACCTTCATCTCTTCATTGATCCGGGTGGCCCGGACATCCAGCGCTCCGCGGAAAATGAAGGGGAATCCGATGACATTGTTAACCTGGTTGGGATAGTCGGATCGTCCGGTCGCAATGATCGCGTCGGGGCGCGCCGCCTTGGCGTCGGGCGGGGTGATTTCCGGATCGGGATTGGCCATGGCAAAGATGATCGGCTGCGGGGCCATGTCCTTGACCATTTCCGGCTTCAGCGCGCCGGCGGCGGACAGGCCGAGGAAACAGTCGGCACCGGCAAGCGCATCGGTCAACGTCCGTGCCTCGGTGTCTATCGCATGGGCCGATTTCCACTGGTCGACATCGTCGCGGCCGCGATAGATGACGCCGGTCCGGTCACACATGGTCAGATTGTCGTGAGGCACGCCGAGGCTCTTGATCAGCGACGCGCAGGCTATGGCAGCGGCACCCGCTCCGTTGACCACGACCTTGATATCCTCGACCTTGCGGTCGGTGAGCAGGCAGGCGTTAATGATCCCGGCGGCGGCGATAATCGCTGTGCCATGCTGGTCATCATGGAAGACCGGAATATTCATCCGGTCGCGTAATGTCTGTTCGATGATGAAACAGTCGGGCGCGGCAATATCCTCCAGATTGATACCGCCAAAGCTCGGTTCCATCAGCTGGACGGCGTTGATGAATGCGTCTGCGTCCTCGGTGTCGAGTTCCAGATCGATCGAATCGACATCGGCGAAACGCTTGAACAATACCGCCTTGCCTTCCATCACCGGCTTGGACGCAAGGGCGCCAAGATTGCCGAGACCGAGAATCGCGGTGCCGTTGGAGATCACCGCGACCAGATTGCCCTTGGCGGTATAGTCATAGGCTTTCGACGGATCTTCGGCGATTGCGCGAACCGGAACGGCGACGCCTGGCGAATAGGCGAGGCTGAGATCGCGCTGGGTCGCCATCGGCTTGGAGGCAATAATCTCGATTTTCCCTGGACGACCATGGGAGTGAAAAAGCAGAGCTTCCCGTTCGGAAAATTCTAGATCATTGTCGTTCTGGTCAGCCAAATCTTGTCTCCGCATATGCTGTGGTCGGCCTGATGGTACCGACCGGACGTTCACGTTCCGCTCGGGACCTACTCTTTTTGTCCCTGAGCCGCAATATCAAGTAAAAATCAATAGGATGGGATCGCTACTCTTTTATGTCCCGCCACAGTCCGCTATCGCAGGCCCATGGCAATCCAGACTCGGGACAAAGCAGACAAGCGGGCAAAAGACCCCGCGCCGAAAGCGGCCAAGGTCACGCCGATGATGGAGCAATATTTCGCGCTCAAGGAAAAGGCCGGCGATTGCCTGCTATTCTACCGGATGGGCGACTTTTTCGAGCTCTTCTACGAGGATGCCAAGCTGGCTGCGGCGGCGCTCGATATAGCGCTGACCTCGCGCGGCAAAAATGCCGGGGATTCAATACCGATGTGCGGTGTGCCGGTTCATTCGGCGGAAGGCTATCTGGCGAAGCTCATCCGTTCCGGTTTCAAGGTGGCAATTGCCGAGCAGACGGAAACCCCGGCCGAGGCCAAGGCACGCGGCGGCTACAAGGCTTTGGTAGCGCGGGACATCATCCGCTATGTGACTGCAGGCACCCTGACCGAAGACAATCTGCTCGACGCGCGCAGTGACAATATGCTGGTCGCGCTGGCCGAGATACAGGGCGAGATCGGACTGGCCGCGGCGGATATTTCGACCGGTAATTTCGAGCTGGCAACGGTATCCGACGACGCGCTGGATGGGGAGCTTGCCCGGATTGCGCCATCGGAAATCATCTGTCCACCGTCGCTGCTGCCCCGGCTGCACAAGGCGACCGGCTGGGACAGGGACAATTTCGACAGCGGCCGGGCCGAAAAGCGGCTACGTGAACATTTCGGCGTAGCGACGCTCGACGGCATGGGTGAATTTTCGCGGGCCGAGCTGGCCACCGCCGCTGGTCTCGTCGCCTATGTGAACCATGTATCCCAGGGCCATACTCCTTATCTCCACCCTCCCAGAAGGCGGGAGACACGCGAGTTTCTGTCGATTGACGGGCCGACCCGGGCGAGTCTGGAAATCGACCGGACGCTGGCCGGCGGACGCGAGGGCAGTCTGCTCCATTCCATCGACCGCACGGTGACACCCGCGGGGGCCCGCTTGCTGGCCCGCGATCTGTCCGCACCGCTGTTCGCCGAACAACCGATCAATCGCCGGCTCGGGCTGGTCCAGTGGTTCCATGACGGATCGGCGATCCGTGACGATGTCCGTACCGGTCTGAAGGCTTTGCCCGATATCGGCCGGGCGCTGGGCCGCGTTTCGGCGGGGCGGGGCAGTCCGCGCGATCTCGGGCAGATTCGCGATGGACTGGCAGGCGCGCGGCTGTTGCGCGAACGCTTGGCACAATTGGCGGGCCTGCCCGAACTGCTTGACCATATCCTGCCCGCGCTCGACGGCCATGCCGCGCTGGTCGATCTGCTCGAGCAGGCGCTGGTCGAAACGCCGCCCACCGATATGACCAACGGCGGCTATATCGCCACAGGCTTTGATCCTGCGCTCGACGAGTTGCGCAGCGCCGGTTCCGACGGCCGTCAGGCCATTGCCACGCTGGAAGCGCGCTATCGCGAGACAACCGGGATCAATACGCTCAAGATCAAGCATAATGCGGTGCTCGGCTATTTCATCGAAGTGCCCGCCCGACATGGTGACAGCCTGATGGCTGAAAATTCCGGCTTCACCCATCGTCAGACACTCGCCGGGGTGGTGCGGTTCAACTCGACCGACCTGCACGAAGAAGCGGTGCGGGTATCGCAGGCCGGAGTCCATGCGCTGGCTGCCGAGGCGGCCCATTTCGAGGGACTGGTCGAAAAGGTGCTCGCTCGCAAACAGGAAATCGGTGAAAGCGCCGACGCGCTGGCCCGGATCGATGTCGCGGCGGCGCTGGCCGAGCGGGCTGCCGAAGGTCAGTGGTGCCGTCCCGAATTTGTCGACGGCAATATACTCGATATTCAGGCTGGTCGGCATCCGGTGGTCGAAGCCGCGCTCTCGGCCAAGGGCGATCCATTCGTCGCCAATGATTGCTGTCTGGCACAGGACGAGCGCCTGTGGCTGGTGTCCGGTCCGAATATGGGCGGTAAATCGACCTTCCTGCGGCAAAATGCGCTGATTGTGATTTTGGCGCAAGCCGGTGGCTATGTGCCGGCAGCCTCGGCGAGGCTCAGTCTGGTCGACCGCCTGTTCAGCCGCGTCGGCGCATCGGACAATCTGGCCCAGGGCCGCTCGACCTTCATGGTCGAGATGGTTGAAACCGCGGCGATCCTGTCACAGGCAACCGAGAATAGTTTCGTCATTCTCGACGAAGTGGGCAGGGGCACATCGACCTATGACGGTCTGGCTTTGGCCTGGGCGGTGGTCGAGGCGGTGCACGAGACCAATCGCTGCCGCTGCCTTTTCGCCACCCATTATCACGAACTGACCCGGCTGGCGGACCGGCTCGACGCGCTGTCGCTCCACCATGTGCGGGCGCGCGAATGGAAGGGTGATCTGGTGCTGCTGCACGAACTGGCCAACGGACCTGCGGATCGCAGTTATGGTCTGGCAGTGGCCAAGCTCGCGGGCATCCCCAAGCCGGTCCTCAACCGCGCCAAGGCGGTGCTCGACAAGCTGGAAGCCGGCAAGGCGGAAACCGGTGGACTGGCAGCAGGGCTTGGTGATTTGCCGCTTTTCGCTGCAAGCCTTGCGGACGTGGAGGAGAAATCCGACGGTTTGCGGGAGGCGCTGGGCGCGCTCGACGTAGATGCGCTCTCCCCGCGCGAGGCGCTGGACCAGCTCTACGCCCTCAAGGCGCAGCTCGAGCAGGAGTGAGAATGTGAAAAAGTGGATCGTGATCTTGCTGGCGGCGGCGATTATCGGCGGCTCTGCCTTTGTCTATAACACCCGCAGCGCCAATGCCGCGCCGCTGGAAATCGGTGCCACCGCTCCGGATTTCACCACCACCGGCGCGCTGGCCGGCAAGGAATTCCGGTTCTCGCTGGCCGACACGCTGAAAGACGGTCCCGTCGTGCTCTATTTTTTTCCCAAGGTCTTTACCGAGGGCTGCACGATAGAAGCCAATATGTTTGCCGAAGCCACAGCCGACTTCAACGCCGCCGGAGCCACCGTGATCGGCATGTCAGCCGACGATATAGAGGGATTGAAAAAATTCTCCGTCTCCGAATGCCGCAACAGGTTCGCGGTTGCCCGGGCGGATGAGTAGATCATCAACGGTTATCAGGTCCGCATGGCGCCGGGTCTCGCCATGACCAACCGGACCAGCTATGTCATCGATCAGCAGGGGAAAATCGTCTTTGTCCACAGCGCGAAAAAGCCGCACGGCCATGTTGCCGGCACGCTGGAAACAGTGAAAGCATTGTCCAAAGCTGATTAAACACTTGCAATTGCCGCCCGGCTAGACAGAAAGACGCCCATGACCGATCACGCACCCGATCCCGCCATGCTTGCCAAAGCGGAAACGCTCACCGATGCCTTGCCCTATCTGCAGCGCTATGCGGGCAAGACCTTTGTCGTTAAATATGGTGGCCATGCCATGGGCGATGCCACGCTCGCGCGCAATTTTGCTCAGGATATCGTGCTGCTCAAGGCGGTCGGAATCAATCCGGTGGTCGTCCACGGTGGCGGTCCGCAGATCGGTGCGATGCTGGCGCGGGTCGGTGTCGAGAGCGAATTTGTCGACGGCCTTCGCGTCACCACCAAGGAAACCGCGGAAATCGCCGAAATGGTACTCTCCGGCGCGATCAACAAGGAACTGGTCAGCTGGATCGGACAGGCCGGCGGCAGCGCCATCGGCATTTCCGGCAAGGATGGCGGCTTTGTCAAGGCGTCCAAGCTGCGACGCACCAATCGCGATCCGGACAGCAATATCGAACGGATCATCGATCTCGGCTATGTCGGCGAGCCCAGAAGAGTGGATCGCAGCGTCGTCGACAAGATTTCCGCGGCCGGGATGATCCCGGTCATCGCGCCGATCGGTGTGGGTGACGATGGTGCAACCTATAATATCAACGCCGACACCATGGCCGGAGCGGTCGCCTCGGCCCTGCGCGCGGCGCGCCTGTTCCTGCTCACCGATGTCCCCGGCGTGCTCGACAAAGAAGGGGAGTTGCTGACCGATCTCGACCCGCAAAAAATCCAGGCGCTGGTCGACGAAGGCACGATTTCCGGCGGGATGATTCCGAAGCTGGAAACCTGCGTCAACGCGGTGCAGGGCGGGGTCGATGCTGCCGTCGTACTCGATGGTCGTATTCCACACGCGATGCTGCTCGAAATCTTCACCAGCAAGGGCGCGGGTACGCTGGTCAAGGACGGTTTTCTGCCGGTTGAATAATCCGACTGCTGTCTTATATTGGTGACACAGTAAATTTCTGGCATTGGTGGCGACAAAGCTCTAGTCGCTATGGCAGATTATCGATAAAGGTCCGATCATGGCATTCGCACTACTTCAAATTATTTCCATCCTGCTCAACGTGGCGATCACCGTCATCATCGTGCAGGCGATCATGAGCTGGCTGCTCGCGTTCAATGTGATCAATCTGCAAAATGATATCGCCCGCGCGATCTGGACCACGCTCGATGCGCTGACTGCACCCATCTACCGCCCGATCCGCAGAATAATGCCGGATTTCGGAGCCATTGATCTGACCCCGATGGTGGTGATCATCGGCATTATCATCCTGCAGGATGCCATCCTGCCACCGATAGCCCAGGCGCTCCTGAGTTGACCGCAGCGCAGATCATTGACGGCAAGGCCTTTGCTGCCGGCCTGCGCGAACGGATCAGGGACGCCGTGCCGGCTTTTGTAAAGCAGGCGGGGCGTGCGCCCGGTCTGGCCGTTGTTCTGGTCGGCGAAGACCCTGCCAGCCAGGTCTATGTCGCCTCCAAGCACAAGGCGACCATTGCCGCCGGCATGGAAAGCTTCGAGCACCGCTTGCCCGCCGATGTTGCGCAGGAAGAGCTGATCACGCTGGTCGAGCAATTGAATGCCGACGAGAGTGTGGACGGCATATTGGTGCAACTGCCGCTGCCCCGGGGCCTCGACGAAAAAGCCGTGGTCATGGCGATCGATTCGGACAAGGATGTGGACGGCCTGCACGTGATCAATGCCGGCCGGCTGGCCAGTGGCGAAGACGCGCTGATTCCCTGCACGCCGCTGGGCAGCCTGATGCTGCTGAAAGATACTTTGGGCGACCTCACCGGCCTCGACGCCGTTGTCGTCGGCCGCTCGATTCTGGTCGGCAAGCCGATGGCGCAGTTGCTGCTCGGTGAAAATTGCACCGTCACCATGGCGCATAGTCGAACCCGCGATCTTCCCGACGTCGTTCGCCGCGCCGATATTGTCGTCGCCGCCGTTGGCCGGGCTGAGATGGTCAAGGGCGACTGGCTGAAGGACGGCGCGGTGGTGATCGATGTCGGTATCAATCGACTCGACCCCGAACCAGGCAAGGAAAAGGGCCGTCTGGTCGGTGATGTTGCGACCGCGGAAGCCATGGATCATGTCCGGGCGATCACGCCGGTACCCGGAGGGGTTGGCCCGATGACCATTGCAGTGCTATTGCGCAATACGCTGGTCGCTGCATCCGCGCGCGCCGGACTGGAAAAACCGGAAGGTCTCTAATGCGAATATTTGCCGCTATCGGAATCGCGCTGATCCTGTCGAGCTGTGCGAGCGGTGGCGGGCGTCCCGGCGACCGCGAACGCTACAACCGGGTGATGGGCAAGGCCGTTGCCAATCCCAGCGCGATCGTGCAGGCGGAATTGTCCTTCGCGCGGCTGGCGCAGGAAGAGGGCCAGTGGTCCGCTTTTCGCGAAACCGCTGCCGACGAGGCGATCATGTTCACGCCCGGGCTGGTCAACGCGCAGCAATGGTTGAAGGGCAAGGCCGATCCGGCACAGGCGGTCGATTGGCAGCCGCATAAAGTCTACATGTCCTGCGATGGCAGCATCGGTGTCTCCACCGGTGCCTGGCAAAGCGCTGGCGGAACCACCGGCCATTTCACCACCATCTGGCAGCAGGAAGATTTCGGCAAGCGCAGGCCCGGCAGGGACGTGGAATGGAAATGGATATTCGATGACGGCGTGCCGTTGGCGACACCGCTGGCGGAACCCGACTATGTCGAGACCGAAGTCGCATCGTGCAAAGCCAAGATTCCGGCCGGTTTCCCGCCGGCACAGCGAACCGGGGAGGGCCGCTCGGCCGACGGCAGTCTGGTCTGGAACGCGTCTTCTGTTGATGGCGGCGGGCGCATCGTCTTTGTCGACCTTGCGCAGGATGACGGCAGCTTCAAGCGCGTGCACGAATATCGGGTCGACGCGCCGGCATCATGATCGAGCTTTTCATCTCCGCATTCGTCACTTTTTTCGTGGTGATCGATCCGCCAGGCTGCGCACCGATATACGCCAGCCTGACCAGCAGCGCGCCACCGCGCGACCGTCGGATCATGGCCATCCGCGCGATATTCGTCGCCGCGGTCATCTTGCTGGTGTTCGCCCTGTTCGGCGAACAGATGCTCGGCGCGCTCGGCATCAGCCTCGACAGTTTTCGCATTGCCGGCGGCATCATGCTGTTCCTCATCGCGCTGGAAATGGTGTTCGAGAAACGCACCGAACGGCGCGAGGACCGAGCGCAGGAAATAATGGAAAAGCCGGAGATCGAGGATGTATCGATCTTCCCGATGGCGATGCCGATGATCGCCGGACCGGGATCGATCGCGGCGGTCATGCTGCTGACGTCCCAGCATGACGGTATCGATAACGCGCTGGTGATTCTCGGCGCCTTGGGCTCGGTTCTGTTGCTCACCTTGCTGGGGCTGATTGCAGCCGGCCCGTTGATGCGGGTTCTCGGCAACAAGGTCGAGGCGGTGATTACGCGTGTTCTTGGTGTGCTGCTCGGCGCGCTGGCCGTGCAATTCGTGGTCGACGGACTGAACGCAAGTTTTTGACGACTGTATCGCGGGTCCCTCCCACCGGCAGCCATGATCTCGCTTTTTGCGCAAGCCGCTGTGGCAAAGGGAGTTTGCGGCGCGGCCGAAAAGGTTCAATTGCCGATACGACCGGTCGTGGCTGTGCGCCTATTCGGTGATCAAGCCGCTCTTCACCAGTTGCTGCAATGCGCGTTCGGCCAGCATAGGGTTGGTGATCAGGCGCTTGAGCAACTGCTCGGGATTCTCGTCTTGATCGGTGCCATAGGTGGCAACCAACTGCCGCCATGACGTTCGAGCGTCCTGCGTTCTGCCATTTCTGGCATAGACCATCGCCATGGTTATATCATAATAAGGCCCGGCAGCGGTGCTGGACGGAACGATCTGCTCCGCATATTCCAACGCTTGCTCATTTTTGCCTTCCGCCATCAGAGTGAGCACCAGCGCGGTCTCCGCGACCAGCGAGCCACGAGGATCCAGGGCAATCGCACGCCTCAGATATCTGGTGCCTGCCGGATCGCCGCAACCGAAGAGAAAAGCACCGGTCTGGGCCTGGATAGTGGCCTCATAGGGATCTAGCGCAGCGGCTTTTTCGGCGAATTCCTTGCCCCGGCTACAATTGCCGTTGAAAAAACTCGATCTGGCGAGCGCGAAATTGGCCGACGCGTTCTCCCTTCCACGCACCATGGCGCGGCGCGCATATTCCAGTCCCTGCTCTGGATTGGGTTCCCTGCCGGTCGCTTCTTTCCGCAGAAAGGAAATGAACGAGGCAGCCGCAAGAATCTGGCTGTCAAACGGATCGGCAGCCAGAGATTTCTGGATGCAGGAATCAACAACCGGCAACAGCTCGGGATCGCGATTGTTCCGGTAACTCTCGAAGCGCAGCAGGCACGGATAGCCGATCATCGCGTCATCCGTCAGATACTTGCGCTGGTCGGTGGCGACCAATCCGAAAATGCTGGTGATTCGACTCGATATCGGACCGAGCGTTTCCGGAAACTCCGCCGGTGAAGCAGGCATTGCGATCGTCGTAGACCAGATCGTCTCGTCCTCGATCAGAGATGTCAGCAGGAATTTTATTTCCGGACCGCTCGGGCCCGCGATAACCCGGCTTTCGAACAGATAGGCATTCTGGCCGTTCGCCGAAACGATGTCCGGTCCGCCGGCAGCCGCCAGCCGTACTTGCGATGACCGGGCAAAGCTATCTTCGAAAAATTGCTGTATCTCGGCAGACTTGCTGCTGCCTGCCACTCCGTCTTCCGCTCGCGAAACGGCGATATAGATTTTCGGGGGCAGCGTATCGTAATCCGCGCTTATGGCAGTGTCGGAAGCGAGCGGATCGGACCTGTTCAGGAACCAGATCAGACTGATCGCAGCGATCAGCAGGATCGCGAGCAGTCCGATGATGGCCAGTCCGTTATTGAACCGGCGGTCGCGAAAAGGTTCGGCGGGTGGTGAACCCTCGGGGCCAATATCCTCCGTCCCGGCCATTTCCGGTTCGGCGGGTGCGGTGCCGTCATCGTCCAATATTTCCACCGCATAATGGCCGATCGGGATATGCAGGCGTGTCGCGCTCTGATGCTTGCTGTAATACGCCGCCAGCATCTTGCGCAGCCGGCCCACTTGCACGCGGGGATAGCTGTCGGCCTGGACGTCGAAATCCTCGGTACGACCGAGCCCGTCCACCGCAACCTGATAGGCTTTCGGCGGATGGTCCGGATTGGAAATCGCTTCTTCAACCAGATAGTTCAGCAATTGAGACATGACTGGCGAACGGATGAAATCCGGCGATTGTAACAAGATACGCGTTTCAGCGCGGAGCACCTGCGCCCGTTGCTCTTCTGAAATGGGTGAGGCCATTACTCCGGTCTCCCTTTGATCGCAACTTTAACAGAAAGCGCCGATAGCTGCATCATCATTTTCGTCACTGAAAAGACACCCAGTGCCGAAGGCTGCTCCAGCCTTCACTGCCAACGATGATATGGTCGTGAACCGTCAAACCCAGTTCACTGGCCGCCTTGAGCAGCCTTCGTGTGGCATCGATATCGCCTTCGCTGGGCTCCGGATCGCCCGACGGATGATTATGGGCAAGGATCAGCGCCGTTGCATCCACCGCCAGCGCGCGTTTCAATATCTCGCGCGGATAGATGGGCGCTTCGGATATCGAGCCCCGGCTCACCACTTCGTCGCAGATTAGCCGGTTCTTGCTGTCCAGAAACAATACCCGGACTTCCTCGACCGGCAGCCGCGCCATCGCAACGATAAGATATTCGATAACGTCTTCGGCCTTGGACAGGCAGATGCGGTCCAGCATCGTGTCTTTGCTGGACACCAGCATGGCCTCGCGTACCAGCGCAAGAATGGCCTGGGCCGAGCTGTTTTTGGCGGGCCGGCTGTCAGAATGTATCACTGCCCCGATCGAGCCGAATTCGGCGATCAATGCCGAAGCGAGGGCCGACGCATTGTCTATTTTCGCCAGGTGGAAAAGTCGCTCCAGGATCTGTCGGCCCCGAACTGCCGAAGGCGTTGCTGATGCCGGTATGTGCCGACTGTCAAGACGATCAGCATCGGATAAGCCCAGATCGCTACCACTGCTCCATAGGCCTGAGGCAGAAGTTCCGGAATGATAATTATCGGAAGGTGCGTGAGCACCTGTATCGATTGCATAGCGCATAACCATATTGTCCAAAATCTCTCGGCGTTTAAGGCAAGATAGAAAAAGCTGGCCAACATTGCGGTGTCGACGAGAAGGATCCTCACCTCCACTTGAGAGAAACGTTCAGAAACAGGGGCGGCAACCGCGATCGTCAACAAGAAACCCACGATTATGGTGATGACGGCATATCGCTCGGGCCGACCGCCCCAAATTAATCCGTAGCTGCAACATAATATCAACAGCGTCTGAAATAATTGAATTCTGACCATGTCCTACTCGACCAAAGAATGTCGGAGGGGTCAAGCTTCGCTTTGTTTAAGCGCTAGGAACCGCGCGAGGATAGGAAATGTCCTGTTCGGCGTGGCCCGATGGCGGAGGAGGGCATTCCAGGCCATCGCCCCAGCTTACGGTGCGGAGGCCGGCGTCCTGCTGGTCTTCAGCCAGATGCGAGTGGGCTTCCACAACTTCGCGATAAGAGCGTGCGGTCTGCGCGGCAGCGGCGATCAGTTTCTCGGAAGCATCAACGCCGGCGGACAGGGAAAAGCGGGTGCCGCTGGCCATGCGGGCAGCTGCGATGCTGCTCATCAACTCGCCCATTTGGACCATGGTCAGATTGAGAGATTTTTCCACTTCCTTGATTTTTGTGGCAATCGGGCGGGCGGCTTCAATACGTTGGTTCAACATGTAACTCTCCAGACGCCGGCGGGTACCGGCGCTTACTAGTGACAAAACATGCAGAGATTCAGCTCGGATCCAGCAACCTGCTCACTAACATCGCGGCGAGACAGACGAAGGCGAAGGAAAATGCCAGCTTGACCGACAAGTCGGCAATGGCCCATATTCGCGCTTCCTTGCTCAGATCGTTACTCGTTTCTCCCTGCTTGCGGAACGGCACCGAAAGTAACGAGTTGGAGAAAGTGGAATAGGACTGATAAGCCGATTGCACTTCCCTGACCCTGTCCGGTGTCGCTGCCTGTTGTCCAGGCAGGGGATAGATTGCGTCTGATTTCGGCTTTTCGACAATCCCAATATTCTTGGGCACAAAAAATTTGGGTGCCAGACCTTCGTGATCTGCCAGCATCCGGGCCGCTGCCTTGCTGCTCGTAACCTGCAGCTTCTGGCGCGCCGACCGGAGCCGTTCGTTGATGACATTAGGCGTAACGTCAATTTCCCGGGCTGCGGTTTTGGCGTCATGGCCAAGCAGCAACAGGTGGAGAACCTCTTTCTCTTTCTCGTTCAGCGTATCACAACAGGCTTTGGTCATTTTTCAATCTTAGGTCAGGGGCGATAATTTAGCAAAACAGAATGGTCGGTCTGGTTGCTAACTATCCGATTTCACAGGGTAACAAATATATCCCATCTCGTTAAGGAGGGGTAAAGACCAATGTTACCGCTACAAAGCGTAAATGAAAGTCGATAATTTGGCATTAACACCGCCGGATTTCTGTCAGATATCGCGGAGTAACGTTAACCTGTTACATTTCGGTGTCGGTGACACGGGTTGAAACTCATGAAAGTCCGGCCATCGGTTCATATCTTATGCGTTCGGCAAGGGACCCTTGGCGATGGCCTGTTTGGAACGGCGGCAAGAAAGACCCCAGTTTACCGGTTTCGACTTTGTCTTCCGCCAAATCGGGCATCGGATGCAGCGAAAGAAATATTCTGGTCGATATTTCCTCGCAACATCGGGTTTCCGGGCCAGTCTGGAAGAAGCCATTCCACCCGTTAGGTTTCTTCGGACATTCATATCCGGGTTGATCCGCCACCTCCCATGATCGGATCAACCCGGAGATTGTTTTAGCGGAGATCCACTCAACGCAGTTGTGGGGGAACGCGGTAGTTCAGAGTTGTGTAAAGATTGTAAACCTTATGAATAAGTTCTTTAGAAAGGCGATGGACCAGCGAGAGCGAGAACTGCTTCTCGGGAATCTGGTGACCTGGGGTTCGATCGTTTCGGCCGTGGCATTGGCGATTGCCTTTGTCCCGATCCTGACGTCGGAGGCCGAACATAATGCGCTCACCTCCAGTGTCGAAGCGCAATCGCTGGATATTTACGCCAATCAGGGCTGACCCACTGATCCTGCAGGCAAAGCCTTTGCCTGCAATCATGCTCGCCATTCTCCCCCGATAGTCAGCATCGCGGATGATCCTAGGGCCGACCGGAGGCTGATCTACAGCTTCCGCGCCTCTTCCACCAGCATCACCGGAATGCCATCGCGAATCGGATAGGCAAGGCCGGCAGCCTCGCTGACCAGTTCATTTGCTTGCTCATCATGAACAAGTGCCGTCCGCGTCATCGGGCAGACGAGAATTTTCAGCAATTCCGGATTCACTGTCCGATTCGCCCTCCGATCAGCACCATTTGGAGGTGATTCGCCCGTCACTGCAGGGTGACCTGGTCGTCATCGCCATCCTGCCGCCCGAAAAATTGCAGCAATTGGATGATCAGTTCGGCACGGTTGGCCAGGCCGTCGACTTCGAGCAACGCCTGTTTCGACGCTGCATCAAAGGGAGCGATCTGCGCAATTCCGTTTACGAACGCCATGTCATCGAGCCGGCCGATACTGTCCCAGTCCACCTGATAGCCCTGCAGCTCGGCAAATTTGCGGGATTCGATTTCCAGCGCGGCGCGTTCGGCGCTGGCTAGCACCTCATCCTTTTCCAGATCGTCCTCAATCTCGGCCCGGACCTGGCGGAAGGGCGTGGATGCGTCGATTTCCTCGACGATCCGGAACCGCGCGACTCCTTCCAGCACGACATTGAAACGGCCGTCATCCAGCGCTTCGATATCAATGATCTTGCCAAGACAGCCGATATCGAACAACGCCGGATGGTTACCCGCTTCCTTCGGCTGGACCATGCCGATCCGCCGGTCCCGTGCCATCGCGTCATTGATCAGCGCGCGATAGCGTTCCTCGAATATATGCAGCGGCAGATGCATGCCGGGGAACAGCAGCGCCCCGGCCAGCGGAAAAATCGAGAGGCGCTTGGTCTCGCTCATCCGAACAGCACAGCGCTGAGCTTGCGACGAGTCGCGGCGACCCATTCGTCTTCCAGGCCGACCATTTCGAACAAAGACAGCAATTTCTGGCGTGCGGCGCCTTCGTTCCAGTCCTTGTCCGCAGCGATAATGGTCAGCAGATGTTTTGCCGCGGCATCATGGTCGCCATTGGCGATCAGCGCGCTGGCAAGATCAAAACGCGCCTGATGGTCCTTGTCATTGGCAGCGACAGCGGCCTGCAGGGCTTCCAGAGCACCGGCGTCCGGCTTGTCCTTGGCCAGTTGCAGCGTCGTCTGGGCCCGTTCGATCGCCGGGTCGCTGCGCAATTCATCCGGCAGTCCGGCAAGCGCGGCTTCCGCCTGCTCGATATGGTCGGCCGCCACCAATGCGCGAATCAGTCCGCCGACCGCCTCGACATTGTCGGGTGCCATGTCGGCAATCTGCGCAAAGACTCCGGCGGCGCGCTCGGCATCGCCCTCAGCCAGAACCTCTTCACCCATGGCGAGCAGGGGGGCGATATCCTGCTTCGGTTCTTCGCCACCGCCAACCGGCAATTGCTCGAGCAACTGGTCCAGTGCGCCGGTCAACTGGCTTTCTGATCGTGCGCTGGTCAGGTCCGCCACCGGCTTGCCCTGAAAAATCGCGTAGACCGTGGGAATCGACTGCACCTGGAACTGGGCGGCAATGAATTTATTCTCGTCGACATTGATCTTGGCCAGGACGACGCCCTTGTCGGCATATTGGGCGGCGACTTTCTCGAGCATCGGCGCCAGCGCCTTGCACGGTCCGCACCATTCCGCCCAGAAATCGAGAATCACCAGCTTGTCCATGCTGGGTGTCACGACTTCCCGCTGGAAGACCTCTACCGCTTTCTGTTCTTCAACCGTCAGTCCTGCTGTTGCCACATCATGCTCCTGTTATGGCGCGGGACCAAATGCCCGGACTCGCGCCCAAATCGTTTAACTTGTGCGCTTTATGTGGGGTCGGAGGAGGCAATGCCAAGGATATTTTTGCATTTGTAGCGTTAGAGAGGTGAATTGGGGCTTGCGGGGTATAAAAACCCATGCTAACCGCGCGCCTCAACTGCTGCTGACCAAGTGATTACCCGAGTGTCGCAGCAACGCCGAGCGGGCGTAGCTCAGGGGTAGAGCACAACCTTGCCAAGGTTGGGGTCGAGAGTTCGAATCTCTTCGCCCGCTCCAGTTTTTCAAAGAAAATAGCAAGCATCCGGCGCTTGTCTGCCGGTAAAACTCCCCGCCGACGCAAATCCGCATTTTTTTCTGGGTGTAAGGAAAACCGGTGCGCTCCAGAGCCGCCGCTGGCGAAAGGGCGATTCTGTCTCGATAGTGGACGCTAGCTAATCACCGCGGAGATCACCACGGCCAGGATGGGAAACCGATGGTGGCGCCTCTATCCACTGCCGACGCTAAACCGCTGGAAGAATCCATTTTCCTTCGCATTCGGTATTTCAGCGGTGATTCCGTAATCGCCCGGCTCGAGCGTAATTCTGAAATAGCCAGTAGTGTCCTGCGGCATATCGTGAATGCCGCCGACAAATTTGGCCGGCGCCGGGGTTTCTTGGCCATCGACCGGGAAGAAATCCGGCCATCTTGCTGCTGCTTCAACATCGGTGTCATCGTCGATGCGGAAGACATGTGCGTCGTGACCCACGAAATTGTTGTAGAGCCGCTGCTCTTCGAATCTTACCCTTACGGAATTTTCACCGGGCACGAATGCACCATCCGAAATTTCGTAACCGGTGTTGGAAAGCGTCAGGGTCACATTGGCATCCGGTTCGGCCATTTCCCCATCATCTGCAACCACCGTCAGGGGGAACACCATCCCAAACTCGCCCGGCTCTGGGTTATAATTGTGCTGGACACCGTTCGTCTTTACGTAGCATTCTACGATGTAATTGCCCGGTTCGAGATACATCGTCGCTTCGCCGGTGACCCCGTCGGACATCATGCCAGGTCCACCCAGCCATGTAAGATTACTTGCCCATGCGGGCATCGTCGCCGCGATTTGAGCTGCTTTCTCGGTATCGCCAGCAATTGCTGCAGTCAGGCTCATCTGGATAGGCTTGAGAACCTGCTCGTCGACCATCTCCGCCGTGATCCCGTCAGGCAGGCGATATACGAGCGCATGATGCGTCATCCCGCCTCCATTGATGACGCGAATGGTCGTCCAGCCGGACTTGATCGTATCCTTTCCAACGAATGACATTCCTTGGACCTCAAGCTCGAGGACATTCTGCTGCGGGAGGTCGGCCTCGGTCGGTCCCGCGCTGCACGCGGATAGCAAAAGGGCAAGTGCGGCTGCGAAAATGATGTGCTTCATTACAATCCCCCCGAGACATGGCCAGTAGAGAAATAAAAGCACACTATTCGTGCCTATGCAAATCTGTCCCTCAAAACGGCCCCAATTGGAGTTTTTGCAGAAGAGCGGCTGTGCGTTTCCGGTGCTGTTTCCTGGCCCATAGTGCCGATATCAACCGGGCATTGCGTAACGGGCGCAAGAGCCTGTCAAATGGCCCGGTTTTCCGAGGCCTGACCCGCCCGCCGCTCCAATATCTTCGTCACCAGCGCCAGATCTTCGGGCTTGTCCACATCGATTGCAGCTTCGGCCATGGGCAGGACAATCGGTTCGGCCCGCAGACCCATGCGCTCGCCGGCCTGCGCCATTGCCTCCCTTTCCACATGCATCCAAATCTGAAAAGCTTCCCGCTGACGCAATTCCGCGTTTTTTCTCGATGAAAGGGAAAACCGGTGCGTTTCAGAACCGCCGCTGACGAAATGGCGATTCACTCTTGATAGCGGACGCTAGCTGATCACCGTGGAGATGACCGAGGCCGGAATGGGAAGCGGATGGTCTGCTATCAGGAAGAAAATCAGGAGCCTGCCTCTGCATTAGTTTCTTCGACGTTTGATCTGCTCGATACCCATCGCGGCGAGCGGCAAAGCCCTGGTTTGAGCGTCACATGACAGCGCAGCTACTCCATCATTTTCGGCTGGCATCATGAACTGCATGCTGGCGTGACAAACACTGCCATCAAACCGTTCAAGCCGCAGTTCTGTGTCTCCCAATGCTTCGTTGATTTCAATCATGCCATCGAAGCCAACAATATACTCGCTCCGTGACGGCAACGCGCTGACCACTGTACCGGGCGCTACAATTTGTCCGCGCATATCGGACAGTTGAAAACGCAAGGGCACGTATCGGCTGATACCCAGATCCAGTTTTGTTGCTGATCGCGGAGCCACCACGATCATGTCGTTTAACTTCCGAGCTAAAGCATCGCGCGGCAAGGTCTTTGGATCGATTCCGACTTTTGTTGGAACAAAGGGCGTGATTTCGGTGAGGAGGAATTTGCCGGAACGTTGTGTTTTGCCGGCAGGGCGGTTCTCACGCTCCACTGTAACGCCTTCGACGCCGCCCGCATCGACCACGACGATACCGCCATTGGTGCGCTCGCTCGCAAAGAGCTGGTTGTCGGCAAAAATGAGTGAACCGCGTGCTGAGACCCGGGCTGCTGACTGGCCTTCTATATTTTCGGCTTGTCCCTGAATCCGGCCCCAATCGCCGCGATAGCTGATCAGCCCGCTGATACGTTCAACGACGCCAACGCCTGCCTGCAACGCATAGCCGACGTCGCCGGGCAAGCTATCGGGACGAAAAACGCCGAGCTCTGTTTGATCGCGGTTGCCTTGAAAGGATGCACTAAGCTGTGCATTGGTTTTTGCACCAAACTGTATCGACAAGCCAAGCAATATGCTGGTTGCACCGGGTTGACCAGCACCGCTGCGGTGGGAGAGGTCAACAAAGAAATTCGCGCCCGCGCTCAAGCTGTTGCGATAGCTGGCGGATAGCACGCGCGTGGTCCGGCTATTGTCATCAATAAATTCGCTACGTTGGCGGCGCTGCTCAACGGCAGTCAGCCGGAAGGCCCCTAAATCCTTCAAATCGAAATTGATATTGGCAGAAAACAACGATCTCGGCGCGGCATCCCCGTTGGCACTTGCCAGATCATCATAGCCATCGGATACCCGCTGCGCCTCCACTCGAAAGGAAACCACCGGGCCAAGACTTTCAAATGATGCACCAAACATCGTGCCGCGCCGCGCTGGCCCAAGAGCGGGGCGAAAGCTGCTCAATCGGAAATCTCCGCTAAGCAGGCCGATCGAACCGATGGCAAGGCTTCCGCCACCGCCCGCATTGGTAAAGCCGTTTTGCAGTTCCAGCGCGACCTCACCAGTAAACTTCGGACTAAAACCGCGGCGGTACATCATGCTCGCCGCCAGTTTGCCATAGTCGTTGCTGTGGCGTCCGTAATTCCGTCGGATAGCGCCGATATTGATAGCGGCATTGATCAAACCCGGAGCCAGCAAGGACCGGGAGCTATAAAAATTGACGCTCTGTATCTGCTCCCGCCCCAGCGCATCACGGACGATTACACCAATCTCGCTACGTCCGATTGGAACTGGAATGCTGCGGACTGAAAATTCTCCGGGTTCGATTTCAGTATTGGTCAACCGCCGGTCATTGATGAGCAAGTCAAGTCCTGACGTCACAGCGACATCACCGCTATAATCCGGTAATGGGTAAGTGATCAGATCAGGCCGCAAGGCAAAATCAGTGGCAAGCTGAAGGCCGCCCATTCTTACAGCCCGGCTATTGGCGGGCGCAGCGCTGATAAAGTCTCCGAGGGTCGCGCGCGCCATCGTGTCCGGCTTGTTTATGGTGATTGCGCTGTCGAGACGGATCGCGTGGGGCTGACCACTGGCGGGCCTGGTCTGGACACGAAAATTACTCTGGGCTGCAACATTACCGCGCACCAGGCGTGCATTAACCAATCCGGAAGCACTGGTCTCGCGATTATTGACGCTGGCGCTCAGATCATAATCGACCATGAAAGCGGTAATTGGGCTTCCTGCGCCGGTGCGATCTCTAGAGCCTCTTCCAAAATCAACCAAATTGGGCCCGTCGGAGTTGCGGCGTTTGCGAATATCGAGATGGTAGCTGAGTGGGTCAAATGTGAAGCTGATGCCCGCAATGTCCTTGAGCGCGATATAATCCTGTTTGGGCATTTTATCGACCAAGCCAGCGTAAATCGCGCTTTCCGCAGAGATCGCTAGGTCCCCGTTGCGGTCCATCAACTTGGCGACTCGCTTTAGCTGCTCTCCGTTGACGGTAATGTCGGCGAAGAGGACATAATTCCCCGCTGGTTGCAGTTTTACCTCATTTAGCGTTCCGTCACCAAAATGTTGAGGATTGCTACTACTGGAGGATTGCGTTGGCAGTGCGAACGGATCATTTGATGCGTTTGCCTCTCCGGCGTGCACCAAGCAAAAGACAGTCGCTAAGCCAGATGTGGCCTCAAGAGCAACTTTGCGTCGGGATCGCATCGATTGCCTTCCGGTCGACTATCGCCGTGATCCGGACAGCATCACTATCGCATTGAACACCGTCCGGAAGTGCAACTCTAACCGTTGCCCCGCCAAGAATGTAGCGCGGCGTGGTTCGCCTTGGAAATTTGTGGGGCTGTGATGCTTGTTCGATTGACAGGCCGCCAATCTTGGCCGTTCGACCGCCCGCGTTGGTGATCGACAATATATTGTCGGTCATGGAAAAACGGAGATTTTGCTCTGGCGCGCGATCTCCGCCGCTAAATAAGGGTATCGTCATCCGCAATCTGGTCTGGGCCGCGCCGGGTTGTTGTTTGACGCTTTGCGGTAGCTGGTCGATAACCACGCGGTAGCTGGCTTCGACATTGGCGTCCGGTTTGACGGAGGCGATGATATGCAATGTTTGCGTACGCCCCGGATCAATCCTGACGATTGATGGTGAGACTATAAAATCGCTGGATTGGCTGTAATTATCGCTACCATCTTGCTGGTTCCAGCTGAATATCCTGATCTGCACGGCCATCACGCCATCCGAATCATTGCGCAAGAGCATCTGACTGGCATCCTGATCGGATGGAATCTCCAGGCGCAATGGCGTTACGTTAAAAGCTGCAGTTGCCCTCGGCGCTGTCCCCGCCTGAGCGGGAACATGCGCCCAAGGCAACATGAGCAGGATAAAAAGAGAAATTCTTGCTAGTCTCATGACAATGAGAAGTAGCCAAAATTACTAAATTAACCGTAAAGCATAGCTTAGAAATTAACCGTAATTGTAACGGTGTCGGCATAGGTGCCGGCGCTCACCGAACTCACACCTTCATCGATGCGGCCATATGCGGTCAAAGTCGCGACGCCAAGCGGAGCAGTACCAGCAACGGTGTCGGTACCCTCCGTACTGCCCCAAACTGTCGCATAGGTGTTGTCGGTGTAAATTTCATAAGGCAAAAATTCATCCGAAAGAGCATTTTTCATGCGTCGTGCGCCTGATGAAGCATTTACGCCTTCGTCCATCGCGACAAAAAAGTCTGCATTTGGTGTGCACGTCAATGTCAAAACCGCAGTGCTGTCTACATCAGATGCACCGACCTCGGTAAGTGCTCCAAAAACAAGCGGTGTGGAGACAACTGTGCAATTTTCCAGCACGATGGCCGAAACTGGCAGTGAGCCCGTTGCGGTGCCCGCAGTGGCAGTTCCACAGATGCCAAGGCCACCAATTATGGCGGCTAACGAAATGGTGTTTTTTACTGTTTTCATAGGCTGGCCCCTATTTAGTGATGTTGAAAATGCATGAGGCGCACGTTCAATCTGCAATCGGGATAGCAGTTTAGATTTTAAGATCGGTTATTTAATCTGGTTAAATATTTGTTGCTACGATGTAAGTGTGACGCACCAACAACCATACACTCGATAATTCGTCCGCCTTTATATAAAGCGTATAGAGTATAAACGGCCACAATTGGAGTTTTTGCAGAAGAGCGGCTGTGCGTTTCCGGTGCTGTTTCCTGGCCCATAGTGCCCATATCAACCGGGCATTGCGTAACGGGCGCAAGAGCCTGTCAGATGGCACGGTTTTCCGAGGCCTGACCCGCCCGCCGCTCCAATATCTTCGTCACCAGCGCCAGATCTTCGGGCTTGTCCACATCGATTGCAGCTTCGGCCATGGGCAGGACAATCGGTTCGGCCCGCAGCCCCATGCGCTCGCCGGCCTGCGCCATTGCCTCCCTGAAGCCGATAGTCTGGCTGAGCGCCCGCAGCAGCAGCCGGGGGCCGAAATGGGCGAAAATCTTCCAGCCCTTCTTGCGATCCTTTTCGACCGCCGACCAGAAGGCGACCGCCGGCTTTGCCGCTTCCCCCTGCAGGGCGAAGAGATTGGCGCCGCTATAGGCACCGCCGCGGAATTTCAGCCAGGTGCGGCGGGCGTCGGGATAAGCGGCCAGCATGGTCCGGCGCTCGACCACCCCGACCGCAACATCCTGGCCGCGGTGCTCTTCGAAAAAACGGTCGATCATTGCGCTGGTCAGCAGCGCATTGTCGGCCGTGGTCACCAGCACCGGCCATGGCGCGGCATCGCTGCCGACAATGCTGTGAATGCTGGTCGCGATACCGTCGGTCGACGGGAAGAAGGCTATATTCTCATCCTCGGCGAGATCGGCAGGCAGACCAGCTTTCAGCGCGTCCGGCGATTGCGCCATCACGACGATTCTGCCGATATGCGGCGATTTGACCAGCGCGCGCGTTACCCGTTCGAGCATCGTCTGTCCGTGGATCGGGATCAGCGCCTTGTACCGGACATTGCAATATTCGGCCATCGGATCGCCCTCGGGCCGCTGGCCCGCCAACAGGATCGCCGTCCACAGTGGCTGCGGGGGCGAAGACAATTCACCGGCGGACATGTCGGAATTACTGGCTGGGGGCACGGGCGTCCTTGTCATGATCGAGCGCGGCCAGCGGTAACGGGCCGCGCCCGCTATATGTAGCCGCACCGGCGGCTTTTGCAAAGCGGCGCTTGCCGGCGCTCTGTTCGATGCGGGGCCGGACCGCGAGCCGGTAGACTTTCGCGCAGAATCTGTCCAAGGACAGGCAGCAGCGGACTGGCTCCGCCAGCGCTTTTGGCAAGCAGATGAGGTCGGACATCCGATGGCATATATATGAGTTCCGAATCATCCATCGATCCCCGGCGTATCGGCTTTCTGTTCAATCATGACGAGCTGCACCAGGTCGCCCATATCGCGCCGATTATTCCCGCGCTGCAACGGCAGGCGCCAACCGCGCGGGTGGAAGTGATCACCTCGAGCGACCGTCAGGCCGAGGCGGTCCGGCAGTTTCTCGATCCGGCCTTGCCGACCCCTGCTTTCTGGTCAATCCGGCCGAACCGCTGGAGCCGGCTGGCCGAAAATATGCTGGGCAAGATGGTGCCGCTCAACCGGCTGAGCAGCCTCAAGCGCAGCGGCGACCTGTTTCGTCATTTCGATGCATTGGTGGTGCCGGAAACCACCACGACCTTTCTCAAGAAAGGCCAAGAACCGGGGCCGCCGAAACTGATCTTCTTTCCCCATGGCGCCGGTGACCGGTCGATCGGCTTCTCGCCGGAAATCGGCCTGTTCGACCATGTATTGCTGCCCGGCGAGAAAACCCGTGACCGGATGCTCGCGGCCGGCGTGATCCGTCCCGACAATCACCGGATCGTCGGCTATCCGAAATTCGAGGCTTATGCAGACCGTCCGCCGGTGAAGCTGTTCGACAATGACCGGCCGGTGGTTCTCTACAACCCGCATTTCGATCCTTTGCTGTCCTCCTGGTTCCGTTTCGGCGAGTCGATTCTTGACTATTTCGCACAACAGGAGGCCTATAATCTGATCTTCGCGCCGCATGTCATGCTGTTCCAGCGCAAGCTTCTCGCTTCGGTCGAGCACCGGATGCTCAAGTTCCGCCAGCATATCCACCCGCGCTACGCCGCGCTCCCCCATATCCATATCGACACCGGCAGCAGCCGCAGCGTCGACATGACCTATACCAATGCAGCAGACATCTATCTTGGCGACGTCAGCAGCCAGATCTACGAATTTATCCAGCGGCCGCGCCCGGCCATTTTCTTCAATTCCCATGACGCCGACTGGCAGGGCAATGCCAATTACGACCATTGGAAATTCGGTCCGGTGCTGGACGCTATTGGCGATCTTGGACCGGCGCTGGAGACTGTTTCGCCGCTGCCGGCCCCGTTTCGGGAGGCGCAGACGGCTGCCTTTGCTTATTCGTTCGATGTCGATGCGAAACGGCCGCCCTCCCGGCGGGCGGCTGCGGCAATAGCCGAATTTCTCGCGCTTCCGTAGCGGGCCAGGCGGATTCTAGCCAGCCGGCGGTTCGACCGTCAGAAAATCCCTGATCTCGACCGAATTCGGGCCGAGAGTGATCGGATTTCGCACGCCGGGCAGCACGCAGATATCGAACAGCTCGGTAATCGCGCCCTCCAGCCGCAGCCATTCTTTGACCGTGCCATCCGCTTGCGACAATATCTGGAAGCCGCACCAGGCGTCGCTCCCCGTTTCTTTCAGACGGTCATCGAGCGCCAGCCCCTCAAAATGACCGTGGCGGGGTTTTGACAGGGTGACAAAGGCAAATTCGCCGTGAAAGGCCAGGCCGCGCAAAAAGCCGGGACAGAAGGCCAGCGGCACAAAGCTGTTGTCGGCCCGGTCGAGCCAGCCCAACTCGCCGCTGCCCGAATTGAGCAGCCAGACCCGGCCGTCATGGACACGCGGACTGTGCGGCATCGACAGGCGATCGGCGATGATCGCCTGGCTTTCGACGTCGATGATCAGCCCGCCATCATGCCGATGATCACGCCAGCCATTGGCCCTGTCCGAACGCGCGACGGCGCTGACATATTTCGGTCGGCCGTCGACCATCGCCAACCCATTGAGATGGCAGCGGTCCTCGGCGATAATTTCGCTGATGAAATCGGGCTTCCAGACCGGCCTGAAACTGTGCGTCAGGCTCGGTTCGCACAGGCAGTTGAAGCGGGTGTTGACGAAGAGAATTCGGCCATTGTCCTGAATGCCGATCTCGTGGATGTCGACATTGCCGGTGGTCTGCAAATTGCGCGGCACATAGACCTTGTCATGCACCTGATTGGCGGTCTGCCCGGGCGCCAGAACATTTTCCATTCGAACGATCTGGGTCAGCGTGCCGAGATAGATGCGGCTGGCATCGCCGGTCACGCCCATCGCCTGCGGATAGACCGCTTCGTGCAGCGCCAGCTTACCGTCCGGGCCATGGCCGATCAGATAGAGCCGCCCGGTCTGGTAGGAGGTAAAGCCGATCGAAATATTGCCGCTTTTCAGAAAGGCCGACAGTCCCGGCGAAAAGCTGATGTCGATGGATCCGGCCTCTGCCGCAGTGTCCGGCGCGACATCAGTCGGGACATTCCTGTTTTCCGGCGCGATGGTTTCAATGCCCTCGCTGTCCGGCTGGTCCTTGCTCACACTATCGCTCCCGCTCCGGCTTCGGCCCGCGATCTTTCCATAAAAGCGCGGTGGCGCAAAGGTTTAATTGGTGGTGCTTGTTGTGGATTATGGCGGCCTGTCGGTCGCGGGGCGCATCAGAAATCGACCGCGATACCCTTATGCTCCCAGTCGCCATAGCGGGTCGGTCCCTTCTGGGCCGCGATTTCGTCGGCCTTGTCCAGCGGATCGGGTTCCGGCACCGGCTTGCTTTTGGAAAGATGTGCTGGCGCCTTCACATGAGCGGGACGCTCACCGGGTTTTCTATTGCTATCGGTCATATTTTCACCTGTCCGCCAAATTGAATCGTCCCGCCTCAAATCCTATATTGAGATCAGCAGGATCACAATCAAGCGAGTAGAGACAATGAATTTCATGAAGACAAGCATGTTGCTGGCGGCGCTGACCGCGCTGTTCATGGTATTGGGCTATTCGCTGGGCGGCAGCGGCGGCGCAATCATCGCCTTGCTGGTCGCGGCGGGCATGAACCTGTTCACTTACTGGAACGCCGACAAAATTGTGCTGAAAATGCACAATGCGGTCGAGATTGATGGCAAAAGTCACCCCGAATTCTACAATATGGTCGAAAATCTGGCGAAACGGGCACAATTGCCGATGCCGAAAGTCTATATCGTCGACCAGCCCCAGCCCAATGCCTTCGCCACTGGCCGCGATCCGGAACATTCGGCGGTAGCCGCGACCACCGGTCTGCTGCAAATGCTCAGCCATGACGAGATTGAAGCGGTGATGGCGCACGAACTGGGTCATGTGAAGAACCGCGATACGCTGATCATGACGATGGTCGCGACGATCGCCGGTGCCGTCTCGATGCTGGCCAATTTCGGCCTGTTTTTCCGCGACCGGAACGCCGGCATTGCCGGTCTGATGGCCGTACTGATCGCGCCTTTCGCGGCGATGATCGTGCAGATGGCGATCAGCCGTACCCGCGAGTTCGGCGCGGATGCTGCAGCCGCCCAGATCAGCGGCAAGCCATTGTCACTGGCCTCTGCGCTGGCCAAGATTTCCGGTCAGGCCGCCCGCATTCCCAACCCGGTGGCCGAACGCAATCCGGCGGCGTCCCAGCTTTATATCGTGCCGGGCGGCGTCCGCCAGATGTTCTCCACCCACCCCGCCACCGAAGACCGGATCGCGGCGCTGGAGGCAATGGCGCAGGGTGGCGGCAGCGGGTGGTCAGACCAGCCCGCGGCAACCGGCGACAGCGGTCGCCGACGCAAGCCGAGCGCGCTGGACCCGACGCGATAGCAGTCGCCGGGGGGCGCAGAAACGGTTCTCCGGCCTAGCCATCCGCCCGGATGAGATAGTCAAAAGCGGACAGCGCGGCCTTTGACCCTTCGCCCATCGAGATGACAATCTGCTTGTAGGGCACTGTGGTAACGTCGCCCGCCGCAAAGATGCCGGGAACCGATGTTTCGCAGCGATGATCGATCTCGATCTCGCCATAAGGCGATCTCTTGACCACATCGCCCAGCCATTCGCTGTTCGGCATCAGGCCGATCTGGACAAACACACCTTCCAGCGCGACATCATGCTCTTCACCGCTGTTGCGATCCTTGTAGCGCAGGCCGGTGACCTTCTCGCCGTCGCCTGTAATTTCGGTCGTTTGCGCCGAAACGATGGCGGTCACATTGGGCAGGCTGTTCATTTTCTTCTGCAGCACGGCATCGGCGCGCATCGCGCTGTCAAACTCGATCAGGGTGACATGGCTGACGATGCCGGCCAGGTCGATCGCCGCTTCCACGCCGGAATTGCCGCCGCCGATGACCGCGACGCGCTTGCCCTTGTAAAGCGGGCCGTCGCAATGCGGGCAATAGGCGACACCCTTGTTGCGATATTCCGCTTCGCCGGGCACGCCGATGGTTTTCCACCGCGCACCGGTTGCCAGAATGACCGCTTTCGCTTTCAGCGATCCGCCGCTCTCGGTCGTGAGCGCGAACAGATCGCCTTCACTGCCCGGGCGCGCCAGATCCGCGACGCGCTGCTGGCTGAACACTTCCAGATCATATTCGTTCACATGCCGCTGCAATTCCGCGGTCAGCTTGGGTCCCTCGGTATAGGGTACGGAGATGAAATTCTCGATCCCCATCGTATCCATCAACTGGCCGCCGAACTGTTCGGCGATGATGGCGGTGCGGATTCCCTTGCGCGCCGTGTAGATGGCCGCAGCCGCGCCGGCGGGACCGCCGCCGACTACCAGAACATCATAAGGCTCTTTGGCCGACAGTTTGCTGGCTGCTTTCTCGGCAGCGCCGGTGTCGACCTTGGCCATGATTTCAGCCAGATTCATCCGGCCCGAACCAAAGGGCTCGCCGTTCAGAAAGACGGTTGGCACCGCCATGACCTTGCGCTCCTCGACTTCGTCCTGGAACAGCGCGCCGTCAATCGCAACATGGCTGACATTGGGATTGCGCGCAGCCATGATGTTGAGCGCCTGAATCACGTCCGGGCAATTCTGGCAGGAAAGCGAGAAAAATGTCTCGAAATGATATTCGCCTTCCAGCGATGCGACGCTTTCAAGCAGCTCTTCATCCTCTTTCGGCGGATGGCCGCCGACGTGAAGCAAGGCGAGGATCAGCGAAGAAAATTCATGCCCCAGCGGCAGGCCGGCAAATTCGACTTCCGATTTGCCGTCGTCCGCGGAAATCAGGAAGGAGGGCACGCGCTTTGATGTCCCGTTGAGATCCGCTTCCACAAGATCGGACATCGGGGCGATCGTCTCGAGCAACTCTTTCATCTCGGCCGATTTCGCGCTGTCGTCCAGAGTGGCGACCAGCCGGATCGGGCGGCGCAGGTTGACCAGATAGGCTTTCAGCTGATCGGCGGTGGATTGATCGATGATGGGCATGATATTTCTCTCATATCGCCAGGGCAGCGCTATCGGCTCGCTGGCATTAGGTCGAAGCCAAGGGGGAGAGTGACCGGCGCAAAGCCGGTCACTGCATTTTTCATTGATGTTGGATCGGGTTTAGATTTTGCCGACGAGTTCAATGGAAGGGGCAAGCGTGTCTTCGCCTTCTTCCCATTTTGCCGGGCAAACTTCACCGGGATTGGCGCGGACATATTGCGCTGCCTTGATCTTGCGGACCAGTTCAGCCGCGTTCCGGCCGACGCCTTCGCAGGTGATTTCCATGACTTGGATGACGCCATCGGGATCCACAACGAATGTCGCGCGGTCGGAGAGGCCCTGGCCTTCACGCAATACACCGAAATTGTTGCTGATCGTGTGATTCTGATCGCCCAGCATGTAGAAGTTGATCTTGCCGATCGCGTCGGAGCTGGCATGCCAAGCCTTGTGGCTGAAATGCGTGTCGGTGGAAACGGAGTAAACTTCAACGCCCATGGCCTGCAGCGCGTCATACTGGTTGGCCAGATCTTCCAGTTCCGTCGGGCAGACAAAGGTAAAGTCTGCAGGATAGAAGAAGAATACGGCCCATTTGCCTTCGAGATGTTCTTGCGTCACGTTGACGAATTCACCGCGGTAGAATGCTTCGGTGGAGAAAGGCAAAATTTTGCTGTTAATGGTAGCCATTGATGGTCCTTTTCTTTCGGTTGAGATTTTCTGCGCGCCAGCAGTGGCGAGCACTTATCCTTCTGTTCGAGACGCTTGAAATATGTTGTGGCGCCGCACTATTCAACCGCCAATCGGAAGTTGTCCGGATAATTATGACGATCACAATGATTGGCATATTCAATCAGCGTCGATCGGTCGGCGGCCATATTGTCTATCGTCGTGGCGAGCTGGACAGGTCGATGGCCTGGTCTATCTGCACGCATAGAAAGGGCCGGAAAAATCCGGCCCGTTTCCTGGTTTCAGCGATGGTGCGGCAAAGCATTCCCGCCGCCGCGTCCCATCGCTTTGCCTGATAAAATCTACTCGGCGAGCATTTCGTCATAAACGGCGCAAGCTTCGGCAATGCCAAAGCTTCCGTCCGCAGCGCCTTTCTGCAATTTCTCCTGGACCTCCTGCATCTTGCTGGTCATCTCCTGCATCGCAGCCGGATCGCTGGCCAGAGCCTGCATCTTCTCGCCCAGTTTCGTGGCTTTGGCTATCATGTCGTCCTGGCTACAAGCTTCCCCGGTCACTGCTTCCGCCGTTTCTTCCGTTGCCGCAGCTTCCGGAGTTTCCGAAGCTTCATTGCTGCTCCCGCATGCACTGAGAGCCAAAGCGCTGGCAAAAACGGTCAAGGTCGCAATAGAATTTTTCATATGTGGTTCCTGTTTATTGAAATGATGTGCCGCCTTTGCTGGCAATGCGCCAGTTTCCGGCAGCGGACGGGCTGTGTTCACCGATTTTGCATCGGCGAAATTGCGGATCGATCCGTGCATGGTCCTTTCGGAAAATTATTCCGTGGCCCGGTCACGGCTTTGCACAGGGCTGCAGTGACTGGCGAAATAGAAATTTTGAAAGCCCCCCGGATCAATCCAGATGCCGATCTAGCGCGACTGGTGAATGGAAGAGTGATGTAGATCACAACGCCGTCGACAAGGTGATTTGCGGGGCGTCATGACAGATCGAGGTGGCTGCGGCCAATGCCGCCTGCTGGCCTCGCCTGGTCATGATCATCTTCTATCGGTCCGGCCTCTCCACCCAAAAGCTTGATCGAACCGCGGGAAGGTCTATGCGGTGGGGCAGAGCGGACCATCCGGGTTCTGCAAGCCCAAATATCGCGGAATGAACATGAACCAGCCCAACAATAAAGTCCCCGGCCTCGCGACGCGCCAGTCTGCCCTGCGTCTGCTTGATGCTGTCTGTCGGCGTGGCGAGACGCTGGATCAGGCGATGCCGGCGGCGACCGGGAAACTCTCCAACCCGTCGGACAAGGCGCTGGCCCATAATATAGCCGCCAATGTACTGCGCTGGATGACCGCGCTCGACGCGATGATCGACAGCGCCACCCGCAACCGGCTGGCCGATGATGCCAAGGCGCGGATGGCGCTGCGCATCGCGCTGGCGCAGGTGCTTATTCTCGATACGCCGCAACATGCCGCGATTTCGACCGCTCTGCCTTTGGTCCATGGCGGCCCGCGCCGGCTGGTCCACGGCGTATTCTCCACCGTCATGCGCGGGATCGAATCGGGCAAGCTGAAACTGCCAGAATATCCGGAAATTCCCGGGGAAACACTGGATCGCTGGACCAGCCACTGGGGCGAAGATGTCGCCGATACGGCTTGCCGGGCATGGGCCAGTCCCGCGCCGCTCGATCTCAGCTTCCGGACCGATGATGTCGGCACGCTGGAGGGCGAAAGCCTCGCTTCGAAACATCTGCGGATGCTTCCGGATCTTCCCGTTACCGCGCTCGACGGCTTTGAAGACGGGCGGTTCTGGGTTCAGGATCTCGCCGCCTCGATCCCCGCGCGGCTGCTGGGCGATGGCGATGGGCGGGTGATACTCGACCTTTGCGCGGCCCCCGGCGGCAAGACCATGCAGCTCGCCAGCGCCGGCTGGAAAGTCGTCTCTGTCGACAATAGCGCGAAACGGATGGAACGGTTTCGGGACAATCTCCAGCGCACCCGATTGCAGGCCGAAGAAGTGATCGCCGACCTGATGCAATGGACACCCGAAGCACCCGCCGACGCGATCCTGCTCGACGCGCCGTGCAGCGCCACCGGCATCTACCGGCGGCACCCCGACGTGCTGCACTGTATCGGCTCTCGCCAGATCGAGGACCGCGCAGACATGCAGCGCGCCTTGCTGGACCGCATTGCGGCCTGGGTGAAACCCGGCGGGACACTGGTCTATGCCGTCTGCTCGCTCGAACCCGAGGAAGGGGAGGACCAGATCGAGTCCTTTCTCGAGCGCCACGCGGCATTCGCCATCGATCCGGTCCGTGCCGAACAACTGCCAACCGGCATCGCGCCGACCGAATCCGGTTGCGTCCGCACATTGCCGACAACGCTGGCCGAACAGGGCCATGTCGACGGATTTTTCATCGCCCGGCTGGTACGGAAAAGCTGAATTCCCATATCTTGTGAACCTGTCCCCAATTTGTCCACAAGGGACTGTGGCACTGCCAGAATAGCGCCTTGCCTGCCCCGTTGAAAAATCCTACTGCCGGGCATATTCTTAAGGAAGCGCCATGTCCGACAATATTCGTATTGCCCCCTCCATCCTTTCCGCCGACTTCGCCCGGTTGGGCGAAGAGGTGCAGGCCATCGACAAGGCCGGTTGCGACTGGGTGCATGTCGACGTGATGGACGGCCATTTCGTCCCCAATATCACGATCGGGCCGGCGGTCGTCAAAGCGCTGCGTCCGCACAGCGCCAAGCCGTTCGACGTCCATCTGATGATATCGCCCGTCGACCAGTTTCTCGAGGATTTTGCCGAGGCTGGCGCGGACATCATTTCCTTTCACCCGGAAGCGGGTCCGCACCCGCACCGCACGGTGCAGACGATCCAGTCGCTCGGCAAGCAGGCCGGTCTGGTGCTCAATCCGGCCACGCCGCTCGACATCCTCGATTATCTCATTGACGATCTCGATCTGATCCTGGTGATGAGCGTCAACCCGGGCTTTGGTGGCCAGAGCTTCATCGACAGCCAGTTGCGCAAGATCGAGGCGATCCGAAAGCGCATCGACGCCACCGGCAAGGATATCCGGCTGGAAGTCGACGGCGGCATTGATCTCAAGACCGCCCCGAAAGCGATAGCTGCGGGGGCCGATACACTGGTTGCGGGCACTGCAACCTTCCGCGGCGGCCCGGATCAATATGCCGCCAATATTCGCGGCTTGAGGGGTGAATGACCACCAGCAGATCCGACCGGCTGGATCTGGGTGATGGCGACCCGGAACAGCCAGAAATTGATGATGAAAATGATACCATAGGCGAAGGCCGCAGCCTCACTTTGCGCCACGACCGCGACCGCGGCCAGTCGCTCGCCCAGCAAGCGACAATGCTTTACTACCGGATGACCTGGCGAATGCCGCTGCACCGGCTCCGTCTTTCGGGAAAATTGCCGTTGCGGCTGCTCGCAGTGCCGGTCGATCCGGTCGAGGGCGACCGGGTGCAGGGCATGGCCGTGCGTGCGGGCTTCTTCCTCTTTCGCGGCCTCAAGAAAAAACATGAAAAGATCGATTTTGCCGAGCTGAAACTGCCGCCGCAATTCGAGGATTATGTCCACCGTTTCCAGTGGCTGCGCGATCTCGACACGGCGGCGTCCCGGGACCAGGCCGTGCCGGTGGCGGAAAAACTGATGAACCAGTGGCTCGATGCCAATGGCGACACGATTCGCCAGCCGGCGTGGCGGCCCGACAATTGTGGCTGGCGGTTGCTGATCTGGGCCAGCCATGCGCCGCTTATCCTGTCGTCGCGCGATCTCATCTACCGCTCCAAGCTGCTCAACAATATCGCCCGCACCGCCCGTCATCTCGACCGGACCGCGGACAAGGCCAACAGCAGCCTTGGCCGGTTGGTCGCGTGGAGCGGTGTCGTCGCAGCCTCGCTGCTGCTGCCCGAGGGACGGGTCCGCCAGATTGTCGGCGAAGCGGGGCTGGAGAAGGCGATGGGCGAATTTTTCTTTGCCGACGGCGGCTCCGTCTCGCGTTCGCCGCTCAACCAGATCGATGCGGTGATCCTGCTGTCGATGCTCAAGCAGGTCTATATCGCGCGCAAGGAAGATGCCCCTGCCTTTCTGGAAGAAGCGCTCAACAAGGCGGTGCCGCCGCTCACCGCGCTGACCCATTTTGACGGAACTCTGGGCAATTGGCAGGGCAGCGGCGCCACCTCGGCGGAACAGATCGCGCAAGTGGTGGAGGCCAGCGGTGTTCGGGCCAGACCGCTGCGGCAGGCGCACGAATGGGGTTATCAGCGCGTTTCTTCCGGCCGTTCGGTGCTGGTTCTCGATGCCGCGCCGCCGCCGATCGCGCGCATGGCGGTGGCCGGCTGCGCCTCGACACTGGCCTTTGAATTTTCCAATGGCGACTGCCGGATCATCAGCAATTGTGGCGGGGCTGGACTGGTCGGCGCGACCATCCCGGCGGCGCTCGCGCGCGGCCTGCGCACCACCGCTGCCCACAGCACCCTGTGCATCGCCGACAGCAACAGCACCTCGATCCTTCCGGACGGCAAGCTCGGCCGCGGCGTCAGCGAAGTCGAACTGTTCCGTCGCGATGTCGAAAACGCGACCCGGCTCGAGGCCAGCCACGACGGCTATGCCAGGCGCTTTGGCTTGCTCCACAAGCGGTTGCTGCTGGTCCGCTCGGACGGGCTGGAGCTGCGCGGCGAGGATATGCTGATCCCGGATGGCAAAAAACGCCGACGGCGCAAAAATGATATCGAATATGCGCTGCGCTTCCATCTTGGCCCTGATATAGAAACTGACCTGATCTCGGAAGGAAAGGGCGTCTTGTTGCGTCTGAAGGATGGGAATTTGTGGCAATTCCGCTCGACCAGCGGAGAGATTCAACTGGAAGAAAGCGTCTGGGTCGATGGCATGGGCATAGGCCATGAGGTCATGCAGATGGTAATTTCCGGAGCAGTGGGCAGGGGCGGCGGCGCCACCGGCTGGCTGCTCAAACATATGGGGTAAGAATGACCGAAAATATAAAAATCAACCGCGCGCTTTTGTCGGTTTCGGACAAGAGCGGTCTCGCCGATCTTGGCAAGCAGCTGGCGGCGATGGGAATCGCGCTGATCTCGACCGGCGGCACGGCCAAGGCGCTGCGCGAAGCGGGACTCGACGTCGCCGACATCAGCGATGTGACCGAGTTCCCAGAAATGATGGACGGGCGGGTCAAGACCCTGCATCCGAAAGTGCACGGCGGCCTGCTCGCCCGGCGCGATGATGCCGGCCATGTCGCCTCGATGGAAGAACATGATATTGCCGGGATCGATCTGGTGATCGTCAATCTCTACCCCTTCGCCCAGACCGTCGCCAAGGGCGCGGAACGGGACGAGATTATCGAGAATATCGATATCGGCGGGCCCTCGATGGTGCGCAGCGCGGCAAAGAATCACGATTTCGTCACCATCGTCACCGATCCCTCCGATTATGATACCCTGCTGACCGAGCTGCAGCAGAATGACGGTGGCACCTCGCTCGCTTTCCGCAAGAACATGGCCGCCAAGGCCTTTGCCGCGACCGCCAGCTATGACAGCATGATCGCCCAGTGGTTCGGTTTTGCCGACCAGGGCAAGATGTTCCCCGATACGCTGCCGGTCACCATGAGCAGCCCGGTCGAGCTGCGCTATGGCGAAAATCCGCACCAGAGTGCCGCGCTCTATCTGCCCGACGGCCCGTCCGCGAGCGGCATTGCCCAGGCCGAACAGCTGCAGGGCAAGGCGCTCAGCTATAATAATTATAACGACGCCGATGCCGCGCTCGAGCTGGTCAGCGAATTTCGCGACGGGCCGCCGACCGTGGTCATCGTCAAGCACGCCAATCCGTGCGGCGTCGCCAGCGCCGACACTATTCTCGACGCATACAAGGCCGCTCTGGCCTGCGACAGCGTGTCGGCCTTTGGCGGCATTATCGCGGTCAACCGCCCGCTCGATGGACCGGCGGCGGAAGCGATGACCGGCATCTTCACCGAAGTCGTCTGCGCCCCCGATGCCGATGACGAGGCCAAGGCCATTTTCGCCAAGAAGAAGAATCTGCGCCTGTTGCTGACCGGAGAGCTTCCCGATCCGGCGCGCACCGGCATGGGCTTCAAGTCCATCGCCGGCGGTTTCCTGCTGCAGTCCCGCGACAATGGCCAGATATCGCGCGATGATCTGAAATGCGTGACCAAGCGCCAGCCGAGTGCGCAGGAAATGACCGATTGCCTGTTCGCCTGGACGGTTGCCAAACATGTCAAATCCAACGCTATTGTCTATGCCAAGGACGGCGCGACGGCCGGCGTCGGCGCTGGCCAGATGAACCGGCTGGAGTCGGCGCGGATCGCGGCATGGAAAGCCAAGGATGCAGCGGAAAAAGCCGGCTGGAGCGAAGCCCGCACCATCGGTTCGGCAGTCGCCTCCGATGCCTTCTTCCCTTTCGCCGACGGCCTGCTGGCCGCGGTCGAGGCGGGCGCCACCGCAGTAATCCAGCCCGGCGGCTCGATTCGCGACGATGAAGTCATCGCCGCCGCTGACGAAGCCGGGCTCGCGATGCTGTTCACCGGCATGCGCCATTTCCGGCATTAGGCCTTTTTCCCTCTCCCTTACGGGAGTTTGGTTCTGCTTCAGGTAAAACATGCTCCCAGCATGTTTTAGAAGTGATCCGGGGGATCGCTTCGACCTGAAGCCGAAACAAACTGGTTGCGCAGACTAGCAAACTTGTTTGCTAGTCGCAGCTGAGTGAGGGTGTACTGCGCTTCGGGGTTCAGAACATCCTCATCCAACTCCGCCTAACCCGCTTCGCGAATAAGGCTCCCTATCCTTCTCCTTCACGGGAGAAGGGAACAGTGAAAAACAATGGCAAAAAAGACTCCATTCCCGCCCCGCGAAGAGCTGCTGTCGCTCATCAATGACGGTGAACTGACCGTGAAAGTCACGCCCAATGCGGGCGACAACAGCATCAGCCTGCCGGGTGAGGGCGGACCTGCCGGCACCTTGCTGGTTCGGGTCACCGCTACACCGGAAAATGGCAAGGCCAATGCGGCTGTATTGAAGCTGCTGTCAAAGGCGCTCGGCTTGCCCAGGACATCACTGGAAATCATCCGTGGCACCAACGCACGAACAAAGATTACCGCCGTACCTGAATGAACAGGCCTTCTCCCGTGCGGCAGAGGCTTGGTGCGTCTGCGCAGAGGGACAATTCGGGAAATGAAGAAAAACGCTCCGCATCATGTGCGGAGCGCGATCATTAATCCGGCGTAGCGGCCTGGGCGTTCTGACCGTCGCCTTCCGGCGCGGCGATAATGTCGCGGGTGACGCTGCCCTTGTCGACGGTATAGGTGTCCGGATCGCCGACCGAGGACCGAATCCCGGCATCGGATTCACCGGCCAGGCCGACAACTGCATTTTCGGTGACGCTGCGCGCCTGTGGCCCGCCAAACAGGGCTTCCAGAGTCTGCTGCTGCAAACCGCCGGATTGCGGGCGCGGTTGGCCGGGCTGCGGCGGGGTCAGCGTGAAATCGGGCGGAATGACCAGTGGTGGCTGGCGCGAAACTGCGAATTCATCCGGCCGGTCACGGTCGAACAGCCCGCTGGAGCCGCAGGCGGTCAAGCTGGCCAGCGAAACAAGGCTGATGGCGACGGTCGATTTACGCATGTTATTGTCCCTCAAAAATCTCTTACGAAGCCTGATAGCGCGCTCCTGACACAGGTCAACTTTCGTCAAGCTGAACATCGTCTTTTGTATCGTCCTTCTTTTCGCGGATTAGCAGCGCCCGTGCAAGCAGGATCACCACGCCGATGCTGATACAGGCATCGGCGAGGTTGAAAATCAGAAATGGCCGGAACTCGCCGATATGCAGATCGGCAAAGTCGGCAACATAGCCGAGCCGCGCGCGATCGACGATATTGCCCATTGCTCCGCCGAGTACCATGGCCAGCGCGAGAATATCCCATTTCGCCTTTTCACGGTGCATCCAGATGAAAACAGCAAAGCCGATCAGACCGGTCAACGCGACCAGCGCCCAGCGCTGGAAATCGGATGACGCAGTCAGAAGCCCCATCGACACCCCGTAATTTTCCGCCCAGGTCAGGTTGAAAAAGGGAATCAGCTCGATCTGGCCTCTGGACGGCAGCTGCAACAATTGCATCACGACAAATTTGCTCGCCTGATCGAGGATGAAGATCAGAAAGGCAATGATTAAGCCGATGCGGCGATATTTGGTGATTTGCGCGCTATCCGTCATATCAGCCCCCGTTCGTGTCGAGCGAAGTCGAGACACATGGATATTGCGTAATGCGTCTCTCGACTACGCTCGAGACGAACGGAGAACGGTTCACGCCAAAACCTCCGCACAACGCCCGCACAGCGCGCCGTCTTCTTCCACTTCCGGTAGCAGGCGCCAGCAGCGTCCGCATTTGTGGTTGTCGGTCTTGGTCACAGCGATTTCCGCGCCATCGGTAACATCCGCAACAATCGCCAGCTCGGCAAATTCTTCCGCGCTGATCGGCAGATCGGCCATCGGATACACGACCTCTGCTTCCAGACTGGAGCGGATGGTCTTCTCCCGCCGCAACGGTTCGATCGCCTCGGTAACCTTTTCACGGGCATCGCGAATTTTCTGCCATTTCCCGGCGAGATCAGCATCCGTCCAGCTCCCATCGACCTCCGGCCATTCCTTCAAATGGATCGAGTCATTCTCGTCCGGGAAGCGACACTGCCAGATCTCTTCGGCCGTAAATACCAGCACCGGCGCGATATAGCGGGTGAGGGCGTGGAAAAGGATATCCATCACCGTCCGGTAAGCCATGCGCTTGGGATCGTCCGGCGCATCGCAATAGAGGCAATCCTTGCGGATATCGAAGAAGAAGGCGCTGAGGTCTTCCTGCGCAAAGGCGTTCAGCGTCCGCATATAGGGACCGAAGGCGAAGTCGTTGACGTGCTGCTTCAGCTCCGCGTCGACCTCGGCCAGCCGGTGCAGGATATAGCGTTCCAGCTCCGGCATATCGGCGACCGCGACGCGCTCGGCATCGGTGAAGTCGCCAAGACCGCCGAGCATATAGCGGAAGGTGTTGCGCAGCTTCCGGTAGCTGTCCGAAACCCCTTTCAGGATTTCATCGCCGATCCGGTGATCCTCGGTAAAATCGACACTCGCCGCCCACAGCCGCAGGATATCCGCGCCCTGCACGTCGATGATCTTCTTCGGATCAAGCGTGTTGCCGAGCGACTTCGACATTTTCTTGCCATTCTTGTCGAGCGTCATCCCGTGGGTCAGGACCGCCTTGTACGGTGCCCGCCCGCGCGTGCCGCAGGATTCCAGCAGGCTCGACTGGAACCAGCCGCGATGCTGGTCGCTGCCTTCGAGATAGAGATCCGCCGGCGACTGATGATCGGGCCATTTGCCGCTTTCCAGCACGAAGGCATGGGTGCAGCCGCTGTCGAACCAGACGTCGAGAATGTCGGTGATCACCTCATAATCCTCGAGATTGTGATCATTACCGAGGAAATCCTGATGATTGGCATTGAACCAGGCATCGGCCCCGCCGGTCTTGAACGCCTCGATGATCCGCGCATTGACCGCCGGATCGTTGAGATATTCACCGCTCTTGCGGTTTACATAAAGCGCGATCGGCACGCCCCAGGCGCGCTGCCGTGACAATACCCAGTCGGGGCGGCCCTCGACCATAGATTCGAGACGGCGCCGCCCGCGTTCCGGTACGAAGCGGACCTTGTTGCGAATTTCGTCCAGCGCGACTTCGCGGAGGGTGGGAGTATCCGTTCGCCCTGAGCTTGTCGAAGGGCCTGCGTCTGTAAGCTGTGCTTCGACAAGCTCAGCACGAACGGCATCGGGTGCCGCCAATGGCTCATCCATCGGCACAAACCATTGCGGCGTGCAGCGGTAAATGATCTTCGCCTTCGAGCGCCAGCTGTGCGGATAGCTATGCTTGAAATCGGCGCTGGCCGACAGCAGGGCGCCCGCCTCGCGCAAATCCGAACAGATCGGGCCTTCCGGACCGTTGAAATTCTTGTTGATCACCCCGCCGGCGCGCTCGTCGCCACGCGGCAGCCAAGGCCAGTCCTCACGATAGACGCCATCCGCATCGACCGCGAACACCGGATTGATGCCATTGGCCTTGCAGAGATCGAAATCATCCTCGCCATGATCGGGCGACATATGGACGAGCCCGGTACCCGCATCGGTGGTGACAAAATGTGAACCATCGAGAAACGGGCGCGGCTTGGTGTAGAATTCGCTGTCCGGGAATTTGTCGGCCATCGGGTGTTTGGCGGTGGCTCCGTCGAGTTGCGAGCCTTTACCCTGCCAAACGATTTCGGTCGCCTCTTGAGCGAGGAAACGGCCATATAGTTCACCGGATTCAACCAGAGCTTTCGCGACTAGATATTTTGGTCCTTGATGCTCGCCTACCAAAACATAATCAACATCCGCCCCATAAGCCAACGCCTGATTGACCGGAATAGTCCACGGCGTCGTCGTCCAGATCACCGCATGAGCGCCAACCAGTTCTGGCGCGTTCGGCGCGTCGATAATCTCGAACGCCACATCAATCTGCGTCGAGACAATATCCTCATATTCCACCTCGGCCTCGGCCAGCGCGGTTTTCTCGACCGGCGACCACATCACCGGCTTGGCGCCGCGATAGAGCTGGCCGGCTTCGGCGAATTTCAGCAGCTCGGCGACAATCGCCGCTTCGGCGTCATAGTCCATCGTCAGATAGGGCTTGTCCCACTGCGCCAGCACGCCGAGCCGTTTGAATTCCTCGCGCTGCACCTTGACCCAATTGTCGGCATATTCACGGCATTCCGCGCGGAATTCGCTCGCCGGGACCTCGTCCTTGTTCAGCTTTTTCTTGCGATATTGCTCCTCGATCTTCCACTCGATCGGCAGACCGTGACAATCCCAGCCGGGCACATAAGGCGCGTCCTTGCCGAGCAGGCTCTGCGAGCGGACCACCAGATCCTTCAGCGTCTTGTTGAGGCTGTGGCCGATATGGATATTACCATTGGCATAAGGCGGGCCGTCGTGAAGGATGAATTTCTCGCGGCCGGCGCGGGCTTCGCGCAGCTTTTCATAGAGACCGATCTTCTGCCAGCGCTCCAATATTGCCGGTTCCTTGTTCGCAAGGCCGGCTTTCATCGGGAAATCGGTTTTCGGCAGGAAAACCGTGTCTTTATAATCTGCTTTGGGATCGGTCATGATCGCGGGGATTAGGGGAGGCGGGGCGCGGGTGCAAGCGAGATTTGTGCCTCACGGGAGCGGTCCATCCGGCGCGTCATTGCGAGGGCTGAAAGCCCGTGGCAATCCAGTGCGGCAAGCGACGCTCTGGATTGCTTCGCTGGGCTCGCAATGACGTACAGGGCTGCCTAAACGCC
Source organism: Sphingorhabdus sp. SMR4y (assembly GCF_002218195.1). Lineage (GTDB taxonomy): Bacteria > Pseudomonadota > Alphaproteobacteria > Sphingomonadales > Sphingomonadaceae > Parasphingorhabdus. The sequence continues at coordinate 1,601,178 of NZ_CP022336.1, read as the reverse complement.
TGCATCCGTTCATCCTGAGCTTGTCGAAGGACATTTCTCGTCGGGAGGCGTGGTTCGACAGGCTCACCACGAACGGGAGATGGGATAGCTTCATCAGGTTGCCCTAAAACCGTTCGTCCTGAGCTTGTCGACCCGAAGGGCGAGCGCAGCTCAACGACCTCCATCGGCTTGACGCGTCCTTCGACAGGCTCAGGACGAACGGCAGATACTCTCACGCCCATCCGCTCGCCTAAGTCAGCAATTGCCGCGCCCGGTCGCAATCCTTCTTCATCTGCGCCTTTAGCGCATCCAGATCGTCGAATTTCTCCTCGCCGCGCAAAAAATGGTGCAGCTCGACCTCGATCGTCCGGCCATAAAGGTCCTCGCTGAAATCAAAGAAATGCGGCTCGAGCAATTCCTTCGGCGGATCAAAGCTCGGGCGAATGCCCAGATTGGCCGCGCCGTTCAGCACCCGGCCATCAGGCAGGCGGCCCTTGACCGCATAGATGCCATATTTCGGGCGCAGATATTGGCCGATATCGACGTTGGCGGTGGGAAAACCGAATTCGCGGCCGTTCTTGTCGCCGTGGATCACCTCGCCCCGGATCGCGAATGGCCGGGTCAGCAAGCGGTTTGCTTCTTCGCAATGGCCTTCTTTCAGTGCCGCCCGGATGCGGCTGGAAGAGATTATCGCATCGCTGTCGCCAATCGGGCTAACCGCTTTGCATTTTAATCCGTGCACCGTGCCGACATCGCGCAGCAGGTCGATATTGCCCTTGGCGCCCTTGCCGAAGGTGAAATCCGCACCGGTCACCACGCCAGCCGCGCCGAAACGCTCGACCAGCAGCTTGCTGACAAAATCCTCCGCCGTTGTGGCCGCCAGCCTTGCGTCAAATTCGAAGACCAGCATCGCGCTGGCCCCGGCATCGGCAAACAATCGCTGGCGCTGGTCCAGCGACGTCAGCCTGAACGGCGCGACATCGGGCTTGAAAAAGCGCACCGGATGCGGATCGAATGTCGCGATAATCGCCGGACGGCCTTCCTTCCGCGCCCATCTCAGCGCCTTGCCGGCCACCGCCTGATGGCCGAAATGAAAGCCGTCAAAATTGCCCAGCGCAATGATCGCGCCGCGCAGCTCGCCTTCGATCCGGTCTTTTCCGTTCAGTCTTATCATCGAATCGCTATTGCGGGATTTTGCATTTCATTCAACAAATTCGTCATGCCAGCGCAAGCTGGCATCTAGCCCGCATCCGTAGCGCGAGCGTCGCGATCGGGTTGGCCCCCAGCCGTCGCTGGGGCAACGGATGGCGACAATGGCTTGATCCCCGCCCTGATCACCCGCAACGCATTCAGCCCCATGACCGCACGGATTTCCGCTTCGCTGAACCCGGCATCCATTAGTGCCTGGGTGATTTGTACAACCCCGCTGGTGTCAAAGCGCGTCGTCACCGCGCCGTCAAAATCGCTGCCCAGCGCGACATGTTCTATACCCACCAGATCGCGGACATGTTTCGCCGCTTTCGCCACGGTCGCCGGATCGGTATTGCACATCGCGCCGTCCCAATAGCCGAGACCGATCACGCCGCCGGTCGCCGCCACGCCTCTGATCTCTGCGTCGGTCAGATTGCGATTGACCCCACACACCGCCTGCACGCCGCCATGGCTGGAGACCACAGGACGCCGCGCCATTTTCAGGATGTCAGCCACCGTCGCGTGGCTCGAATGGGCGATATCGACGATCATCCCCATGTCTTCCATGTCGCGGACAATGGTCCGGCCAAATTCGGTCAGCCCGCCCTTTTCGATTCCGTGCATCGATCCGGCCAGCTCATTGTCGAAAAAATGCACCAGCCCGGCCATGCGCATGCCCGCGGCGTAGAGTGGCTTCAGATTTCCCCGCTCGCCTTCCAGCGTCTGCAATCCTTCAGCCGAGAATAGCACACCAATCGGACCATCTGATTCGCTCCGCGCAGCTGCGAGCTGGTCAAGATCGGCGGATGCGCGGACCGGCATCATCGCGCCCGCCGACCTTTCGACCGCCCGGTCAAGCTTCTGTGCATGATAGAGCTGCCGCTCGAGCAGCGCGAACCAGGTCCGCATCGGCTGCAATTGGGCGATTGCCAGCAAGGTGATATTATCGGTGTCGCCGCTGTTGCTGTCGTAATTCTGCCCCTTGGGCGTCTTGGTCACGCTGGAGAATATCTGCAGTCCGACATTGCCCGCCTGCAGCCGCTCGAGATCGATATGTCCGCGATCCAAGCTGTCGGTAATCTTGCGTTTCCACAGCAGTGTGTCGCCGTGCAGATCAACGATCATCAGACTGTCGTGCAGTTTCTGCGCGTTTGCGCGAATCTCCGGCAGCGGTTTGCCGTCGACCATATTGGTCTGTTTCTCGAACGCCGCCGGCGCAAAAATCAGAAACGCGGCAAGTATGATCCCGACAAGCCCCAGAAGTGCCAGCAGGAATTTCTTCACCCGATTTTCCTTTTCAGGGTGACGAAGCTGTAACCGGGCTTGTCATCTTTGGCGGCATGATCCTCGCGCGCCACTTCTTCCCAGACGGTTTCGTCAAAGGGCGCCATCCTGATATCGCCTTTCGGCTTGCTATGCACTTCGGTCAGCTCGATCCGGTCGGCCCGGTCCAGAAAGGCCTCGTAGATTTGCGCGCCGCCGATCACTGCAATATGCGGCGAGTTGGCCATTTTCAGGGCGCTTGCAACGCTGTTCGCGATTTCCGCGTCATCGGCTTCCCAGTCCGGGTCCCGGGTGAGGACGATATGGCGCCGTCCGGGCAACAGGCCGGGCAGGCTGTCAAAGGTCTTGCGCCCCATGATCATCGGCTTGCCCATGGTCAAGCGCTTGAACCGCCGCTGATCCTCCGGCAGGCGCCAGGGAATGCTGTCGCCATCGCCAATCACGCCATTGTCGGCGCGGGCGAGAAAGAAAATGATTTCAGGATGGTTCATGGGCGACGCCTAGCGCAGTTCCGGCAGACTGCAAATTAGAAATGCAATTTTGTAACATGGCCCATTTTGCGACCCGGCCTGCTTTCGCCCTTGCCGTAGAGATGGAGATGGTTCTCGCCGTCGGATAACAGGCTCTGCCATTCGTCGGATTGATCTCCGATCAGATTGTGCATCTCCACCTTTTCCGCGGCCAGCCCGGTGTCGCCGAGCGGTAATCCGCAAATCGCCCGGATATGATTTTCAAACTGGCTGGTGATCGCGCCCTCGATCGTCCAGTGGCCGCTGTTGTGAACGCGCGGGGCCATTTCGTTGAAGACCGGACCGTCCTTGGTGGCAAAAAATTCGCAGGTCAGCACGCCGACATAGTTCATTGCGCCGGCCATTCTGGCGGCAAGGGCGCGGGCGTCGTCCTGCTGTTCCAATATTGCGGCGGGGGCAGGCGCGGAGGAGACCGACAATATGCCGTCGACGTGAATATTGTGCGGCGTATCCCAGAAACGGATTTCACCATCCTGTCCGCGCACCAAAATCACCGAAAATTCATGCTCGAAGGTGACAAAACCCTCGGCAACGCAAGGCTGGTGCGACACGGCTTGCCAATGCCGGTCGAGATCGTCTCCCGGCCGGATCCGCGACTGGCCCTTGCCGTCATAGCCCATGCGGATGGTCTTCAGGATCGCCGGCGCGCCGATGTCGGCAATCGCGCGATCGAGCGCGGCGCGATCGGTCACTTCGGCAAAGGGGGCAGTGGTGCCGCCAAGGTCGCGAGCGAAATTCTTTTCGGCGACCCGGTTCTGCGCAATATCCAGTGCCGCGATGGGTGGGTGCAGTGGCGCGCAGTCTTCGATTCGATGGAGCGGGTCGACCGGCACATTCTCAAATTCGAATGTAATCACGTCGCATCTTTCGGCAAAGCCGGTCAGGGCGGCGATATCGTCATCTTCGGCGCAGGTAAATTCTGCCGAGACTTCCGCTGCCACGCTATCGGCATTCGGCGCATAGATATGACAGCGATAGCCGAGCTGCGCCGCCGCCACGCTCAGCATCCGGCCGAGCTGGCCGCCGCCCAATATGCCGATGGTGGATCCGGGAGGGAGAGTCTTCATCGCGTCTGCTTATTCCGGCCTGTCAGCGACAGCTTCGGTCTGCGCCGCGCGCCAGGCTTCGAGCCGCTGGGCCAGGGCCGGGTCGCCATTGGCCAGAATGGCGGCCGCCAGCAACGCCGCGTTTTTCGCGCCCGCGTCGCCAATTGCCAGGGTGCCGACCGGGATACCGGCAGGCATTTGCGCGATCGATAACAGGCTGTCCATGCCACTTAATGCCTTCGACTGGATCGGCACGCCGAGCACCGGAACGCGGGTCATCGAAGCAACCATGCCGGGCAAATGGGCCGCGCCGCCGGCGCCGGCGATAATCACCTGCAATCCGCGCTCTGCTGCCGAGGTGGCGTAATCGTACAGGCGCCCGGGCGTCCGGTGCGCCGACACGATCTTCTGTTCATGTGGCACCTGCAATTGATCCAATATCTCGCTGCCGAGCTTCATCGTCGCCCAGTCGGACTGGCTGCCCATGATAATACCAACAGGAGGAGATGCTTCGGCCATTTTCGTCCCTGACAAATGCTACGGAAGCAATGCGGTTTAGTCATGAAATGACGCGGACGCAATGACACATGTCCGACTTTTGTATTTTTGGAGCAACGAAATCCTGTCTGGAGAATAGTTGCTATTCTAAGCGGAATGGACCGATATCGATGCCAGATCCTGCGCCTCGATGTCTGCCATGGATCGGTCGAATAATCCTGTTGTGCTTTCAAATAGATAGAAATATAGGTCCGGCAGGATTTGAGGGTCATAAATAAAATGCAACAGAGTCGCGCAAGCAATGACCAACATTGCCCTAACTGCTACATATTGGAGCAGGAAATAGTTGCATTGAAGGCGGATCTCGCCGAAATGAAGCTGCGCGCTTATAATGACGTGCTTACCGGACTTTCAAACCGGCGCTTTTTTGTTGAAAATCTCGAGGAACGCGTTGAGCGGTGCCGGCGATGCGGGGACAATTGCGCGGTCCTGTTTCTCGATGTCGACAAGTTGAAGGCGATCAATGACGAGCATGGCCATGCTGCCGGAGACGCGTTGCTGGTCAGGCTGGCGAAGATCTTGAAGAGCCATATCCGGGGAACAGATGTGGTCGCGCGGATTGGCGGCGACGAATTCGGCCTCTTGCTCGACAACCTAAACGGCGATCAGGTGGCAGACAAAATCGAATCTCTCCTTCAGGATCTGGCCAGGGAAAATATCGTCCATGAAGGCCAGAAGCTGCCTCTGGGTGCGTCGATAGGCTATTGCTTCGTCGGCCCCAAAGACACGACAGACGGCCTGATGTCCCGTGCCGATGCCGCCATGTACCGAGCGAAGGACAAGCCGGCATAAGATTCGCGACTATTGCCCTCTCGGATGCCGTCCCGGACTATCGCTCCGAAAGATAATAGCGTTCAATCTCGTTCAGATCGTCGTCCAGCTCATAGACAATCGGCTGGCCCGTCGGAATTTCCAGCCCGGTGATTTCGTCATCGGGAATCTTCGACAGATGTTTGACGAGCGCGCGCAGGCTGTTGCCATGGGCCGAGATCAGGACCTTTTTGCCGTTCTGCAATTCCGGTGCGATCCGGCTTTTCCAGTAGGGCAACACGCGTGCGATCGTATCTTTCAAGCTTTCGGTCGCCGGCACTTCGATCCCTTTGTAGCGTGGGTCATTGGACATCTGATAGGGGCTGTCCGACGCCATCGGTGGTGGTGGGGTGTCAAAGCTGCGTCGCCAGATATGGACCTGCTCGTCGCCGTGCTTGTCCCGTGTTTCCTGCTTGTTCAGGCCGGTCAAACCGCCATAGTGGCGTTCGTTGAGCCGGTAATTTTTCTCCACCGGCAGCCACAGCCGGCCCATTTCCTCCAGCGCGAGGTTGAGCGTCTTGATCGCCCGCGTCTGGACGCTGGTGAAGCAGACGTTCGGGTCAATGCCGCGTTCCCTCATCAACTGCCCGGCCGCCCTGGCTTCTTCTACGCCCTTGTCCGTGACATCGACATCCCACCAGCCGGTGAAGCGGTTTTCGAGATTCCATTGTGACTGACCGTGGCGAAGCAGGATGAGTTGGGGCATTGATTGTCCTTAAATTTATGTTTCTCCTTCCTCTAGCGGTGACGACGTGGCTCGCCAAGAGTGATTTCGGGCAGTTCCAACTCTGCTGGCGGTTGCGCGCGGAGGGATGGTGTCCCGTGGCGTGCCAGTCCCCGTCACCCGCTTTTTTGCCAATCGTAAGAGTCTGGCAAGGAAATGGCCTTAGGAGAAGGCCAGCGACCCCCCAACTCAAGACATCAGACATGGCGACAGTGCGTCGAACTGGAGAATATAAGTGAACAATATGCATAAATTGCTGGCGGCTGCGCTGTGCGCAACCGCGATGACGCCCCCCGCTATCGCGCAGGATGATGTGGCGGCGACCGAAAGCTTCGATGATGATGTCATCATCGTTACCGCAACCCGTCGCGCGCAGAATGTCCAGAACATTCCTATTGCCGTGACCGCGGTCAGTTCGGCTGAACTCGATCGCCAGGGCGTGGTCAATGTCGGCCAGCTGACCAATGTCTCCTCCAGCTATTCGGTCTCCAATGCCCAGCTCGCTTCCGGTTCGGTGGTTCTGAGAATTCGCGGCGTCGGGACGACGTCCAACAATATCGGTTTTGAATCCGCGGTCGGCATCTTCATTGACGGCGCCTATCAGTCGCGCCCCGGTGTCGCGCTTTCCGAGCTGGTCGATGTCGAGCGGGTCGAAGTTCTGCGTGGTCCGCAGGGGACGCTTTTCGGACGGAATACCTCCGCCGGTGCCCTGAATATCATCAATGTCCGGCCCGACCTCGACGAGTTCGGAGGCTTTGCCAACGCGACCTATGGCAATCGTGACCTGGTCGGCGTGCAGGGTGCGGTGAATGTGCCGATCGTCGCGGACAAACTGGCGTTGCGCGTCACCGGTGCCTATCGGGAACGCGACGGCTTTGTCACCGTCGTCGATGGCAGCGGCAGCAAAATCGGCGATTCAAATGGCACCGACCAATATCTTGTTCGTGGCCAGCTGGGCTTCGAAACCGATGGCGGGATCAAGGGACGGCTGATCGCCGACTATTCCAAGAGCACGGCCGGTTGCTGCGCTGCAATCGAAGTGCTGCAATCCCCGCTCGAAACCGCTGGCCTGTTTGCGGCTGTCGGCCTGGGGCCGCGTGGCGGCATGGCCGGACCCGACGTCGCGGTGAATCCGTTCGACACGACCACCGCGGAAACCGCCGCCGGCAATCTGGTTTCCACCGCCAGCTACGCACCGCAGACCCGCTTTGACCAGTGGGGCATCACCGGCGAGATTGAAGTGCCGCTCGGCGACAGCACCAACCTGATCTATATCGGTTCCTATCGCGAATATGATGCGACCGAGGCCTATGACAATGATTTCTCGGATCTGGATCTGTTCAACGTCACCAGCAACCGCACCGCTATTGACACCATGACCCATGAGCTGCGGGTCCAGGGCGATCTGTTCGGCGGCGCGCTGAACTGGCTGGTCGGCGGCTATTATTCCCGTGAGGATATCGACCAGAGCCTGTCGCTGGCGCTGGGACAGGATTATGACCAAGTGGTTGGTGCCACGCTTGCCGGCGCCACCGGTGGCGCGACGCTCAATCCGCTCAGCCCGATATTCTTTGGTGCCACGCCGCTGCAGAATATCACCGGCTTTGATCCGGCAACCGTCACCAACACCAATCTTTATGCGCAAAATAGCGAAAGCTGGTCGATCTTCACCCATAATGAGCTGGAAGTGGCCGACGGGCTGAAGCTGACAATCGGCCTGCGCTATTCGGACGAAAGCAAGGACGGCAGCTTTGCCAGCGGCGGCACCAACAATTCCGTCTGCCCCGCGATCGTCGGGCAAATTTCCCCTGGCGGACCGCTGGGCGGCCTGCCGGCTTCCCTGCAGAATGCGCTGTTCGGTTTCGGCTGTTTCGCGCTGACCGCTCCGGCCGATGCGCCCTTCGCAGCCGTTCTGCCGACGCCGCGCACGTTCAGCAGCAAGTTCAGCGACAGCGAACTGATCTATACCGGTAAACTGTCTTATGCCTTCGCCGATCCGGTCAACATCTATGCCAGCTTCACCCATGGCTACAAGTCGGGGGGACTAAATCTGGACTCCACCGCTACTGCCGGGGGCAATGATCCGCGGTTCCAGTCGGAAGAGGTTGATTCCTATGAAATTGGCCTGAAAGCAAAATTCCTGAAGGATAGAGTGACGCTGAACCTGGCGGCCTTCCGGGAGCAGTTCACGAATTTCCAGATTCTCGAATTTATCGGTACACAGTTCCGGCCCTTCAACGTCCCGAAAGCCGTCACCCAGGGCGTCGAGATCGAAACGATGCTGCGGCCCAGTGACCATTTCACGGTCAACGCTGCGCTGACCTACACCGATGCCCATTATCCGGATGATTGCGCCGGTAGCCAGACCACGGTCAATGTGGTCGCGCTATGCGGCAATTCGCTGACCAATGCGCCGGATTTTGTCGGCATTGCCGGGGCCACCTACAGCAATGATATCGGTGCCGATCTGGAATATTTCCTCAACGGCCAGATCCGCTTCGCGGGCGATCGCCGGACATCGACCCAGGCCATTGATACCGCAGATCTGGCCGCGGCAACCCCGCTGCCGTTCGTCGTTCAGGACAGCAATATCAAGATCAACCTGCGCGCCGGTATCGGCAGTCAGGACAAAAGCTGGGGCATCGAGGCTTTCGTGACCAATCTGACCAACGAAGTGACGCGCGGCGTCACTTTTGCGACGATCCTGCGCTCCGGTTCGCAGTCCGTCTTTGTGCAGGAACCGCGCAGCTACGGACTGACCCTGCGCAGCCAGTTCTAGGATCGCGCCCGATCGGGCGTCTTGCAATAGGCGAGGTGAGGGGCCGGTTCGTCCGGCCTCTCAATCTATGGTCGCAACGCCCGTTCTGTCCGGTCTGGCATCACGCCAATATTCGCGTCAGCGTATAGTAGGCGCCGAGCGAGCCGACCAGATAGAGGGCAGGGCGCGCCAGCCATTGCTGCCGGTCAAGCGGCGTGCGGCCGATTACCCAGTATGCGCCCAGTGCCGCCGCGACAAACAGGATCTGGCCGATCTCGACGCCCAGATTGAACAGCAGCAAGGCCCAGATTTCCTGACCTTTGGGCAGGCCGATGTCGGCCAGCGCGCCGGCAAAGCCCAGCCCGTGCAGCAGCCCGAAAGCGGCAGCAACGATCCACGGCTGCCGGATGGTCAGGCTGGTTTTTCCGGCCTGCTTGCGGACGACCTCCACGGCCAGAAAGAATATACTGAGCGCGATCAGCAGCTCGACCGGCCCGCCCGGCAGGCGCAAAAGGCCGAGCGCGGTAATCGCCAGCGTCAGGCTGTGGCCCGCGGTAAAGGCGGTGATCACCCAGAATATCCGGCGCACGGGCGTGAGCAGCAGCAAGCCGAGAACAAACAGCAGATGATCCCAGCCGAGCAGCATATGCTCCCCGCCGATCCGCAGATAGGCGCTGGCCGGTGAATCACCGGTCTGCGCCTGCAGGGAGAAAGCGGGAGTGGCCGGGCGCAGGACCCGTGTCAGCTCGCGCCCGTCGGCGAGGGTCAGGCGGACAAAGACATCGGTCAGCGTCCGCTCGAGCCCCTCGATCCGGACTTGACCGCGATCGAGGCGGCAGGCGGTCTGCCAGCTTTCGATGGTCGCCGTGCCGGAAAATTGCTGCTGCGTCTGCTCGGGCGGCGCGCATTGCGCCGGAAGAACCGGCCGCATCCTGAGCTTGCGGCCCGACAGGACCGGCTGTTTCCAGATGACATCAACCGTGCCGTCGGCCTGCTCGGTCAGCTCGAGCGCGGCTGGCCGGATTTCATGGGCCGCTGCCGGGCGCGTCAGCCATATCAGGCAGAACCCGATGGCCAGCGCCTGCCATAGCCAGCCGCCGTTCGCCCGGCCCGGCACGTTAGGCAAGCCTGAAAAGAGGAGGGGCCTCATCGCCTGGTCTCGACCACCACTTCATATTGGCCGATCAGTTCCTCCAGCGCGGCCCGCTTTGCCTCGCTGCGCTGTTCATCCTGCCATGCGGCCAGCACTTCGGCGCGGATCGGCTCAAAGCCTGCTTGCGCGGCGCTGTCGATGGCTTCGATACGGACCAGATGCAGGCCGAAGGCGGAGCCGACCGGTTTGCTCCATATCCGTGCGTCCAGCTTGAATATGGCGGCGGCAAACTCCGGTCCGAACAGTCGCGCGACCTCCCGTTCGGGTACCGCGGCATAGCTGCGCTTCTGGATGAACGGATCGCCGATGGCCTTCCAGTCTGCACCGGATTGCAACCGCACGCGCGCCGCGTCGGCTACCGACTCTATCCGTGATCCATGCTTTTCGGGACTGAAATAGACATGGGTGAAGCTGCGCATTTCCGGTGCGGCAAAACGGTCGCGATGGTCGTTGAACCAGTCTTCCAGCGCGGCGTCGCTGGGGTCGTCGGCCCTGGCGTCATCGCCGACCAGAAAATCCATTTTCTGCGCCAGCCGCCGCCGGATGATCGTGTCCCCTTCGCCCAGCCCGAGCCGTCCGGCCTCGCGGACCAGCGCTTCCTCCTGCACATATTGGTCGATGATCTGCTGCCGGTCTTCGCCGGTGGGCAGGCGTCCCGCCGTGCCCGCCCAGATTTTTTCCAGCCGGTCGATCTCGGCGGCGCTTACCACGATCGTCCGGCCCTGCTCGCCCTGCCAGCCGGACCAGAAATGATTGATGGCAACCAGCGCCAGTCCGATCAGGACAAAATGCATGATCGGGTCACGAAAGATTTTCACTTTATATTCCTCGTCAGATCAGGCCGTCGGCACATACCAGATCGGCGAGGACCATGCCCGTTCCTGGATCGTCCTGGGAAGCGCAGGATTGGGCGGGACGCCCGCCCGCAACGCATCCCATGTCGACCAGCGGCAAACCGGATTTTCCAGCACCCGTACATAATAGGAGGCCCGCTGGCCCGCCTTGTGCTCGGGGTCGCGCCAGAATGTCTTCAGTTCCGGTGCACCCTTGTCGGTGGAGATCGAGCAATCGCTCAAATCCACTTTCGCGCCATTGTCGGGGCAGCGGAATGTGCCATCCAGCGAACCGCCATCGCTGCAGGCGACATCAAAGACCTTCTCTTTCGCTTCGCCGCCGTCAGTCCAGACCTTGATCACCTGCACGCGCTGCAGCGGCGCGCTCATCGCATCGCGCATCGCCCAGATAATGAAGCCCGGTGCCTTGCTGCCGACCAGATCGCCTCCCATCGGTACGCCGTCCTGATAAGCCTTCCTGACCATTTGCGGATCATCCAGCATCGTCTCGTCAAAGCCGAAGCCGCCGAAGAACCGCAATTTGATACGCGTGCCGGTGGTCGCATAGGTTTCCTTGCGCCGCATCGCGTCGAAAATTGCCTCGCGGCTGTTTTCTTCCGCCCAGACTGCGGCATAGCCCGAAGCGCTCCAGCGCGAAAACCAGTCAGCGGCGCTGGGAGCGAGAGTCACGCCCTCCCAGCTTTTCTTGCCGCCGGGCGGGATGGAGCCGCGCGTTTCCGCCGTGCCGTCGAGCAGGCCGACCTTTGACCAGAAATTCTTCTCGTCAAACGATCCGCCAACGACATGGGTGTCGCTTGATCCGATAAAGCCGAAATGAAACGGGTCAGCACCGATTTTTTCGACCAGTTTCAATCCGTTGGCGAGCGCCTGCCGGACATAGTCGCCGGTCGCCGTTTTCGACGGGACCGGTGAACTGAGCAGCTTGTCGTAAATTTCGAAATCGGCCCATTCGTCATTCGGGGAGAGCGAGGGATGGGTTTCCGACGTTCCCTTTACCTGGGTGATCTCGACCAGCGGCTCGTTGCGCACCCGTTGTTCGGCGTAAGCCTTGGTCAGGGGCTGGCCGTTATAGGTTTCCATCTTGAACATCTCGCCATCGGAGACATTGCTGTTGTGGGGTATCGACATGGCGTCGTGGCCGGCTTCACGCTGATCGTCCATCCACGACCAGAGATCCTCCGGATTGGTCGAGTCGACGGTCGCGAACGGCATGTCGGGGGCCGAGCCGCGAAAAATGACATTGCGGTGCAGATTGCCGCCGGCAAATCCGCCATCCTTGCCACGCGTGATCCGTACTGCCGTATATTCATAGCCGGCAAAGGTGGTAAATTTACCCGGCTGATTATATTTTTCCGCTGCATCGACAATCTGTTTCCAGACATTACCGACGATCGCGGGATCATAGACACCGGGCATCTTGCTGCCGTCGCGGACGGCCCCGCCGATAAGCTGGAACGCCGCGGTGATCTTGTCGGAGTCCGTGCTGAACATATCCTTCGCCATGGCGAGCTTTGAAAGCGGCGAGCTCGGCGTGTTCATCGCCTCGAGATGTCCGAGATAGGCGGCGTGATCGGTCACGGCCATGAAATCCAGCGGCGGCCCTTCCAGCGTCAGGTCATAGCCGAGCGGATGTTTTACGGTCTCGCCCATGCCGAATTTATAGGCATCATCCGGCGTCGTCCGGACATTGAATATATAGGCGTCGAAACTGTTCTTGGTGTGAATATGGAGATCGCCGAAATAGACATTGCGGTCCGGATTGGCTTCTTCCCCGGCGGTTTCACCCGGCGCCAGAGCGACATGCCTGTCGCCGTCCGGCCCCTTTTCTGCAGAACAGCCGCTAATGAGCATAGCCATTGCGATCAATACGGACAATTTATGTGTCATTTTCATCCCTCCTCGAGGGTAAACGCCGGTTTCCGGTCGTCTCGATCCGTTGCGATTGTTACATAAATGCAACGTTTTCCACGGAATCGGCCTGTGGCTGTCCCTCACCGCTTGATTTAATGGCTCAATTAATCGACTGACGCAAGTGCAGCTGCCGCAAAATACAAGCCATCCCCCCAGGAAATTGGCGACCACGGCAGCAGGCATAACGGGAGAGTAAATATGAAAACGATCAATAAAATTCTCATGGCAGCATTGTGTAGCACAGCCATGACCACCCCCGCTTTTGCGCAGGATGCAGCGCAGGAAGCCGAAACCTTCGACGATAATGTGATCATCGTGACGGCAACCCGCCGTGCAGAGGATGTGCAGGACATTCCCATCGCCGTGACTGCGGTCAGCCCGGCCCAGCTCGAGCAGCAGGGCGTCGTGAACGTGCAGAATATCGGCAGCGTTTCGCCAAGCTTCTCGACTTCCAATGCGCAAACGGCATCCGGAACCGTGGTTCTGCGAATTCGCGGTGTTGGTACGACTTCCAACAATATCGGTTTTGAATCCGCTGTCGGCATCTTCGTGGACGGTGCTTATCAGTCCCGTCCCGGCGTCGCACTGGGCGAATTTGTCGACGTCGAACGCGTCGAGGTTCTTCGCGGCCCGCAGGGCACTTTGTTTGGCCGGAACACCTCGGCAGGCGCTCTGAACATCACCAATGTTCGGCCCGACCTCAACGATTTCGGCGGTTTTGTAAACGCGACCTATGGCAATTTCGACCATATGAGCATTCAGGGCGCGATCAACGCCCCCCTGATCGAAGATAATCTGGCGCTGCGTGTCACCGGTGCGTATCGCAAGCGTGACGGCTATGTCCGGACGATCGACGCCACCGGGGCGACAAACGGGGAATCCAACAATACCGATCAATATCTGATTCGTGGCCAACTGGGTTTCGAAACCGATGGCGGGATCAGCGGTCGTCTGATCGCAGACTATTCCAAAAGCACGGCCAGTTGCTGTGCGGCTGTCGAAGTCTACCAGTCCCCGGTTGAAACGTCCGGGGCCTTTGCTCTGGTCGGACTGGGCGCCCGTGGCGGCATGGCTGCACCGGCTGTGGCGGTAAATCCGTTTGACACGACCACCATGCAGCGTGCGGTCGACAACCGTCTTGCGACGCAGAGCTTCCAGTCGATGAACAGCAATGACCAGTGGGGCGTCACGGCCGAGGTAGAGGTTCCCGTCAGTGACTCTGCCGATCTGGTCTATATCGGTTCCTATCGCGAATTCCGTGCCAATGAATCCTACGATTCGGACTTCTCGGGCCTCGATATTTTCAACGTTCTTCCCGGTGGCGGAACGTCGATCGACACGATGACCCATGAATTGCGTCTGCAGGGCGATGCTCTGGATGGCGCGCTGAGCTGGCTGGTCGGTGGCTATTACTCCGACGAGGATATCAGCCAGGTTGTCAATTTTGGCCTCGGCGATGATTACGACGCTCTGGTTGGCGCCTTGTTTGGCGGTGCTGCTGGCCCGGCTCCGCTTGCCCTCTTCTCCGGCGGTGTCGATGCTTCGACCGTCCGGGCAACAAATGCCTATACGCAAAGCAGCAAAAGCTGGTCGATCTTCACCCACAATACTCTGGAGGTGGCAGAGGGGCTGAAGCTGACCGTTGGTCTGCGCTATTCGGACGAAAGCAAGGACGGTGGCTTTACCCAGCCGTCGGTGAACAATGCGCTTTGTCCTGCAATTTTGAGCAACCTGCTGGGCTCTCCGCCAACCGGCGCTGCACCGGCTCCGCCTTTGGGTACGACCCTGGGCAACGGCCTGTTCGGAACCGGATGTTTCGCGTTCACGGCGCCGGCTGACCTGCCTCAGGCCGTCGCTGTCCCGCTGCCGCGTTCGTTCACCGGTACCTTTAGCGATGAAGAACTGATCTATACCGGCAAGGTCAGCTACGAATTTGCTTCTCCGGTCACGGTTTATGCCAGCTTTACGCACGGCTATAAATCCGGCGGCTTCAACCTCGATTCGACGGCGGCCGTCGGCGGCAGCGACCCGAGCTTCCTTTCGGAAGAAGTCGATGCCTATGAAATCGGCTTCAAGGGCAAGTTCCTCGACAATGCGCTGACTGTGAACATCGCTGGTTTTCACGAAGAATTCAGCAATTTCCAGGTGCTTGAATTCACCGGTGCCCAGTTTACCACGTTCAACGTTCCGAAGGCGAAATCCAGCGGTGTCGAACTGGAAATGCAGGCGCGTCCCAGTGATAACCTCACCATCAACGGTGGTCTGACCTATACCGATGCGCGCTATCCGGAAGATTGCGCCGGTTCGCAAACCTCGGCGAATGTCTTGTCGCTCTGCGGCAATTCGCTGACCAATGCGCCGAAATGGGTCAGCATCCTGGGCGCGACCTATGATCGCGATCTGGGCAGCAGCCTGAAGTTCTTCGTAAACGGCCAGGTTCGCATGGAAAGCGACCGCCGGACGTCGACGCAGGCGATTGTTGTTCCCGGTGCAGCAGACATTGCCGCAGCGGGCAGCGTCCAGGCTGCGGTCGATGCGGCACCGCTGGTTCCGTTTGATGTCCAGGACGGCAATATCAAGATCAACATGCGGGCGGGTATCGGCGATATCAACGACGCATGGGGTATCGAAGCCTGGGTGACCAACCTGACCAACGAAGTGACACGCGGTGTGACGTTCAATACCGTGCTTCGTGGATCGGGTGCTGCGGCGTCGCGCTCGGCCTTCGTCCAGGAACCACGGATGTACGGCCTGACCCTGCGCGGCAAATTCTAGGCTGAATGAAATAGCGGTGGCAAATAGTCACCAGATGGACAGGGGCCGGTTTTCCGGCCCCTTTTTATTGCGCGACGGACCCATTGGTGCAAAAGAATGGCCATGAAAAAATTTCTCTTCCAGACCGTCCCCGTGTTGCACTTTGGCGAAGGCTGCCTCGCCGAACTTCCCCGCCAGATAGCCGCCCTGCGCGCATCCCGACCGATGATTGTCACCGACAAGGGTATCGTCAATGCGGGCCTGATCGTGCCGGTTGAAAAAACATTGTCCGAAGCGGGATTTGATGTCGCGATATTCGACGCGGTTGTCGCCGACCCGCCGGAAGCGATTGTCCTGCAGGCTGTCGAAGCGGCCAAAACAGCAGGCGCGGATATCGTCATCGGACTGGGTGGCGGCAGTTCGCTCGACACCGCCAAGGTGGTTGCGGCGCTGGCTGTGGATGGCGCGCAACCGCTTGCGGAAATTTACGGCATCGGTTTGCTCGAGCGCAAGGGCCTGCCGACCATATTGATCCCGACGACTTCCGGCACCGGATCGGAGGTCACCGCCATTTCGATCCTGACCACCGGCGAAACCACCAAGGCCGGCATCATCTCGCCGCATCTTTATGCCGATGTCGCGCTGCTCGACCCGGCGCTGACGGTTGGTCTGCCCGCCAGTGTCACCGCCGCCACCGGCATCGACGCGATGGTGCACGCGGTCGAATCCTATACCAGCCGCAATGGCAAGAACCCGGTGTCGGACATGCTCGCGATCGAGGCGCTGAAGCTGCTCACCGCGAATATCGAGACCGCCTGTTCCGACGGGAAAAACATGCAGGCGCGCGAAGCCATGCTGCGCGGTTCGATGCTCGCCGGACAGGCTTTTGCCAATTCGCCCGTCGGCGCGATCCACGCGCTCGCCTATCCGCTCGGCGGCATCTATCATATCCCGCATGGTCTCTCCAACGCGCTGGTCATGCCCTATGTCATGCAGTTCAATCTGGAGGCCGCCGCACCGCTTTATGCCGAGCTCGCCGATGCCCTCGGCCTGCCGCGCGGCAGCGAGAACAGCAGCGAAGCGCGGGCGCAGCAGCTGATCGACTATCTCGAGGCGCTGGCCGTCAAGGTCGAGGCACCGCGCAAGCTGCGCGAAATCGGCATCGCGCAGGAGGCCACCACCGAACTGGCCGAGGCGGCGATGCTGCAAGGCCGGCTCTTGGACAATAATCCCAGAGAAGTGACGCTGGCCGACGCGCAGAAGATCTACGATGCCGCCTGGTAAGAGCCCCAGGGCTGAACCGCCGCGGCGCGATGCCTATCGCGCTGGTTCTGCGATTACCACGCGCTGGAACGACAATGATCCTTATGGCCACGTCAACAACGCGATCTACTATTTCTGGTTCGATACCGCGGTAAACCGCTATCTGGTCGAGCAGGGCGCGCTCGACATCACCGGCGGGGCGACCATCGGTCTGGTGGTCAACACCAGCTGCGACTATTTCGCGCCGATTGCCTTTCCCGACGAGGTGATGGCGCGGATCCGCGTCGACCGGCTCGGCAACAGCAGCGTCACCTACGGCGTCGGCCTGTTCCGCGGTGACGAGGATGTGGCCTCGGCGGCCGGCAGCTTCACCCATGTCTATGTCGACCGTGAAAGCCGGCGACCGGTTTCGCTGCCATCTCCCTTGCGTTCCGCGCTGGAAGCGATAGAGGTTTAATCAGACGATTAAATCGCTAGGAGAGAGACATGCTACGCCCCTTTGAAACGGAAGAGCGGCGCCAGTTCCGCGAAACCTGTCGCCGTTTTGCGGAGACCGAATTGCAGCCCTATGCCAACGAGTGGGATGAAGCCGGCGAAATCCCCTGGGCGTTGCACGAGAAGGTCGGCGCGCTCGGCGTCTGGGGCTTCGGCGTTGACGAAAAATATGGTGGCCTCGGCATGGATGATGTCTTCATGCGCGCGGCCTGGGGCGAGGAAGCGGCGCGCGCGCATAACGGCGGCACGCTGGCGGCGCTCGGCGGGCGCAGCATTTCGATCGGTCCGATCCACAAGCTGGCCTCGCAGGATATCAAGGACCGGATCCTGAAGGATATCGTGCTCGGCAAAAAGGGCTCCAGCCTCGGCATCACCGAACCGGGTGGCGGGTCGGATGTCGCCAATATGCAGACCACCGCGCGGCAGGACGGCAATCACTGGGTGATCAACGGCGCCAAGACTTTCATCACCGGCGGCATGACCGCCGACCATTATGTCATCGGCGCGCGCACCGGCGGCGAAGGACTGAATGGCATTTCGCTGTTTCTGGTCGACGCCGATGCCGAGGGCTTCTCGCGCACCGCGCTCGACAAGAAAATGGGCTGGTGGGCATCGGATCAGGCCTCGCTCTATTTCGACGACGTCCGCGTTCCGGCGGAAAATATGCTCGGCGAGGAAGGCCGCGGCTTCATCCAGATCATGCACAATTTCAACCACGAACGGCTCGGCATGGTCGCCCAGTCGCTCGGCATGATGCGGGTGCTGCTCGAATATGCGATCGACTATGCGCAGCAGCGCGAGACCTTCGGCAAGCCGCTGATCCGGCATCAGGTGATCCGCCACAAGATTGCCGAGATGTCGGCCCGCGTCGACCGGCTCGACGCCTGGCTGAACCAGATCTGCTGGCTCGCCGACCAGGGCGAAATGCCGGTGGCGCAAATCTGCAAGGCCAAGTTCAGCGCCACCAAGGATCTCGAATATTGCGCCAGCGAGGCGATGCAGATTCTCGGCGGCGCCGGCTATCTGCGCGGCAATCCGGTCGAGCGTTTCTATCGCGAGGTCAAGGTGATGGCGATCGGCGGCGGCTCGGAAGAAATCATGCGCGATCTCGCCGTCCGGCAAATGGGCCTCTGATCCCGCTTGCCATTTCCGGCTTGCGGGCGATAAGCAGAGCGTCTTGCAATCCGTTCGTGCTGAGCCTGTCGAAGCACCGGGACTGCAACAGCATCATGCTGATGGAATGAAATATGCCCGATCTGATATCCGCCGAAAGCCCATCCGAAAACGCCCCGATCCTGCTGCCGGCGGGTTCGGTGCTCTTCGGTCTGCTCACATTCGCGATGATGGACGTCGCGATGAAAAGCCTGTCGATCGAGCTGGGTGCCTATAATGCCATTCTCTGGCGGGTGCTGCTCGCGCTTGTTATCGTTTCGGTGGTCTTCTTCGCCCGCCGCCCGAGAATGCCGGGCAAGGCCGCCCGCAAGATCCATCTGCAGCGCGGCATCATCATTGTCTTCATGTCCTATCTGTTCTTCTGGGGCCTGGCGCGGGTGCCGCTGGCCGAAGCCATCGCATTGTCCTTCATCGCGCCGATCATCGCGCTCTATCTCGCCGCGGTGTTCCTCGGCGAGACCATCCACCGCAACGCCATCTATGCGTCCGCGCTCGGTTTTTCCGGCGTGCTGGTGATCGCATGGGGCAGGGCGAGCGGCACATTTGAAAAAGAGGCGCTGCTCGGCATCGGTGCGATCCTGATATCGGCGGTGCTCTATGCCGGCAATCTGGTGATCCAGCGCCAGCAGGCCCTGCTCGCCGGTCCGATCGAGATCAGCTTCGCGCAAAATCTCGTCGTCGGTTCGTCCTTCCTGCTGCTCGCGCCGTTTTTCGCGGTGGTCCCCGAGGTGGAGTCGCTGCCGCTGATCGGTGCTGCTGCCCTATTCTCGATCATCTCGGCCATATTCATTGCCTGGGGCTATGCCCGGGCAGAGGCGCAGAATCTGATCAATCTGGAATATAGCGCCTTCATCTGGGCGGCGATTTTCGGCTGGCTGTTCTTCCGAGAGCCGATCACGCTGACCACCGTGGCCGGTGCGCTGATGATCGTCATCGGATGCATATTGGCCACCCGGCGCGACCGCAAAGTCGCGCATATCGAAACCACCGCGGTCTGATCGCGATGGCGCTACGGATCGGCAACCGGCAGGCGCGCTGGCTCTGGCTGCAGGCACAGGGGTTGGCGGACACACCGACCGGACCGCTCGATCTGCCGGAGATGATCCGCCGCCTCGGCTATGTCCAGCTCGACACGGTCCAGAATGTCACCCGCGCCCATCACCATATATTGTGGAGCCGCAACCAGAATTATCGCGAACCGATGCTCGACAAGATGCTGGGCGAGGACAGGGCGGTGTTCGAACATTTTACCCACGACGCCTCGGTCCTGCCGATGGAATTCTACCCGATGTGGCAGCGCCAGTTCCGGCGGCTGGGCGAGAAGGTGGCGGGCTATGCCTCGTTCCAAAAAGCGGTCGCGGAGATCGGCGGCGAAGAGATAAAGGCGCGGATCGCGGCAGAAGGTCCGCTGTCCACCCAGGATTTTGACACCAGGCTTAGCGGCCCAAAACAGATGTGGGACCGCCCGCCGCACAAGCGCGTAATGGACCAGCTCTGGTATGCCGGCGAACTGGCGACCTCGCACAGGCTCAATTTTACCAAATATTATGACCTCAGCGAGCGGGTGATCCCGTTGCAGCACCGCGAGACGATCCATGACGACGAAAGCCAGATCGACTGGCTGTGCCGCAATGCGCTCGACCGGCTGGCCTTCGGCTCGCTTGGTGAAATCCAGCGGTTCTGGGACGCGGTGAATGCGAAGGAAACGAAGCTGTGGGCAGATTCGGCCAGGGATGCTGTCGCGGTCGAGGTGGAGAACCATGAGGGCCAGTGGATCAAGGCCCTGGCACCGCCTGATATCGAAATTCGTCTGGAAAACGTATCCCGGCCAACCACGCGCCTGCGCATCATCAATCCGTTTGATCCGGTCGTTCGCGACCGTTACCGTCTGCTGACCCTGTTCGGCTTCCACTATCGCAACGAAATGTTCGTGCCCGCAGCCCGGCGGCAATGGGGCTATTATGTCTATCCGATTCTGGAGGGCGACCGCTTTGTCGGCCGGATCGAGATCAAGGCCGACCGGGCGGCGGGCCATTTGCGGGTCACGCAATATTGGCCCGAACCGGGCGTTCGCAGTTCATCCGCTCGGCAGAACAAGCTGAGCGCGGAGCTGGCAAGGCTGGCCCGCCTGATTGGTGTTCGGAATGTGCTTTGGGAATGCAAAGGCGGGTAAAAGCGGGTTGCGCTCCTATTTGACGGTTCCCCGGAAACGCAGTTCGCCGGTCGCGCCCGGTTCTATCGGCGAAGGCATGACCCATCGAATATGGGTAACGTCAGCCGCCACGGCAGGTCGCGATTGCTGCGTCTCATCGGCAACGCTCAGCGCGGACAGGCTACCGAAATTCTTGCCGCCATCAACCGATACCAGCGCCCAGTCCTCGAGCGCTTCGGTAAAGATAACCGCCTGATGGACTGGATTGTTCAGCACAAAACCGGTCACCGCTTCGTCGCCCAGATTGCGATAACTGTTGGTTATCAGAAGCTTGTCTCCGGGAACGACCTTGACGGCCGAAGGGCTGACCAATTGCGTAACAGAGGTGCCATCTTCCGATATTGTGGTGCGCTCGATCATGATTGAGCTGTCGATTTTGACATTGGCTCGCGGATCGGTTGCTGCCTTTTCGGCACTGTCTGTAGAGGATGCCGCATGAGCAACCTGGGCAGCAGACAATCCCGTCATCAAAACACCGGCGACCATCGCCGCTTCGAGCAAAATCACGCGCATATTGGACATTTCTAACGATCCTGTTGAACGGTTGCCAACCGGACAAAAGCGCCCGGTTTGTGTTGGATGGAATATGGCTTATCATGGTTAATATGCGGTTAAAGCCAGCTATGAAACTGGCAGTCCTTGGCTGGCTGGACGGAATATCGCGCAAAATGAAATGCTTGTCGGAAAAACGCGCTTATTCGTTGGCATCGCGATTCATCCACCGCTAAAGAGACTGCTAATGGGTCTGACCGCATATTGTCGCTGCCTTGGCATGCTGGGTGTTTTGCTGATGGGTTCGCTCATCGGGCCGGGCCATGCGCAAAGCCTGGAACAACAGGGCATCAGCGCAGCGGACGAACCGGATTTTGATACGCCGCTCGATCCGGATCAACCGCTGACCGAATTCCCCGATTTTGGTGTAGAATGGCCCGATCTCGACGAGGAGGCGCAGCCGCTGGTCGCAGAGAGCGAGGATGTCGGCGCTGAGCGGCAGACAGCCGAAGGCGAGACCGGCGATCAGAATATCCCGCCTGTTGAAGAGCAACTGGCCGAACAGACACCGACCGATGAATTTCGACCGACCGATGCGCTGGCAGAGACGGCCTACGGGATCAGTTTCGAAGGATTGCCCGAAGCGATCGGAGAAACCTTTGATACGCGCTTTGATATATTGTCGGTGCTCGAACAATATCGCGGCGACGATGCCAATTTTGCGCAGATCAGGCGGCGCGCGCAAAGCGATGCCGATCTCGTCGAACGGCTGCTGCGTATCGAAGGCTATTATGACGCGGTCGTTCAGACCCGTTTCGAGGCCGACGGGGCGAAGCGGATCAATGTGGTGATCAGGGTGCAGGCCGGACCGCAATATAAGCTCGATACCATTGCCTTGCCTGGTCTGGAATCGGCGGTTGCTCCCGATCCGGTGAATTTTCGCGAAAGCTTCGGGCTGCAGCCGGGCGATATTGTCAACAGCGACCGGATCATGGAAGCGATCGGCCGGATCGACGGTGCGATGGCCGAAAATGGCTATCCATTTGCCGAGACCGGAGAACCGGAACTGGAAATCGACCATGCGGAGCGGCTCGGCGATCTGGAAGTACAGGTGACGCCGGGCGGGCGCTATAATTTTGGCTCGATCGTGCTGGCACCGACGGATTTGTTCGATGCCGACCATGTCCAGATGATCGCCCGCTTTGCGCCCGGCGATATCTATCAGGCCTCGGATCTTGAGGATCTGCGCCGGGCGCTGATCGCAACCGGTCTGGTTTCGACGATCGCCATTGACCCGGTCGCGGCCGATGATCCGGAAGCGGTGGATGTTGCGGTAGCGCTGACTCCGGCACCATTGCGCACCGTGGCCGGTGAGCTGGGCTATGGCACCGGCGAAGGCGCTCGTGCGGAAGTCAGCTGGGAGCACCGGAATTTCTTCCCGCCGGAAGGTCTGATCCGCGCGACCGCGGTGCTCGCTACCCAGGAACAGTCGGGCAGCCTTTCCTTTCGTCGCAACAATTACCGCCGCCGCGACAATATATTGAACGGACGCACCGCGTTGAGCATTGTCGATCGTCCGGCATTCAAGGCCCAGACGTTTTCCGTCGCGGCCAATATCGAGCGCCAGAGCAATCTGATTTACCAGAAGCGCTGGAGCTGGTCGCTCGGGGTCGAATTGCTTGCCTCGCGTGAAGAAGATGTTACCGGCCCCACGGATGCGACGGGCCGGGATACCTATTTCATCGGTGCGCTTCCGGGTCTGGTCACATTTGATGCCAGTGACGACTTGCTTGATCCGACCCGGGGATTCAGGCTCAGCGCCCGGATTGCCCCCGAAGCATCGCTGCAGGATGGCAGTTTCTTTTATGTCCGCAATCAGTTCGACGGATCGGCCTATTTCCCGGTTTCCGACAAGATCGTGCTGGCCGGCCGGACGCGGCTGGGGACGATCGTCGGAGCCGGCAACAACCGGATCGCGCCGTCGCGCCGGCTTTATGCCGGCGGCGGCGGTTCGGTGCGCGGCTATGGTTATCAGAGCATCGGCCCGCGTGATGCCAATAATGATCCGGTCGGCGGTCGTTCGCTGGTGGAGTTTTCGCTTGAAGCGCGCGTGCGTACCGGCTTTTTTGGCGGCAATTTCGGTGTTGTGCCATTCATCGATGCCGGCAATGTCTACACCAGCAGCACCCCGGATTTTTCGGGGATGCGCTATGGTGCCGGTCTCGGCGTCCGCTATTACAGCGATTTCGGACCGATCCGGATCGACGTCGGTACGCCAATCAATCCGCAACCCGGTGATTCGCGCATCGCGGTCTATGTTTCGCTCGGGCAGGCCTTCTAGATGACGGAAACCGGGGACAATAGCCGCTCCAGGCTGCCGATCTGGCGCTGGTCCCTGCGCGGCCTGTTCGGGCTTGCGGCGATCGTCCTGCTCGGCCTGGTTGGCGGGGCAATGTGGCTGGACAGCGATTCCGGCCATCGTTTCATCATTGACCAGGTCGAGGCGCTGGAACCTGAGGACGGTCTGCGTATCCGGATCGCGGACATCGAAGGGTCAATATACGGCGAAGGCAAGGTGCAGGGATTGCGCCTGCTCGATCCCAGGGGCGAGTTTTTTTCCGCCGGTACCGTGGCGGTCGACTGGAACCCGCTGGCCTGGATTTTCAACGAGCTGAATATTTCCGAAGCGCTGGTGCTGAAGGGGCGGCTTGATCGCTTGCCGGAACTGATCGATAGTGGCGAGGACAGTCCCTTGCTCCCCGGTTTCGATATGTATGTCGGTGCCTTTCGCGCCGAGAATCTGGCGCTCGGGGAAGCCATTGCGGGCAGCGAGCAATTTGCCAATCTGTCCGGTTCTGCTGATATCAGGGCCGGTCGGGCGATGGTGCGCCTGGACGCCGCCACGACGCGCAGCGGCGACAAGCTGCTGCTCGCGCTGAACGCGGAACCCGAACGCCAGAAGCTCGATATCGATGCCGAAATCATCGCTCCTGCCGGTGGCGCGATAGCCGCTGCTCTGGGCATGGATCGCGACCTTGCGGTGACCCTGAAAGGCGATGGCAGCTGGCAAAAATGGGATGGCGAACTGATCGCGCTCAGCAACGCGCAGACGCTGGTGCAAGCCACGATCGAGGCGAAGGACGGACAGTTTTCCTATGATGGCAAGCTGACCGCTTCCGTGCTCCCGGCAGGGGCGGCGCAAAGGCTCGCATCGCCCGATCTGCTGATAAATGGCACGGCAAGTCTGGCGGACCGGATTGTGGCGCTCGACCTTCAGGCGCGTTCCGCTGCCTTGTCCTTCACCGCGACGGGCGGGATCGATCTGGCCCGCAACAGTCTGGATGCGATGCGGCTGGAGGCACGTCTCGCCGATCCATCCGCGCTGGCCGCAAACATGAGAGCGCAGGATTTCGAGCTGAAAGCGCTGCTCAACGGCAAGCTATCCCGCTTGCGCTATCAATATCTGCTGACCGCGCCGCAACTGGCCTTGGGCAAGACCTTGCTGACCAATGTCCGCGGCGAGGGCGAAGGGCAGCGCGATGCCGGCGGCTGGGACATTCCGGTGAAGCTTTCGGTCGGGACGGTGATCGGGAATGGCGAATTGCTGAAGCAATTGCTTTCCGGCTTCAGCGCGACCGCCTTGCTTCGCTACGAGAAGGATCTGCTGTTCGCCGAGCGGGCGAGGGTGGCGACCAATGCGGCGAAGGGCACGCTGGATCTGGAGCTGCGTCCCTCGACCGGCGATTTTGCCCTGGATATCGATGCCAATGCGCCCGGTTTTGCAGTGCAGGGCGTCGGGGTTGCCGATATCGTGGCCGCGATAAATCTGCGTCCGGCCCCGACCGGGCTCGCCCTGGACGGCCAGGTCAATGCCAGCATGCGGCGATTCGACATCGGCTTCTTGCGCGAACTCGCCGGGGGCCTCCCGCAATTGCAGACCGGCCTCGCGCTTGGACCGGACGGGCTGCTGCGTTTCACCAATCTCGACGTGTCGGCTCCGAAACTCTCTTTCCGGGGATCGGGCCGTCAGACCGGGGCGGCGACCTTTACCTTCCGCGGATCGGGCAGGCAGGACAGCTATGGCCGCTTTGACCTGAAACTCGACGGAGCTCTTGACCGGCCCAGGCTAGCGCTGTTGCTCGACAGCCCGCTGCCGGCGGCTGGGCTCTCGGCAGTCAGCCTGCAGCTTGATCCGGTCAAGGGTGGATTCTCCTATGTCGCTTCCGGCGGATCGACGCTGGGACCGTTCAGCAGCGACGGGATGATCCTGACCACGCCGGGCCAGGACACCGCGGTACGGGTCGACCGCTTGCTGGTCTCCGACACGCTGGCCAGCGGCACGATCCGGACAACCGCCGACGGCCTGGCCGGCAGGCTCGCGGTCAGCGGTGGCGGGGTGGATGGCGATATCCTGTTCCGCCCCGGCAACGGACAGCAGCTGATCCGTGCCAAACTCGAGGCGGAAAATGCGCGGTTCGGCGGCGAGCCACCGATCTTCATCCGCACCGCCGTGGTGGACGCAGATATCGTGCTGATCGACGGCCAGTCCAATATAGACGCCACTCTCCGGGCCCAGGGGATCAGCCGTGGCGAGTTGATCATCGGCCGGGTCGCCGCCAATGCCAAGCTGACCGACGGCAGCGGTTCGGCAACCTTCACTGTCGCCGGGACACGCGGCAGCACTTTTGAATTTCAGGCCAAGGCCGATATCACGCCGGCCCGCTACCGGATCTCCGGCACCGGACAGTTTGAAGGCCGCAACCTGCGTCTCGCGCAGCCGCTCGAACTGCGGCGGGTTGACGATGGCTGGACCGTCTCGGCAACCACGATCAACTATGGACGCGGCAGTGCCAGGCTGTCCGGTCGCTGGGGCAGCGGCGATTCCAGGCTGGACCTGTCATTGGCGAAGATGCCGCTGTCCCTGATCGACATCGGCTATCCCGATCTCGGGCTGGGCGGCAATGTAAACGGCACGGTCAAGCTGACCCAGTCGGGTGCGCGGATGCCGGTCGGCGAAGCCAGACTCACGGTCAAGGGGCTGACCCGCTCCGGTCTGATTCTCACGTCTGCGCCGGTCGATCTTGGCCTCAATATTGCGCTTTCCAGTCGCAACGCAGCGGCGCGTGGCATCATCAAGTCCCCCGAAGGCCAGACCATTGGCCGGTTCCAGGGGCGAGTGACCGGTCTTGGCAGCGGCAACTGGCAGGATGAGCTGATCCGCAGGCCGCTATTTGCGCAAGCGCGGTTCAATGGCGGTGCCGAAAGCCTGTGGCGGCTTACTGGTGTCGAAACCTTCGACCTGACCGGTCCGGTCGCCGCCAGCGCCGATGTCAGCGGCAGTCTCGCCAATCCGCAAATCAGGGGACAGGTGCGCACCAGCAACGCGCGGCTCGAAAGCCCGCTCACCGGTACCGTCATTTCCAACATCCGGACGGTGGGCCAGTTCGACGGCTCGCGGCTGGTGCTGCCGGAATTGACCGGCACCACGGCGGGAGGCGGCACGGTCAGCGGCAGTGGCAGTTTCAACTTCGCGGTCGCGCCGGGTGAGGGCATCGGCATCACGATGGACGTCAATGCCGAACAGGCCGCGCTGATCGCCCGCGATGATTTCGCCGCCACGGTGACCGGGCCGATCAAAATCCGCAGCTCGGTCAATGGTGGCCTGATTTCCGGCGATGTGCTGCTCAACCGCAGCTACTTCCGGTTCGGCCGGGCCAGCGCGACGGCCAGCCTGCCGGATATCAAGACCCGCGAGATCAACCGGCGCGCGGATGAACGGCCGGTCGTAACCCGCAGCCGCCCCTGGCAATTCGCGCTGACCGCCAAGGCACCGAACCGCCTGCGGGTTGAAGGTCTGGGGCTGGACAGCGAATGGGGCGCCGACCTCAGGATTTCCGGGCCGGTCGACAATTTCGCGATGGTCGGCACCGCCAATCTGATCCGCGGCAATTATACGTTCGCCGGCCGGCGCTTCACGCTACAGCGCGGCGCCATCCGCTTCGTCGGCAACCAGCCGGTCAATCCGACTCTGGACATCGAGGCCGAAGCCAATCTGACCGGCCTCAACGCAACAATCAATGTTACCGGCACCGGCAACCAGCCGGAGATCGCGTTCACCAGCATCCCGGCTCTGCCCGAGGATGAATTGCTGTCGCGCATATTGTTCGGCGCTTCGATCGCCGACCTGTCCGCTCCTGAAGCGGTCCAGCTTGCCGCAGCCGTGGCTTCGCTGAACAGCGGTGGCGGCCTTGATCCGATCAATCAGCTGCGCAAGGCGGTCGGTCTGGACCGGTTGCGGATATTGCCTTCCGACACCGACACCGGTACCGGCACATCGATTGCCGCTGGCAAATATATCACCCGCCGGGTCTATGTCGAACTGATCACCGACGGCAAGGGCTATAGCGCTACCCAGCTGGAATTCCAGATCACCCGCTGGCTGTCGATCCTGTCGAGTATTTCGACCCTCGGCCGGCAAAGCGCCAATGTGCGGGTGAGCAAGGATTATTGAAGCTATCAGAAGGCAGAGTGGCGAAAGGCGGGCCTGCATTTTGCAGCCGATCCGGTCACGCGCCGCCGCCATCATGCCCCGGTTGCTGTCCGCGAAGGACCGGAAGCTGTTACAGTGATTCCCGTCGCTTCTTTTTTCGTTGAACGGAAACGAAATTTTTGTAGATTCAGACCATGTAATATCTGCACAAAGCTTGCTGATCTCGGCATCCGGTCGACAGCAGCAATCCTGAAAGGAGCACTGAATTGAATATCATGGACGCGAAAACTCACGAGCCGACAATCAAGCGTGAATATGAAAAGCCTGTTTTGGTTTGCCTGAATTCAAAGGATACGGAAGGTAAAGTCACTTTTTTATTAACGGAAACTTCAGCTTTCGGACCGAGTTAACGCGCCCGGCGGCAGCCCCGACCATCAGGGACTATTCCCCTCAATAGATCAAAAGAAAAAGCCCGGAGCAATCGCTTGCCCCGGGCTTCTGTTTCCAGTCTGATCGAAAAGATCAGCTCGAATAATACATGTCAAACTCGACCGGGCTCGGCGTGGTTTCGAAGCGGCTGACTTCTTCCCATTTCAGCTCGGCATAGGCGTCGATCTGGTCTTTCGAGAAAACGTCACCCTTGAGCAGGAATTCGTGATCGGCTTCCAGTGCTTCCAGAGCTTCGCGCAGCGAACCGCAGACGGTTGGGACTTCGGCCAGCTCAGCCGGTGGCAGGTCATAGAGATTCTTGTCCATGGCTTCGCCCGGATGAATCTTGTTCTCGATACCGTCGAGGCCCGCCATCAGCAACGCAGCGGCGCTGAGATAGGGGTTTGCCAACGGATCGGGGAAGCGGAACTCGACGCGCTTCGCCTTGTCGCCGGCACCATAAGGAATCCGGCAGGATGCGCTACGGTTGCGGCTCGAATAAGCGAGCAGCACCGGTGCCTCAAAACCGGGAACCAGACGCTTGTAGCTGTTGGTCGTCGGGTTGGAGAAAGCGTTGATCGCCTTGGCATGTTTGATCACGCCGCCGATATAGTGCAGGCACATTTCCGACAGGCCGGCATATTCATTGCCGGCGAACAGTGGCTTGCCGTCTTTCCAGATCGACATATGGGTGTGCATGCCGCTGCCGTTATCTTCCTTGATCGGCTTCGGCATGAAGGTTGCCGTCTTGCCATAGGCATGGGCAACCTGCTGCACGACATATTTGTAAACCTGGGTGCGGTCGGCAGTCTGGGTCAGCGTGCCAAAGGTTATGCCCAGTTCGTGCTGTGCGGCGGCAACCTCATGATGGTGCTTGTCCATCGGCAGGCCCATTTCCAGCATGGTTGCGACCATTTCGCCACGAATGTCCATGCAGCTGTCTACCGGAGCGACAGGGAAATAGCCGCCCTTGGCGCGTGGGCGGTGCCCCATGTTGCCGACATCATAATCGCGGCCGGTGTTGGTCGGCAGCTCGATATCGTCGATCTTGAAGCCCGAGCGGTCATAGCCGTCCTCGAATTTCACGTCGTCGAACATGAAAAATTCCGGTTCCGGTCCGACATAGATAGTGTCGCCGATGCCGGTCGATTTCAGATAGGCTTCGGCGCGAACAGCGGTTGAACGCGGGTCGCGGCTGTACAGCGATCCGTCGCCGGGCTCGACGATGTTGCAGACCAGGATCATCATCGGGGTGGCCGAGAACGGGTCCATGTACATCGCGTCAAGATCGGGACGCAGGATCATGTCGGATTCGTTGATTGCCTTCCAGCCCTCGATCGAGCTGCCGTCGAACATGAAGCCTTCTTCGAGCACATCCTCGTCAATGACGTCGGCGCACATCGACAGATGCTGCCATTTGCCGCGCGGATCGGTGAAGCGAACATCGACCCACTCGATCTCATGTTCCTTGATCATTTTAATAATATCGGATGCTGTATTGCCCATTATTTAGTCCCTTGGTTTTGGTTTATTGGGTTGGTCTGAAGGTAGATCAGATGGCTTCGTTATCGCGCTCGCCGGTACGGATACGCAGCGCGGCTTCTACCGGAATGACAAAAATCTTGCCGTCACCGATACGGCCGGTCTGGGCCGCCGAGGCAATCGCCTCGACCGTGCGGTCGGCAAGACTGTCTTCGACGACCACTTCCAGCTTCACCTTGGGCAGGAAGTCGACGACATATTCAGCGCCGCGATAAAGTTCGGTATGGCCTTTCTGCCGGCCAAAGCCCTTGGCTTCGGTCACGGTAATTCCGGACACACCGACTTCGTGCAGTGCTTCTTTGACTTCGTCCAGTTTGAAGGGCTTGATGATGGCTTCGATTTTTTTCATTTTTACGTTCCCGTGTACCGCTCCCTCGGCAATTTTTCCGAACAGGAAAAAACCGCCTCGGCCGGGCACAATTGCCCGATGCTATTCAATTACCATGCCAGAATCGATTCGCGAACAGAATCGCCGGAATGCTTGGCTACATTGCTAATCGCTTATCGAACGACTGACAATGCTGCTCAAAAAACAGGCATTTATCGCGATGCATGACCAATATTTGGGCAGGCGGTTGCCGCCAGATTAGCGCGGTGTCGGCGCGGTCATCTCGGGCAGATTTTCCTTGGTCCAGATCGACCGGTTCACCACATAGTGGCGAATATTCTCGACCTGGGCATCGCTTAGCTGCGATCCGAAACCGACCATGCCGTGCTGCTTGAGCGCTCCACCGGTGACTATCGAGGCCCAGGCTTCGGTGTCGGGCAATACACCGCTGACCCGCAGATCGGGCGTGAAGCCGTTGCCGATCGCGCTGTCGCCATGACAGACGAGGCAGTTGCGTCCGTAGAGACCCTTGCCGGCGGCAACCTGTTCCGGGGTGCCGATCTGCACCGGCGGATCCCAGACCACTTCGCCCTTTTCAGGAAGCGCAGGCAGTTGCGCCGTGCCGCCCAGTTTCAGCACCACCAGCCGCGGAATATTGGGAAGCTGGCGGGTGACTCCGCCGGCAACGCCCGCGACCAGCGGAAAGGCACCACCCTTGCTGGTCAGGAAGGCGACATATTGCTCGCCGTCGATCATATAGGTCGAAGGCGCGCTGACGATACCCGACTGCATTGGCAGGCTGAGCAATTCCGTGCCCTTGTCCGCCGAATAGGCCTTGAAGAAGCCGGTGCTGGTGCCCTGAAAGACGAGATTGCCTGCGGTCGTCATCGTGCCGCCGTTCCATGCGGCGGGATAATCAACGCCCCACTCGACCTTGCCGGTCTTGGGATTGAACGCAACCAGCCGTCCGGTGGTTGCGGCCACGGCCGCCTTGTAGACGTCTTTGTCGTCCGGCAACTGGCCAATCGCCCAGCCGATACCGACGTTGAAGCCAAGCCGCTCGCGCGCCTTGTCTATTTCCGTAACCGGTACTTCATAGCCCTGCGGGACTTGCTGGGCCGGAATATAGACGAGGCCGGTTTCCGGATTATAGCTCATCGGATGCCAGTTGTGCGCGCCCAGCGCGCCGGGAATCGCGACAAACGGCTCCTTGGTCTTGTAGAAGCGGGCGGCGGGATTCTCGATCGGCCGGCCGGTGGCTAGGTCATAGCCTTCCGCCCAGTTGATTCCCTCGACAAAGGGTTCGGCGCTGATCAGTGTCCCGTCGAGCCGGTCGATGACGAAGAAAAAGCCGTTTTTCGGGGCGTGATAGAGCACTTTGCGCATCTTGCCGTCGATCGGCAGCTCGGCCTGGATGATATGCTGGGTCGCGGTATAGTCCCAGGTCTCGGCCGGTGTTTCCTGATAATGCCAGAGATATTTGCCGGTGTCGGGATCAACCGCGACGATCGAGGAGAGGAACAGATTGTCGCCTTCGCCGCCCGAGCGCAGCCCGTGGTTCCACGGATTGCCATTGCCGACGCCGAAATAGAGCTGGTCGAGATCCTCGTCATAGACGATACTGTCCCAGACCGTGCCGCCGCCGCCGGATTCCTTCCATTCGCCATCGCCCCAGGTCTTGGCTGCTGCCTTGGCGAAAATCTCGTCGCTCGCGGCGCCGTCCGGTTTTCCTTCCGGATTGGGTACGGTGTAGAAGCGCCATTTCAGCAAGCCGTCACGGACATTATAGGCCGAAACATAGCCACGCACGCCAAATTCCGCACCGCCATTGCCGATGATCACCATATTCTTGACCACGCGCGGGGCGCCGGTGATCGTATAGGGCTTGCTGTTGTCGGTGGTCTGGGTCTCCCAGAGCCGCGCGCCGGTATTGGCGTCGAGCGCGATCAGCCGGCCGTCGATGGTGCCAAAGAATAATTTGCCGCGGCTGATCGCGACGCCGCGATTGACCACATCGCAGCAGGCGTCGACCGCTTTTTCGCCCGCCACGCCGGGATCATAGGACCAGAGCTCCTCGCCGGTCTTGGCATCATAGGCAAAGACCTTTGACCAGGCGGTGGATATATAGAGCTTGCCGTCGACCACCACCGGTGTGGCTTCCTGGCCGCGGGCATCGGGCAGGTCCTGGTACCAGGCGATGCCGAGGTCGCCGACATTGCCGTCGTTGATCTGGGTGAGCGGGCTGTGCCGCTGTTCCTTGGCGTCAAAGCCGATATTGTCCCAGTCCGCATTGACCACCGCGTCCGGAGCCACGGGATCGCCGGTCTGACTCTGGCAAGCCGCCAGCAATAGAGGAGCCAATAAAAATCCCAGCCTGCGCATCACCCGTCTCCTGTATCCCGCCGGACGGTCTGCCGTCCGTGCAATTTAACTGACTAGCTAAGCTGTGGGCCGATGGTCAAGGCTTATAGGGTGGCAGGCGGCTGCGCGCATCCGTCCCGCCGAGGCTGCGGGCCTGCTACCGGCTGCTTCCCTGGTCGGCGATACTGGCCAGCCGCAGTGCCATGCCGCTCCCGTCTGCCTGCCAGTCAATGGAGGCGCCGAGCGAGGTGGCCAGCGAACTGATGACCCTGGTTCCCAGCCCCGAATTGGCAGCCGCCCGCTCCGCATCCTGCGGGCCGGCCGATCCGTTGTCCCTGCAGACAATCGACCAGTGGTCATTCTCTATCGCAATCTCGCATGCGATCGTGCCGCCGGCATCGGCGAGTCCGTGCTTGACGCTGTTCGACACGAATTCATTGAAGATCAGCAGCAGGCCATTGGCGAGATGCGGGCTGGCATGATCACCGCTTACCGCGACCGACAGCGATACCCCGTCGGGCAGCAATTGCTGAAGATCGAGGCTGACGCGGCGGAACAGCGAGGCCAGATCGACCAGTTGCCCCTGTTCCAGATCGTGCAGTTCGGCGTGCAGGGAGGAGAGCGAGCGGATCCGCAGGCTTGCATCCTCGAGCGCCAGCCGCACTTTCTCGTCCGGCGCCGCGCGGGCCTTCATCGAAAACAGCGAGCCGATCGAGGCCAGCGAATTTTTCACCCGATGATCGATTTCGCGGCGCAGCACCTGCTCCCTTTCCAGCGCCTGGCGCAGGTCCAGTTCGCGCATCACCTGGTGCGAGAGGATCCGGATGACCTTGCGCTGCTGTTCGCTGAGCACGCGCGGCTTGTTGTCGAGCACGCACAGCGTGCCCAGCGGCAGGCCGTTGGCCGCCTTCAGCACCGCTCCGGCGTAGAAGCGGAAGCCGTCTTCGCTGGTGCACAGCGGATTGTCGGCCATCCGTTCATCGGCGAGCGTGTCGGGAATCTCGACAAAATCGCCCTGCAGGATCACATGGCCGCACAGGCTGGTATCGATTGGCGTCGAGCGCACGCCCAGCCCGACCTCGGCCTTGAACCACTGCCGTCCCTCGTCGATGAAATTGACCACCGACACCGGCGCATCGCACAATTGCGCCGTCAGCTCGACGATCTCGTCAAACGCCTGCTCGCGGTCGGTGTCGAGTATGCCATAGCGGCGCAGTTCGCGGAGGCGCTCGGCCTCCTGGGGATGGAGTTCGGGTTTCATCGCCTTGCGATAGCATAATGACCGGCAGAAGAAAGTGACTCCGATGACGGCCGCCATTTTTTCACTGGCCCTTGCGCACTACCGGCCGCACATCCGGCGCACCGCGGGCTCCTCTCGACCGCTTTTGCGCATCGCCGGGAAACGGTTCGCCGCAACAGCCGCTCGGGCTGCCTGCAGAAGCGGCCTGTTTTGCCGCTATGTTCATCCGGGCGACAGGGTGGCGCGGCCAGTCGGATGGCTATTCGTTCACAGGCGGTGCCAGGGCCGCCCCGACCGCGCCGCAAACCGAAAGGAAGACTGACAGGCGGCGTCCCATCATCACCGGTCCGGCCGGAGCCACTGCCACGCGCACGGTTCAGCCGGACAGATTCGACCAAAGGAGAAGAATAATGAACAGCATTTCCCACACCAGGACCGCAGGCCTCCTGCTCGCCTCCGCCGCTCTGCTGACCCCCGGCAGCCTGCTGGCGCAGCAGGAATCCGGCGAGGATATCATCGTTTCCGGCCAGCAGGAAATCGATCTCGCCACGGCGATGTCCGAAGCCCCCGCCGGGCCGGAACTGGAAGGCATCATCTCGGCCCGCCGCGACGACCGGCTGCAGATCGCGACCGACGATGGCACCCGGACCGTCATCGGTTTCAACGAAGTGACCGAGATCAAGGCCAGCAAGGGCCTGTTCGGTCTCGGCCGTGAAAGCCTCGGCGGCGAAGCGCTGCTCAACGGCCTGCCGGTCACCGTCAAGACGGTGCAACTGGGCAATGATCTGGTGGCCAGCGAGATCAGGCTGAAGGACAGCGATCTCAAGACCGCCAATATGATCCACAGTGCCACGGAGCAGGGCTTTGCCGAACAGAGCGCCGCGACCGAAGCGCTGCGCAGCCGGGTCAGCGATATCGACCAGTATAATGTGAAGGGCACGACCAACGTCTATTTCGACACCGGCAAGGCAAAGCTCTCCGCCAGCGGCAAGGCCGACCTGTGCGCCACCACCGCGGCCGCGGAAGACATGAACAACGCGCTGATCCTGGTCGTCGGCTATACCGATTCGACCGGCGATTATGACTATAACCAGCAGCTCAGCGAGAAACGCGCCAGCCGCGTGGTCAATTATATCCAGCAAAATTGCGGCTGGAAGCCCTATCGCATGCTGACTCCGACCGGCATGTCCGAAGCCGACCCGATGGCCAGCAACGACACCGCCAGCGGCAAGGCGCAGAACCGCCGCGTCGCGGTCAATATCCTGGTCAGCAAGGGCCTGGACGGTATCTGAACGGGCCGGTATCTGAACGGGCCGGTATCTGAACGGACCGGCCTGGCAACCGGGCCGATCCACAGCGCGGGGCGGCGATGTCCGCCCCGTTGCCTTTTCGTCTGGCGCTGAAACCGGCCGGGGCAACACCCGCGGCAGCCGGTTCAGCCGCCGTGGCGCGGTTCGCGTCTGCGATCCCCCTTGCGCCGCTCTCCGCGGCGGCGTTCCGGTCCCTTGTAATTTGGATCGTCATGGACCCGCCGGTCCCCTTTGCGTCGGTCGGCGGGTGATCCACCCTCTCCATTCTCACTCGACATGCCCTGTTCCTCTCCGAACAATTATACGGCGTTTCAACAGTTTATTGTAAGTACCGAAGACTGTAAACCAAAAGCGCGACAGCCTCCTGTGGCCGCGTCTTTCCGGCCATATCAGCCCTGCCAGCCCCGCGTTCCAGCCTCCGCACGCTCGCCTCTTCCCGCATCAACGCCCGACAATCGCCAGCCCGGTTGCCGGGCTAGGGAGGCCCGCCGGGCTGGCGTCGCGCTGTCTGGGGAGGGGCAGATCAGCGCGATTAGCTGACGTCGGTGGTCCGCAGATAGGGCCGGTGCTCGGTCCAGCCTTGCGGGAATAGGCCTTTCGCCTCTTCGTCGCTGATCGACGGCGGGATGATCACTTCCTTGCCGATCTGCCAGTCGGCCGGCGTCGCGATCCGCTTGCGGTCGCTCAGCTGCAGCGCGTCGATGACCCGCAGGATCTCGTCAAAATTCCGCCCGACGCTCATCGGATAGGTCATCGTCAGCCGCACCTTCTTGTCGGGATCGATGATGAACACCGACCGGACCGCCGCGGTCTCGCTCTCGTCGGGATGGATCATGTCGTACATCTTGGCGATCGCCAGATCGGCATCGGCGACAATCGGGAAGGTGAGGTTGGTATTCTGCGTGTCGTTGACATCGGCAATCCACTTGCGATGTTCGTCGGCGGTGTCGGTCGACAGGCCGAGCGGCTTGGTGTTGCGCGCGTCGAACTGTTCGGCGAGCTGCGCCGTGCGCCCCATTTCGGTGGTGCAGACCGGGGTAAAGTCGGCCGGATGGCTGAAGAAGAAAACCCAGCTGTCGCCAGCCCAGTCGTGCAGGCTGATCTCGCCGTTCTGGGTGTCGACGGTAAAGTCGGGGGCGGTGTCTCCAATATGCAATGTCATGTCATTTCCTTTCTGATGGTGAAGAGCTTTTACCGCCCCGATCCGGAAATATCCAATTCATTTACTCAATTACATTAAGTGAACAAGTAAATATGAGGAGCAGCCGGAAAACACACCCCCGCCGTCACCGCGAAGAGCCCAAGACGACGCGGCAATCCGGCACGCCAAAAGACGCAGCGGATCGCTCCGCCACCCGCAAGTCTGGCAATCCATCCTGATCCGTCCGGCAAAGGCCGCGGTATCATCAGCCTTCAGGCCGATGCCGCACCATCACCCGAAGCCGCAGCCAGCCCGCTCAGCGCGGCTTCCTGGCGATCGTCGCGTTGAAGTCCGGGTCCTTTTTCGCCACCCAGTCGACAAATTTGCGCACCGCCGGATCGGCGAGCAGCCCCTCGACGTCCATCCCGTGGCGCTGCAGCTCGCTGTTGCTGAACTGGGTGATCAGCATCTTCTGGCAGATCGCATGCATCGGCACCGTATCGCGCCCGCCCCGGCTTTTCGGTATCGGGTGATGCCAGACAATCGTCTCCCCGGTCGGCCGCGCGCACAGCCAGCAATCCGGAGCCTCCGCTGGAGCTTCCTCCGGAGCGTCGGGCTGATCCTGCCAGCCACCCCGTTTCGAATGTTTGCGGGCCATGTTTTGGGGTCTCGGTTGGTGGGAGGTGAGGGGCTTGCCTAGGGAGACGCGGGTGGGATTGCCAGACAAAGATTGGCTGCTGGTCCATGTCCGATGTCGCAGCTTCCGGTTTCGAGTCGCGGGAGCGAACGGTCGGCAAGCAAACGAAAGCAGTCATTCCGGCGCTTGCGGCAGATGACCGAATTCCGCCTTTGCCGCGTCCATGCCAATCCACCGGTTGTGGGAGAGCGGAATATATTTGTGAGGTCCGAAAATAAAGTTTATGAAAATCAGGCCGGTACGCGCATTCAGCCGACGCGCACCGACCCGCCCATTTGACGGTCGAAGGAGTTTGGAAATGAAGACCAATGAAAGTGAAGCAAACGTACCGACGGTTATAAAAAAATATGAAAAGCCTGCGCTGATCGAACTGACGCACACGCTTTTAACCGAAGGCAAGGGCTTCCCGGTCAGTACAGAGGACACAGCCTTTGGATCGCCCATCGGCCCCAGCTAGCGCCGGACTTCTGGATTACAGCGAATTCACCAATGACAGCGCATATATCCGCGATCTGGTCAAACGCGACCAGTCGCAGCAAGGCCGGCTGGCCACGTTGCGCGCCGCAATAGCCGAGGGCCTCGCCAACGGCACCAGCGACTAGTCGCTGGGCGATATATGGACTGCCGCCGAAGACCGCGCCACAAATGGCTGACCTGCGCCCGATCAGGCGCGCCGCCAGCGACCTGGCCGAAATAGCCGATTATACGATTGCCGAATTCGGCATCGATCAGGCCCGGCGCTATCGCGACCAGTTGCAGGCCTGTTTCCAGTCCCTGCTCGCCAACCCTGCGCTCGGCCGCAGCGCGGAGGAAGTCGCCCCGGACCTGCGCCGCATCCGCCAGCAGGCGCATGTTGTGTTTTACAGGGGTGAGCGGGAGGGGCTGTTTATCGTGTGGGTGGTGCAGCACGGGGTGGATTTTGAGCGGGAGTTTTAGGGCAGCGGTGGCGGCGCACTTTTTTCTGAGGTCATCATCACGAAGATAAAAGTGCACTATAGATAGAGATAGGTTACGTCATGATCAGCGTATAACTCTATTGGACTAAACACATTGCTAATATCTCCACGATTGACGGATTATCACGGTATCCTCATTCCTCAAAGTGAACTAGATTTTGCGATTCCGCACTTTGAAGAAGATATCCCTTTATACCTTGATCCATTCCTTCTTTGGGCATCTCCGGCTCAACAAGATCAAATGTTGCATACGGGGCTTATCAATGCCTTCAATCAGTTGGGCCACTCTTACTGCAATGGACAGGAGGCGGAGGCGATTGAAAACCTAATCAAAGCATCAGAATGCGATGAAGTCGGATTGGGTTCCTCTGCGAGGCGAAAAGGGAAAAGGATAGGGAAAGAGAAAGCAGTCGAAGTATTAGAACTTTTTAAGATTATACCTCGGTATAGAGATCAGGGGTTCCGGCACTTCGAAGAAATTCAATTCTACACAGAGGGAATTTCAAAAGATAGAATCAGTGATATCGCGTGCAATTTTTTGAAGTCTTTTTTGATTGATTTTACGATCGACCAATGTGCGAAACTCGGAATACCAACCGAAATGTGTACTGTCGCTGACCTTTATGATTACCGAAAAAATGGGTTTGAAGAAGCCGAGAATATACAGCTGCCAAACCATCCTCAAACCAATCAACCTTTGATTTTGGTACCAAAGCGATGGCTAAGGTTCACTCCTTGGATTAATTATGATGACTATTTCAAAAGTCATTGCCCGTTGGATGATATCTCTCACGACGTCGAGGATATTGGACGTATTGAAGTCTTGAATTACAATAGGGAAAATTACGGTGCTATTGATAGCTACATCACCAGAAAAGAGCGCACTGGTAATGATTGTCAGAACGATCCCTTATTTTCGCAGATACCAATCGTTTCAGCCAAACGAAAATTAAAACTCATTGCAGGTTTGCCTACCGGAAAGACTGATAACGCCGACCAAGATTACGAGAATGCTATTTGCGAACTTCTGCCCTCGCTACTCTATCCGCAATTGGATTTTGCTCAGGCACAAAGTAGAACCGATAGCGGATCGCAAATACGCGATTTAATCTTTTATAATAATCGTTCGAACGAGTTCTTGAAAGATATCATGGATCAGTTTGATTCGAGACAGTTGGTTTTTGAAATGAAGAATGTTGGTGCAGTTAGCAGAGATCATATCAACCAATTGAACCGATATATGACCGATACACTTGGAAAATTTGGGATATTGGTGACGCGCAATCGTTTATCAAGGGCACGGTTTCAAAACACTATTGATCTGTGGAGCGGCCAGCGGCGTTGTATAGTCACATTGCTCGATGAAGATATTGCACAAATGGTTGAGTTGTTTGCTAGCAAACAGCGACTACCTTTAGACGTGGTAACAAAAAAATATGTTGAATTTTCTAGGGCCTGTCCAAGTTAGGAATCGCTGTGAATATTGAAGATGTCGAACAACTAGAAAAAGTCACCGGGCAGTTAGAAGGATTGCACAGAGAATTTTCTCTTTTGGCCAAAAAGTCATCCACAGACGCGTTGAATGGATTCAAGTTAAAAATTTTGAACGGTTTTCTATCCGTTGCAAATGAGATTTTGGGGGCCGCTTATAAACCGATAGAAGAGTTCGACTTGTTCGATCCTGACGATGTTCCGAGTAACAGCGATGCAACCGTAGTCCTAACTTCGTATTTGGAAGAATTAGAACGTTATCGCAGTGACAATATAGAGAATCTCTCGGGTTATTATTTTTACATCTTTGACGACGATACTCGTGTCCGCACAAACCCTCCAAAAAGATTGCAAAACAAATGAAAATGCAGAGCTCTACTACCAAGGAGAAAGCGGAAGCTTATGATGGGGTCGCGTCAGCCTTTCTGCATATGCACAAAGAACTGAAAGCTCTTGGAATGAAAAAACCAGCTGACACTCTCAGCGAATCGAAAGTTAAATTCATCAATAGAATTCTTGAAGACATAAAATCCTTCACCCACGACGAACCAGAAAGCAAGTACCTTGATCTTCTAGATGACGAAGTGCTTCCTCAATACAGTGATGCAATTTTAGTTATGTCTCAGTATGAGGGTGTATTATCTGCATTTCACAATAGATATCACGGTTGGGATGGAAAAGAACACCGTTGGTTTGTCAGCTAGTAAACGTCATTAGTATTTCTGCTATTAATCGCTAGATTATATTCGACACAACCTACAGTTGAGCCGCTTGCTCGTGGCTTAATCCGTGACAATGCGGGCAGCTTGGAGTCGAGACAATGAAGCACAAAGATTTTATTGGCATCTTGAAAGGCGTCAAGGATGCGACCGCCTTCGTTCAGGGCAAGCGATTCCGCGCGCGCATTGTGCCGGAAGCAAAACCTAATAAGGCGGCGCATCCAACCCAGCCGCACTCTTCGTAAATATCTCGTTCCCGTCCTCGGTAATCCCGATACTATGCTCGAACTGCGCCGTCAGCGACCGGTCGCGGGTCACCGCCGTCCAGCCATCATCCAGCATCTTGCAGGCATATTTTCCGATATTGATCATCGGCTCGATGGTGAAGAACATGCCGGGGCGCAGTTCCGGGCCGGTGCCGGGGCGGCCGGCGTGGACGACTTCGGGGGCGTCGTGGAACATCTGGCCGAGGCCGTGGCCACAGAAATCGCGGACCACCGAATAGCGGTGGGCTTCGGCGTGGCTCTGGATCGCGTGGGCAACGTCGCCCATCCGGTTGCCCGGGACCGCCTGCTCGATGCCGAGCATCAGGCATTCATAGGTCACCTGGACCAGCTTGCTTGCCTTGATCGGGGTCTTGCCGACCAGATACATGCGGCTGGTGTCGCCGTGCCAGCCGTCGACGATCACGGTCACGTCGATATTGACGATATCGCCCTCGTTGAGCTTCTTGTCACCGGGAATACCGTGGCAGACGACATGGTTGATCGAGGTGCAGCAGCTATGGGTAAATCCGCGATAGCCTAGGGTCGCGGGGACCGCGCCGGCGGCAAAGGCCTGCTGGCGGACCATGTCGTCGAGCGCG
Organism: Sphingorhabdus sp. SMR4y; assembly: GCF_002218195.1. Classification (GTDB taxonomy): domain Bacteria; phylum Pseudomonadota; class Alphaproteobacteria; order Sphingomonadales; family Sphingomonadaceae; genus Parasphingorhabdus. The sequence goes on along the minus strand of NZ_CP022336.1, from coordinate 1,560,422 downwards.
CCGGTGGTGACGCCGGGGACGACATGCGGGACCAGGCTGTCGAGGATATCGGCGGCGAGGCGTCCGGCCTTGCGCATGCCTTCAAAAGCTTCCGGCCCGTGCAGCTTGATCGCGCCGGTGCGGGATTGCGGGGTGGTGTCTTCTACGGTCATATAGTCTGTCATGCGGCCTATATAGGCATCGCGTGGCCGTTTGGCGAGACCCGAAATAGCGGTGATTTTTGCCGGATCTGAACCCGCTTGCCTCATGCGGCCCGCCCGGGGAACGGGGGAATCTGATCACCGTGAGGCCAGGCCGGTTGCAATATGGCCTGACCGGCCCCGGCCTGCCGCCCGTCCGCATCGCCCGTCCGCCGCGCCCGGATTATCGGGCCGGCCATCGGGCGGGCCATCACGCGTACCATCACGCGCACCCTCAATCAGGCGATCAGCCCGACTGGCGAACAAAGCCGGCCACCGGTACCAAATAACATATTCCCAAAGCGCCCGGCATCGCTCTATAGCAGCAGCATGAGCAATGAAAAAATCTGGACCGCCGCGCTGATCGTGATCGGCGACGAAATCCTCTCCGGCCGCACCCAGGACAAGAATATCGCCCAGGTCGCGAGCTGGCTCAACGTGCAGGGCATCCGCCTCGCCGAGGTCCGCGTGATCGCCGACGACATGGACCATATCGCCGAGGCGGTGAACATCCTGCGCGCGCGCAACGACTATCTCTTCACCACCGGCGGCATCGGCCCGACCCATGACGACATCACCGTCGACGCGGTCGCCGCGGCGCTCGGCGTCGAGGTCGTGATCCACCCGACGGCCCGCGCGATCCTGGAGCAATATTACGAGAGCCGCGGCGGCCTCAACGAGGGCCGGCTGCGCATGGCCCGCGTGCCCGAGGGCGCCGAGCTGATCGAGAACCGCATGTCCGGCGCCCCCGGCATCCGCATCGACAATCTCTATCTGATGGCCGGCGTCCCCCATATCACCGCCGGCATGCTCGACGCGCTGACCGGCACGCTCGAAGGCGGCGCGCCGCTCCTGTCCGTGACACTCGGCGCCTGGGCCCCGGAAAGCGAGATCGCCGACGTGCTGCGCCAGGCGGAAAAGGCGCACGAAAGCTGCGTCATCGGCAGCTATCCCTTCTTTCGCAACGGCACGGTCGGCGCCAATTTCGTCGTCCGCTCGACCGACCCGCACGACCTGGAAACCTGCCGCGTCGCGCTGAAAGCCGGGCTGGAAGAAGCCGGCTACGAGGTCACTGACGGCGGGATCTAGCGGCGGGGACCGTGCTACCGTTCGTCCTGAGCCTGTCGAAGGACATCTTTCGGCAATAGGGGCACTTGGTGGCGCTAGCCCGTGCTTCGACAAGCTCAGCACGAACGGTGGGGTAGCCCAACCATCACCATCTCACCGCAACAGCGTCGTCATCCTGAACTCGTTTACCTTGCGGTGGCCTTCGGCTCAGGACCCCACCGGCACAGCCCAATCTCACGGGATCCTGAACCAAGTTCAGGATGACGAGCTCACCCCACCCCCGTTCGTCCTGAGCTTGTCGAAGGACACTTCTAGACGACAGGTGCACTTCGACAAGCTCAGTGCGAACGGATTACGGCAGTCCGAGTCTTTCTGACGCTGGTCCAAGAGATATTTAAGGCAGTGCTGGGCATATTCCGTCATCAGGACCGAGAGATTTGAGGGTTTATCGGTCCCCTATTTGGGGATTGTTGCACCTGTCTCCGTAATTCCACCTGTCACCGTAATTCCTATTTTTCATCTATCCATTCGTGAGTAAAACATTACACATGCTTATTGAAAAAATTGTCGAAAAGGGGGGCAATATGGCGGTGAGTGGCGACAAACCTTTTGATCAGAGACTATGTGCTTTTTTCGGCGCTGATAAAGGTGCTTATTCGATTGTCACTCCGACAGAGGCAGATGATGGCCAGGTTACCCTTACGGGCGAAGAAAAAAAATTGGCCTTAAACTATTTCGGGGAAGCCGAGCTTTCCGAATATCGCGGTAATGATGAGGTGCTTGCTAGCAAAGGTTTAGATGCTCGGCGAGCTTTTAGACACTTCACTACCGGTCAAGTAGTGTATCCCAAGCTGAAATACGCCAAATCGAAAGGAACGGAACTTCGCCTTTACTTCAATGCAGAAGAATTCAAGGTGACTGAAGGAGAATTCTGGGGAATTTTCACAAAGAAAGGCGAGATCTGGATTTGTAATTTTAGTCAAAAGTTGTTCGGAGCCTTGAAAAATGACGAACTTCAATTTGATGATCGGCACTTGCTCGAAGCCGAAATCGACGACTTTCAAAGCGAAGCCAATAGTGCCGCCCCCGAGCAGATGGAAAGCCATTCTATGCAATGGAAGCGTGACCCGAAGATAGCCGCTGGCGCACTAAAGTCTAAAAATTACGAATGTGAAATCCATCCAGAATTCCCAACTTTCGTGTCTAGAGCAACTGGAAATCCATTCATGGAAGCACATCATCTTGTTCCTATGAAACTGCAGACGGTATACAAAGATGCTATTAATCTTGATACAATCGAGAATATATGTGTCCTTAATCCCCTATCTCATCGAATGTTGCATCACGGAAAGTTCGATGACATCGTCGATTCGTTGAACATACTCGTAAAGACAAGGCTCGATTTTATTCGATCACTCGATTTAGTAAGTGACGACATATTCGCTATGTACGGATAGTTTCTGGTCCTCCACGAACTTCAGCAAATGCCTGGTTTTTCGTGACAGATTTTTTCAAGATTTCGGCCATGGTTTGAGGTGAAATTCGTGTCTTTCCTTTTGTGGCGCATTCCCAAATACGAATAATTCCCCAACCTTCCGATACCAAAAGTTTTATGTTGGCTTGGTCTCGCTGAATATTGTTTTGGATTTTCGCCTGCCAAAATTCGGTTCTTGATTTAGGCAATCTGAATATAGCACAGTCTTTATGGCCATGCCAAAAGCAACCATCAACAAGGATAACCTTGTTCCATTTTCTTAAAACGATGTCCGGTTTTCCTGGAAGCGATTTGTCATGCAGCCGATATCGGAATCCCTGCGAATGAAGGATTCGCCGCACGATTAATTCGGGCTTCGTATTCTTCCCCGAAATCCCAGCCATCATTTTGCTACGCTTTTCGGGCGAAACAATGTCAACCAACAGCGATTTCTTTCTCGTTTTCCTGAACCGCAGTTTGAGATTGCAAAATATTTATCATGGACTTCGCAATTGATCGGATCACGGGGACGGATACCGAATTTCCGAACTGACGATAAGCTTGTGTATCCGAGACCGCCGAGACATCGAACCACTCAGGGAACCCTTGAATGTTTGCGCATTCCCGAGGTGTTAATTTTCTTGGATTTTTACCAAATTTACTTTGGTCGATCAGGATTTCCCGTCCGTCCTTATAATAGCGCGAGGTAATTGTATTACAGTGCTTGCTATCGTAGTTGAACACACTGTGGCCAAACCCGTTACCCTTCAACCGGTGCCGTTCCATCCGCTTTTCCAAACCAAGGAGTAGCTTGTCAGAAATGGTATATTTCTCTGGGATAGATTCAGGCGATTGAAGTGCATCGCCAAGTCTGGTTGTTTCAACTTTTCCTGACAAATTTTGGAAGAAATCTTTAAGGTCCAGTGCCGGAAATTCGTCTTTATCGAAGCCGACTATGTATATGCGTTCCCGGTTTTGAGGTACACCGAACTCGGTTGCTTTCAGAACTTTATACTCGACATTATAGTTCAGTTTCACAGACATGCTGCGCCGAGCTTCAGGACTCATCGGAACGTCGAGCGGGATCGAAGGCGTGTCTTCTCCCCTCAATATTTTTAATATTGTCTCTAAAGTACGGCCACCATCATGTCCGCGAAGTTGCTTCACATTTTCAAGAAGAAACGCTTTCGGCCTTTTAGTTGCCAACATACGCTGTATTTCGAAGAACATGGTTCCTCTGGTATCGGAAAAACCTCTCTTGAAGCCGGCCAACGAGAATGCTTGGCAAGGAAACCCTGCTAGCAAGAGTTCATGATCCGGAACAGACTTCGCGCTAATTTTAGTGATATCGCCTTGTGGAACTTCTCCGAAATTTCTTTCATAAGTCAGCTGGGCAAATTTATCCCATTCAGAAGTCAAGACACATGAGCCACCCAGTTCTTCGAACGGAATTCTAATTCCACCAATGCCCGCAAACAAATCTATAAATCTAAAGTTTTCGCGGGATTCTGACAAATGTTCAGGTAGGTTCCCTAATGCTTTTTCGACTGCGATCGCACGCTGAGTACCGATTGACGCACTTTCTATGTCATCTTTGGTGTACAAAACTTGGCTCCAAAATTGTTCGGTGACATCGGCATTGTTAATTGCATATCTACTTAATTCTGACAACTGTTTTCCTTTTGTTCACGCTGCCACCCATTGCCACTCCCACACCCATAAGCTAAAGCGCTCCCGAACCTGATTCATCAACCGTCTGCGCTGCCTACAACGCTCTCCCCATGCGGTTGAACCAACGATAAGAAAACGGAGCAAAGACCCATGACAACCACCGGCAAAGACACACTCGGCACCCGCTCGACGATGACCGTCAACGGCACCGACTACAGCTATTATTCGCTCGCCAAGGCGGCGGAAAAGCTCGGCAATATCGACCAGCTGCCCTACACGCTGAAAGTGCTGCTGGAAAATATGCTGCGCTTCGAGGATGGCGGCTTTACCGTGGACGCCAAAGACGCGCAGGCGGTGGTCGACTGGCAGAAGGAAGCCAAGAGCGCGGCGGAAATTCAATATCGCCCGGCCCGCGTGCTGATGCAGGATTTCACCGGCGTGCCCGCGGTGGTTGATCTCGCCGCGATGCGCGACGGGATCAAGGCGCTCGGCGGCGATGCTGAAAAGATCAACCCGCAGGTGCCGGTGCATCTGGTCATCGATCACTCGGTGATGGTCGACGAATTCGGCACGCCGCAGGCTTTTGAAAATAATGTCGCGCTGGAATATCAGCGCAACATGGAGCGCTATGAATTCTTGAAATGGGGTTCGCAGGCGTTTGACAATTTCTCCGTGGTGCCGCCGGGAACCGGCATCTGCCACCAGGTGAACCTGGAATATATCGCCAAGGCGGTCTGGTCGTCGAAAGATGCCGACGGCAATCTGGTCGCCTATCCCGACACCTGCGTCGGCACCGACAGCCACACCACGATGATCAACGGTCTCGGCGTGCTCGGCTGGGGCGTTGGCGGGATCGAGGCGGAAGCCGCGATGCTCGGCCAGCCGGTGTCGATGCTGATTCCACCGGTTGTCGGCTTCAAGCTGACCGGCAAGCTGGCCGAGGGCATTACCGCGACCGATCTGGTGCTGACCTGCGTGCAGATGCTGCGCGAAGTCGGCGTGGTCGGCAGCTTTGTCGAATTTTACGGTCCGGGCCTGAAGGAACTGTCGCTCGCCGATCGCGCGACCATTGCCAATATGGCGCCGGAATATGGCGCGACCTGCGGCTATTTCCCGATCGACGAAAAGACGCTGGAATATCTCGAGCTGACCGGCCGCAGCGCCGACGAGATCGCGCTGACCGAAGCCTATGCGCGGGAGCAAGGCTTCTGGCGCTATGACGAGACCACCAAGGACGCGATCTACACCAAGACGCTGGAGCTCGACATCAGCAGCGTCGTGCCGTCGCTCTCCGGACCGAAACTGCCGCAGCAGCGCGTGTCGATGAGTGAGCTGGACGAAGAGTTCAACCGCGACCTGCAGAAGGTCTTCGGGGTCGAGGATGACGGCAAGCGGGTCGATGTCGAGGGCAGCGATCATGGCTTTGCCCATGGCGATGTCGCGATTGCCGCGATTACCTCCTGCACCAACACCTCCAACCCGAGCGTGCTGATCGCCGCCGGTCTGGTCGCGAAAAAGGCGCGCGAAAAGGGTCTGCAGCGCAAGCCATGGGTGAAAAGCTCGCTGGCGCCGGGATCGCAGGTGGTGACCGACTATCTCAACAAGGCGGGATTGCAGGATGATCTGGACTATCTCGGCTTCAACCTGGTCGGCTATGGCTGCACCACCTGTATCGGTAATAGCGGTCCGCTGCCGGCGCCGATCAGCAAGGCGATCAACGACAATGGCATTGTCGCCGCGTCGGTGCTGTCGGGCAACCGCAATTTCGAGGGCCGGGTGTCGCAGGACGTGCAGGCCAATTATCTCGCTTCGCCGCCGCTGGTTGTCGCCTATGCGCTGAAGGGCACGGTGCGTCTCGACATGTATGAAACGCCGATCGGCCAGGGCAAGGACGGCGAGGACGTGTTCCTCAAGGACATCTGGCCGACCAATGCCGAGGTCAACGCAGCGATGGGCGGGGCGGTCAACCGCGAGATGTTCATGAGCCGCTATGCCGATGTCTACAAGGGCGACGCGGCCTGGCAGGATATCGACGTCACCGGCGGCGACACCTATCAATGGCGCGCGGGCTCGACCTATGTTGCCAATCCGCCTTATTTTGAAGGCATGACGATGACGCCCGAACCGGTCGGCGATATCATCGAGGCGAAGACGCTGGCGCTGCTCGGTGACAGCATTACCACCGACCACATCTCGCCAGCCGGCGCGATCAAGGAGGACAGCCCTGCTGGAGAATATCTGAAAAATCATCAGGTTAGCAAGCAGGACTTCAATTCATACGGCTCCCGCCGCGGCAACCACGAAGTCATGATGAGAGGCACTTTCGCCAACATCAGAATCAAAAACGAAATGGCCGACGGAAAAGAAGGCGGTTACACCAAATATAACGGCCAGGTCATGCCGATCTACGACGCCGCGATGAAGCACAAGGCCGACGGCACGCCATTGGTCGTCATCGGCGGTGAGCAGTACGGCACCGGTTCCTCCCGCGACTGGGCGGCGAAGGGCACCAACCTGCTCGGCGTTCGCGCTGTCATCGTCGAAAGCTACGAGCGGATCCACCGTTCGAACCTCGTCGGCATGGGCGTTCTTCCCTTGCAGTTCGCCGAGGGTTTTGATCGCGAACTCCTCAGCCTCGATGGCAGCGAGAGCTTCACGATCAAGGGCGTCGCAACGCTGAAGCCGTTGCAGGAAGTCGAAGTCGAAATGACCCGCGCCGACGGCACAACCTCGACCTTCCAGACGATCTGCCGGATCGATACCGCCAATGAAATGGAATATTTCCTCAATGGCGGCATACTGCATTATGTGCTGAGAAATCTCGCGAGCTAGTCAGTCGCATCAAATTGTGCATAGTCGGGGCATAGGAGAGAGACTCTATGCCCCGACTGCGCGAAATTCCCCGGTCCGAGGTGACCGATGACTATGTCCTCGGTCTCTATAACATCCTGTTTGGCGATCGCGATCCGGTGGCAGAACCCGGCACCGCAACCGGCACGCCGGGCAACTGGTGGACCGTCTTCGCGCAGGTCCCCGACGCTTTCAAACATACCAGCGAGGGTTTCGGTTTCTACCGATCGTCCAGTCGCAAACTCGACCCCAAATTGCGCGAACTCGGCCAGATTCGTGCCGGCTATGCGGTGGGATCGCAATTTGTCTATTCCCAGCACAGCAAGGCGATGCGCTTCGAAGGCTATTCTGAGGAGCAGGTTCGGGCCATTCCCCACTGGCAGGTGGCCGATTGCTTCGACGATGTCGAGCGGGCGGTGCTGGCCTATGCCGATTGTCTGGTGCTCGAGCGGGGCAGGGTGTCCGACGGTGTCTTCGCCGCGCTGAAAAAATATCTGAGCGAAGTGGAGATACTCGAACTCACCTACATCACCTGCACCTATATGATGCACGCAGTGATGAGCCGGGCGCTGAAACTGGAATTTGACGACGTCCCGGAGCGCGTTGTCGAAGTGCCCGCACCGGATGGCGCGACTGCCGATGTCATGGGCATGGTCGACAAGCGGACGGGGGCGGATCAATGAGCTATCATCACCTGGCACTGGCGGCGAAGGACATGAAAGCCATCCACGCATTTTACGAAGGCGTAATGGGGTTCGAACTGGTCAAGGTCGAGATCGCACCGGTCATGGGCGGCGGCTGGGGCAAGCATTTCTTTTACCGGATGGACGGCGACGACAGCCGGTTCATAGCTTTCTGGGAGCTCAAGGACACGCCGGACGAAGCGGGATATTCTTTCGATCTCAACAAGGCGGCCGGAACGCCGCAGGGTACGAACCATTATAGTTTTGCCGTCGATACGGCAGAGGAGCTTATTGCCTGGCGCGAGAAATGGAACGCCGCCGGTCTCGATGTGCTGGAGATCGACCACAATTGGTGCCACTCGGTCTACACCCGCGATCCCAATGGCAATATGGTGGAATTCTGCCTGACCACCGGCTCGTTTACCGATGCTGACCGCGAGCGCGCTCTGGCGGCACTCGACGAGCGTGAGATGATCCCGTCACCGCCGCCGGCAATGATGAAACAGTGGCTGGCAAAAGAGGCCTAGCTGGCGACAAAGAGCTCCGGCTTGGTGCTGGCGGTGTTGTTGTGCGCATGCAGGCCGCTCAGGATCGTGTTGATCACGATTCTCAGCCGCTCTTCGGTAGCGAGATGCATCATCTGCATCATCAGCTTGGGATTGCAGAAAGGCTGCATCATGGTGTTGACCAGTGACACGACGCTGTCGAGATCCAGACCCTTGAAATAACCCTTTTCCATGGCCTCGGCGAGAATCGAGGCCATATAATGATCGGCCAGATCGACATAGCCCTTGATCACGTCAAAATGCTCGTCACCGAGTTCCATATAGGATTCGAAAAGTTCGGGATCGTCCTCGTAACGCGCCCGTTTGATGACGACACGTCTGGCGAAAAACTGGTAGAGTTTCTCTTCCACCGGCATGTCGGCAGACACCAGCTCTTCCATGATGGCAAGCAATTCGGCGAACCATTCTCCCGCCATGGCTTCTGCCAGCGCATCCTTGTTCTCGAAAAAGCGGTAGAGGTTGGAGGGTGACATGCCGACCGCGGTCGCCAGATCACTCATCGTGAAGCTGATCGCGCCTCTTTCCTCGATCATCTTGTCGGCGGCGGCAATGATCTTTGCCCGCGTGGCGGCAATGTCGGTTTCGGGACGTGGCATAGGACGGCTCCTCCCAAGAGTTCCTGGCGTGGCATGATAGCCGCAGTGATCTATATAGGCGATACAGTTCTCTGATAAAAGACGAAACACTTCATTTTTCAATTACCCCCGAGATCATCTTTGACTATTCGTCATCATTTTTCGCGGCTAAAGTAACGCTATGACAGACAATCAGGCAAATGCGGCAGGTCCGGAAGCTTTGAAACCCAAGTCCTCATCCGGTCTGCTGGATCCGGTTACCGGGAGCATTCGCCTGTTTCGTCGCTGGTGGCGAATGGTCGTCCGCGCCGATGTCGAGCAGCAGGCAGTGATCGACAAGGTCCGGGAGGACAGCGGTTTTACGCCTCATTTCGCTTTCATGACTTCGATGTCGGCCGGCATTGCCATATTGGGCTTGCTGCTATCGTCTCCGGCTGTCGTCATCGGCGCCATGCTGCTTTCACCGTTAATGGGGCCAATCATGGGGGCGGGCTTTGCGCTCGCCGTCGGCGATTCTGCCTGGTTGCGGGAAAGCGGCAAGGCAATCGTGTTGGGAAGCATCATCTCGATCCTGTTTGCCGGACTGGTGGTGACTCTGTCGCCGCTACAAACGGTTACCGCCGAAATTGCAGCTCGCACACGGCCCAATTTGTTCGATCTGCTCGTCGCGCTTTTCTCCGCGCTGGCTGGTGCTTATGCGATGATCCGCGGGAGAATGGGGACGATCGTCGGCGTTGCGATCGCCACCGCCCTGATGCCGCCTCTAGCGGTTGTCGGTTTCGGGCTGGCAACCTTCAACTGGGCTGTCTTTGGCGGCTCGTTGCTGCTTTTCTTCACCAACCTGATGACGATTGCGCTGACCGCGACTGCCATGGCCTGGCTTTACGGCTTTCGGTCCTATTTGTCCGAACGGCAATCGCAGTTCCAGATCGCTGCCATGGTGGTGGTTTTCATCGCGCTGGCGATCCCGCTGGGCCTTTCGCTGCGCCAAATCGCCTGGGAGGCGAATGTCTCGCGCTCCGCCAACGGATATATCAAGGACCAGTTCGGCAAGCGGGCGAGCGTATCGCAGATCGAGATTGATTTCGCTGCCGACCCGATCACCGTCAATGCCACGGTTTTCACGCCGACAATCATTGCCGGAGCAGCCGAACAGAGCTCGCGGGTCTTGAGCCGGTCTCTGGGGCGGTCGATCACGGTCAATGTCGACCAGTTCAAGGTGGAAACCGGTGAAGACGCACGGTCGGCGGAACTGGCTGCTGCAAAAACCCAGGCGCAGGCCCGGGAGGCCGAGATCCAGGTGACTCGATTGCGGGAGAATCTCGCTCTCATCGCCGGGGTGTCGGTCGATGATGTAACGCTGGACAGCAACAAGCGGCGCGCCGTCGTTGTTGCCAAGCCATTGCCGGGGGCGACACTCGCATCCTATCGGGCCCTCGAGCAACGGGTTGCGTCGGCTGCAAAGGGATGGATCATCAGGCTGCAGCCGCCGGCCATCGCGCTGCCGGTGGTCAGGATTGCAAATGGTGCAGTGGACCCTGCCTCGGGCGATAATCTTGATGTGATCATCTGGGCATCCGAGCGGATCGGCCTGCCATTGGGGATGAGCGGGACCGCTCCGGACAGGGCTGTGGCAAGGGAGGCCCTGATGGCCAGGAATATCGTCGTCGCCGAAGAGTTCGACAGAGGCATTTCGGACGCTGGCACACGCTTTCGCTGGCTAGCCCCGACCGACAGCGCCGGGCCGGCGCAATAGACATTTAGACGAGGTTCATTTTCAATGCGTTAGCATCGCGTTTCGATAGGGGAGAGACAATATGCGACCTTTTGTTCTTGCGGGATTGTTCTTGGCGACAACAACGTCGCCGGCACTCGGCCAGTCTTCGGGGCAGGGTGAGGTCTCGGTTACGATCTACAACAACAATCTGGCGCTGGTGCAGGATGTCCGGCAATTGGACATTCCCGCCGGCAGATCGGTTCAGGACTTTCCCGGCGTTTCCGGACAGATCCGGGCCGAGACGGTCAGCTTTACCGCTCCCAATACTGGCATTGTCGAACAGAATTTCGATTATGATCTGCTGTCTCCATCGAAGCTGATGGAGAAGGCGGTGGGCGAAACAATAACGATTGTGCGGATCAACCCCGCTACCGGATCCGAGAGCCGCGAACGGGCAAAGGTGCTGGCCGCCAATGGCGGCGTTGTCTTGCAAATCGGCAGCCGGATCGAAGTGCTGCGTGATGACCGCCTGCCGACGCGGGTGATTTTTGACAAAGTCCCCGATAATTTGCGGGCCCGGCCAACCCTGTCGGTGACCCTGAACAGTTCCCGCGCAGGCAACCGTCCCGCCCAACTCAGCTATCTGACTTCGGGTCTGGGTTGGAAGGCCGACTATGTGGCCCTGTTCGACGAGAAAGCCGGCAAAATGGACGTGCAGGGCTGGGTTACGCTGACCAACACTACCGGTACGACCTTCGACAATGCCAAAACCCTGTTGGTTGCCGGAACGCCAAATGTGAATGGTCGAAGCAATTATGCGTCGCGGAACAACATCCGCGGCGTCGGCATTGAATCGGTCGACCGGGAATCGTTGGGTGACTTCTATCTTTATCCGCTGGCGGCGCGCACGACCATTGCCAATGCCCAGACCAAGCAAGTCAGTTTTCTGGACGTGACCGGCGCTTCGGCACAGAAAAGCTATGAATATTCCAATCGCTGGCTTGGGTCCCAGGACGAACCGCAAAGCGTGGATACGGTGCTGGAATTCAGTTCTTCCAGCGATGGTGGACTGGGCGATGCGCTGCCCGCCGGCACCGTCCGGGTCTATATGAAGGATGCCGCTGGCCAGCCGCAATTTATCGGTGAAAACAATATCGGCCATACGCCGATGGGGTCGGAACTGGGGCTGAAAACGGGCGAGGCATTTGATGTCAAGGTGAAAGCGACCGTGGCCGAACGCCGGCGCCTGTCATCGTCGAAATGGCGCACCAGCATGAGCTACGAGCTGAGCAACGCGCGACCGGATGCGGTCACCGTGTCGCTAATCCAGAACGGTCTCGATTTTTACTGGGATGACACCCGCATCGTCAGCGAGAGCATGACCAGCAAGCGGCGATCATCGGATTCGGTGGTCTGGAAGGTACCCGTTCCCGCCAACGGCCGGACGACAGTCACGGCGGTCTTCGAGACCCGGTTCTGATATGGCGCGACGGACGCTTCTCGCGTTCCTGATCCTTGCGCTATCGGCCCCCGCCGAGGCGCAATCCGGTCTTGTGGGTCAGGTTGTGACGTCCCAACGACCGGAATCGGTCTCTGTCACGGTTTACCGAAGCCCGAACCGCGCGTCGCAAATCGCGATGAAATCGCGCTATCTTGGCGGCTATGCCCTGATTACCGAACAGCGGACGATTGATCTGCCCGAAGGCGAGGTGGATTTGCGGTTTGAAGGCGTCGCAGGCGGGATCATTCCGCAATCGGCAATTGTGACGGGCTTGCCTGATGATATTATCGAAAAGAACCGGGATGCGGCGCTGCTTTCACCGTGGGCATTGCTCAACGGATATCTGGGGCAGGGTGTTACGATCCGGCGGACCAGCGGGGCAACCGGTGAAACGGAAACATTCGATGCAACGATCCGGACCGATGCCAGCGGCGGGGTGGTGATCCAGACGGCAGATGGATTCGAGGCTTTACAATGTACCGGGTTGAACGAAGCCATTGTCTATCCGGCGATCCCGGGAGGGCTTTCGGCCAAACCCACATTGTCAGTAAAAAGCCGGGTGAAAGCAGCAACCCGTGCGACGGTGACCTTGTCCTATCTGGCAACCGGATTCGACTGGCAGGCCAATTATGTCGCCGATATTTCTGATGACGGTTCGAACCTGAACCTCTTTTCCTGGCTGACGTTGGCCAATGGTGATGAAACATCCTTTGTGCAGGCGCAGACCCAGACCGTTGCCGGGCAGCCCAACAAAGGGCGCGATACTATAGCCCGGGCGTCTGGCGGTAGCGTGAACCTGGCTTGCTGGCCGGACGGGACGAGCAGCGATATCATCGCGCAATATGTGCAGCGACGCGAAGCTCTTGGCGCTGTTCCGCCTCCCCCCGCACCAGCCCCGATGATGATGTCTATGGCGGCGGACAGTATAACGGTCACCGCGCGCAAGATGATGGCGGAGCAGGAAGATCTCGGTGATCTCAAGCTCTACCGTATCCCGGTGCCGGTCACGGTGGCGGCGCAAAGTCAGAAGCAGATCGCGTTTCTGGAGAAATCGGCCATTCCCTTCCTGCAGATTTACGAAAGCACGATCCGGGCAACCAATGCCCTGCCGGCCCGACCGATGGCGATTGTGCTGCGCTTCCAGAACCGGAAACGGGACGGGCTGGGCGTGCCGCTGCCAGCTGGACAGTTGGTCGCCTTCCGGGATGTCGACGGCATAAGGATGTGGCTCGGCGAGGGCAGTATTGATGACAAGGCGGTGGACGAGAAAGTTGAAGTTGCCATCGGGGCGAGCGAGCAGGTGAGGGCTGCACTGGAGCAATTGGCGCAGGTCGATGACGGGAAAAAACACGCGCGCGACATGCGACTCACCCTGACTAATGCTTCCCAGTCTGCCGCGCAGGTGGAAATCAAATTGCTCCGCAGCGATAGCGAGCGGTTCAGGAAGACCAGTCACAAGCTGACGCGCAAGGATGGTACGGATATCTGGAAGGTCACCGTGCCGCCCAGCAGTGAGCGGGTGCTGACCTATCGGGTCGAGCGGCGTAAATAGCCCCTAGCCGAGATATTTCTCTCTGGACGTTTCAGGGATCACGCGCGGATTGTGATTCTCGTCCAGTGCGACAAAGGTGAACAGGCCGCTGGTAACCGGCACGCGCTCTTCACCAAGATTGCGCGACGCGATCACGTCCAGCCGGATCGCGACCGATGTCCTGCCGATTCGCTCCACCCGGGCATAGACGGAAATCAGGTCGCGGGTCAGGATGGGGGCGATAAATTCCATTGCTTCGATCGCTACGGTGGCGGTTGAGCCCTGCGCTACGCGCGCTGCCATAATCCCGCCGGCGATATCCATTTGCGAGAGCACCCAGCCGCCGAATATATGGCCATTATTGTTCAGATCGCGGGGTTGCGGGGCAACTCGCAATACCGGCTGCATCTTCGCCAGTGCGTTCAGGTCATCCTTGCTCATCGGGGGAAATATCCTTTGATACGGGGTCATCGATCGATTCGTCATGGCCGGTGCCGCTTGAAAGAAACACCAGCCCCATCAGGCCAGCCATCAGCATCAGCGCAAAGGCAATGCCGGCTGCCGTGGCAAGATACATGTGGATTGATACGAAACCGTGCAGATAGAACAGGATCCCGAGAGACACGGCGACGCAGATCAGGGTGAATATCGCCATGCCGCGCATCAGTCGCCAATATCGGGCCCATGCAAAGCTGGCATATTGCGGATCGTCGAGGCGGGAATGCTGGGGCAAGGGGGGGACTCCGGTGGTTTTCAGTGCATTGAACGGGAATCCTGTTACCATCAAGCGCAATCACATTCAAAAATATGTTACAGACATGTTGGAAACAGAATCAGAACCGAGGAGAGGCGCAATGACCATAAATTCGATTTTGCAGGGACGCAGCGGCGAAATATATAGTTGCACCGCCGACATGTCGGTCTCGCAGGCCGTGGAGATTCTGGCCGAAAAAGGCATTGGCGCGCTGCCGGTGCTGGATGGCGACCATGTGGCGGGTATATTCTCGGAGCGTGATGTCCTTCACTGTCTCCGCAAATATGGTCATGACGCGATGGACCTTGCGGTTCGTGATGTGATGACAGCGGATGTGATCTCGGTCGAGCGGACGAAGAGCGTCATCGGCGCGCTGTCGCTGATGACCCGACGGCGGATTCGCCATCTTCCGGTGGTCGAGGAGGGCAAGCTGGTCGGCTTTGTCTCGATCGGTGACCTGGTCAAATACCGGATCGACAAGATCGAAAGCGAAGCCGCGGCGATGCGGGATTATATCCAGTCGGCCTAGAGTGTGCCGCTAGGACAGGGCAATGCCGTTCTGCGTCAGATAGGCCAGACTCGCTCTACGCAACGCCGTCGCGCGGTCGGTCGCATCGGAAAAGCGATCCCGATAGGCCTTGGAACGGACTTCAAGACTGAGTGGGATATCTGGCGGCAGCGCTTTGATAATATCTGCCACCGGCAGTTCCCCTTCGCCCGGACAGCTGCGCAAATCGACCGCGTCTTCCAGATAGGTTTCAAAGCTCGCGGTGCAGTCGGCATTGCCGTCGCAGATTTGCGTATAGGGCAATAAAGATGCTTCCAAATCTTCCAATTCCTCCGACCTGTGCCC